>MEKU01000001.1:0-9965 GCA_001767195.1 Acidobacteria bacterium RIFCSPLOWO2_02_FULL_67_21
CGGAAGCGCTGGTTGGCGTCGGGGACCGCGACGAGCAGCACGTACGACGTCGCGCCCCAGGCACACACCGAGAGGAGCGCCACCGGGCGCATGAGGCGGAGCAGGCTGACCCCGCAGGCCTGCATCGCCACGAACTCGCGATCGGCGGAGAGGCGGCCGAACGCGACGAGCAAGCCGAGCAGGAGCGACATCGGGATGGTCAGCGCGAGCGCGGCGGGGAGCAGCGTGGCCATGACGCGCGCCACGACCGGGACCGGCACGCCCTTGGAGATGAAGCTTTCGGCGTACTCGATCAGGAAGGGAATGATTAACATGAACGTGAAGACGAGCAGCCCGATGGCCAGCGGCCACAGGACCTCGCGAATCACGTAGCGGTCGATAATGCGCATGGGGCGGTCACGACGGGGGCGAGGCATTCACCTCGCCCCCTAATTCCTACATAGTACCCCCCATGACCCGCGTCGCCATCCTGTGGCACATGCACCAGCCCTTCTATCAGGACCTCCTCACCGGGGAGCACGTCCTGCCCTGGGTGCGCCTGCACGCGCTCAAGGATTACTGGGGGATGGTCGCGCTGCTCCGGGAGTTCCCGGGCGTGAAGGTCACGTTCAACCTCGTGCCCTCGCTGCTGGTCCAGCTGCAGGCGTTCGCACGGGACGAGGCGCGCGATCGCCACCTGGAGCTGAGCCTGAAGCCGGCCGACGCGCTGACGCCGGAGGAGCGCGCCTTCTGCGTGGAGCATTTCTTCCACGCCTCGAGGCCCCGCATGATCGACCCCTATCCGCGCTACCGCGAGCTCCTGGAGCGGCGCGGCGGGGGAGGGCTCAGCGCGCGGGTGCAGGCCTCGCAGCTCTCAGTCGAAGACCTTCGCGATCTCCAGGTCTGGCACAAGCTGGCCTGGATCGACCCCTCGTATCACGAGCACGACTCCCGCGTGGGCGCGCTGCTCGCGAAGGGGCGCGGATACACCGAAGTGGACAAGGCCGTCCTCCACGCCGTGGAGCTGGAGCTGCTCCAGAAGGTGATCCCGGAGTACGCCGCGGCCGCGGCGCGCGGGCAGGTCGAGCTGTCGACGTCGCCCTTCTATCACCCCATCCTGCCGCTGCTGTGCGACACGGACGTCCATCTGCGCGCCCATCCCCAGTCACGCATGCCGCGCGACCGGTTTCGGTATCCGCAGGATGCCGCCGAGCAGATCGGCCGCGCGGTGGTGCTGCATCGCGAGCTGTTCGGCGCGGAACCGCAGGGGCTCTGGCCGTCGGAGGGGTCGGTCTCCGACGCCGTCGTGCCGCTCGTCGCCGACGCCGGCCTGCGATGGATCGCAACCGACGAAGAGATCCTGGCGCGCACGCTCGGCGTCGCTCTGCACAGGGGCGGCGACGGCCATCTCGATCAGCCGGAGCTGCTGTACCGGCCGTACCTCGTCGGAGGCGGCGGACAGAGGGTCGCGTGCGGCTTCCGGGATCACGCGCTCTCGGACCTGATCGGGTTCGCCTACGCGTCATGGTCGGCCGAGGGCGCGGCCGACGACTTCACCTACCGCCTGGTCGCAGCCGGCCGTCGCTACGCGGCGCGCACGGGCGGGGGAGAGGCCACTGTTTTTGTCATCCTCGATGGCGAGAACGCGTGGGAGCACTACGCCGGCCAGGGGCGGCCCTTCCTCCGGGCGCTGTACGGGCGGCTCGCGGCGCATCCGGAGCTCCGGACCGTGACGATGGCGGAAGCGTGCGCCTCGGCCACCGAGACGCTGCCGTCGGTGTTCCCTGGGTCCTGGATCAACGGAGACTTCTACATCTGGATCGGCCACCCGGACGACCACCGGGCCTGGGGTCAGCTGGTGGACGCCCGCCGGAGGCTCGACTCTGCAGCCCCGTCGTCGTCTCCCGAGAGGGTCGCGCGCGCCCGCGAGGAGCTGCTGATTGCGGAAGGCAGCGACTGGTTCTGGTGGTACGGCGACGACCACTCCTCGGACCACGATCAGGAATTCGACGAGCTGTTCCGGCGGCACGTGCGCAATATCTACCGGACGCTGGAGCGGCCGATCCCTGAGGAACTCTTCGTCAGCAACATCACGACCGCCCCGCGGACCGTACCGGTGGAGGCGCCGATCGGGTTCATCGAGCCGACAATCGACGGCCACGTCACGAGCTACTTCGAGTGGGTCGGCGCCGGGTCTGTGGACCCCGCGGACGCGCCTGGCACCATGCACCGGGCCGGCAACGGACACGGCATGGTGACCCTTCTGGAATTCGGTTTCAGCCTCGCGCACCTGTACGTCCGGCTCGACGGCGACCGGCCGATGGAGGCGCTGCTCGAGCCGGACATGGACGTCCGCATCAAGTTCCTGAACCCGCCCGGGTTGCAGGTCGTGGTGGTTCCGCGGACGGCCGACGGCAAGGCGGCCGCGCGGCTGGAGGTCAGGCAGGCATCCGGCGACCGCTGGCAGGCGCGCGACTGCGAGACGGTGTCGGCCGCCCTGGGGAACATCCTGGAGGTGCGGATTCCGTTCAGCTGCCTGAACGCCATGCCGGGGACCCGTATCGCGTTTGTGGTGGTGGTGAATCGGGCAGGAGCGGAGGTCGAGCAGCACCCGCGGCAGGCGCCGGTGGAATTCGAGGTGCCCGACCAGAGCTTTGCGGCCAGGAGCTGGACCGCCTGAGCGCCGTCAGGATTTAATAGTTAACATAACGCATATTATGCGACGTTATGGAAATACGCCGGAATACGGTCTGAATCCCTGAAGGTGTCCGCACTGCCCCGCGCCTATCTCGATGCGGCTCTCAGCTCGCGAATGATGCCCTCGAGGGCTTCAATGATTTCAGACTTCTCGACCCGAGCCTTGCTGAAACTCATGCGCAGCCGGAACGTCTTGGCGGGCGCCCGGAAGGAATAGACATACTGCCGGGGCTTCGACTGTTTGCCTTTGCCGGCTTCGGCGCGGACGTCCTGACGCGTCACGGCACCCTGGGCCACCATCTTCTCGACGAGCGCGAGCATCTTCCCGGGCGTCGCCTGCCGGACGATGTGCAGGAGGGTCGACCGCGACGTAACGTCCGCGAGCCGGCAGAGGTTCCGGACCTCGTCCGGCATGTTGTTCAGCGCCAGCGATTCGGTAATCGAGGTGCGCGACTTCCCGAGCTTCCGCGCCATCTCCTCATGGGTGTAATGGCACCGCTGGGCGAGCTGCTGCAGCGCCTCCGCCTCCTCAAAGGCCGTCAGGTCCTTCCGCTGAAGGTTCTCGATGAGCGCGAGCTCCAGCACCTCGGCGTCGTCGGCCGGGCGCTCGATGACCGGGAGCTCGCGAAGGCCGGCCTGCACGGCCGCGTGATAGCGGCGCTCGCCGGCAATGATCTGGAAGCGGCCTCCGCGCGGACGGACGATGAGCGGCTCGATGACGCCCTTTTCCGTAATGGAGGCAATGAGCTCGGAGAGGTCGCCCATGACCTGGCGGGGCTGGTCGGGGTTCGGGTCCAGGAGGTCGATCGGGACGATGCGCCCGACGGGTGCCCCGGCAGACGCGGCCAGCGCCTCGACGTAGTGCTCGTCATGGCGCATCCTGAGCGTATTAGGCAGTCCGCGCTTCGACACGTTCGATGACCTCCTCGCACAGGCTGTAGTAATCGGTCGCGCCGGTGGACTCCGGCGCGAAGGTGAAGATCGACTCCTTGTAGGCGGGGCTCTCCTCCAGCCGCACGCTCTTGGTAATCACCGTCCGGAATACCTTGCCCCCGAACACCTTCTGGATCTGCTCCCGGATGTCCCGCGCAAGCGCAGTCCGCTTGTCGTGCATCGTGATGACGACGCCGAGGATCCGGAGCGCCGGATTGGGCCGCTGCCGTACCTTCTCGATCGTCTCGAGCAGGTCGTCGGTCCCTTCGAGCGCGAAGTAGGACGACTGAATCGGGATGAGGAGGTGGGTGGCGGCCACCAGCGCGTTGACCGTCAGCAGGCCCAGCGCGGGCGGGCAGTCGATGACGATGTGCGAGTACTCTCCGCCGAGCTGCGCGATCTTGTCCTTGAGCCGGAAGTGCGCATCGAGCTCCCCCACCAGCCGTGCCTCGATCTTCGCCAGGCTGATCCGCGCCGGGGCAACCGACAGGTTCGGGAGCGTCGTCGGATGGATGATGTCGGCCAGCCGACATTCCGGATCGCCGATGGCGTCAAAGGTGCTCCGCGCGACGACGCCGTGGTCGAGAAAGGAGATCGTGCTGTTGGCCTGCGGGTCGAGGTCGATGAGCAGCGTCTTGCAGCCTCGCATCGCCAGGGCGGCGGCAAGGTTGACGGCTGTCGTGGTCTTGCCCACCCCGCCTTTCTGGTTGGCGATGGCAACGATCATGGTGCTCTGGTCGGACCGAGTATCTTGTGGAGGAGCGACGCGCCCATTCTAGGGATTGTGGAGGGATCAGTCAAATCCCAAAAACCAACTCCCAACTCCCAAGCGGTTACTTCCGAGACCTGGGGCCCTGCAGCTTGGGATTCGGGATTGATCGAACTTGGGAGGTTGGAAATTGGAAGTTGGGAGTTGATCGGAATGTCGGCCGGCCGACACTTACATCTTGTACTTCCCCATGTCGTCCGGGTCGAGGCTCTCGAGCCACTTCTGCAGCCGCTCGCTGTCGGCCCCCTCGGCGGTGAAGTCCATCGGCTTGGCGTTGGCGATGACCGTCTCCTCCACAAGGATCGGCGACCGCGTTCGCAGCGCGAGTGCGATGGCATCGCTCGGCCGGGCGTCGACCACGACCCGCTCCCCTTTCACCGTGAGATGGATGATGGCGTAGAAGGTATTGTCCTTGAGGTCCGATACGACAACGCGTTCCACCTGGCCGTCGAGGTCGGTGATGATGTTCCGCAGCAGGTCGTGCGTCATCGGCCGCGGCGTGGCGATGTTCTCCATCTGGAGCGCAATCGCGTTCGCCTCGAAGATCCCCACCCAGATCGGCAGCACGCGCTCGCCGGCCTTGTCCTTGAGGATCACGATCGGCATATTGGTGATGGGGTCGACCATCAGCCCCTTGATCGTCATTTCAATCAGCATCGGTTGGCCCTAGCGTCCCTGCATTCTACGCACCACTCGCCGTCTCGCCCCAGAGGCTGTTGGGGCCCGCCCGGCGGATAACGACCGGGACGGTCCGGCCGACCCATCGCTCGCCGTCGGTCTCTCCGCCAGGAACCGGGAAGTTCACAATGGTGTTGCCGCTCGTCCTGCCCGATATCTCACCCTCGCGCCTCCGGCTCACGCCGTCAATCAGCACGTCCACGGTGGCTCCCACCGCCCGCTCGTGCAGGCGCGTCTGGATCTCCCGCTGCACCGCCTGCAGCGCGACGATGCGCGCCGTCTTCTCTCCCTCGCTCACGCCATCCGGCATGCGCCGCGACGCCAGCGTGTTCGGGCGGACCGAGTATTTGAACGAGAACATGCTCTCGTACTGCACCGCTTCGACGAGCGACAGCGTCTGGTCGAAGTCCGCGGCCGTCTCCCCGGGGAAGCCAACGATCATATCGGTCGATATGGCGACGTCCGGAATGGCCGCGCGGATCCGGCCCACCAGGTCGAGGTACTCCTCCCGGCTGTGGCGGCGCCGCATCGCCTGCAGCACACGGGTCGACCCCGACTGCACCGGCAGGTGCATGTGCTTGCACACCTTTGGAAGATCGCGGACCGCCTCGATGAGCGCGGGGCCGGTATGGCGCGGATGCGGGCTCGCAAAGCGGATCCGCTCGACGCCCGCCACTTCGTGGACCGCGACCAGGAGCGCCGCGAAGTCGCAGGCGGGATCGTCCGGCGCCTGGTAGTGGTTCACGATCTGGCCGAGCAGCTGGATTTCACGCCGGCCGGCCTCGGCCGCTTCCCGGACCTCGGCCAGGATGTCGGCCCTGGGCCGCATCCGCTCGTGGCCGCGGGTGTAGGGCACCACGCAGAAGGCGCAATGGTCGTTGCAGCCCTCGATGATGGTGACGTACGCACGGACGCGGTCGCCCCGACGGACCACGCCGAGGGGAAAGCTGACATCGTCCAGCGGGCTGGTGTCGACTTCTGGGAAGGGGGCGTGGGCGGCCCGCCTTCGCTCTGCTCCGGCGAGGCTCGCCGAAGCGCTGAGCGCGGAGGCGGCCTTTTCCACGAGCATCGGGAGCATCTTCAGCCGCTGCGTGCCCACGACGACGTCGATGAGCTGACCGTTGGTCCGGCGCAGCAGGGCGGCGCCCTCCTGCTGTGCCACGCAGCCTGCCACCGCGACGATCGGGCGGCGCCCCGTTTCCTCGCCGAGGACGCGCAGCTCGCCGAGCCGCGTGTAGAGCTTCTCCTCCGCGTGTTCGCGCACGCTGCAGGTGTTGATGACGATCACGTCGGCGTCGCGCTCATCGTCGGCGGGCTCGTACCCGGCCCGGTGCAGCAGGCCCGCGATCCGCTCGGAGTCGTGCACGTTCATCTGGCAGCCGAACGTCTCGATGAGGAATTTCCCGGTCATCTGCGCGACTTTCGCCTTTCGCTTTCGCCTTTCGCCTCTTCCCCGCCGGGGCGCCGCCGTCCGCGCGAACCGGCGCCGGATTCCGGGCTCGCCGCCGCCGAGGCCAGAAGCTCCCGGGCGGTCGTCCGCACCGCCTCGCTCGTCACGTTGCCGCCGATGATTCTCGCCAGCTCGTCGACCCGGGACGCCTCCCCGAGGCGCTCCACCGTCGTGATCGTGCGCCCCGAGCGCACCTGCTTGTCAATCCGGAAGTGGGTCGCCCCTCGTGCGGCAATCTGCGGCAGGTGCGTGATGCAGAGCACCTGGAAGCGTGCGCCGAGCGCGGCCAGCCTGGCGCCGACGACATCGGCCACCCGCCCGCCGATACCCGCATCCACTTCGTCGAAGACGAGCGTTAAATGGGGTCGGGAGTCATTTTGCGCATTTAACGCCAGGGTCTTGATCGCCAGCATCAGCCGGGACAGCTCCCCGCCGGAGACGATCCGCGCCAGCGGCCGAAGCTCCTCGCCGGGATTTGGCGACACGTAGAACTCACCCCGATCGACGCCTCGTTCCGTCCATGCCTCCGGCCCGAGCTCCGAGGCATTGAAGCGGACTTCGAAGCGCGTGCGCGCCATCGCCAGATCGGCCAGCACCCCTTCAATCTTCCGCGCGAACTCCCGGGCCGCCGTCCGCCGCCGCTCGGACAGCTCACGCGCCGCGATGAGGTACCGTCCGCCGGCGTCCGTCAACGCCGCCTGGAGGTCCTCGAGCCGGGCCCCCTCCCCCGTCAGCAGCTCCCGCTCGCGGGCCAGCGCCTGCGCCCGCGCGATGACCTCGTCCAGCGTCGGACCGTACTTCCGTTTCAGCCGCTCGAGCAGTGCGAGACGGTCCTCGACGTCCTGCAGCCGCGCCGGCGAAGCATCGACGCCCTGACCGTAGCTGCGCAGGAAGAACGCCAGATCGTCGAGCTGCGCCTTGATGCTTTCGCGCGCTTCGACGTACGACGCGAACTGCGGGTCGATCGCGGCCAGCTCCGACACCCGCTTCCAGACGCCGCCGAGCGTGGCCAGCACCGCGTCGTCGCTCTCGTACAGCGCGGCGTAGCTCTCCTCACAGAGGCGCTGGATGCGGTCGGCGCTCGCCAGCACCTGCCGTGTTGCCGCCAGGGCCTCGTCCTCGCCCGGCTGGGGCACCGCCTTCTCCAGCTCGCGGAGCTGAAACGCGATCAGATCGAGCCGGGCGCTCTTTTCGCGCTCGTCCATCCGCGAGCGCTCGACCTGCTCGCGGATCGTCCTCAACGCCGCCCAGGCGCCGGCCACGCGAGACACCAGCTCGCCGGCGCCGGCGTACTCGTCGAGGATAGAGAGATGCGAGAGGGGATCGAGGAGCGTCTGATGCTCGTGCTGGCCGTGCAGCTCGACAAGGCGCACCGACAGCTCCCGCAGCGCACCGGCAGTGGCCAGCGCCCCGTTGATGAAGGAACGGCTGCGCCCCAGGTTTGTGAGCTCGCGCCGGACGACGACCTCGCCGCCTGCCCCGAGCGGGGTCGAGGGATCTTCGAACAGCGCCTCGATGGTGGCCAGGGTCTCGCCGGTTCGGACCAGATCGGCCGACGCCCGCGCGCCGAGCAGCAGGCTGACGGCTTCAACGACAATCGACTTGCCCGCCCCGGTCTCGCCCGTGAGGACGTTGAAGCCCGGCTCGAACTCGACGTCGACGGCCTCGATCACCGCGAGGTTACGGATGCGGAGGAGGCGGAGCATGCGCGCGGAACTGCCATCGTATCATACGTTTGACAGCATTCAGGTCGCATGCTAGGCTGGCCTGTCTGTGCCAACGGCGCCCCGCCGCGCAGGTGGGGACCCCGCCAGTTTGCGGCGCGCCCATCCGATGATCCGGAGGCTTCGTTGTACACGCTCGGCTCCCTTCTCCTCGCCCTCCAGGTGCAGGGCGACGGTGCCCCCTTTGCCGGGAGCGGCGATGTAATCAGGCTTGTCGCCGAGACCACGCCGATCAATCAGGCGGTGCTGGTCATCCTGGTTCTGTTCTCGGTCGCCTCGTGGGCGATCATCCTCCAGAAGACGTGGGCGTTCCGCCGGTCGGAGCGGGACACCTCCCGCTTTCTCGACGTCTTCCGCAAGAGCAGCAAGTTCTCTGAAGTGCAGGCGGTCTGCCCGTCGCTGCCGGCCACGCCGCTCGTCGGCGTCTTTCAGGCCGGCTACGCCGAGATCAACGCGCAGTTCCGCGCGGCGACGCCGTCCGGCAGCGCGCCGCCGGCCGCCGGCGCGACCGCTCGTCCAATCCTGAAGAGCCTCGACGGCGTCGATCGCGCGCTCATCCGCGCCGCCACGAACGAGGTGAGCAAGCTCGAGCGGCGCCTGACGTTTCTGGCCACCACCGCGAGCGTCACGCCGTTCATCGGCCTGTTCGGCACCGTGGTTGGAATCATGATTGCGTTTCAGCGCATCGGCGCCACCGGGTCGACGAACCTCGCCATCGTCGCGCCGGGCATCAGCGAGGCGCTCATCGCGACGGCCGCCGGGCTCTTCGCCGCGATCCCGGCGCTCGTGTTCTACAACCACTTCACGCACCACGTGAAGGAGTTCTCAGCGACGATGGACGACTTCGCGCTCGAGTTCCTGAATATCGCCGAGCGGCATTTCACGTAGATGCGTGGAACCGATTTCCTGACCGACGTAGCGCCCGGCTTTAGCCGGGCTGAAGCCCGGCACTACGTACGGAATTTCGGCGCGACTGTGTCGTAATCATGCCCAAGGTCCTGGCATCGGCGCCGAACGCGGGGGGGCGGCATCAGCGGGGGCGCCGCATTGCCCCTACCCTCTCCGAGATCAACGTCGTCCCGATGGTCGACGTCATGCTCGTGCTGCTCATCATCTTTATGGTGGCGGCGCCGATGCTGCAGCGTGGCGTCGAGGTCAACCTGCCGGTGGCGAGCCGATCGCAGGAGATCGCCAGCGACCGCGTGTTCGTGGACCTGCCGGTGTCGTATCGCGACGACCGGCGCGTGTTCATCGACAAGGAGGCCATCCGGCTGGACGTGCTGGCTGAGCGGGTGCGCCAGATCATGCTGAACCGCAGCGACAAGTTCGTGTACCTCCGCGGGGACGGCGAGGTGAACCTCCAGGAGCTCATGGAGGTGTTCGACCGGCTCAAGGAGGCGGGCGTGGTGAACGTCGGCATCATCTCCAAGCTCCCGGGAGAGCAGTGAGCCGGGATGACCGAGGTCACCGACATCATCGTGGCGCGCCGGCAGCAGCCGGACCGGCTGCGGGCGATGGTCGTCTGGTCGATGGCCGCACACGCGGGCGTGCTGGTCTTTCTCGCCTTTGGACCGCTCGACTGGGGCGTCAAGGCAGACGACACGCCGCGGACCGTCATGACGATCAGCCTCGCTGGCGCGCCCGGCCCGCGCGCGGGAGGGATGACGCCGATGGGCGGCCGGGAGATCCCAGTGCCGACACCTCCACCCCCGCCCGCGCCCAAGCCGGCCGCCCG
>MEKU01000001.1:9978-13700 GCA_001767195.1 Acidobacteria bacterium RIFCSPLOWO2_02_FULL_67_21
ACGGCCGGCGGCCGAGGAAGAGCCCCAGCCGGGCGCCACGCGCACCGAGACCGGCGCCCGCGGTCAGGGCTTCGGACTCACGACCGGAGGTTCGGGCGGCAGCGGCGTGCAGCTCGACGTCAGCAACTTCTGCTGCCCGGAGTACATCGAACAGATGGTGACGCTCATTCAGCGGAACTGGCAGCAGAATCAGGGCATTCGCGGATCGACCGTGATGAAGTTCACGATCACCCGCGGCGGGTCCATTCAAGGCGTTATGCTTGAACGGCCGAGCGGGTTTCTGGCGCTCGACCTGGCGGCCGAGCGCGCCCTGCTGATCACGCGGCTACCTGAGCTGCCGCCACAATTTCCAAACCCCACGCTCACTGTGAACATAACATTCGACTATCGGTAGCTGAACGCGATGACGAACTCTCCTAAGCGACGCGAGTTGCGCGCGATGCACTGGGCCCTGGGCCTGGTCGGCGCGGTGGCCGGCGCGGTCGTGCTTGCGGCCGGACCCGCCCCGCAGGAGCCCGCCCCGACGCCGCCTCCGCAGCAGCCGTCGGAGATTGCCGTGGTGATCTCCGGGGATCCCGGCACGCCGCCGCGGTATGCGGTGCCTGACTTCGTCGCGATGAATCCCGAAGCCGCCGAAATCGCGAAGTCGATCGCGCAGGTCCTCTGGAACGACCTGGCGTACGAGCGGGAGTTCTACATGATTCCGCGCGACACCTATGCGACCGTGCCGGCGGCCCGGACCGCCGATCAGATTGCCTTCCCGGCGTGGAGCGAGCTCGGCGCCGACGCCGTGGCGTTCGGCAGCGTGCAGCGCACGGGCGCCACGGTGCGGATCGAGTTCCGGCTCTTCAACGTACGGACGCGGCAGTCGGTGTTCAGCAAGGAGTACACGGGCACCGACGCCAATCCCCGGCTCTACGCCCACACGATTGCCGACGAGATCCATCAGCAGCAGCGCGCGCTGCGCGGCGTCGCACGGACGAAGCTGACGTTCTCGTCGGATCGCAACCGCGAGCGGATTGTCGGGGGCGTGCAGGACCGCGACGTCAAGGAGATCTACATCTCCGACTATGACGGCGCAAACGTCCGCCGGATTACCACCAACCGGCAGCTCAACCTGACGCCGGTCTGGTCGCCCGATGCGCGCGCCATCGCCTACACCTCCTACCGCCGCGGCTACCCCGACCTGTTCGTGGCGCTCATCTATCAGGGCGTGCAGCAGGAGCCGACCAAGGGCGGGACGCAGAACTGGCTGCCGATGTTCTCGCCCGACGGCACGCGGATCGTCTTCACGTCGAGCCGCGATGGCAACCCCGAGCTGTACATCGTCAACCGCGACGGCTCGGGACTCCGCCGCGTCACCAATCACCCGGCCATCGATACCACGCCGACCTGGTCGCCGACCGGTACGCAGATCGCGTTCACCTCCGACCGCGCCGGCCAGCCGCAGATCTACATCGTCGGCGCCGACGGCCTGAATCTTCGCCGGCTGACAACGGCCGAATCGTACGCGGATCGCCCGACCTGGTCGCCGGCGCCGTTCAACGAGATTGCGTTCGCGGCGCGCACCGGGCCGGGGTACGACATCAAGGTCTACGATCTGGCCGGCGGTGTCACGCGCCAGATCACCTTCGGCGAAGGCAGCAACGAGAGCCCCGCGTACGCCCCGAACGGCCGGCACCTGGCGTTCACCTCGACGCGCTCGGGCCGCACGCAGGTGTTCACGATCGGCCGCGACGGCCGAGGGGCGCGACAGGTGACCCGCGACGGCAGCAACTACACACCCGCATGGTCGAACTGATGGTCAAGCGTCTTCTGCTACTCATCCTGATTGCGTCGATCTGGACCGCCGCGGGCTGCGCCCGGCGCCAGCCGCCTGTCGCCGGCC
The DNA here is from genome assembly GCA_001767195.1 of Acidobacteria bacterium RIFCSPLOWO2_02_FULL_67_21. Classification (GTDB taxonomy): domain Bacteria; phylum Acidobacteriota; class Vicinamibacteria; order Vicinamibacterales; family UBA2999; genus MEKU01. The sequence continues at coordinate 11,867 of MEKU01000001.1, forward strand.
CGGCCGCTCCCCCGCCCGGTCCGCCGCCCGCTGCGGCCCCGGCGCCGCCCCCTCGGCCCGCGGAACGGGTCGAGGAGGCGCTGCCCGTCCCGGCCGAGCCGCTGGCGGAAGACGAGATAGCCAGGCGCACGCTCGACGAGCTCAATCGGGACTCCCCTTTCAAGCCGGTGTTCTTCGGCCTCGACAGCGCCGAACTGGACGAGGCGGGACGCTCGATCGTGACGGCCAACGCCGGACTGCTGAAGAAGTACCCTGCGTGGGTCATCACGATCGAAGGGCACTGCGACGAACGCGGGACGGCCGAATACAATCTGGCTCTGGGCGAGCGCCGCGCGGCGGCGGTCCGGACGTACCTGGTGTCGCTGGGCCTGGCGCCGGACCGGATCCGGATCGTCAGCTACGGCAAGGAGTTCCCGTTCGATCCCGGCCACACTGACGCGGCCTGGGCGAAGAACCGGCGCGCCCACTTCGTGATTACGTCGAAGTAAAGGTTCACGATGCAGAAGACGACGTTCATCGCGGCATGCGCCCTGATCCTCGCGGCACTGGCGCCCTCGCCCGCGCTGGGGCAGAACCGTGAGCACCAGCAGATGGCCGCCGAGCTGCGGATTCTCCAGGAGCAGACGCAGCAGCTCGCCATCACGCTCGCCACCCTGAACCAGGCGCTCGCCGAGTCGGTCAAAGGGCTGGCCGCCAGACTGGAAGACACCAACAATGCGGTCCGGAAGGCCTTTGCCGATCAGAAGCTGCTCATCGACAACATGTCCAACGATCTGCGGGTCATCCGGGAGCGGAGCGACGACACCAACGTCCGGATCGCATCGCTTCGCGAGGAGCTCGAGGCGCTGCGCGTCACCGTCCAGGCGCTGCAGCAGGCGGCGGTAGCGCCGCCCCCGCCTCCCGCCGATCCGAACGCTCCGGTCGATCCCAATGCTCCGGCTCCGGCGCCCGCCCCGGCGCCCGCGCAGCCCCCGCTCCCGCCGGCGGCCGGCCTCTCACCGACGCGGCTCTATGAGACCGCCCGCGCCGATTATTTCGCGGGCCAATGGACGAGTGCGATCACCGGCTTCGAGGCATTCCTCAGAGCCTTCCCCAAGTCGGAGCAGGCCGACGACGCGCAGCTGTACATCGGCGAGACGCACTTCGCGCAGAATCAGTGGCCCGAGGCGATCACGGCCTACGAACAGGCCATCCAGTCCTACCCAGGAACCAACTCTGTGCCGGTTGCCTATTACAAACTCGGCCTGACGCACCAGCGCCTGGGACAGATCCAGCAGGCACAGGCCGCCTGGGAGGCTGCGGCGAAGAACTTTCCTGATAGCGACGCCGGACGACTGGCGAGACAGAGCCTGGAGCGGCTCAAGACGACCGAGCCCGCGCGATAGTGACCTCCCCTGTCCACGAGCCGCGATAAGCTCAGAGCCAGGCAGCAAGCGATCCCTTTGAAAGGACACGTATGGGAAGCGTCAACAAGGTCATTCTGGTGGGAAATCTGGGCCGCGATGCCGAACTGCGCTACACGACCGGAGGCGCCGCCGTCTCGACGCTGAACCTGGCTACCACCGAAGTGTGGAACGACAAGCAGGGGCAGCGGCAGGAGAAGACGGAGTGGCACCGGGTCGTGCTCTGGGGCAAGCAGGCCGAGAGCCTCCAGGAATACCTCGTGAAGGGGAAGCAGATCTACGTCGAGGGCCGGCTCCAGACCCGGCAGTGGGACGACAAAGACGGCAACAAGCGCTACACGACCGAGATCAAGGCGGATCGGATCACGCTCCTCGGCGGCGGCGGCGCGGGCCGGAGCGGTGGGGCCGATCGCAGTGTGGCGCCGCAGGCG
>MEKU01000001.1:13803-41825 GCA_001767195.1 Acidobacteria bacterium RIFCSPLOWO2_02_FULL_67_21
CGTCCGTACCGATCCTCCAGCCGCACGACGTCGTCGAGCTCGGGCGTCGAGACTTCCAGCACGTCGCAGTCCTCGATGGCGGTCATGCGGTGCACCGTCCGGGGCGTGATGTGCACCGCCTCGCCGGGCCGCATCTCCTGCCGCTGCAGCGCGCCGTCGCGCTCGATCTCGAACAGCATCCGGCCGGCGTAGAGGTAGATCGTCTCGTCCTTCTGATTGTGGTACTGGAGGCTCAGGGCGTGCCCCGCCTTCACGTGGAGCACCTTCCCGACGTAGCGATCCGTCCTGGCCCAGTGGAGCTCGTAGCCCCACGGTTTCTCTATCCGCGTCACGCTTTCGTGTCCTTCCCCCCGCGCAATAGGTCCGACGCGACCCAGATGGCATTCCGCCCCTGCTCGCGAATTTCACGCGCGGCATCCAGCAGGCTCGCCTGATCCGGGAGCCCCGCCAGCTTGATGAGCATCGGCAGGTTGACTCCGGTCACGACCTCGACGTTGTCGTGCGCCAGAAAGGTCATGGCGAGGTCCAACGGGGTGCCGCCGAACATGTCGGTGACAATCAGCGCGCCGTCCCCCTGCCGCACCCGCCCGATCGCCTGCGCGATCTCCTCCCGTGCATCGTCGGTGTGCTCGTGCCAGCCGATGGAGACGGCCGCGAATCGCGGCAGATCGCCGACGATCGCCTCGGCGGCGTTCAGCAGCTCGATGGCCAGCTGGCCATGGGTCACGACGACGATGCCAATCATTACGAATCCCGATGCTTGACGCGCACCTTCACGCCCGTGACGTCGGCGAGCGCCGTGCGGAGCGCTTCGGCAATCATGACGGACCGGTGGCGCCCCCCGGTGCAGCCGATCCCGACGGTGAGGTAGCTCTTCCCCTCCTGCACGTATTGGGGGAGCGCGAACCTGAGAAAGGATGTCAGCCGCTCCAGAAAGTCCTGGGTGGCCGGGTTGCGGCGCATGTACCGGATCACGGCGTGGTCGCGCCCGGTGAGGTTGCGCAGGCCGTCGACGAAGTAGGGGTTCGGCAGGCACCGCACGTCGAACACGAGGTCGACGTCCACGGGAACGCCCTTCTTGTAGCCGAAGCTCACCAGGCTGACGACCATTTCTGCCCGGCTGCGGCCGTCGCGCGACAGCGCCATGAAGTGGTCGCGCAGCTCGTGCACGGTGAGGTTCGACGTGTCGAGGATGAGATCGGCGAGGCCCCGGATCCGCCGCAGCTTGCCGCGCTCCTCGGCGATTCCCTCGCTGGCCGACCGATCGACGGCCAGCGGGTGCGGGCGCCGCGTTTCGCTGAAGCGGCGCACCAGCGCGGCATCGCTCGCCTCCAGGAAGATCAACATCGGTTGGACCGCCGCCTGCGCCTTCAGCTTGCGGTACACGCGCGGGAACTGGTTCAGAAACCCACCCTCGCGGACATCCACGACGATCGCCACCTTGTCGAGGCCCGCGTCCTCGCGCGTCGTCAGTTCGGCCATCGTGGGGATGAGCTGGGTGGGCAGGTTGTCGACACAGAAGTAGCCGAGGTCCTCGAGGGCGCGAATGGCCTGCGTCTTTCCGGATCCGGAGAGGCCGGTGAGGATGATGAACCGGCGCGTGCCCCGCCGGGCGCGGCCCGCGGCGCGCCCGGATGCCGGCGCGGCCCGCGGCCGCCGCGAGGCCGGGCGGCGGGTCGGCGGCGTGCGCATCGGCTGCGACCGGCTCACGCGTCAGGCTCGATCAGCCCGAGGTGCCCGTCCGGCCGCCGGAAGAGCACGTTCACCAGATCGGTGCCGGCGTTGCGGAAGACGACAAACGCGCCCTGCGCCGCGCCGACTTCGAACGCCGCCTCGTCGACCGACATCGGCTTCACGGCGTACCGGCGCGTCCGGACGATCCGCACGGGCGTCTCGCCGTCGCCGCCCGCCTCTCCGAACTGCCGCTTCGCGCGCTCCGGACGAGGCGCGACCGACCCGGCCTTCGCGGCCGAGACGCCCTGCCGCTTGCGCTCCGTCCATTTGCTCTTCAGCGTCTGGGCCTGATGCTCGAGCTTGTCGGACGCCGACCCGAGCGCGCCCGTCAGCTCGCGGGCCCTGCCGGCGCCATGGAGGAAGTGCTCACCGCGGGCGTGGAGGGTCATCTCCACGTGCTGCCGCGACTTCTCGCGGGTGATGACGACCTGCACCGAGACGATGCTGTCGTTCAGCATCCGTCCCATGCGCGAGAGGCGCTGCTCGACGGCCTTGCGGATCGCCGGCGTGATGTCGACGTGTCGTCCGGTCAGCTCGAGACGCATATCGTGGCCGGGCCGGGCGCGAGACCGCCCCTAGTACAGCACCTTCCTCTGGTTCGAGGTCGGGATCTTCAGCTCCTCGCGGTACTTCGCGATCGTGCGGCGCGCGAGCGCGAGGCCCTCGCGCTGCAGGATGTTCACGATCTTCGAGTCGCTGAGCGGCTTCCGCGGATCCTCCTGCTCGATGATCTTGCGGATCCGCTGCTTGATCGTCACAGAGGAGACCGCCTCGCCGTAGGCGCTGGCGATTCCGCTGTGGAAGAAATACTTCATCTCGAACACGCCCTGCGGCGTGTGCATGTACTTGTTCGTCACGACGCGGCTGACCGTCGACTCGTGCATGCCGATGTCGTTGGCCACGTCGCGAAGGACCAGGGGACGCAGGTACTCGATCCCGTGGTCCAGAAAGTCCCGCTGGAAATTGATGATGCTCGTCGCGACCTTGTGGATCGTCTTCTGGCGCTGCTCGACCGATTTGATCAGCCAGAGCGCCGACCGGAACTTGTCCTTCACGTACGCGCGCGTCTCGTCGCTGTTGTCGGCGTTCTTGTCGAGCAACCGGCGGTAGACCGGGCTGATCCGGAGCTGCGGGAGCCCCTCCTCGTTCAGCACCGCCACGTACTGATCCTCCACCTTCACGACGTAGACGTCGGGGATCACGTACTGCGACTGGGACGGGTTGTAGCGGCTCCCGGGCTTCGGGTCGAGGTGGCGGATCAGCTCGATGTGCTGCTTGAGATCGTCAATCGACATCCCGAGCTTGCGCGCCAGCTCGGGGACCTGATGGTTCTGCAGCAGCCGCATGTGGTCGGTGACGATCTTCTCGGCCGGCGTCCCACCCATGCCGAGGTGCCGGAGCTGCAGGAGCAGGCACTCCTGCAGGTCGCGCGCCGCGATGCCGATCGGGTCGAAGCTCTGAAGCAGCTTGAGGGCCTGCTCGACCTGCTCGATCGGCCACGGCCCCATCGCAGCCAGCTCCTCCACCGTCGCCACCAGCTGCCCGTCGTCATCCAGATTGCCGATGACCGCCTCGCCGATCTCGCGCATCGACGGATCGTCGGTCTGCATCGAGAGCTGCCACAGGAGGTGATCGGACAGCGACGTCGATGTCGACAGCGTGTTCTCGATCGGCGGAAGCTCCTTGACCTCCGTCGGGGTGTGCGGCCGATACCCGTCGTCCAGGTAGTCGCCGAAGAAGTACTCGTAGTCCTGATCGTCCCAGGTGTCGGTCTTCTCCGCGGGCTTCTCCTCCTGCTTCTCCTGCGCGGCGTCGACCGGCTGCAGCTCTTCGGTCGGCACCTCCTCGAGCAGCGGGTTCTCGACCATCTCCTGGGTGAGAAGCTCCGAAAGCTCGAGCGTGGACATGGGCAGAAGCTTGATCGCCTGCTGAAGCGAAGGCGTGAGAATCAGCTTCTGGACGAGCTTGGTGTGCAGCTTCTGCGAAATCGCCATGATTCAGACGGCCGCCGGTCTCCTGTCGCTGAAATCCATATTAGTCCATTCCGCCCTTGGCGACGGCGGGTCAGTCCAAACGGAACTCTGTCCCCAGGTAAATCCGGCGCACGTCCTCGTCGGCGGCCAGCGAGTCGGGCGTGCCGCTCCTGAAAATCGCTCCGTCGTGCACGATGTATGCCCGGTCGGTGATCCGGAGCGTCTCGCGCACGTTGTGGTCGGTGATCAGCAGGCCGATGCCGCGGTCCTTGAGATGAAAGATGATCTTCTGAATGTCGGTGACCGCGATCGGGTCGATGCCGGCAAACGGCTCGTCGAGCAGCATCACCCGCGGCGAGATGACGAGCGCCCGGGTGATTTCCACGCGGCGGCGCTCGCCGCCCGACAGGGTGTGCGCGGGCGACCGGGCGAGGGTGGTCAGATTGAGCTCCGCGAGGAGCTCCTGCAGCCGCTCCCGCCGCGCGGCCGCGGCCAGATCCAGCGTCTCGAGAATCGCCAGAATGTTCTGCTCGACCGTCAGGCCGCGGAAGATCGACGGCTCCTGCGGGAGGTACCCGATCCCCTTCCGGGCGCGGACGTACATCGCATCGTCGGTCACGTCCTCGCCGTCGAGAATCACCCGTCCGGAGTCGGGCGAGGTCAGCCCGACGGTCATGTAGAAGGTCGTCGTCTTGCCGGCGCCGTTCGGACCGAGCAGCCCGACGACTTCGCCGGACGCCACCTCCAGGCTGACCCCGCGAACGACGGTCCGCCCACCGTAGGATTTTGTGAGCTGTTCGGTCCGGAGCGTGGACATCAGCGCGGCGCCGCCTGGGGGCACGCTCCGCTGCGGCTCGACTCGGTGCGCACCTCTTCGCGGCCGTCGACGATGATGCGGTCCGCCGACTTGAAGAACGTGACCGTCCGCCCGCTCGTCACCCGGCACTCCTCGACGATCCTGACCGGCACGGTGGCGATGCCGGTGAGCACGTAGCGCTCGTCATCTGCGTGATACGTCAGGCGGTCGCCGGTGGCGCTTCGTGTGTCGATGCGCGCCGTGACGTCGCCGTACGCTTCAAGGCGATCCGAACGCGCGGCCTCCCTGGCCAGCACCACCTCGATCCGTCTGGCGCGCAGATCCCCCGGCGGCCCGCTCAGCTGCACGAGTGACGCCGGTGCAACTGCAGCAACCGGTGCGACCGGTGTCGCACCGACAGGCGCAGCCGGGATAGCACCGACAGGCGCGACGGGGGTTGCACCGACAGGCATAGCAGGGATCGCACCGACAGGCGCAGCCGGGATCGCACCTGAGTACGTGATGAGCCTCGCGCCCTCGTCGTACCGGATTTCCCACGCGCGTCCGACCGAGGCGACGGCGTCGAGCAACAGACTCGATCGCGCGTTGCCCGCCGCCACCAGGTCTCCCCCTTCACGATCGAGCGTCAGGAGATCGGCGCGGATGGCCGTTTCCCCCTGCCACAGCGCCGCGCTCCCCGAATACACAGCCTTCGACGTGCGTCCGTCGTAGTTCATCGAGGCGGCATTGACGTTTACCGGCTCGCCCTCGGCGAACAGGCCGGGCACGCGGTCGCCCTTGCCGGCCGCCGCCGGGCCTGCGCGCCGCAGCACGGTCTTCACGTTGCCGTCCGCGAGAATGTGGGGACCCGCCAGCCCCACTTTCATGGCGTCCGCCTCGACCTGAATCTCGCGGTCGGCCACGCGCGGGCCGCCGCCCGGACCGCCCCCGGACAGCTCCAGCATGCCGTCGGCCGGCACGTACTCGGCCGCCGCAGCGGCCGCCTCGAGCGCATCCTCACCAAACCGCACTCCTCCGGTGAAGCGCGCTCGTGAAACGGCGTCCTCGGCGAACTCGATCTGGAGGGCCGCCGACTCGGCGGTGCGCAGCGCCCCGCGCCCCGGATCCTCGCGATACACGACGCGCCCGCGGAATGTCGCCGCGGTCAGCCCTTTGCCCGGCTGCCCGACGGCATCGAGTGCATCGGCCCTGACGCTGCGTCCGGCGGCGCCACCGGACCCGGGCAGGTCGACCCGGACGCTGCCGCGTCCGCTCACCGACGTCAGCGTCGCGTCGGCGGCGAAGACGAGCGCGAGCGAATCGCCGGCAAAGCGCCGGCCCGTGCCGCCGGCCCCGCTCATCGCGATGAGGCCGTCACCGGTGAGCGTCGCCCTCTCGAGCGCGGCGCCGTCGTCGGTGTAGTCGAGGTCGATGTCGCGGGCCTGCATGGCCTCGAACGACTGACCGCCGGTCACCCGCGCGTTGCCCCGCAGCTCTATGAAGGTGACGTATTCCTCGTTCTCAGAGAGCCGGGCGACGCCCCGGTCGGCCTCGAGCACCTGCTCTCCGCGCAGCACATGGACGCTGCCCTCCAGCGCGAGGAAGTCCTCCTGGCGCGAGAGGGTGCCGGCGCCGGCGCTGAACTCCGTCACCGGGCGGCCCTGTTCGTCGACGACCGTGACCCGCGTCTCCTGTGCGAGCGACAGCACGTCGGTGCCCTGGTTGTACGTCATGCCGATGCCCGATCCCGACATCCGGCCCTTCTCGAAGGAGACCGCGCCCGGCACCTGGACGATGGCGTTCTCCTGGCTGAAGGTCGCTTCTTCGGCATGGACGGTGAACCCGTCGCTCGCCACGAGCGTGACACTGCCGGTGACCTCCATCTCCTTGTTGTCGTCCGCCGAGCGCGCCTCGCGGCCCGAGACCACGAAGTCCCGCCCGCCGCGGTTGCGCACCGTGATGGTGACGCCGATGAACCTCGTGTCGCCCCCCTCATAGGTGAGCTGCCGCTCCGCCTCGACGACGAAGTCCTTCCGCGTGTTCTGGAACTGCTGGAAGGCGGCGCCTGCGCTCTCGATGATCGCCCGCGGATCGAGCCGCAACGGCCGCCCGGGCGGCGTGGTCGTCTGCCGTTCGCCGATCGCGGCATACACGACGATGGCGCAGACGATGCCGAAGACGCCGATGCCGAGACGGGCGGGTTTCTGCCAGCGGGCCACTGCTGATGATCTTAACCTGCGAAGGACGGCGGGTCCGCCCCACATCCATCGTACGTGGGCCGGGTTCCACGGCGAGCGGCAGACCTCGAGCCGTGGACCCGGCGTCTCACGATTCCGGCGCGCGGAAGTCAGCCACCGAGAGCTGGAGGTACCGGTCGCCGTTCCAGGTGTCCTGCTCGAGCGAAAAGGCCACGTCGATCGCGGTCCGATGTTCCGCCACGAACTGCTCGCGCTCGGCGGCCCGCCAGGCAATGCCCCGCATCACGCGCCCGTCCTGCCGGAACGACATCTTCAGATGGCGCTCCTTCAGCAGCCGCGGGCCGTCCACGACCTCCACGCCGCTGGCGCGAAACACCGGACAGGGGTTGCCCGGGCCGAATGGCGCGAGCGCGGTGAGCTCGGCGGCCACCTGCTCGGTGATCGACCTGAAGCCGAGCGTCCCGTCGATCCAGAGCCGCGGCCGCAGATCGTCGGGCTGGAGGCACGCGTCCGCGTGCTCGTTGATGCGCGCCCGCAGATCGCGGACCCGCGACGCGTCGATCGTGAGGCCGGCCGCCTGGCGATGCCCGCCGAACTTCGTCATCAGGTCGGCGCACGATTCGAGCGCCGCCAGCATGTCAAACGCGGGAATGCTGCGGCAGGATCCGTGCGCGATCCCGCCATCGACCGAGAGCACAATCGCCGGGCGATGGAAGGCGTCGACAAGCTTGGATGCCACGATGCCGATCACGCCGCGGTGCCACCCCTCGCCGCCGACCACGATCACCGTGCGGGAGCCGATCTCGAGGTCGGTTTCAACGCACGTGCGCGCCTGGGCGACGATCTCCGCCTCTTCCTTCTGCCGCCGCAGGTTCTCGGCGTCGAGCTGCCCCGCGAGCGCGCGCGCCTCGTCGGCCATCGCTTCGTCCGACGCCAGCAGCAGCCGCGCCGCAATGTCGGGTGTGCTCATGCGGCCGGCGGCATTGACGCGCGGGCCGAGCACGAATCCGATGTGATAGCTGTCGATCGTCTTCCCGGTGAGCCCGCAGACGTCGAGGAGCGCCCGCAGACCGACCTTGTTCGGCCCGGCCGACAGCATCTCGAGGCCCAGCTTGGCAATGATGCGGTTCTCGCCGACCAGCGGCACGACGTCGGCCAGCGTGCCGATGGCCGCCACCTTGACGAACGCCGGCAGCCACGCCGTCCGCCCCGCGCGAAGGCAGAGCGCCTGCACCACCTTGAGCGCGACGCCGACGCCAGCCAGGTTCTTGTCGGGATACGGGCAGTCGCGCCGCTTGGGATTGATCACTGCCAGCGCGGGCGGCAGCGCGGCGTCCGGTTCGTGGTGGTCGGTGACGATCAGGTCGAGCCCGAGCGCCAGGGCGTGCCGCGCGGCCTCGTCTGCGCGGATTCCACAATCGACGGAAATGACCAGCCGCACGCCGTCGGCGTGGAGGCGGTCGAGGGCGGCCGGCTGCAGGCCGTAGCCGTCTCGCAGCCGCTCCGGAATGAAATGGATGACGTCGGCGCCGAGGAGCTCCAGCGCGCGGCGCAGGATCACGGTCGACGTGATGCCGTCGACGTCGTAGTCGCCATGGATCGCCACGCGCTCGCCGCGCGCAATCGCGCCCAGAATGCGATCGACGGCCGGCGCCATGTCGGTCAGCCCGAACGGGTCGTGCAGGTCGCCCAGCGACGGCGCGAGGAACCGGCGCGCCTGGTCGACGTCAGCCAGACCGCGGATGCACAACAGCCGCGCCGTGGTCGGGGAGATCGCCAGCTCGCGGGCGACGGCCGCCGCGTGCTGCTCGTCGCAGGGCTTCGCCGCCCAGATACGTGGCGCCTTCATGGCTCGGCGATGCCGACGCTGCCCATCGCCCGGAACTTCCGGTACCGCGCCTCCAGCCGGACCGCCCCATCCATCGCCGACACTTCCTCGAGCGTGCGTGACAACGGACCGTCCAGCAGCGCCGCCGCGCGGTCGTGATCGGTATGGGCGCCCCCCACCGGCTCGGGCACGATCTCGTCGATCACCTCGAAGCCCAGCAGGTCCGGCGCCGTCAGCTTGAGCGCCTCGGCCGCCTCGACCTTGCGGTTCGCATCGCGCCACAGGATGGCGGCGCAGCCCTCCGGCGGAATCACCGAGTAGATGGCGAACTCATGCATCAGGACCCGATCGCCGATCGCGATCCCGAGAGCTCCGCCGCTTCCGCCCTCGCCGTGGACGACCACGACGATCGGCGCGTCGAGCGCCGCCATCTCGCGCAGGTTGTACGCAATCGCCTCCGAGATCCCGCGCTCCTCCGACTCGACCCCCGGATACGCCGCAGGGGTATCGATGAACGCAATCACCGGACGGCGGAACTTCTCCGCCAGCTTCATCGCGCGAAGCGACTTGCGGTAGCCCTCGGGCTTCGCATAGCCGAAATTGCGGTAGACCTTCTGCTTGGTGTCCCCGCCGCCCCCCTTGTGATGGCCGACAATCATCACCGGGGTGCCCTTGTACAGCGCAAACCCGGCGACGATGGCATGGTCGTCGGCGAAGCGCCGGTCACCGCTGATCTCGGTGAACTCGGTGAACAGGCGCGCCACGTAGTCGAGCACGGTGGGCCGATTGTTGTGCCGCGCCACCATGACGCGCTGCCACGGAGTCAGCTTCGCGTAGATCTCCCCGCGGGCCGCCTCGACCCGGCGGGACAGCCCCTCGAGCGCCTGCTGGCACTCCGGCGTGCGCGGCTGCCCCTCCAGCGCGTCGATCTCCTTGAGCAGCGGCGCGATCGGCTCCTCGAAGTCCAGCAGGTCAGCAGGCATACACCCATCCGGGCCACAGAGTCGCAGAGACACAGAGGATATGTGGTTTCTCCGTGACTCTGTGTCTCTGTGGCCTGTCTCTACCGTACTCGGTCCGCATGACAACACAGGTCACAGGCTATCGCAGCGTTACCGAGCCGGCGCCGCAGATCTTCTCGACCTCGGACACGAGCCGCTCGGACGGGCGGACGCGGATCTGGGCGTTGACGTCGATCGTCACGCGCAGGTGCCGGTCGGCATCCTGCAGCTCGATCGCCACGCGCCGGTCGCCCTTGTGCTGCATCAGCACGTCCCACAGCCGCACGAACGTGTCGCGGTCGTGGCGGGGCGCCGACACGAGGATCGCCACCGACGAGGCGAGCCGCTCGCGGACGATCTCGAGCGGCGCGATTTCGGACGCGAGCACCCGCGCGGTCTCCTCGTCGCGCTCCCACCGGCCTTTGACCAGGACGAGCCGCCCCTCTTCCGCCATGTGGCCGTGCTGCTTGAACGTTTCGGGAAACACCACGACCTCGAGGCTTCCGTGGGCATCGTCCAGCGTCAGGACGCACATGCGATCGCCCTTGCGCGTCTTGAGCGGACGCACCGCCGAAACGATGCCTCCAACGCTGACGTCCTCGGCGGCCCGATGCCCGGTGCCGTTGCCCTGGGGGGCGCCGGCGGCCTCGTCGCCGGGCTCCTTCTTCACGGCCAGATCGGCGGTCGACCTGGCGCCATAGTCGCGCAACGCATCGGCGTACCGATCGACCGGGTGTCCGCTCCAGTAGAGGCCGAGCGCATCCTTTTCGTGCTGGAGCTGCTCCATCTCGGTCCAGGCCGCCGCGTCGGCCAGGGCCGGGGCCCCGCCACCCGATGCGCCCTCTTCGTCGCCCCCGAAGAGCTGCGTCTGTCCCAGGTCGCGATCGCGCTGCGTCCGGGCGCCGTGCTCACAGACGGCGTCGATCGACGCGAAGAGGCGCGCGCGAAGACGGCGGGTCTGACCACCTCCGCCAAGGCTACGGTGGTCCGCCGAAGCCTTCGGCGAAGGCGGAAGACCCGCCGCTACGACTTCTCCGGCCAATCCATCACACGCGCCCGCCTTGACCAGCGCCTCCAGCACGCGCTTGTTCACGACACGCAGATCCGCTGTCTCGCCGAGCGCGTGCAGCGACAAAATCCGCCCTTCGAGCGCGGTCCGCCCCGCCACAATCGCGTGGACCGCCCCTTCGCCGAGCCCCTTGATCGCCGCCAGGCCGAACCGGACCCCGCGGCCCGGCTCCACGGAGAAATTCAACCGGCTCTCGTTGACGTCCGGCGGCAGCACCGGAATACCGCGCTCGCGGCACTCGGCCAGATAGACCGCCAGCTTGTCGGTGTTCTGGGCCTCGATACTGAGCAGCGCCGACGCGAAATGCCACGGATAGTTCGCCTTGAGATATGCGGTCTGGTAGGCCAGCAGCGCGTACGCCGTCGAGTGGGACTTGTTGAACCCGTAGCCGGCGAAGTGCTCCATCAGGTCGAAGATCTTCGCGGCCTTCTTCTCTGGGATCCCCTGCTGTCGCGCGCCGGCCAGAAACTGGTCGCGCTGCATCGCCATGACCTTCGGATCCTTCTTGCCCATCGCCTTCCGCAGCACGTCGGCCTGGCCCAGGGTGAAGCCGGCCAGCGTCTGCGCGATCCGCATCACCTGTTCCTGGTAGGCGATGACGCCGTAGGTATCCGACAGGATGGGCTCGAGCTGCGGCAGCTCGTACTTGATCTCGGTCCGTCCCTGCTTACGGGCGATGTAATCGTCCACCATCCCGGACTTGAGCGGACCCGGGCGGTACAGCGCATTGAGGGCGATGAGATCCTCGAGCCGCTCCGGCCGCGCCTTGCGGAGCAGCTCCCGCATGCCGGAGCTCTCGAACTGGAAGATGCCGTGGGTCTGCCCGTCGCCGAAGAGGCGGTACGTCTTCGGGTCGTCCAGCGGAATCCCGTCGATGTCGATCGCGACGCCCTCGGTCCGTGTGATCTCTCCGAGCGCGTCGCGAATCAGCGTCAGCGTGCTCAACCCGAGGAAGTCCATCTTGAGCAGGCCGACGCGCTCGACTTCCTTCATGCTCCACTGCGTCGTGATTTCGTCCCGCGTCCCTTTGTAGAGCGGCGCGTAGTCGGTCACGGGCCCAGGCGCGATCACGACGCCTGCGGCATGCACCGACGCATGCCGCGACATCCCCTCGAGGCGCTGCCCGATGTCCAGGACTTCCTTGACCTTCGGCTCCCGGGCGGCCATCTCCTTCAGCGCCGGGTTCTCGGCCAGCGCCTTCTCGAGCGTCATGTCGAGGGCCGCAGGGATCTGCTTGGCAATCCGATCGACATCGGCATACGGCATGTCGAGCACGCGGCCGACGTCGCGCACGACGGCCTTGGCCTTCATCGTGCCGAAGGTGATGATCTGCGCGACGTTCTCACGTCCGTACTTCCGGGTGACGTAATCGATCACCTCACCCCGCCGCCGCTCGCAGAAATCGACGTCGATATCCGGGAGCGAGACGCGTTCGGGGTTGAGGAAGCGCTCGAAGATGAGGTCGAAATCGAGCGGGTCGACATCCGTGATCCGCATCGACCAGGCCACGAGCGACCCGGCGGCCGACCCGCGCCCCGGGCCGACCGGAATGTCCTGCTCGCGGGCGTACCGGATGAAATCCCAGACGACCAGGAAGTAGCCGCAGTAGCCCATCTTCTTGATCATCGCGATCTCGTAGTCGAGCCGGCTGGCGTACTCGTCCACCGTGCGCCGCAGCCGGCCGGCGCCCGCGAGCTCCTGCAGCCGCCGCAGCCGCTGTCCGAAGCCGTCGCGCGCCACGTGCTCGAAGTACGCCTCCAGCGTGAACCCGTCGGGGACGCCGAACGACGGAAGATGGCTCTGCCCCTTCGGAATCGTCACGTTGCAGCGTTCGGCGATGCGCACCGTGTTCCGGAGCGCGTCGGGCGTCTCGCCGAAGATCGCGGCCATCTGCTCCGGCGTCTTCAGGAAGAACTGGTCGCCGTGGTACCGCAGCCGGTTGGCGTCGGTGACCGTCTTGCCGGTGCCGATGCACAGCAGGACGTCGTGCGGCTGCGCGTCGGCCTGACGCAGGTAATGGACGTCGTTGGTCGCCACGAGCGGCAGGCTCAGATCGCGGGCGATCGGCAGAATGCCGCGGTTCACCACCGTCTGCTCCTCGATCCCCTGGTACTGCATCTCGAGGAAGAAGTTCTCCGGCCCGAGGATGTCGCGCAGCCGGGCCGCGGCCTCGAGCGCCGCCCGCGCCTGGTCGACCTTCAGCGCGCTCGCCACCTCCCCCTTGAGGCAGCTGCTCAGGCCGATGAGGCCCCTGGCATGCTGCGCCAGCAGGTCCTTGTCGATCCGCGGCCGGTAGTAGAAGCCTTCCGTGTACCCCGCCGACACGAGCCGGATCAGATTCCGGTAGCCCTCGTCCGTCTCCGCCAGCAGCACCAGGTGGTTCGTCTCGCTCTGCGGGCCGCTCCGGTCGAACCGGCTCCCCGGCGCGACGTACACCTCGCAGCCGAGGATCGGATTGATGCCCCGGTCCCGCGCGTGGTCGTGGAAGATGACCGACGAGAACAGGTTGCCGTGCTCGGTGACCGCGAGCGCCGGCATCTTCAGCTTGACGGCCTCATCCAGCAGCTCGTCGATCCGGCACGCCCCGTCCAGCAGGGAGAACTCGGTGTGCAGATGCAGATGAACGAAGTCGGTCATTCCCATTCGATCGTGGACGGCGGCTTCGACGAGATGTCGTAGACCACCCGGTTGATGCCTCGGACCTCGTTGACAATACGCGACGAGATCGCGGCGAGGATCTCATGCGGGAGCCGCGCCCAGTCGGCCGTCATGCCGTCGACGCTTTCGACGGCGCGAATCGCCACCGTGCACTCGTAGGTCCGGGCGTCGCCCATCACCCCCACGCTCTGCACCGGCAGCAGCACCGCGAAGCTCTGCCAGACGCGCTCGTACCAGCCCGCCTTCCGAATCTCCTCGGCGACAATCCTGTCCGCCAGGCGGAGCAGGTCCAGCCGCTCGCGGGTGATCTCACCGACGATGCGGACCGCCAGTCCGGGTCCCGGGAACGGCTGACGCACGACGAACTCGCGCTCGAGGCCCAGATCCCGCCCCACCCGCCGGACCTCGTCCTTGAAGAGATCGCGCAGCGGCTCCACCAGCTTGAACCGCATCTGCTCCGGCAGCCCTCCGACGTTGTGGTGGCTCTTGATCACCGCCGCCGGGCCCGCGACCGACGCCGATTCGATGACGTCGGGGTACAGCGTGCCCTGGCCGAGAAAATCGAACCCTCCGAGCTCGGCGGCCCGCTGCTCGAACACCTCGATGAAGGTGGCCCCGATGATCTTCCGCTTCCGCTCGGGATCCGTGACGCCGGCCAGCCGGGTCAGAAACAGGTCGGACGCGTCGACGAAGTCGAGCGGAAGGTGCATCTTCTCGGCGAACCGATGCCGGATCTGCGCGGCCTCCTCGTGGCGAAGCAGGCCGTTGTCGACGAAAATGCACGTCAGCCGCTCGCCGATCGCCCGGTGGATCAGCAGCGCCGCCACGGTGGAATCGACGCCCCCGGACAGGCCGCAGACGACGCGCCCGGTGCCGACCTGCGCCCGGATGCGCGCGGTCGCTTCCTCGATGAACGAGGCGATCGTCCAGTCACCAGCGCAGCCGCACACCGAGTAGGCGAAGTTGCGAAGAATGTCCGCGCCATGGTCGGTGTGGGCGACTTCCGGGTGAAAAAGGAGCGCGTACAGGCCGCGCTCGGGCGACTCCATGGCGGCAATCGGCGCGGTCGCGCTCGTCGCCGCTACCGAAAATCCAGGGGGCACCGCGACCACATCGTCACCGTGGCTCGCCCAGACCCGCAGCTCGTCCGGGACCTGCGCAAAGAGGCGCGGTCCGGCCCCGCCGTTGGACGAGACCCGCACGAGCGCATGGCCGAACTCGCGATGTCCCGACTGCCGCACCTCGCCGCCAAGCACATCCGTCATCAACTGCATGCCGTAGCAGATGCCGAGCACCGGCGCCCCGAGATCGAACACGCCGGGCGCGCACGTCGGCGCCCCAGGGTCGGACACACTCTTCGGGCCGCCGGAGAGGATCAAGCCCACCGGCTTCTGTGCGCGCAGGGTCTCGAGCGGCGTGTTGAAGGGAACGATCTCGGAGTACACGGACAACTCGCGCAGCCGCCGCGCAATCAACTGCGTGTACTGCGAGCCGAAATCCAGAACGAGGATCGTTTGATGGGACACAACAGGACAGTCGGTAGGTGGTAGCCGGTAGGTGGTAGCGAACTCCAGGCTCTGGCTACTAGCTACCGGCTACCGGCCACCTGCTTCAGTGTTCGGTATTATATCGTGGTGCCCGCGTTCCGAACCACGACATCTAGCGCTTCGCGTGCGCTGGCCGCGCTTTTTCTGACGCTCGGTTCGGGCTTCTGCCCTGATCACGCCGTCGCCGCGCAAGCCACGGCTCAGCGGCGGTACGAAGCAATTCTTCGAACGTTCCGCGACACGAAGAATCCGCCGGTGCCGCTGCTCGCCGCTGAAGTCGCCTGGTCGGTGAAGATCGGCATTCAACCTTCGGCACCCGCGGTGCAGGACGCCGATCGCGTGTACATTCCGCTTCGCGAGAACATGCTGGTCGCGCTGCAGCGCGAAAGCGGTGTGGTCGCCTGGATCCGGGAGGTGGAGACGGCGGCGTCGCTTGCTGTCGGCGCGGATGCCCTCTTCGTCGCCGGTGCCGGCACCCTTCGCGCCCTCGATGCCGCAACAGGCGCCGAACGCTGGTCGGTCCCGCTGGAGGCCACCCAGACCACGCCGCTCGTCTTCGACAGCGGCTGGCTCATCGCCGTCGTCGAGCCGGGTGAAGTGCGAGCCTTCCGGGCCGGCGACGGGCGGCAGATGTGGCGGCGCCCGCTCGGGGCCGCGGCCCCGCACCCGCCGGTTCCGGGAGGCGAGCGCGCCCTCTATCTCTCGCTCGCCGACAGCCGGGTCCTAGCGCTCGCGCTCGACACCGGGGAGCCGCTCTGGGAGCAGCAGCTGGCCGGAACGCTGAGCCCTCCGGCGGCCGCCCGGGACCGCGTGTTTGTCGGCTCGACGAACAACTTCTTCTATGCCCTTGACCCGGCCGACGGCAGCATCCGCTGGCAGTGGCGCAACGGCGGCGATGTGATCGGCGCCGCGGTCGACGGCGAGGTCGTCTACTTCGCGTCGCTCGACAACATCATCCGGGCCGTGAATCGCGGCAACGGCAACCAGCGATGGCGCAAGCCGACCGGGACCCGGCCGGTGCAGCCCCCCGCGGCCTTTCGCGGGATCGTCGTGCTCCCCGGGCTGTCGCCGGCGGTCACGGTCTTCGTTGGCGAGACCGGAGCGGTCATGGGGACCTATACGGCCAAAGGCGATCTGCTCGGGCCGCCGCTTCTCGATCCGGCGCCGAAGCCGTTTCAGGTGGCCTTCATCACCCTCACCCGGGAGGGCGTCGTCGAGGCGCTGCGCCCCGCGGCGCTGATGCTTCGAGAGGACAAGCCCGTTACGCCGACGGCGCTGCCGGGACGGGCGCTGGGGCGGGAACGGGTCGAATAGCCGCAGCCAGGCGCCGCGCCCCTTCCTGGATGCGATCAGCGGACGCCACTGAAAACGCCAGCCGGATGCGGTCGTGCCCGGTCCCATCCACGTAGAACGCGCTACCGACGACGAAGACCAGCCGGCAGTCGAGCGCCCGGGCCAGCAGCTCCTCGTCGGTGTGACCGGGCGGCAGCTTCGCCCAGAGGAAGAAGCCCCCTTTCGGCGTGACCCACTGAAGCGCCGCTCCGAGCTCGCTGTGAAGGGCCGCCTCCATCGCGTCGCGCTTGGCGCGATAGAGACTGCAAAGCTGCGGCGCGATCCGGTCGAGCACGCCGCGCCGTACCGCTTCGTGGACCATCCGCTGATCGAAGCTGCCGGTCATGAGATCGATCGACTGCTTCGCCGTCTCGAAGCGGACGACGAGCGCTGCGGGCGCCACCATCCACCCGACGCGGAATCCCGGCGCAAGCGTCTTCGAGAACGTGCTCAGATACAGGACGCGGCCTTCCGCATCGTCGGCGCGCAGCGGCCGGGTCTCGGCCTCCGTCGCGGCGCC
The DNA here is from genome assembly GCA_001767195.1 of Acidobacteria bacterium RIFCSPLOWO2_02_FULL_67_21. GTDB lineage: Bacteria > Acidobacteriota > Vicinamibacteria > Vicinamibacterales > UBA2999 > MEKU01. Next base: position 30,460 of record MEKU01000001.1, read on the forward strand.
CTCGAAGTGCAGCGAGCCGTACGGATCGTCTTCGATGATGAGGACGTCCCGCCGGTCCGCCCACTCGAGCAGCCGGCGCCGCTTCTCGAGGCTCAGCAGCGCCCCCGTCGGGTTCTGAAAATTGGGAACGAGATAGAGCAGGTTGACGCGCCCTCCGGCCTGCCGCTCGCGCGTCCAGACGGCCTCGAGGTCATCGAGATCGATCCCGTCGGCACCCTGCCGCACACCCACCAGCCGCGCCCCCGCGTTACTCAACGCCGAGATGGCGCCGGTGTAGGCCGGCAGCTCCACGAGCACCGGATCGCCGGGCGTGACGAGCACCCGCGCGATCAGGTCGATGCCCTGCTGCGACCCGGAGGTGATTGTGATCTCGTCAGCCGGCACGTGAATGTGCCGCGCGGAGAGCACACCGACGGTCGACTCGATCAGTGGCTCGTAGCCGCGGGTGGGGCCGTACTGCAGCACCGAGGCGTCCTGCCCCGACAGCAGCTCTGTCGCGAGCTCCCGCAGCTCGTCCCACGGAAAGGATGCCGGATCGGGATATCCGGCTGCGAACGACACCATGTCGTGAGCCCGGGCCGTCACCGTGCCCATCCGCCGGATTGCGGACTCGTGCAGGTGGCGGCCGGTTGGCGACAGAAAGCGGTCGTAGGTGGTCATCGCGCTACGATGCCGGGCCCCAGGCCTGCCCGTACGCGGCCGCCGGCCTCAAGCGGCCGCGGGCATCGGCAAATGCCCGATAGAGCTTCAGATAGGCGCCCACGGACGCAAGGCCCAGGTACTGGAACACGAGGCCGCGCAGCAGCCAGGCGAGCAGTTGCAGCGGAAGGGCCGCGAGCCCCACGAACGGGACGAACGCGACGAGGCCGAGCGCGGCCGTGGCGAGCAGGGACGCCCCGGTGGCCGCTGCGACTGCCGCCAGCACGAGCAGGAACACCGTGGCCACGTGCCGCCGTTCGCACCGCAGAAACGCCGCCACCCGGCGGATTGCCGTCGCCACGCCGCAGGCATCGGCCGCGACCACGATCTGCACGAGCAGGTACAGCCAGTTCACGACGGTAATCCAGAGCACGAACGCCGCGGTCGCGAGAGCCGTGCCGCCCCACCCCCGTCCCGGATCCTGGCCGGCGACGAGCATCCAGAAACCTGTGGCCGACGCGAGATACACGGCCATCAGCCCGAAGCCGAGCCGCATGTAGCGCGGAAAGAGCTCCCGCGCCGACTCGATGTACTCCTCGACCCCGAACCGCGAGGCCCTGGCGACCGCGCTCATGTGAAGCGGCGGCTCCTCGATCGCGCCGGCATCGCGATCGCTGCGCACGAGCGTCGCGATGGTGCCCGCCTTGATCAGGAACACGAACAGCGACCCGCCGACGCCGACGACCGTGATCGCCAGCCCCAGGGTCGTCAGCACGACCGGTTGCGCCCAGAGCGCGGACGCGACCGCGCCCACGAGCTCGCGTGTGCCGAGAAGCAGGAGCATCGAGGGCTCGCGGTTCATGGCAAGCCCGATGAGGAAGACGCCGCCGATGAGCGGGGCCGCGAGCAGGAGCTTGAACAGCGAGTCGGCCGAGGCCTGGATCAGCGTGACCGGCCAGTTGGCGGCGGCAATGAGCGCCCCTCGCTTCAGCGCGCGTTTCACAGGCGAACGGGTCATGAGATCGCTTCCATGTTAAGGCACAATGATTTCCGTGCGGCTCCCCGACCGCGCCGTTTCGGCTCCGCCGCCGCCGTGGCGGCGGCTGGCCCGCATTGGGCTGGCCGGAGCCGCCTGCGCCCTCTGTGTCCTGTTCCTTGGCCGCGCGGCGGAGCTCGTGGTCCTCGGCCCCAGCGACGAGGCCGGCCGCGCCCGCGTGGAAGCGGACGTTCGCGCATCCTTCGACGCGGTCGCGCGGGCGCTGCGGGTCATGGCGCTCGGCCTGGCCGACGAGGGGTCCATTACCGCGGCCGCCGAGGGGGACCCGACCGCCGCGCGCCGGCTGTTTGCCGCCGCGGATGCCGCCTTGTCGCAGGCGCCCGGCGCCGACTACGCCCTGACCGCGTACGCGGTGGACGGCCGTCCGCTCGCCTGGGATGGCCGCCCCTCCGAGCTGCCCGCCGACCGGCTGCGGGGCGACGAGACCTGGTTCTTCACGCGCGGCGCGCTCGGCCTGCGGCTCGTCTATGTCACCCCCGTGACCACGCCCGCAGGAGACCGCGTCGGCTCCATCGCCGCGGAACGGTCGCTCACCCCGGTGGCCGCCGCCCGCGGTGACGCCGACGTGTTTCGCTACGCGGCCCGCCTGGCCCCCGTGTCCATCGAGCTGCGCTACGAGAGCGGCCGGACGCGGCCGGAGGCCTTCGCGTTCGATGTCGCCGCGCCCTCCGGTGTCCGCCTGTTCACAGCCGCCATCGATCCCGCCGATCTCGCGCAGACGCGGGATCGCTGGCGGCGCGCCACCCGGTCGCTGGCATTCGTGACGCTGGCGCTGGCCGTCGCGCTGCTCTGCGGGCCGCTCCTCGACTGGCGCGGACGGCTCGTCCGTCCGCCGGCGTATGCGAGCGCCGCACTCGCCGTGGCCGGCGCCGTCGCCGGAGCGCGGTTTCTCGTGCGGCTCGCCTCGCCCGCGGACTGGGCGACCGCTTCGGTATTCTCCGCTGCCGAATACGCGTCCCCGCTGCTGGGCCCGCTGCTCGCGTCGCCCTTCGACTTTCTGCTGACCGCCATCGCCGCCAGCAGCCTGGTGGCGCTGCTCCTGTACGCGCTGGAGGCGTGGCGGCTCACGCGCTGGCCCGCCTCCCCTTCGCTACGGCGAGGTCCCGCCGAAGCGCGCTTTGCGCGCGGAGGCGGACATCGTCGCCGGCGCCTGGACACGCTGCCCCGGATCGCCGCATTCGCTGCGACACAGCTGGCCGGCGGCGCGGCCGTCGCGCTCCTGCTGCACGGGTATTACCGTTTCCTCGGCGACACCGTCGCCAACACGACGATCGATGTGCTGCTCTACTCGCTGCACCCGTGGAACACCGCGCGGCTGGCGCTGCAGGTCGGCCTGATCGTCTGGCACGCCACGGCGCTCGGATGCGGCGTGCTGCTGCTCAGGGCGGCCGTGATCCCCTGGTCCGTTCCACGCCCGAACTGGCGCGGGCGCATCGCCACGATCGTCGGCCGGCTGCTGCCGCTGGGGGTCTGGCAGCTGGTCTCGGGCCTCGAGGCGACGCAGCGGGTCCCGCTCTTCATGGCGCTCGGTGTGATCGTCGCCCTTGTGGTGCTGGCGACCCGCCTCGAGGCGCGCTATCGCCACGGCTCGCAGGCGTTCCGGCTGACCATGATGACGCTGGGGCTCGTCGTGCCGGCGGTGGCGTTCTATCCGTCGATGTTCGACCTCGGGCAGCGTGCCAAGGCGCAGCTCGTCGAAAGCCGGTTCGGCCCGCAGGCGATCAATCACCGCCAGACGGTGCAGCAGCTCCTGCAGGACGCGCTCGCGGCGATCGATCGCTTTCCGGGCCTCGCCGAGCTCGTAACCGTGCCGGCCGCGCCCGTCGGGGCCGAGGCCTCCACCGACCGGGCATTTGCGGTGTGGCGCACCACCGCCCTGGCGATGTATCCCGTGACGTCCGCCGTCGAGATCTATGACGCCAATGGCTTTCTCGTCAGCCGTTTCGCGTTCAATCTGCCGACCGACCTCACGACCGTGCCGCGGTCGGATGAGCAGGCGTGCACCTGGGGAGTGTTCGAGGAGGTGTCTCCGTTTTTTGCCGAAGAGCGCCGGCTCCTCTATGCGGGGCGCGCGCTGTGCGATGCCGGCGGCCGTCCTGTCGGCTCGATCGTCGTTCATGCGATGCCTGCCGACTTCGCCAACCTCCCGTTCATCGTCTCGCAGAGCCCCTACGTCGAGCTGATGCGCCCGGCAGACCCCCTCAACAGTGAAGGGGTCTCCGGCCGCGACGTCGAGCTGGCCGTCTACGGCTGGAGTCGCACACCGATCTATGCGTCCGGGGTGACCGCGTGGCCGCTCGATGATCCGGTGTTCGCCCGCGTCGAGCAGTCGAGACAGCCGCTCTGGGCGCAGCTGCGGCGCGCCGACACCGACTACGCCGTGCTTCTGCTCAACGACCGCGGCGGCATCTACGCCCTCGGGTTCCCGGTGCCCTCGACAGTCGATCACCTGGTCAATCTCGCCGAGATCACGGTGCTCGCCTTCTGCACCTATCTCCTGCTCCTGGCCGCCACGGCGCTCTTCGGACTCTTCAGCGGCCGGGGCACCACGGCGCGAGCGCTGCTGCGCGAGATGCGTGCCAGCTTCTACCGCAAGCTGTTCCTTGCGTTCATCGCGGCGACGGTTGTGCCGGTGGCGGCGCTGGCCGTCGCGACGAGAACGTACATCGCCGATCAGACCCGCGCCAACGTCGAACAGGAAGCCGTCCGCACCGCCTCGGCCGCCCGCCGGGTCGTCGAGGACCTGGCGGCGCCGCGCGTCGTACAGGAGGGACTGCGTATCGACGACAACCTCATGGTCTGGGTGAGCCGGCTCATCGACCAGGACGTGAACATCTTCGTCGGGCCCCGGCTGCTCGCCACCAGCGAGCGCAACCTCTTTGCCTCGGGACTCCTGCCCACGCGGACGCCGGCCGAGATCTACCGCGCCCTGGAGCTGCAGAGCGACGCCTCCACCGTCGTGCGCGAGCAGCTTGGCACGCTCGATTACCTCGTCGCCGGCACGTCGATCGGGACGCGCGGGCTCGACGCCATGCTGACGGTGCCGCTCACGTCGCGCGAGCTGCAGATCGAACGGCAGATCGACACCCTGGACCGCCGCGTGCTGCTGGGCGCTCTCATCTTCATGTGTGCGGGCGCCGGCCTTGGGTACTGGCTGACGGAGCGGATTGCCGACCCGGTGAACCGGCTGACCCGCGCCACGCGCCGGATTGCCCGCGGCGACCTCGAGGCGCGCATTACCGCACGGTCCTCGGACGAGCTGCGGCAGCTGGTCGAGGACTTCAACCGGATGGCGCGCGAGCTGCGCAAGCAGCAGAAGGAGCTGGAGCGGACCAACCGCCTGGAGGCGTGGGCGGAGATGGCGCGGCAGGTCGCACACGAGATCAAGAACCCGCTCACGCCGATTCAACTCAACGCCGAGCACCTGCGCCGCGTCCACAGCGACCGCGGTGAGCCGCTCGGGCCCGTGCTCGACGAGTGCGTGGCCACCATCCTCAAGCAGGTGACGCTGCTCCGCCAGATTGCGTCGGAGTTTTCCAGCTTTGCCTCATCGCCGACCGCACGGCGCGCCCCGGCGCACGTGTCGGATCTGATCCACGAGGCGGTCGACCCGTACCGCGCCGGCGTGCAGGACCGGATTGCGGTCCAGCTCGACGTGCCGGCGGCTCTGCCGCCCGTCCTCGTCGACCGCACGCTCATCGCACGCTCCCTGACCAACATCGTCGAGAACGCGCTGCATGCCATGCCGAGCCACGGCAGCCTGACGATTACCGCCCGCCTGGTCGATTCGGCGGTGCGGATCCGGGTTGCCGACACCGGCGTCGGGATGACGCCCGAGGCGCTGGCGCGGGCGTTCGAGCCCTACTTCTCCACCAAGACGACCGGCACGGGTCTGGGCCTGCCGATTGCCAAACGGAACGTGGAGCTCAGTGGCGGAACGATTGCGGTGCAAAGCGAGCGCGACCGCGGTACCGCGGTGGAGCTGACGCTGCCTGTCGCGGGGTAGCGCTGTCGTGGTACGTAGTGCCCGGCTTTAGCCGGGCCTTCGCCGGGCTGAAGCCCGGCACTACGTACGATGAGACTTGGTCTCTGTGACGTTCGTCTCTGGTGCGCCGGGCTCCGATGCGGGGGCGTCGTGCCCGACGTGATCGTGCCGCCGCCGCGCACGGTGCCAGACCATCTCGGCAAACGCCGAGGCGAGGTAGCTGTAGGCGAGCACGACCAGCACGACTTCCGGCTTCGCGGCCAGCAGCGCCAGCCCGATCGCAAACAGCAGCAGGATCGGATAGCTTCGCCGCACGCCGAAATCGAGGTTCTTGAAGCTGCGGAAGCGGATGGTGCTCACCATGAGCAGCGCAGGCACGATCACCATCGCGAGCACGGGCAGCGCCTCCGCGTACGCGTGCATGCCCCAGGGGTAGGCGTAGACCGTGGCCGCCGGCACCCCGGCGGCCGCGGGGCTCGGCATTCCGACGAAATAGCGCTTGTCGTGCGACCCCGCCTGAATGTTGAAGCGCGCCAGCCGGACCGCCGCGGCCGCCACGAAAATGAAGCCGGCCGCCCACCCCAGCCGTCCGAGCGGCTGCAGTCCCCAGGCGAACGCGAGGATCGCAGGGGCGAGGCCGAACGAGATGATGTCGGCCAGCGAGTCGAACTCGATCCCGAAGGCGCTGGTGGTGCCCGTCATGCGCGCGATACGGCCATCGAGCATGTCGACGACGATCGCCAGGCCGATGAAGGGGGCGGCCGTCACGTATTCGCCGCGCATGGCGTACACGATGCAGGCGTAGCCGCAGAACATGTTGCCGAGCGTGAAGAGGCTGGGCAACAGATACACGCCGCGCCGGAGCCGCCGCTGCGCGACGTCGGTGCGCCGGCGCAGCGGCGTGAGCATCCGGATGCGGGAGCGCGGAAGATCGTCGCTATTCATCTGCAGGCAATGTCGCAATCACGGTGACCGCCCCGAGAACCCGGTCGCCGACGCCAACGGCAATCCGGGCGAGAGCCGGGACGAACACGTCCATACGCGATCCGAACTTCATGACGCCGAATCGATCGCCGGCCCGGACCTCTGCCCCCTCGCTCGTCCGGCACACGATCCGGCGCGCCAGGATGCCGACGATCTGCCGCACGACCACCGGCCGGCCACCGTGGTCGATCCAGACCTCCGTGTACTCGTTGAGGTCGCCGGCATCGGCCCGGTACGCGGGCAGGAAGCGGCCCGGATGATACCGCACCTTCACCACCCGGCCATCGACCGGCATACGGTTCACGTGGACGTCCACCGGGGAGAGAAAGATGCTGATCTGCTGCCAATCGGCGGCCGGAAAGTCGCGTGCGGTCGGGGCGCCAGCCACCATGACCCGGCCATCCGCCGGCGCCAGCACCGCCCCGGGAGACCGGGTCACCACCCGCTCGGGGTCGCGAAAGAAGAAGAGAAACACGCCCGCCAGCGCCAGGAGCGCCGCGCCCAGCGCGGTGCTGATCGCAACGCCGGCCGCGACGGCCAGCGCCGCCGCTCCGATGACGAAGGGCCGGCCGGCGGGATCAATCCGCATCAGGAGGAACCGCGTGAAGGCTGAGGAATGACGGGTGGGGTGGCCGGCGCGGGCCGGCCACCGGCGATTTGTTGGCGGCTACGACGCGCGGCACGAATATTCGCGCGCGATCGCCTCCATCTGATCCTTCAGTGCGAGCTTGCGCTTCTTGATCGTGACTTCTTCGAGTTGTTCGGAGACTGAGAGGTAGTGCTTGTCGGTGAGTTCGTGGAGTCGATGGTCCAGCTGGTGGTGTTGTTCGACGAGCTGCCGATACCGATCGTTCTGGTGCAGCAGCAGGTGTTTGACGTCCTGCGTTTCTGCGGCATTCATAGGCCGACCCTCCTTACTGACGACGTACTAGCATCGGTCCGTCACCTACGGGCACCTTAGCACAGCTCCGGCTCGTCGCGCCACAGGATCAGGGCGTCCTCCACCGGATGGGTGTAGTAGCTGCGCCGGACACCCGCCACGTAGAAGCCGAGGCGCTCGTACAGCCGCCGGGCGCCCTCGTTGGACGCACGCACCTCGAGCGTGGCGCGGCGGGCCCCGAGCTGTCGTGCTTCGGACAGGACCCGCTCGAGCAGGGCCGTACCGATGCCGCGCGCCCGGAACCCGGGCCGCATGGCGAGGTTATTGATGTGGATCTCGTCGAAGACCCGCCAGAACGCGCAGAACCCCGCGACGCGGCACTGGTCGGTCCGGACGAGCAGGATGTGGCACATCGAGCGGTTCCGCATTTCCCAGGCATACATGTCGCGCGTCCACGGATTGGTGAAGGATTCCGCCTCCACTTCGAGCACGCCGTCCAGGTCCGCCTCGTCCGCCAGCGGTTCAATCCAGTAGCCCATCTCAGGTGCGGTCTCGTGTCAGCTCGGCGTCCGACCGGCGCACATACAGAGGACGAACCGCATCGGGCGCCGGCCGGTGGCCCGCGCGGAAGTGGCCGGCGGCCATCTGCGCCATCGCCCCGGCGAGCAGCGGCACGATCGGATCGGTAAAGCGCGCAGATGGCCCGAGCGCGGCGCGGATCGTCTCCTGATACACGGCCGCTCCACCTCCCGTGAAGAGCGTCGGCCGGTCCCGTAACTCGTCCAGCAGGCGGCCGGGGCTGGCGGAGGTCGGAGCCGGCCCGCGGCCCGGCTCGTACAGCGCCGCATACACCTCGCCGCGCCAGGCGTCCACCCAGGCGGCCACGCGGAGGCCGGCCGCTGATCGCTGGGACTCAAAGAGGCCTGCCCGGTATGCCAGCGCATCGAGGGCCGAGACGCCAAACAGCGGCCGATCGGTCGCCACCGCCAGCCCCTGCATCGTGGCGATGCCGACGCGCATACCCGTGAAGGAGCCCGGTCCGACGCCGACGGCGAACGCATCGATGTCACCGAGGCCGACGCGCTCCCGATCGAGCAGCGCCGCGAGCTCGCCGGGCAGGCGCGTCGCCTGCGGGTGCGTGGCATCGCCGGCCTCCTCGCGGACGAGCACCCCGTCGCGTGCGAGCGCGCAGCTGCGTGCGCTGCCGGTCGTGTCGAGCGCGAGAATCAACATGTGACAGATAATATTGACGAATGTGCGGATTTACGAATTGACGAATTGCTGACATGGCCCAGGGCGTTCTGCCAATCCGTAAATTCGTCAATTCGTAAATTCGTCAATGCAATCCTCCTCTCCTGTTTCGCCGGCGATGCGCCAGTATCTAGATGCGAAGCGTCAGCATCGCGACGCCATCGTCTTCTTCCGGATGGGTGACTTCTACGAGATGTTCTACGAGGACGCGCTCGTGGCGGCGCGCGCCCTCGATCTGACGCTGACTTCGCGCTCGAAAGACGCCGGTGGAACGGCCATCCCCATGTGTGGGGTCCCGTTCCACGCCCTCGACGGCTATCTCGCCAGGCTCGTGACCCGGGGCCACCGGGTCGCCATCTGTGAGCAGGTCGAAGACCCCAGGAAGGCGAAGGGCCTCGTGCGCCGCGAGGTAGTCCGGGTCGTCTCGCCCGGTACGCTGACGGATGCCACGTACCTGGAGGCGCGCGAGCCCGCCTACCTCATGTCGATCGTCGAGACCTCGGCGCCGGGCCGTGCTCCTCGCGCGGACGCGGTGCTCGGGGTGGCGATCATCGACCTCTCCACCGGCGAGTTCAGCACGGCAGAGTTCGGTGGCGCCGATGCGCAGCAGGCGCTGGCGGACGAGATCGCGACGATCCGTCCACGGGAGATCGTCGTTCCCTCGGAGTCCTCGATGTCGGCCCGCGCGGCGGAACTGGCCGGGACGGTTCCGATTACCGCCGTCGAGCTCTGGAGCTTCGAGCCGGAAGCGGCGCGACACGCGCTGCTGGAGCAGCTCCGCGCGGGGAGCCTCGCCGGTTTCGGCCTCGAGGATCATCCTGCGGCCGTGCAGGCGGCCGGCGCGCTCGTCACCTACCTGCGCGGCACGCAGAAGGCCGACCTCGCCCACGTCCGATCCGTTCGCTACCGCACGGCCGCCGGCAGCCTCCTGGTCGATCCGATCACGCTGAAGCACCTGGAGGTGGTCGCGGGCGCCGACGGCACGACGAAAGGATCCCTGCTCCACGAGGTCGATCGGACGGTCACGGCGATGGGCGGACGTCTGCTGCGCGGATGGCTGTTGCGGCCGCTCTGTACGCTCGAACCGATCCGCGATCGCCTCGATGCCGTCGAGGAGCTGGCGTTTCGCGCGACCGACCGCGGCAAGTTCCGCGATGCGCTCAAGGGCGTGCACGACCTGGAGCGGCTGGTCGCGCGCGCGGCGCTCGGCACCGCCGGCCCGCGCGACCTGGTCTCGCTGAAACAGTCGCTGTCCATCATTCCCCGCGTTCGGATCGCGCTCGCCGATCTGCAGGCACCGCTCGTCCGGAGCCTCCTCGCCGAGCTCGACGATCTCACCGATGTCCGCGATCTCATCGAAGGGACGCTGATCGACGATCCGCCCGCGCTGACCCGCGACGGCGGCTTCACGCGCGACGGGGTCGACGGCGAGCTCGACGAGCTCAAGACGATCAGCCGGTCGGGCAAACAGCTGATCGCCGGCATGGAAGCCGGCGAGCGGGCGCGTACCGGGATTGCGTCGCTCAAGGTCCGCTTCAACCGGGTGTTCGGCTACTACATCGAGATCTCCAAGTCGAATCTGCATGCGGTGCCGGCCGACTACCAGCGCAAGCAGACGATCGCCGGCGGCGAGCGGTTCACGACGACGGCGCTGAAGGAGTACGAGGAGAAGGTGCTCGGGGCCGACGAGCGCATCCTCGAGCGCGAGCTCGAGATCTTCGAGCGGCTGCGCGCCGCGGTGGCAGCCGAAGCCCCTCGTGTGCAGGACACGGCGCGCGCGCTGGCCACGCTGGATGTGCTCTCCGCCCTGGCGGAAACGGCCGCCGTGCTGAACTTCACCAAGCCGCACGTGCACGATGGCGACGAGTTCGTCGCCACCGACGCGCGCCATCCGGTCGTCGAACGGTATGCGCCCGACGCATTCGTTCCCAACGACGTCGACCTGAACGGGTCGTCACGGCAGCTCGTCATCCTCACCGGCCCGAACATGGGCGGCAAGTCGACCTACCTGCGGCAGGTGGCGCTCATCCCGCTCCTGGCGCAGATCGGCTCCTTCGTGCCCGCCCGCGAAGCCAAGGTGCCGCTGGTCGATCGGATCTTCGCTCGCGTGGGCGCGTCGGACAACATCGCGCGCGGCCAGTCGACCTTCATGGTGGAGATGGAGGAGACCGCGCACATCCTGCACGCGGCCACGTCGCGCAGCCTCGTCGTGCTCGACGAGATCGGCCGGGGCACGTCGACCTTCGACGGCCTCAGCATCGCGTGGGCCGTGGCCGAGCATCTCGCCACCAACCCGACGGCGCGGCCGAAGACGCTCTTCGCCACGCACTATCACGAGCTCACCGACCTGGCCGATGCCCTCCCCGGCATCGTCAACGCGCACGTGTCCGCGCGGGAGTGGAAGGACGACATCATCTTCCTCCGGAAGATCGTGCCCGGGCGATCCGACCGGAGCTACGGGATTCAGGTCGCGCGGCTGGCGGGGCTGCCGCCGGGCGTCATCGCGCGGGCGCGGGAGATCCTGGCGGGGCTCGAGCGCGACGAGCTCTCCCGCGGCGGGCGCCCGACGC
>MEKU01000001.1:41851-119839 GCA_001767195.1 Acidobacteria bacterium RIFCSPLOWO2_02_FULL_67_21
CCCTCCGCAACCGCGCGATGATGAGATCCGGCAGCGGCTGCGGCAGCTCGACGTGGACGGCACGACCCCGCGCGACGCGCTCCAGTTCCTCGCGGATCTCAGGACGCTTGTGGACGACTAGAGTGCCAACGCCCAACGCCCAACGCCTCAACTCCCAACGCGGCGGATCAACGGGCCCACGCCGGTGGTCGTCGTGTATCTGCTTGGGAATTGGGAGTTGGCTTTTGGGAGTTCTCGGGGCCGGCTGCGGTCCCGCGGCCACGGCTCCCCCCGACGAGATCCTGCGCGTCGTGATTCGCGCCGCGCCGGCGAGCTTCGATCCGCGCATCGGCACCGATGAGAACTCGCAGCGGGTCCACCAGCTCGTCTACGACCACCTGCTGGTCATCGATGACGACCTTCGCGTGGTAGCGGAGCCGCCGGCGCTGGCCGAGCGGTTCGAGATGCCCGATCCGCTCACCTACATCGTCTATCTCCGGCGCGGCGTCCGGTTCCACGATGGCCACCAGCTCACCGCCGCCGACGTGGCCTACACCTTCTCGAGCTTCCTCGACCCGGACTTCGTGTCGCCGCGCAAGGGCGCGTACCGCATGCTGGAGTCGGTCACCGCCCTTGACGACTACCGCGTCCAGTTCCGGCTGCGCGAGCCGTTTGGATCCTTTCCCGTGCAGCTCGTCATGCCGATCGTGCCGGCCGACGCCGGCGACTCCCTCCGCACCTTCCCTGTCGGGACGGGCCCGTATCGCTTCGTCCGACAGGTTCCAGACGAGCAGGTGGAGCTTGCCGCGTACGAGGGGTACTGGGACGGGCTGCCGCAGAACGCGGGCATCGTGCTTCGCATCATTCCAGACGAGACGATGCGCGGCCTGGAGCTGCGCAAGGGGTCGGCCGACCTGACCATCAACGACGTCTCGCCGGACATCGCGCATCAGCTTCAGGAGGATGCACTGACGGTGACCACGGCGCCCGGGGTCGACTATGCGTACATCGGGCTGAACATGCGCGATCCGGTGCTGGCGGACAGGCGCGTGCGCCACGCCATCGGGTACGCCGTCGACCGGCAGGCGATCGTGGATTACCTTCGCCGCGGACTGGCCCAGCCTGCCGTCGGCATCCTGGCCCCTATCGCCTGGGCCTATGAGCCGGACGTGCACCAGTTCACCCACGACGTCGATCGCGCCAAACGCCTTCTGGACGAAGCCGGCTACCCGGATCCGGACGGCGACGGCCCGCGGCCGCGGCTGCGGCTCACGCTGAAGACGTCGACTGACGAGTTCTTCCGGCTGCAGGCCACCGTCATCCAGCAGAACCTCCGTCTGGCAGGGATCGATGCCGACGTCAGGTCCTACGAGTTTGCGACGTTCTACGCCGACGTCCTCGCCGGGAACGTGCAGATGTATACGCTGCAATGGGTGGGAGTGACCGATCCCGACATGCTCAGGCGCGTGTACCACTCGGACCAGGTGCCGCCGAACGGATTCAACCGGATCTACTACCGGAACCCGGAGGTGGATCGCCTGATCGACCTCGCCACGACCGCGGTCAGCGATGAGGATCGGCGCAGCTACTACAGCGCGGTGCAGAAGCTGGTCGCCGAGGACGCGCCCTACATCAGCCTCTGGTACAAGACGAACCTGGCGGTCGCGCGCCCCAACGTCACCGGCGTGCGGCTCTCACCGCAGGCCGGCTTCTGGACGCTGAAGGATGTGAAGAAGCGTCAGCTGCCGAGCGCCGCCCGTGCTTCCGCCGAATAAGGCGATGCCGGGTGCTCGTCGACGATCTGGTTGAACGTCTTCCTCGCCTCTTCGGTCTTTCCGGCCGACTGGTAGGTCTTGGCGAGCTCCATCAGGATGGCGTCCTTCGGGAGCTGGCTGTCGCTGGCTGACGCCAGCTCCTTCCACGTCGTGATGGCGGCGTCGAGCTGCCCGGCGCGGCGCTGCGTGTCGGCCTTGCCGAGCCGCGCCATCCGGCCGTACAGGCTCTCGGCGCCCGCGCGGCGCACCACCTCGTCGAACGCCTGAATCGCCTCGTCGTGCTTGCCGAGCGTCGCCAGCGAGGAGGCGTAGTGATAGCGCGCCGTAATGCCGGGCGTGGTGTCGGGGTACGCATCGGCCGCCGCCTTGAGCTTCGGCAGCGCCGCATTGAGCTTGGCCGCCTCCGTCGAATAGGACCCGGTGGCGCCGATCGTCGCGGCGGCCGGCACTTCCCCGGGCGCAGCCGACTCGGCACCGATCGGAACGACGGGCGCATTGAAGGCCACCATCGCTTCGGCCAGCAGCTGCTCCGCCTGGACGTTCCCGCGCTGCCGCCAGGCGAGCACGCCGACGACGGCGGCCACGCCGACCACCACGACGAGGGCGAGGACCGCCAGCTGCCCGCCGCGCGGTCCGAGCGCCTCCCAGGCGCTGCCGATGATCGCCGCCAGCTCGTTCTCTTTCAGTTGGTGCCGTTCGGTGCGCTTCATAACTTTTTACTTTGTACTTTCCACTTTCAAGTTGATGACTGGCGTCCCCGGGCAGAATTGAACTGCCGGCCTCGCGCTTAGGAGGCGCGCGCTCTATCCATCTGAGCTACGGGGACGCGACGACCGCTGACTCCCTATCTTACGATGTTGAGCCGCCCGGAGCTCGCCTGAAGCACGGGTAGCCGAGTGGCTCGAAGGTGCCGGTCGGCCGGCGCCTCATATCGATCAGCAGGCGGCCGGCGGTGCCTTCGAGCTCGGCGTAGTGCTCGACCAGGTACTCACGAATTCGCGGGTACGCCCGGAAGTCATCCAGGACGGGACTGCTGGTCGAGAAGGCGAACGGCACGGATTGCCGTCGCAGAAGCTCCAGCGACTGCGCCTCGTATGCGGGCGCGCTCCGCCAGCGCCGGTGCCAGAAGACATGGCCGCCGGCGATCGGGCGCCGCGCGTAGTAGTTCACCTGAAAGGGCGTCGAGCCCATGACCAGCAGCCGATCGCCGTCGGCCGTGCAGTCACGCAGGTACTGGAGCACCGGCGACGGAGCGCCGCTCGATTCGGCGGGCACCGGCGGCGACGCCACTAGCCGCCCGAAGGCCTCCGACACCGCCTGGGGAGTCTCAGACACCCGGAAGAGCGGCGAGTCCTTCGTCCAGACGACCGCTGCGACGGCGGCGAAGAGCAGGACGCCGGCCGCTATGCCTCTCGAGAGCCCGCTTGGCGCGACCAGATACCGCGCCGCCAGCGCCGCCGTCAACGGAGCCCCCGCGACCACGTAGGTCGGCTCGCGGTACAACGCCGAGGCCACGACGATGAGGAAGCCGCCGGACAGCGCCATCCGGCAGGCATCGCGGCGCTCCGTTCCGGCCCGGTTCGTCCTCTTCAGGAATGCGAACCCTGCCGAACACACCAGCGCCACCGGCACGAGGAGGGCGATCTGCCGAAGCCAGAATGCTCCGTCTTCGAGCGGCCGTACCCGGGCGAGCGCTGCATACACAAACCGGTCGGAAGGCCTCTCGTATTGGATGACGCTCAAGCCGACGTACTTCGCAAGACCGATCTGCGCTTCCACTGTCATGAGCCATGGAGCGAGGACGATCAGCACGGCGCCGGCAAACGCGCCGGCGTCGGTGAGGAGCGACCGGACGCTCCGTGCGGCAGGGGCCGCCGATCCGCGCCAGCCCGTAGGCCAGGATCGCGGCGAATCCGACGTAGAGCCCGTAGTCGTGCCGGACGAGGAACGCCGTGGCCGTCATGCACCCGAACACGAAGCCGCGGCCCGGGCCAGGGCGTTCCAGGTAGCGCCAGGCGAGCCACACCGTCGCCGGGAAGCAGATCAGCTTCGTGTAGTGATACGGCGGGGTGTAGCCCAGGATTACGAGGACGACCGCGAGCATCGCGAGTGATGCGGGGATCGAGCGCGACAGTCCCAGGCCCAGGTGAAACGCAATGACGACGCCCGCCACGATGAACAGCCACTGCATGGCAAATTCGCCGATCAGGCGGTAGCCGACGAGCAGCTGCATGCCCGCGGAGAGGTACGCCGACAGCGGTGCGCCCCACTCGAAGAAGTCGCGATACGGGTGATCGCCGGCGAGGATCGACGTCGCTTCGCGAGGACGTAGAAGTTGGTGTCGTAGATCTGGCTGCGCGCGACGATCGCGAGTACGAGCGCCGTGGATGCGGCCGCGAGCAGGAGGAATCGACGAGCGTTCATGGGTCGTAGAGGCGGGGCTTCAGCCCCGCCTAGTACTGCAGCACGGAATGAACGCGCTCGCCGGCCAGTCTGGACTTGCCGTTGAGCGCAATCAGCTCGATGAGAAAGGCCAGCCCGTACAGCTCGCCTCCAAGCTTCCGAACCAGCTGGACCGTCGCCGCCGCCGTTCCGCCCGTCGCGAGCACGTCGTCGACGATGAGCACGCGCTCGCCCTTCTCGACCGCGTCGGCATGGATCTCGAGGGCATCCTTGCCGTACTCCAGGTCGTACACCTCCTTGATCGCCCTCGCCGGCAGCTTTCCCGGCTTGCGCACCGGGATGAACCCGGCGCCGATGCGCTCGGCGACGGCGGCGCCCAGGATGAAGCCGCGGCTCTCGATGCCGACCACCGCATCGATGCCCGCCCCCACATAGGGAACCGCCAGCCGCTCGATCGCGGTCTTGAGCCCCAGCGGGTGACGCAGGAGCGTGGTGATGTCGTAGAAGAGAATGCCGGGCTTGGGAAAGTCCGGAACGTGTCGGATGTGCTCTTTGAGATCCATAGGCGGCATCAGCGAATCGTGAAATCGACGAACCTGCCGGTCGGCTCCTGCCCGTCGACCTCCACGTGGTCGACACGGGCACCGCGCGGCCCCTGGCGCAGCGCCCGCTCCAACCGGGTCACCGCCTCCATCTCCCCCTCGACGTGCGCTTCCACGCGGCCATCCACAAGGTTCCGCACCCAGCCGGTGACGCCTTCACGTGCGGCGGCCTCCAGGGCAAAGTATCTGAACCCGACGCCCTGGACACGCCCGCTGATGGTCAGCCGTTGTGCGACGCGCATGCGCTGGCTCCCGGCGCGAATCGAGGGGAACAGGAAGCAGGAATTATACTGGACGGTCTTTGCCTAACGCGTCCGGTTCCACACAAGCCGCCCATTCCCGGAGGCATCCTCCCCGCAGTGGCCTGCTCCCGCTGTCGCTCGTGGCGCTCGGCGTCGTGTACGGCGACATCGGCACGAGCCCGCTGTACGCCATCCGCGAGTGCTTTTTCGGCTCGCATGCCGTCAGTCCCACCCCCGACAATATCCTCGGCGTCCTCTCGCTCATCATCTACGCGCTGCTCATCGTCGTCTCGATCAAGTACCTCGCCATCGTCATGCGGGCCGACAACCAGGGCGAGGGCGGCATTCTGGCCCTGACGGCGCTCGTGCCGGGACGGCAGGAGCGCGGCGCCGGCAACTACAGGCTCGCGGTAGGACGGCCCGTGCTGATCGCGCTCGGTATCTTTGGCACGGCGCTCCTCTACGGCGACGGCATGATCACGCCGGCCATCTCCGTGCTCGGCGCCGTCGAGGGGCTCGAGGTGGTGACGCCGCTCTTCGGCCCCTATGTCGTGCCGGTCACGGTCGTGATCCTCGTCGCGCTCTTCATGATCCAGCAGTTCGGCACGCATCGGGTTGGCGGTCTGTTCGGCCCCATTGTCATCGTGTGGTTTCTCACGATCGCCGCCCTCGGCGTGCTGTGGATCTGGCGCGCGCCAGCCGTGCTCGGCGCCTTCGATCCCCGCCACGCGGTGACGTTCTTCGAGTCGAACGGCGTCGCCGGATTTGTGGTGCTGGGCGCGGTGTTTCTGGTCGTCACCGGCGGTGAGGCGCTCTATGCCGACATGGGGCATTTCGGCAGGAGCCCGATCCGGCTCGCCTGGTTCGGCCTGGTGCTGCCGGCGCTGCTCCTGAACTATCTGGGCCAGGGTGGGCTGCTCCTGCTCAACCCCGGCGCGACGCAGCCGTTCTTCCTGCTGGCGCCGCAGTGGGCGCTCATCCCGCTGGTCGTGCTGGCCTCGGCTGCGGCCGTCATCGCGTCGCAGGCGCTCATCTCCGGCGCGTTTTCAATCAGTCGGCAGGCCGTCCAGCTCGGGCTGATTCCGCGTGTGGACGTGGAGCACACCTCGTCGCGCGAGGCCGGACAGATCTATGTCCCGCAGATCAACTGGGCGCTAATGGTGGCGACGGTGCTGATCGTCATCGGCTTCGGGTCGTCAGGCGCGGTCGCCGCTGCGTACGGGATTGCCGTCACCCTGACGATGGTCATCACGGTGCTGCTCCTCTACGTCGTCATGACCGAGCGGTGGCGCTGGCCGGTTCCGGTGGCGGTCGCCGTCACCGCCGTGTTCCTCGCGATCGACGTCGCCTTTCTCGGCGCCAACGTGCTCAAGATTCTGCACGGCGGCTGGGTGACGCTCGTGGTGGCCGCCGCCCTCTTCATCGTCATGACCACCTGGCGGACGGGCCGGCGCCTGCTGGCCGAGCGCCTGACGGCCCGGGCGGTTCCCCTTCCGGAATTCATTGCGGGCACCGTGGCGCAGGCCCCGCAACGCGTGCCGGGGACGGCCGTCTTCATGACCGCGCAGCCGCACGGCACGCCGCCGGCGCTCGCCCACAACTTCCGCTGCAACAAGATCCTGCACGAGCAGGTGATCGTCCTCACGGTGGTGACCGCCCAGACACCGCACGTGCCGCCCGCCGACCGCGCGACTGTCGAACCGCTCGGCCACGGCATCTACAACGTGCGCGTGCAGTACGGCTTCATGGACGACCCCGACGTGCCCGCGGCGCTCGTGCTCGCGCGCGAGAAGGGCGCCGAGATCAACATCGGCGATGTCACGTATTTTCTCGGCCGCGAGACGATCATCATCACGCCGGAACAGGGGATGGCGGAGTGGCGGGAACGGTTGTTCGTAGTGATGGCCCGGAACGCGGTCCGGGCCACCGCCTACTTCAATCTGCCGCCCGACCGGGTGGTCGAGCTCGGCGTCCAGGTCGAGATGTAGCCTATTCGACCACGACCATCACGTTGAACTCGCCGGTGTTGTCGGGCAGATGGTCGTCGTTGATCCCGAGATACAGACGGCCGCTCGCGGGCGCGCGCACCGACCGCTGATTGCCGATCCCGAACGCCCCGCTACTGCCAATCCGGCCGATCAGGGCGCCGGCCGCCTGGTTGCGCAGCGGCGCGTTCGGCGCGAGCCGGCCGCTCCGTGCCCCGGCCGGGCCGGCTACGTCGTTCGAATCCGTGCTCAGCTGAATCGTGCCGCTCACGTCGAACGTGATCACATCTCCCCGGCTGACGCTGATCCCGGTATCGGTCCACGGCTCGGAGGAGCGCACGACGATGGCCTGGCCGCCGGTCGGCACGGCCTGAGCTCCCGCGAAGCCCGTGAACTCCGCGCGGGTCAGCCGGTTGTCGTTGTTCACGTCGAGGCGATCGAAGGCCCCGGCGCTGGCGTGCCATTCACGCAGCTCGATGCGCCCGTTGTTGTTCGCGTCGAGGGACGCGAACTCCTCGTCGCGCTCGAAGTCCTCGTCCTCGAGGGTGCGGCCGACACGCGCGGAACCGGCATCCACCTCGTTCCCCGACAGCATCCCGTCGTCGTTCCAGTCGTGGACGTCGAACGAGCGGGCGCTGCCGCGCCACTCCGATCGCGTAATCCGCCCGTCACCATCCCGATCCATCCCGCGGAAGCGCCGCGCCATCGCGCCGCCTGCCGCCGTCTGGTTGCTGCTCACCGCTCCTGCCGGCGCGCAGTAGACCACCCCGCCGGATCCCGGTGCGCCCCAGTCACCGAACTGCCGGGAGTACTCCGGCGATTGCAGAATCCGGTCGACCACCGCGTCGGCGCCGCTCCGCTGCGCCAGCTCAGCGAAATCGCGCTGCCCGGCCGCGTCGGGCTGGCGCCCCAGCATGTGGCGGTACAGCCGCGCGACCGACCGCTCGTACGGGACGCTCTCGCCGCCTTCGGTATAGACGAAGCGGCGTGTGTACTCCGGAGAGGTCGCGATTGCGCGGACCACGTCGCGGACCGTCATACGGCCGCTCTCGAGCTGCTGCACCCACTGTTGGCTGCCCGTGCCGGCCTGCCGCTCCAGCATGTGCCTGTACAGCTCGTTGACGACCTGGCGCGCGTCGCCGATGCAGGGCTGCTGAGCCGTCGCGGCCGCAGGCGCCAGCGTCAGCGCGAGAAGTAATGTCAGTGCGCGGAACATAGGCCAATCCTCCTGAAGCGTTTCGCTTCAGGATCTGTGCCATTGACGCCTGAGGTTGATTCGTCGAGGCCGGGCTTCAGCCCGGCCTCGACGGGCCTCGCCGAAGCGATAGCGGAGGCGGGCTAGAGCGTGCGGAAGAGCGGACGGCCGGCGGGCATCCCGGGCCACGGGATCGTCAGGATCATCGCGAGGAGCGTCAGGCCGAAGAAGACCGTGGCCCGCCTGTGGCGCTCCGCCGCGTCGGCGGCCTTCCGGATGCGCACGCGCCCGACATGTACCAACGCGAGCGCGGTGGTCATGCCAAGCAGGTGCTCGATCGCCCAGAAGCGCAGCGCCGGCGTACGCATCGCGGCGCCGAAGTCCTCGAATACGAGCTGTGTGAGCGGACTGAGGCCAGCGTACAGCACCAGCCCGATCGCAAACTGGACGTCGAGGGCGATCGTGAACCACCGCCCCGCGCGCGCATCGGCAGGCGTCCAATCGCGACCGGCTCGCGCGCCCGCGATCGCGCGGCCGAAGGCGGCTGCGCCCGCCGCCAGCACGGCCCATCGCAACAGTGAGTGGATGCCGAGGACTAGTGGATACATGTCGATTCCCAAACCCCCACGTGGGATTCGGGATTTATCGAATGAAAGTGAATTTGGCCTGGCCCGACGTGCCGCTGCCCCAGGGCCAGAGGAATGCGCCGTTGCTCGGACGGGCGCTCGCGCTGATCCGCACGTAGTACTCGCGGTTCGGTTCCAGGATGGACGTCCGGAAGAGCGGCAGCCGCTGGAAGCTGGTCATCAACTGCCGGACGACGCCCTCGCTGTCAGTCACCTGCGTGCTTTCCACATGACCGTCGAGCATGCGCACCACCGTGTGGAGCCTGGTCAGATTGTCGTACTCGACGCTGTTGGTCACGACGGAGGTGGCAATCGTCCGGTCGACCCAGACCGGCACTTCCAACCGCATGTCCACGGTGTAGGTGAACGTCGTCTTCAGGCCGCTGCGGACCGCGGCGCGAACCTCATCCGTGAACCCGTCGGCGAGCTCGAACGTCACCAGCACCTGGTCGCCGCGGACGAGCGGCACGATTCGAAGCCCCTCGGCGGCCACGGCGGTCGCCACGGCGAGCGTCACGAGCAGCCCGACAAGCGCGCCTGTGCTGCGGGCGCGGGTGGTGAGTGCGATCCTCCAAGGCATGCTCTACGGGGGAGACTGTAGCACACGTCAACCTCGGCCGATGTAAGATTTTAGGGTCCCGTGCGCCCCATTAAGGCCGCCATAGTCGTATTGCTCGGACTGGCTGTGCTCGCCCCGCACACCCGGGCCCAGAGCCTGCCGGTAGGGCTGTTCGAGCGCTATCTCGAGAATCTGCGCCAGCAGGCTGGTATCCCGGGGCTTTCGGTCGCCATCCTTGAGAACCGCCGCGTCGTCTGGGATGCCGGCCTGGGCCACAGGGAGCTGGACGGGTTCCTCGCGGCTGCCGCCGATACGCCGTATCCCCTGCTCGATCTTTCACAGACCTTCTCGTCCACCCTGCTGCTGCAGCAATGCGTCGAGATGCGTCACCTCGAGCTGGCCGACCGCGTCACACGGTGGATTCCGCAGTTCTCGGAGCCCGACACGACGGTGGCACAGCTGCTCGCGCATTCGGCGCCGGGCAACGGGTTCCGCTACGACCTGTCGCGGTACGAGTCGGTCGGGACGATCGTGGCGCAGTGCACGAGCGACCGCTTCGCGCGGTTGGCTGCCAACGACATTCTCGATCGGCTCGGAATGGTCGACAGCGTCCCCGGGCACGAGCTTGGCGATGATCGGCGCTTCTTCTCGTCGAGCGCGATTCAGCGGTACGAGGCGGTCCTGCAGCGGGTGGCAACGCCGTACCACGTTGACAGCAACGGACGCGCGACGCGCTCGAGCTACACGCGCCCCTCGCTCACCTCATCCACGGGGCTCGTGTCCACCGTTCGCGACCTCGCCCGTTTCGATGCGGCGCTCGACGACGATGGAGTGCTGTTGCGCTCGGGCACGCGGCAGAACGCGTGGGAGACGCTCGGCTCGACGCCCACCGGCCTGGGCTGGTACGTGCAGCGGTACAACGGCGAGCGGATCGTCTGGCACTTCGGCCTCGCCCGCGACGCCTATTCCGCCCTCTACATCAAGATTCCGGGCCGCAATCTCACCTTGATCCTGCTGGCCAACAGCGATCGGCTCGCTGCGCCGTACAACCTGTCCAACGGCGACGTGACCACGTCGATCTTCGCGCAGCTTTTCCTCAAACTCTTCATCGGGTGATGTCCGGCCTCGGGTCGCCAGCGCAGGCAGCGCGGCGGGCACTACTCGGCCTCATGCTCCTGTGCGCGCCGGCCCGGGCTGATGCCGACTGGCTCTTCGTCCCCTTTCTCGGCGGCTCCTTCGCACCGGAAACCACGTTCCTCGTGTTCGAGGAAGGGGCGGGACGCAAGCTGGTCATCGGCGGCGCGGTGATGCTGCTCGGCGATGGGCTGCTCGGTCTCGAGGCCGACGTCGGACACATTCCGGGCTTCTTTGAGGGGGACGATCCGCGCGGGCTCGTCTTGACCAGCCGCGTCACGACGATAGGAGGGAACGTCGTGCTGGCGGTGCCGCGCTCGTTGACGCGCGAATCGCTGCGGCCCTATGTGGTCGGAGGCGTCGGACTGCTTCAGGCCAGGAGCAAGCATGCCGCTGGCCTCTTCCCCATCGATTGGAATCTGCTCGGCGTCACGATCGGCGGCGGCGCGATCGGCTTCATCACCGACGCCACAGGCCTCCGCTTCGACCTCAGGCACATCAAGGCGGCCAGCGGCGCAGACGGTCCCCTGGCGCGGCCCGGCATCTCGCGGCTGAGCTTCTGGCGAGCTACGGTCGGGCTCGTGATTCGGTACTAGGCGGACCTGAAGGTCCGCCTCTACGATCAGCCGCCCTGCCTGAACGGTCCGCCTCTGCGAATGCGGTCGTAGAGGCGGGTCTTTAGACCCGCCTGGACATCAGCGTGCCCGACGGCGCCGGTGCGTGGTGGACGAACCCGGTCTGGATCGGGGTCGGGGTCGTCGCGCTCATCCTGCTGATCGTGATGGTCGCCCTGGCGACCCGGGGCGGCGGGGCACGACGATCGTCAAGGAGTAGGCAACCACGCAGACACGACGATCGCGAAGACCACGAATACCAATACGAACTTCGTGACCTTCGAGATCTTCGTGTCGTCGTGGTTCACCCTACTGCGGGAAGCGCCCTGTGGCGGTGAGGAGCTCGAGCTGAGCGCGCCTCACCGCGTCCTCGGCAATCGCCGCCGCGGTCTCGGCGTCGCGCGCGCTGCGCTGGGCGTCGATGACCTCGATATTCGTCGTTGCGCCCTCACGAAACGCAATATCGGTGATCCGGACGACTTCCTGGGCCTGCTCCGCCGCCCGGCGGGCGTACGCCAGAGCGCGTTCGGTGGCGGCCACCGCCTCACGCGCGGTACGGATGTCCGAGCCCGCCTGCCGTTTCGCCTCCGCGCGTTCGGCGCGAGCCACATCGACCATCGCCTGCCGTTCGCGCGTCTGGCCGCGCCGCTGCCCCGCATCGAACAGCGGCACCGTGAAGAGCACGGACGCGCGCCAGGACCGTGAGTTGGCGAACAGGCCGGCGGGCGCGATCACCTGGGGCGTGAACAGCGCGGTCATCGACGGCAGGTACTCCTTCCACGCGTCGGCGGCGCGCCGCGCGGCGGCCGACTCGCGCGCGACGACCAGCCGCACGTCCTGACGGCCGTCCACCAGCTCGGCATCGGGCGTGCCGGGGGGCGGCAGAGCAAACGCGGCATCCGCGGCCGCGTCCAGGGGGCCGTCGGCGCCGGCGAGCACGCCAAGCGCTTCCTGCGCCCGCCGGACGCCAAGCTGCGCCTCCTCGACCCGCGCCTCACTGGCCGACACCTCCTGCTCCGCCCGGATCGCATTCAGGCGGCTGCCGACGCCTCCCTGGAAGCGCTGATTCGCATAATCGAAATGCGCGCGCGCGTTGTCGCGCGCCCGCTCGTTCAGCTCGACCACGCGGCGCTGCGTGATGATCGTGAGATACGCCTGCCCCGTCGCCACCGCGATCTGCCGCCGCACGTCTTCGGCCACACGCTGCGACACGAGCACCTGGTCGGCCGCCTGCAGCCGCTCGGCCCATCGCACGGGCATGATGAGGGGCACGCCAATGCTCGGCGTCGTGACGGTCTGCGTCCGCGGAATGATCGCGCTGCCGCTGAAGCGCGTGACCGGATCGATGACGTTGGTCGCGAGCTCGAAATCGACGGTCGGCAGCGACCGTGCGCGCGTCTGCTGGAGCACGGCCTCGGCCCGCAGGATGTCCGCGGCGGCGCGCTGCACGGTCGGATGGCTTGCAATCGCGCGCCGGACCGCCTCGTCGAAGGTGACCCGCTCGATCGTCTGCGCCCCGGCGGCCGACACGCCCGCCGCGGAGCAAAGAATCGCCAGCAGGACCTTACGCATGCGCCGGCGCCTCCGCGGGGCCGCCCGGCTTGCCGGGAATCACGGTCCGCACCATCACATACAGAATCGGAATGAAGATGACGTTCAGGAACGTGGCAAAGAGCATCCCCCCGGCGACCGCGGTGCCCACCGAGTGCCGCGCCTCCTGCCCCGCGCCGCCGGCGAAGACGAGCGGCATGACGCCCAGGATGAGCGTCAGCGACGTCATGAGGATCGGGCGGAGCCGGATCCGCGCGGCCTCAATCGCGGCCTCCACGATCGAGAGGCCCCGCCGCCGCAGCTGCTCGGCGAACTCGACGATCAGAATCGAGTTCTTCGCCGCCAGCGCGATGAGCAGCACGAGGCCGACCTGGCAGTACAGGTCGTTCTGCAGCCCCCGCACCCACTGCGCGGAGAGCGCGCCCAGCACCGCCAGCGGCACGCCGAGAAGCACGATGAACGGCAGCACGAGCGATTCGTACTGCGCGGCCAGGGTCAGGTACACCAGCAGGACGCCGATCGCGAAGATCGCGGCCGACTGGCCGCCGGCCCGGATCTCCTCCAGCGAGATGCCGGACCAGGCGTAGCCAAAGCCCTGGGGCAGCGCGGTCTCCGCGAGCCGCTGCATCTCGGCCAGCGCCTCGCCGGAGCTGAACCCTGGCGCCGCGGCGCCGTTAATCGTCGTCGAACGGAACAGGTTGAAGTGATTGATGACCTGCGGGCCCGTCGTTTCCCTCACGCGCACGACGCTCGTCAGCGGCACCATCTGGCCCGTCGCGGTCCGTGCGTAGTACTGCCCGAGGGCCGCCGGATCGGACCGGAACGCGCGGTCCGCCTGCACGTAGACCCGGTACGCGCGGTTGTTGAAATCGAAGTCGTTGACATACGCCGAACCGAGGTAGATCTGCATGGCGCTCGTCACCTCGCTGATCGGCAGGCCGAGGCTCTGCGCCTTGTCGCGGTCGATGTCCACGGCGAGCTGCGGGTCGTTCGCCGTGAAGGCGCTGAACAGACCACGAACGGCGGGCGATTTCTGCGAGGCGCCGATGAGGCCGAAGGTCCCGCCCGCCAGCGCCTGAATGTCGCTCCCTCCACTCTGATCGAGCACCTGCATCTCGAAGCCGCCGAACGCCCCGAGCCCCTGGATCGAGGGAGGCGCGAACGGAATCACCATCGCGCTCTGAATCCCGAACAACTGCCCCTGCAGGCGCGGCAGCAGCTGCTGCAGGCGCTGGCCCTCGCCCTGCCGCTGGTCGAACGGCTTGAGCAGCGTGAAGATCATGCCGGAGTTCGGCGCGCTGCCGGCGAAGCTGAACCCCGCCACCGAGAACACCGACTCGACCTCGGGCGTCTTCATCAGGATCTGCTCGGCATCCCGCATGGCGCCGGCGGTGTAGTCCAGCGAGGCCCCGGCCGGCGCCTGGACGATCGACAGAAACCATCCGGGATCCTCGTCCGGCAGGAAGGCGCGCGGCACGCGCGTGTACACCACATAGGTGAGCCCGAGCAGCGCCACGAAGAGCACGGCAATCGCCCACCGGGCGCGCATCAGCCCCCGGATGAGCCGCTCGTAGACATCGGTGCCTCCCCGAATGGTCCGCTCGATCAGCCCGAAGACCGTCCCCTGGCCGTAGGCGCCATGCTTCAGGAGCAGCGCCGAGAGCGCCGGTGTCAGCGTGAGCGAGTTGAACGCGGAGATCGCCACCGCACACGCGATCGTGACCGCGAACTGCTGGTACAGGCGGCCGGTCGTGCCCGGGAAGAAGGCGACCGGCACGAAGACCGCCACCACCACGAGCGAGGTGGCAATCACGGCGCCGAACACCTCGCCCATCGCGTCTGAGGCCGCCTGGGCCGCCGTCTTCTTGTACTGCTGGATGTGCCGCTCGATGTTCTCGATCACGACGATCGCATCGTCGACGACAATGCCGGTTGCGAGAATGACGGCAAACAGCGTGAGCGTGTTGATCGAGAAATCCAGCAGGTTGACGAACGCAAACGCGCCGATGAGCGACACGGGGATCGTCAGCGCGGGGATCAACGTGGCGCGCCAGCTCTGGAGAAAGACGAAGAGCACGAGGACGACCAGCACCGCCGCTTCGAGCAGCGTCTGCACCACTTCGCCGATCGATTCCTCCACGACCGTCGTCGTATCGAACGCGATCCGGATCTGCATGCCCGGCGGGAACGACTGCGACAGTCGCTGGAGCTCGGCGGTCACGCCGCGGCTGACCTCGAGCGCGTTGGCCGTCGGCAGGCCGATGACCCCCATGCCGAGCGCTTCGACGCCCTGGAACCTGAGCGCCGATGAGTACGTCTCCGCGCCCAGCTCCGCGCTGCCGACGTCGCTCAGACGCACCAGGGTGCCGCCCGGCGCCGCTTTGATGATGACGTTCTCGAACTCCCGCGGCTCGCGGAGGCGGCCGGCCGCGCGGACGCTCATCTGATAGGTCTGCCCCTCACGCGTCGGCGCACCGCCGACGCTGCCGGCCGCGACCGTGACATTCTGCTCGCGCAGCGCGTTGACGACGTCGCCGGCGGTCAGCTGGCGCGCCGCGAGGCGCAGCGGATCGAGCCAGAGCCGCATCGAGAACTTGCGCTCGCCGAAGATGATCACGTCGGCGACGCCGGGCACGCGCTTCAGCGCGTCCTTCACGTACACGTCGAGGTAGTTCGACAGAAACAGCGAGTCGTACTGCCCGCGGTCGCCGAACGCGCCGACCGCCATGATGAAGTTGTTCGCCGCCTTCTGGACGATGATGCCGGTCTGCCGCACTTCGCCGGGCAGTCGGCCCAGGGCCTGGTTCACCCGGTTCTGCACGTCGACGGCGGCGATGTCGGGATCGCGCGTCACGTCGAAGGTCACGATGATCTGGCTGACGCCGCTGTTCGTGCTCGACGAGGACATGTAGCGCATGCCCTCGACGCCGTTGATCGCCTGCTCGAGCGGCGTCGTGACGGCGGTCTCGACCGTCTCGGCGTTCGCTCCCGTGTAGACCGCGAGCACCGAGACGGTGGGCGGCGCCACGTCCGGGTACTGCGCGATCGGCATCGTCGGGATGGCGAGCGCTCCCGCGAGGACGATCACCAGGGAGCAGACGGTCGCGAGGATCGGCCGGCGGATGAAAGTGTCGACGAACATCTCGTGGTGTGTCTAGCTTGGTTTCACCGGCGCGCCGTCCCCGAGCTTCTGGACGTTGGACACGATGATGCGCGCGCCCGGCTCCAGCCCCGCGCGGACGATATAGCTGTCGCCCAGGACGGCCCCGAGGGTCACCGGCGTCTGACGCGCCACGAAGCCCTGATCGCGCGGCTCGGCGAGGTAGACGAAATGCTGGCCGGCCACACGGCTGACCGCGACGATCGGCACGGAGAGCGCCGGCTCGTTCGACCAGACGATGCGGGCGCGCACGTACTGCATGATGCGGATCGACGGCGGCATCCCGCGCAGCGTCGCCTTCACGAGGACCGACTGCGTGGCATCGTCCGCGCGCGACGCCACGAACGTGATCGGATTGGACGCGATCACGTCGCCCTGGCCGTCGAGCAGCTCCACGATGAGCCCCGGCCTGAGGTCCATCGCGTGCTCGAGGGGCACGTTGATGTACGCCTCGAGCCCTTCCGGCTGGTCGATCGTCGTGATGACGGTGGACGGCGTCACGCGGTCGCCCTGGCGAATGGGCAGGTCGCCGACGATGCCGGCGGTGGGGGCGGTCACGCGGTAATACTGCAGCTCCACCTGGCTTTCGCGGATCTGCGACTGCGTGGCGGCCAGCAGCGCTTCGGCCGTCGTCTGGGCGGTCTCGGCCTGCTCGAGCTCGGCCCGGCTGACCGCGCCCGCCTCATACAGCTTCTGCAACCGTGCGAGCTGCTGCCTGGCGTACGCGAGGTCCGCCTCACGAGAGGCCCGTTGTGACTCCGCCGTCGTCACCGTGGCCTGCTGCTTGTCAGGATCGATCTGGATGAGCGGCTGCCCGGGCCGCACGCGGTCGCCCGCGCGGACCAGTACCTGGCGGACGATGCCCTCGACCTGCGGCTGCACGGTCGTCGAACGCAGCGAGCGGATCGTCGCCACGTACTCGGACGACTGCGGCGTCGGGCGCATCTCGAGCACCGCGGTCTTGACTTCCATCGGAGGGAACGCCGCCGGCCCCCCCGGGCCCTGCGCCTGGCCCGACTCGCCGGCACAGGCAGTCGCCAGCCACGACGCAAGAAGGCTCAGTAACGCAATCGAACGAAGAGTAGGAGACATGGATGACAGGACGGAGAAGACGCGCGACGCCGAAAACACCATGATATCAATACGCGCGGCGGGCGCGCGTGGTTTCACGGCTCAGCGGAAGAGATTCCTGAGCCCCTCGCCCAGCGCGCTCAGCACGGTGTGACCCGCGCGCTCGGTCCGCTGCCGGAACGTGCCGGGATGAAGAGGACAGAGACGGGAAGGAACCTCGTCGCCGGCCTTGAAGTACTCCACGTAGGTGGGGCATCCCTCGACCGGCCGCTGGAAGGAGATGCGGCACAGCGTCTCGCCGTGCACGTCCGCGGGCGGCGCAAACGGCTCAGCGGGAAGGCGCCGCGATGCGCGGCGCATGAAGTCGGCCCAGATCGGAAGCGCCACCTGCGCCCCCGATCCGCCGTCGCGGATGCGGGCGGGCTGATCGAATCCCACCCAGACGCCGGCGACGATCGACGAGGAGAAGCCGACGAACCAGGCATCGCGATAGTCGTTGGTGGACCCGGTCTTCCCGCCCACCGCCCCGCGAACGCCGTAGCGCCGGGCGCCGGCGCCGGTCCCGCGCGCGACGACATCCTGCAGCATCGACACCATCTGAAACGCGACCTCCTCGGAGAGCACGCGCTCGCGTTCGGCATGGACGCGATGCACGGTTGCTCCCGATCCGTCGCGAACCGAGACAATGCCGCGCGGCCGGACCCGATACCCCAGCGAGGGGAAGACTGCATACGCGGCGGTCAGCTCGAGCGGCGAGACGAGCCCGCTGCCCAGCGCAAGCGACGGCACATCAGGCTGATCGCGCACGCCGAGATCGCCGGCGAGCCGCAGCACCGGCGCGCTGCCCACCTGCTGCTGCAGCCGCACCGCCGCGGCGTTGCTCGACTCGAGCAGCGCCTCGCGCAGCGTCAGCTCGTCGCGTCCGTTGGCACGCTCGTCGCGCGGAATCCACACGCCGGTCGGCGCGGCGACCGCCACCTGCCGCAGCCCGCTGATCGTCGAGACGGGCGACAGCCCCCCTTCGAGCGCCGCGGCGTACACGAACGGCTTGAAGGCCGACCCGGGCTGCCGCCGGCTCCGCACGGCCCGGTTGAACGGCGTCCTGGTGAAATCGGAGCCTCCCACCATCGCGAGGAGATTGCCTGTCTGCGGATCCAGCGCGACCAGCGCCGCCTGCAGCCCCCGCGCGCCGGCCCGCTTCAGCCCGTCGCGGACCACCGCCTCCGCGGCGTCCTGGAGCACGGGATCGAAGGTCGTGTCCACTCGCCAGTCCGGCGGGTTGTCGTCGCCGAACAGCTCCCTGAACTGCTGCCGCAGGAAGTCCTTCGCGTACCCGTGCCGCGCGGAGGCGGCCGCCGGCGGCGGGTTGACGCGGATGGGGTCCCTCGCCGCCGCCTGTTCCTGCGCCGGCGTGATCTTCCCTTCCTCACGCATGCGCCGCAGCACGACCTTCTGCCGCCCTTCGGCTGCCGCCGGGTGCGTCCAGGGTGAATAGAGCGCCGGCGCCCGGATGACGCCGGCCATCAGCGCCGACTCGGCAAGCGTCAGGTCCGCCGCGGGCTTCCCGAAGAGCCGCTGCGCCATCGTCTCGACGCCGTGGACTCCGCCGCCAAGGTATACGCGGTTGAAGTACAGCTCGAGAATCTCGCGCTTCGACAGCAGGAGCTCGAGCATGACCGCCAGCGCGGCCTCCTTGGCCTTGCGGCCGTAGGTCCGCGTGTTGGAGAGGAACAGCGTGCGCGCCAGCTGCTGGGTGATCGTGCTCCCGCCCTGCGTGCCGCGCTCGGACCGGACGTTGTAGACGACCGCGCGCGACAGCGCGATCGGATCCACGCCGGGGTGCAGGTAATACCGGTGATCCTCGACGGCGATCACCGCGTCCTTGAAGGAGGTGGCAATGCGATCGAGCGGAACATCCCGCCGCTGCTCATCGAGCCGGAACCACGGCCGTCCGTTGCCGTCATGGAAGACCGTGTCGCCGACACCCCGGTTCAGCCGGTAGATCGCCCACGCGTGCTCGAGGGTCCAGACCGCCACCGCCGTCGCCGCGACGATGAGCGTGGCCGCGGCGGCGACAACCGCCCACTGCCGGACCGTCAGCCCCCGCAGCTCGCGAACACGCATCTCTGAAGATGGTACAACTAGACGACGCTGGTGTTAGGCTGGGGAGCCTCCGGCGTACGAGGGCCTCATGCAGCAGAAGATCGTCGCTCGCGTCCTTCTCGGAATCATTGCGGCCATCGCCTCGGCCGGCGCACAAGCTCCGGCACCGGTCCGCTCGCGGCCGCACGTCGAGTTCCTTGCATCGGAGAAGCTCGAGGGCCGCGAGGCCGGCTCGACGGGCGAGCGCCTGGCTGCCGACTATCTCGCCGCTCAGCTCACGCGCATCGGCGCCCGTCCCCTGCCGGGGCGGTCCGACATGTTCCTGCCGTTCGAGTTCACGGCCGGGAGCCGGGACAGCGGCTCGGTCATGGCCATCAGCCGGGCCCCGCGTCTTGCCGATGGCGTTTCCGGCGGAATCGTGGGCGATATCGGCATTCGCGCGCTGCCGTTTTCCGACGATGCCGACGTCGCCGGACCGGTCATCTTCGCGGGCTACGGCATCGTCGTTCCGGAATCGCAGAACTTCGGCTACGACAGCTACGCCACGCTCGACGTCAAGGACAAAATCGTCCTTGTTCTCCGCTACTTCCCCGAGGATGCCGACGATAAGACGCGCGCCATCCTCGCGCGCTACTCGGACCTGCGGTACAAGGCGATGGCCGCGCGCCAGCGTGGAGCCAAAGCCTTGCTCGTCGTCACAGGGCCGCGGTCGCCGAACGCCGGCGAGCTGATCCCGATGACGTTCGACACGGCACTCGCCGGGTCGGGAATCGCGGCGGCGAGCATCTTGGGGACCGGCGCGCAGGCGATCCTCGGCTCGACCCGTCCGCTCGCCGACATCCAGCGGGAGCTCGATACCGGCAATCCGCACGTGGCCGGTTTCGAGGTGCCCGACGTCACGGTCCACATGAAGACATCCGTGATCCGTGAACGCCACACGGCACGGAACGTCGTGGCGTACCTGCCCGCCACCGCTCCGACGGCCAATCGCCCGTGGATCGCCGTGGGCGCCCACTACGACCACCTGGGGCGTGGCGACAAGGGGACGTCGCTGGCATCGAAGGAGGAGGCCTCGGCGATACACGCGGGCGCCGACGACAACGCCTCGGGCACGGCGGCCGTGCTGGCCATCACCGAGCTGCTGGCCCGGTTCGCGCAGCCGCGGCGGCGCCACGTGCTGGTGGCGTTCTGGTCGGCGGAGGAAATCGGCCTCGTCGGGTCGAACGCGTTCGTGGCGAAACCGCCGGTCCCGGTCGATCAGATTGCTGCGTACATCAATTTCGACATGGTCGGACGGATGCAGGACAACCGTCTGATCGTCCAGGCCGCCGGCACGAGCCCTGCCTGGAGCGGGCTGCTGGAGCGGGTCAATGCCGCCGCCGGATTCGATCTGGCCGTGCAGCAGGACCCGTATCAGCCGACCGATGTGGCCACCTTCAACCAGAGCGCGATCCCGAGTCTGACGTTCTTCACCGGGTCTCACGCCGATTACCACCGGCCGTCGGATACCGCCGCCAAGATCAATTACGACGGTCTCGATCGGATCGCGGTCATGGCGGCCTCGCTCGTCCGCGCCGTCGCCGAATCGGAGGACGCGCCGCTGTTCACGAAGGTCGAGCAGCCGGCCACTCGCGGCGCCACCATGGCCGGCGTGCGCGTCACGACCGGCACGATTCCCGATTACGCCACCGAGGTCAAGGGGCTGCTCCTCGCCGGCGTCATGGGCGGCGGCCCCGCCGATCGGGCGGGCCTCATGAAGGGAGACGTGGTCGTCGAGATCGCCGGCCAGACGATCGCCAACATCTACGACTACACGTATGCACTGGAACTGCTGAAGGCCGACGTGCCGGTCAGGGTGGTGTATCTGCGGAACGGCGAGCGGCGCGAGACGCAGCTGACGCCGGCCGCCCGCCGCTGATTACTCTCCGTCCTCCATCAGCATCTGCTCGGCCTTCTCCTTGAGGCTGTCCGGGTGCCCGGCCACGACCCCCGGTTCGACCGGTCCCTGCATGCGCGCGTAGACGACCGCCACGCCGAAGATCACGATCACCAGCGCGATCGACAGCCACTGCGGAATCTCGAACGCCACGACCCCTGCCGTGTAGAGGTAGTCGAGCGACAGCTTCATCCCGATCCACGCGATGATGACGAACGCGCCGTCCACGAGCGCCGGATACCGTTCGACGAGCGTGATCAGCTGGCCCACCACCATCCGGAGCGCCACGATCCCGAGAATCCCGCCGGTAAGCACGACCCAGGTCTTCGGCGACATCGCCACGGCCACGAGGATCGAGTCGATGGAGAAGGCGAGATTCACCAGCTCCACGCGCACCACCGTCACCCAGAACGCGGACAGGCCGAGCCACGGCTTCGCCCGCGGCGCGATCCGCCGATCCTCCCCTTCCTTGCCGCCCCAGAAATGCGAGCCCGTGAGGTACAGCAGGTACGCGCCGCCGCCGAGCTTCACCCACGTGATGCGAATCAGGTACACGGCGAGCATTGTCGCGATGATGCGGGCCGCGAATCCGCCGAGCAGGCCGTACCGCAGCGCCTTGCGATGCTGCGGCCGCGGAAGCCCCAGCACCATGATCGCCATCACCAGCGCGTTATCCGCGCTGAGGAGACCTTCGAGCCCGATGAGCAGGCCTATGGTGATGAGGTCGGTGACCTGGATGGGCACGCCCGACGATCTTACCCGTCCGGCCTGTCTCTCGCGAGGACTTCCTGGGCTTCTTCGGCGAGCGGCGCGGCCTCCACAGGCCCTTCCAGCCGTGCCTTGATGAGCGCCACCGCGAAGATCACGACGATGAGCCCGAGCGACAGCCAGCGCGGAATCTCGAAGGGCACGTACCCGGCGGCGTGCAGATACTCGAGCACGAGCTTGATGCCGACCCAGGTGATGATCACGAACGCCCCGTCGACAAGGGCCGGGTAGCGGTTCACGAGCACCAGCAGCTGCCCGATCACGAGCCGCATCGCCACCACTCCCAGGATGCCGCCGGTGATGATCACCCAGAGCTTGTTCGACATCGCGACGGCCACGAGAATCGAGTCGATCGCGAACACGATGTCGGTCAGCTCCACTTTGACGACCGTCGACCAGAAGGGGGACATCCCGAGCCATGAGGTCGCCGGTTTCGGCCGGCGCCGCGATGCCGCGTCCTCACTCCCGGCGAAATGCTGATACGGCAGCCAGAGCAGATAGGCGGCGCCGATGAGCATCACGAACTGGATTCGAATCAGGTACACGGCGAGCAGGATCGCGACGACGCGAAAAACAAACGCGCCGACGATCCCGTACCGAAGGGCTTTGCGCTGCTGCTGACGTGGGAGCCCGAGGACCAGAACCGCGAGCACCATCGCGTTGTCCGCGCTGAGCAGCCCTTCGAGCGCCACCAGCAGCGCGACGGTGACGAGATCGGCAACCTGAAAATCCAAGCGTCTTTCGATCCTACCGGAAGCCGCCCGCCCAACATTGACGCACGCCGTATCAAGGCCTACACTCAGATCATATCAAGGTGGAACGCGAGCTCTATTTCATCAGCATGGCGGCGGAGATGCTGGGCATGCATCCCCAGACGCTGCGGAAGTACGAGCGGCTGGGGCTGATTCAGCCGTCCCGCACGATCGGCAGCATGCGTCTGTACTCACGGGAGGAGCTGGAGCGGCTGCGTCTGATCAAGCACCTGGTCGACGAAGCCGGCATCAACCTGGCCGGGGTGCAGAGGCTGCTGGTCGTGGCCGAGGTGATGCAGCGCATCCGCCCGCTGATGGACGAGCACGCGCTGAGCACCGGCGCCGGCCGGCGGCAGCTGCTCAACGAGATCCGGCGCCTCAACGAGGCCCTGGGGCTGTAGCCGTGGAATTCAAGGACTACTACGCGACGCTCGCCGTCTCCAAGGCAGCCTCCGAGAAGGAGATCAAGCAGACCTACCGGAAGCTCGCCCGCAAGTTCCACCCGGACGTCAACCCGGGCGACAAGCAGGCGGAGACGCGCTTCAAGGAGATCAACGAGGCCTACGAAGTGCTTGGCGATCCGGCCAAGCGCAAGAAGTACGACGAGCTCGGCGCCAACTGGCGCCTGTACGAGCAGGCCGAACGGCAGGGCGGACCGAATCCGTTTGCCGGCCAGTGGAACGTCAACATGGACGGGGACGGGGGCGGGGGCGGCGCCGGGTTCCGGACGATGACACAGGAGGAGATGGAGGAGCTCTTCGGGGACGCCCATCCGTTCTCCGACTTCTTCACCACGTTCTTCGGCGGCGAGGCAGACACGCGGCGCGGGGCGCGCGGGCGCGCCCGGCAGCGCGCCGGGCGCGACATCGAGCACGAGATCGAGCTGGCGCTCGAGGACGCTTACCACGGCGCGACGCGGCGGCTGTCGCTCAAGCACGGCGGCCACGCGCGTACCGTGGACGTGCGCATCCCGGCCGGCGTCGGCGACGGATCACGCGTGCGCGTGGCCGGTGAAGGCGAGCATGGCGCCGGGGGCGCCACCTCGGGCGATCTGTACCTCCGCGTGCGCCTCGCGCCGCACCCGGAGTTCGAACGCAAGGGGCGGGACCTGTATGTGAAGGTCCCGGTGCCGGTGCCGACCGCGGTGGTGGGGGGCGAAGCGGAGGTGCCGACGCTGGCTGGCCGGCCGGTGCGGCTCCGGATTCCGTCGCTCACGCAGAACGGACAGCTCTTTCGACTCAAGGCGTATGGGATGCCGCGCGTGGGCCACCCGGACGACAAAGGGGATCTCTACGCGCGGGTCGAGGCCCAGCTCCCGACCGAGCTCTCGGCGGAGGAGCGCGAGCACTACGAGGCACTGGCCAAGACAGCAGGGGGAGCCGCGAAGAAGCACAGCGCGGCGTAAGACGTCATGAATCTCAACACATTCACCGAAAAGGCGCAGGAGGCGGTCGGCTCCGCGCAGAACCTGGCGACCGAGCTCTCGCATGCCGAGCTCACCCCGGAGCACCTGCTCGTCGCGCTCGCCGAGCAGGCGGGCGGCATCGTTCCCTCTGTGCTCCGCAAACTGACGCTCGATCCGGCGCGCATCGCGGCCGACGCGCGGAAGCTGCTTGACGCGATGCCGAAGGCGTACGGGGCCGACCTGCGGCTCTCGCCGCGGATGAAACTGGTCTTCGACTCCGCGCAGGCCGAAGCCGGCCGGCTGCAGGATGAGTTCGTCAGCACCGAGCACCTGCTGCTGGCGCTGGCCAGCGAAGCGGGCCGCTCCCCCGCCGCCCAGCTCCTCCAGCGGAGCGGCGCGTCGAAGGACCCCCTCTACGGCGCCCTGACCCAGGTGCGCGGCAGTCAGCGGGTCACCTCACAGAACCCGGAGAGCACGTACGAGGCGCTCACTCGCTACGGCCGCGATCTCACCGAGCTGGCGCGTAAGGGGAAGCTCGATCCGGTCATCGGACGCGACGAGGAAGTCCGCCGGGTGATTCAGGTGCTGTCGCGCCGCACCAAGAACAATCCCGTGCTCATCGGCGAGCCCGGCGTGGGCAAGACGGCCATCGTCGAAGGGCTCGCACAGCGGATCGTCCGCGGCGATGTGCCGGAAGGCCTCAAGAACAAGCAGATTTTTGCGCTCGACATGGGCGCGCTGGTCGCGGGCGCCAAGTACCGCGGCGAGTTCGAGGAGCGGCTGAAGGCCGTGCTCAAGGAGATCAGCGAGTCCGAGGGCCGCATCGTCCTCTTCATCGACGAGCTGCACACGGTCGTGGGCGCCGGCGCCGCCGAGGGAGCGATGGATGCATCGCAGATGCTGAAGCCGATGCTCGCGCGCGGCGAGCTGCACACGATCGGGGCCACCACGCTCGATGAGTATCGCAAGCACATCGAGAAGGATGCCGCGCTCGAGCGCCGCTTCCAGCCCGTGCTGGTCGACCAGCCGAGCGTCGAGGACACGATCTCCATCCTTCGCGGCCTGCGCGAGCGGTACGAGATCCACCACAAGGTGCAGATCAAGGACGCCGCCCTGGTCGCTGCCGCCGTGCTGTCGCATCGCTACATCTCCGACCGGTTCCTGCCCGACAAGGCGATCGACCTCGTCGACGAGGCGGCGTCGAAGCTCCGGATGGAGATCGACTCGATGCCCGCCGAGCTCGACGAGGTGCGCCGGCGCGTCATGCAGCTCGAGATCGAGCGCGAAGCGCTCCGCAAGGAGGCCGACAAGGCGTCGAAGGAGCGCCTGGCGAAGCTCGAGAAGGAGCTGGCGAATCTGAAGGAGGAGCAGAACCGGCTGCAGGCGCAGTGGCAGGAGGAGAAGGACGCCATCAGCGGCAGCAGCGATCTGAAGGAGCAGCTCGAGCAGGCCCGTCTCGACCTGCAGGCGGCCGTCCGCGCGGGCGACTATGCCAAGGCGTCCGAGCTGCAGTACGGGCGCATTCCCGACCTCGAGAAGCGGATCCAGGAGCAGGGCGCCGGCGATGGCACGTCGCCCGCCGTTCGCCTGCTCAAGCTCGAGGTGGACGAGGAAGACATTGCGGAAGTGGTCTCGAAGTGGACCAACATCCCGGTCAGCCGCCTCATGGAAGGCGAGATCCAGAAGCTCATTCACATGGAGGATCGGCTCCACCACCGCGTCATCGGCCAGGACGAGGCGATTGTCGCCGTCTCGAACGCGATCCGGCGCGCGCGGGCCGGGCTGCAGGATCCCAACCGGCCACTCGGCAGCTTCATGTTCCTGGGGCCGACCGGCGTCGGCAAGACCGAGCTGGCGCGCGCGCTGGCCGAGTTCCTCTTCGACGACGAGCATGCGCTCATCCGCGTCGACATGTCGGAGTACCAGGAAAAGCACACGGTCTCGCGCATGATCGGCGCGCCTCCGGGGTACGTCGGCTATGACGAGGCCGGACAGCTGACCGAGGCGGTGCGCCGGCGGCCGTACGCCGTCGTGCTGTTCGACGAGATCGAGAAGGCGCACCCTGAGGTGCTGAACGTCCTCCTCCAGCTGCTCGACGACGGCCGCCTCACCGACGGCAAGGGGCGGACGGTGGACTTCAAGAACGTCGTGGTCATCATGACCTCGAATCTCGGCAGCCAGTTCATCGCCGAGGCCTCGACAGGCTCGGCCCAGGGCAGCGACGAGCTGAACGAGGGCGTGCGCCGCCAGGTCACCGAGGCGCTGCGGCAGCACTTCCGGCCGGAGTTCCTGAACCGCATTGACGAGGTGATCTTCTTCCATGCCCTCGGCCTCGAGCACATGGCGGCCATTGTCGATATCCAGGTGCGCGGGCTCCTCAAGCGGCTGGAGGATCGGAAAGTGCACGTCGAGCTCACCGACGCAGCGCGGAAGTTCCTCGTGTCGGAGGGCTACGACCCGATGTACGGCGCGCGGCCGCTTAAGCGGACCATTCAGCGCCGCGTGCTCGACCCGCTGGCGATGCGGGTGCTCGAGGGCGAGTTCCACGAGGGCCACCACCTCGTCGTCGACGTGGGAGACAATGGGTTGAGGTTTGAAAAGGAACGGACGGTAGGCGGCCGGCAGTAGGCAGTATGCAGCACATGACACTGCCTATCGCTGCCTACTGCCAACTGCCTACTGCCTACTGACGATGGCCACACCCCGAATTCCACCCGTCATGAACCCGCGGGACAAGCGTCCCGGCGACCGCCGCTCCGTCCCGCGGCCGGGACGTCCGGCCGGCGCGGTGTGGTACGTGCTCGCGTTCGTGATGGTGATGGCGCTGGCGCAGGCCTGGTTCCTGGCGCCGGCCGGCCGGCAGATGTCCTACAGCGAGTTCAAGAGCGCGGTGCGCGGCGGCCAGGTGGCCGAGGTCGTCGTCGGCGAGCAGGCGATCCGCGGCACCTACAATCGCGACGTCAACGGCAGCCGCAACTTCAATGCGGCGCGGATCGAGGATCCGAAGCTTCTCGAGGAGCTCGACGCGGCGGGGGTCAAATACACCGGCGAGTTCGTCAGCCGATGGCTGCCCGAGGTGATCGGCTGGGTCGTTCCCATCCTGCTGCTCTTCGCGCTCTGGAGCTTCTTCTTCCGCCGGATGGGCGGCGCCGAGGGCGGCGTGATGTCGTTCGCGCGCAGCAAGCACCGCGTCTTCGCCGAAGACGACGTCAAGGTGAGCTTCGCGGACGTCGCGGGGGTGGACGAGGCCGAGCAGGAGCTCAAGGAGATTGTCGAGTTCCTGCAGAACCCGAAGAAGTACACCGCGCTCGGGGGCCGTATTCCGAAGGGGGTGCTGCTGGTCGGCCCTCCCGGCACCGGCAAGACGCTGCTCGCCCGCGCCGTGGCCGGCGAGGCCAAGGTGCCCTTCTTCAGCCTGAGCGGGTCCGAGTTCGTCGAGATGTTCGTGGGCGTCGGCGCGGCGCGCGTGCGGGACCTGTTCGCGCAGGCGGAACAGAAGGCACCCTGCATCATCTTCATCGACGAGCTCGACGCGCTCGGCCGCGCGCGAGGCGCGAACCCGATGGGGTCGCACGAGGAGCGCGAACAGACGCTCAATCAGCTCCTGGCGGAAATGGACGGCTTCGACTCCCGGAAGGCCATCATCATCATGGCGGCGACCAACCGCCCCGAGGTGCTCGATCCCGCCCTGCTCCGCCCCGGCCGGTTCGACCGGCAGGTGCTGGTCGACAAGCCCGACGTGAAAGGGCGCGAGGAGGTGCTGCGGATTCACACCAGGCAGGTCAAGCTCTCCGCGGATGTCAACCTGAAGATCGTGGCGGCGCGCACGGCGGGGTTTGCCGGCGCGGATCTGGCCAATCTGGTGAACGAAGCGGCGCTGCTGGCCGCGCGCAAGGACAAGACGGCGGTGGAAATGCGCGACTTCGAGGAGGCGATCGACCGGCTGATTGCCGGCCTCGAGAAAAGGCGCGTGATGAGCCGCAAGGAGCGCGAGATCGTGGCCTATCACGAGTCGGGCCACGCGATTGTGGCGACGATGCTGCCCGACATGGACCCGGTCCACAAGATCTCGATCGTGCAGCGCGGGTTCGGCGCGCTCGGCTACACGATGCAGCTGCCGCTCGAGGATCGCTATCTGATGCAGCGCGGTGATCTCCTCAATCAACTGGCCGTGCTGCTCGGCGGCCGCACGGCCGAAGAGATCGCGCTCGGCGAGATCTCGACGGGCGCACAGAACGACCTGCTGCGCGCCACCGACATCGCCCGTTCGATGGTCACCGAGTGGGGCATGAGCGACGCGCTCGGCGCCATCAACTACGACGGCCACAAGCGCAACAAGTTCCTCGATATCACGCTCGGACCGGAGCGGGGGCCGTACGGCGAAGATACGGCGCGGCTGATCGACGCCGAGGTGAAGCGCATCATGAGCGAGGCGCACAACCAGGCCCGGAAGATCCTGACCGCGCACCGCGGCGATCTCGAGTCGGTGACGCGCCGGCTGCTCGAGCTCGAAGTGATGGAGGGCCAGGAGCTGCGCGCGCTGCTCGGCGTGCCGCCCCCGGCGGCCGAGCCGTCGCCCGAAACGACGCCGCTGCCGTCCGGAATCCAGTGAACCCCGCCTACTCGGTCGCGCGTACCGTCGCGCCGACGGTGGCGGAGCACCTGCAGCTCCATCGCGCGGCGCTGCCCCCGACCGATCCCGAGCGGCCGCCGCTCGAGCTGCTCCCGACCGCCAGGCAGATCGAGGCGCTCGTCGATACCGCGTTCTGGGCCAGCGTCCGGCGCGAAGAGGGCTATATCCCGAAGATCTCACTCGCCTTTCTGCGGCCGATCCCCGAGGTGTGTCCGCTCGTGTTCGAGGAGCCGCTGCCCCTCGACCCGGGCGCGCTCACCCGCCTGGCGGCCGCCGTGGAGCAGCCCGGCATCCACCTGGGCGTCTGGCCCGCCTTCGCCGCCGGCGGGAAATCAGAGCCGGCAGCTTCGGCGGGACAAGCCCGGGACGGCGAGCTCATCGTCTGGGGCACCACGCACACCATCCCGCCGTTCTGCTTCGTCGTCGAGGTCGTGGGCCCGGGGCTGCTCGTGCTGAAGCACCGGCCGCGGCACGAGTCACGGAAGTTCGTGAACGTCGCCGTGCTCGAAGGGGATCGCATCAAGATCGTCGACGAGGGGGCCTCGCGGATTGCCGACTGCCCCGCCCTCCTCACGTCGATGCTCGGGTTCGACGCCGCCTCCATGCAGGACGATGCGCTGAACGTGCAGGTGCAGCTGGCGCTCGCCATGCGGCGGCACGGGAGAGGCGGCATCCTCCTCGTCGTACCGTCCGGCAGCGAGGCCTGGCGGGAGTCTATCGTCAGGCCCATCCGCTATGCGGTGCAACCTGCCTTCTGCGAGCTGACCGAGCTGCTGCACAGGCACGGCAGCCTGCCGGAGCATGAGTGGTCGGACCTGGTCACCCGCGCGATCGAGGCGCTGGCGGGCCTGACCGCCGTGGATGGCGCCACGGTCATCACGGACCGGTATGAGCTGCTCGCGTTCGGCGCCAAGATCGCGCGGCGCGACGGCGACCCGGCCGCGGAGGAAATCGTCGTCACCGAGCCGATCGTCGGTGGCGCTGTCCATCGGATGCACCCGGGACAGCTCGGCGGGACGCGGCACCTGGCAGCCGCGCAGTTCGTGCACGATCAGCCCGACGCCGTCGCGCTCGTGGCGTCGCAGGACGGACGCTTCACCGTCTTCGCCTGGTCGCCCTGCGACGGCACGGTGCACGCGCACCGGGTCGAGGTGTTGTTGCTCTAATCCGTCAGACAGCCTTCGGACGCCGAGCGCACCAGCTTGATGTACTTGCCCAGCACGCCGGTGGTGGCGCGTGGCGCGGGCGCGCGCCATGCCGCACGCCGGGTCTCGAGCTCGCGGTCGGAGAGATCCACGCGCACCTCGCATACGGCGGCATCCACCGTAATCCGATCGCCGTCGCGCAGCAGCGCGATCGGCCCGCCCTCCTGAGCCTCCGGCGTCACGTGGCCGATGATGAACCCGTGGGATCCACCCGAGAAGCGGCCGTCGGTGATCATCGCAACGTCCTTGCCGAGACCCGCGCCCATGATGGCCGAGGTCGGCGTGAGCATTTCGGGCATGCCCGGCCCGCCTTTCGGCCCCTCGTAGCGGATCACGACGACCGAGCCTTTGGCGATCTCGCCCCGCTCGAGGCCCGCCAGCATCGCTTCTTCCGAGTCGTACACTTTGGCGGGGCCGGCAAACCGCTCCCCTTCCTTGCCCGTGATCTTCGCGACGGCGCCGTCGGGCGCGAGATTGCCGCGAAGAATCCGTATGTGGCCGCGCGGGGACACGGGATCCTCAACCGGATGGATCACCTGCTGGCCGGGGGTCAGGGCGGGAAGGTCGGCCAGGTTCTCGGCGATCGTCTTGCCCGTGACCGTGAGGCAGTCGCCGTGCAGGTACCCCCGCTCGAGCAGGTATTTCATGACCGCCGGCGCGCCGCCGGCATTATGGAGATCCTCCTGCACGTACCGGCCGCTCGGCTTGAGATCCGCGAGGAGCGGCACACGGTCGCTCGCGCGCTGAAAATCGTCGAGCGCGAGGGGCAGGCGGGCCGTCCGGGCGATGGCCATGAGATGCAGGACCGCATTGGTCGATCCCCCCACCGCCATGATGACGGCCAGCGCGTTCTCGAGCGACTTGCGCGTGAGGATGTCGAGCGGCTTGAGGTCGCGTTCGAGCAGGTGACGGATCGCCGCCCCGGCGCGCCGGCACTCGTCCGCCTTGCCCTCGTCTTCGGCCGGCGTCGACGAGCTGTACGGGAGCGACAGGCCCATCGCCTCGATGGCGACCGCCATCGTGTTGGCGGTATACATGCCCCCGCACGCGCCCGGGCCCGGACAGGAGTGCCGGACGATGTCGAGCCGCTGCGCGTCGGTGATGACGCCGGCCAGATACTCGCCGTATGACTGGAACGCCGAGATCACGTCTCGAGGCGCGCCGAGCGCCTGGCCGGGCCGGATCGTGCCGCCGTACACCATGAGCGACGGCCGGTTGAGCCGCACCATCGCCATGATCGAGCCCGGCATGTTCTTGTCGCAGCCGGGCACGGTGACGAGCGCGTCGTACCACTGCGCGCCCATCACGGTCTCGATGGAGTCGGCAATGAGGTCGCGGGACGGGAGCGAATAACTCATCCCCTCGGTCCCCATCGAGATCCCGTCGCTCACCCCGATCGTGTTGAACCGGAGCCCGACCAGACCGGCCGCCTGGATGCCCTCTTTGACGTACGCGGCCAGCCGATCGAGGTGCATGTTGCACGTGTTGCCTTCCCACCACATGCTGCAGATGCCGACCTGCGGCTTCTGCAGATCCGCGTCGGTGAGGCCCGTGCCGTACAGCATGGCCTGCGACGCGCCCTGGCTGCGCGGCTGGGTAACCCTGGAGGAGTACTTGTTCACACGCTGGCCGGCTGGGGCAGCTTCACGGGATCCAGGAAGGGCATCATGTCGCGCAGCTTGGACCCGACGATCTCGATCGGGTGGTTCCGGTCGCGCTCGCGCATGGCCTTGAAGTTCGCGCAGCCGGTCTCGTTTTCGGCGATCCACTTCTTCGCGAACTCACCCGA
Source organism: Acidobacteria bacterium RIFCSPLOWO2_02_FULL_67_21 (assembly GCA_001767195.1). GTDB lineage: Bacteria > Acidobacteriota > Vicinamibacteria > Vicinamibacterales > UBA2999 > MEKU01. Next base: position 73,339 of record MEKU01000001.1, read on the forward strand.
CTGAATTTCCTTCAGGAGCTGCCTCATCGTGGCCTTCGTTTCAGCCGTCACGATGCGCGACCCGGCTGTGTAGTCGCCGTACTCCGCGGTGTCGCTGATGGAGTACCGCATGTAGGCGAGACCGCCCCGGTACATCAGGTCGACGATCAGCTTCAGCTCGTGCAGGCACTCGAAATAGGCGATCTCTGGCTGGTACCCCGCCTCGATCAGCGTCTCGAAACCGGCCTTGACGAGCGCGCTGGTGCCGCCGCACAGGACCGCCTGCTCGCCGAACAGGTCGGTTTCGGTTTCCTCGGCGAACGTCGTTTCGATCACGCCCGCCCGCGTGCAGCCGATGGCCCTGGCGTACGACAGCGCGAGCGCACGGCCCTGTCCGGTGACGTCCTGATGCACCGCCAGCAGGCCCGGCGTACCACCGCCCTCCTCATAGACCTCGCGCACCCGGTGCCCCGGCGCCTTCGGCGCCACCATCGTCACATCCACGTCCGCCGGGGGCACGATCCAGTTGAACCGCACGGCGAACCCGTGGGCGAACATCAGCATCTTGCCCGCCGTGAGGTGCTGTTTGATGTCGGCCGTGTAGACCTTGGCCTGGTGCTGGTCCGGCACCAGCACCATGATGACGTCGGCCCACTTGGAGGCCTCCGCGATGCCCAACACCCGCACGCCGGCGGATCGCGCCTTCGCGACCGACGTGCTGGTGGACGGCAGCCCGACCGCCACGTCGACGCCGCTGTCCTTCAGGTTGAGCGCGTGCGCGTGGCCCTGCGATCCATATCCAATGACCGCCACCTTCTTCCTGCGGATCAACTGGATGTCCGCGTCGTCATCGTAAAACATCGTTGCCATTCGGTCCTCTCAATAAATGCTCAATGCCCAATGCCTCATGTCCCAATCTATCCCAAACACGTTCTGCATTGGGCATTTTGCATGGAGCATTGGGCATTGTTCAGACGTATTGCGCGGCGGAGAGCGCCGTGTCGCCCCGGCGCATCGCGACCTGGCCGGTCCGCACCATCTCGATGATGCCGAGCGGCTCGAGCCGGCTGATGACGGCATCGACGTGCGGTGGCTCGCCGGTGATCTCGAGCGTGATCGTCTGCTCGCCGGTGTCGACGATATGCGCGCGCGTCTCGTCGACCACGCGCAGGAGCGCGGCCCGGTCGTGCCCACCGACCGCCACCTTGATCAGGGCGAGGTCGCGCGCCACGGCCGGGACGCTGCCGAGATCCTCGACCTGTATGACGTTGACGAGCTTGTACAGGTACGCCGTCACCCGCTCGGCGCTCGCCTGATCGCTGTCAATCACGATCGTCATGCGCGAGACGCCCGGCTCGGCCGTGCGTCCGACGGTCAGCGATTCGATGTTGAAGTTGCGGCGGCGAAAGAGCGACGCCACGCGGTTGAGAACACCCGGCTTGTCTTCGACGAGCGCGACCAGTGTGTGATGCATGTCAAATCCCAACTCCCAAGTCCCAAGGTCCCAACGCCCCCAAACCCGCCTCTCCCTTTGGGATTTGGGACTTGGTCATTGGGCTTTGTCTTAGATCGGATCGGCCCCCGTCTCCGCGAGCACCGACGGCTCCGGCCGGCGGATCATCGCGTGGAGGTCCGCGCCGGCGGGCACCATCGGATACACACTGTCTTCCTGCTCGACGCGGAAATCGATGATGACGGTGCCGTCGGCGGCCCGGGCGCGCTCGACGATGTCGCTGACGTGCGCGCGCGTCTCGACACGGTAGCCCTCAAGGCCGTGGGCTTCGGCCAGCTTGACGAAATCAGGGCTCCGCAGGGGCGTCGCCGCGTACCGGCGCTCGTAGAAGAACTCCTGCCACTGACGCACCATCCCCAGATAACCGTTGTTGATGATGGCGACGTTGACCTTGACGCCTTCCTGCGCCGCGGTCGCCAGCTCCGCCTGCGTCATCTGGAAGCCGCCGTCTCCCACGACGGCCCAGACCTCCGCCTCGGGACGCGCCATCTTGGCGCCGATCGCCGCCGGCAGCGCAAATCCCATCGTGCCGAGACCGCCTGACGTGAGGAGCGATCGGGGCGTCTCGTGATGGTAGTACTGCGCCTCCCACATCTGATGCTGGCCGACGTCGGTGACGACCACGGCGTTGCCGCCGGTCAGCCGCCAGATGTCGTTGATCACGTGCGCGGCATACAGGTGCCCGTTGTCGGGGAGCTTCTGAATGTCCCTGACCGCAGCATCCCCCTTCATCGAGTGGATGTAGGCAATCCACTCCGCATGATCCGCCGCCTCGAGGCCCTCAAGCAGATCCTCCAGCGTCTCGCGCAGGTCGCCGACGATGGCGGCGTCCGCGCGGACGTTCTTGTTGATCTCCGACGGGTCGATGTCGACGTGGATCTTCCTGGCGTGCGGCGCATACGTCTTCGCATTGCCGGTGACGCGGTCATCGAAGCGCATCCCGAACGCCAGCAGCAGGTCGGCTTCCTGAATGGCGTGGTTGACCCACGCCTCGCCGTGCATTCCCATCATCCCGAGATTCAGCGGATGGCTGGCCGGCACGCCGCCGAGGCCGAGCAGCGTCATCGCGATCGGCGCATCGATCCGTTCGGCCAGCGCCAGCAGATCCCGGGTCGCGCCGCTCTGGATCACCCCCTGCCCGGCCAGAATCACGGGGCGCCGCGCCTGCCGAATCAGATCCGCCGCCGCGGCGATGTCCGCGCGCGTCACGGGACGGTTCGGACGATACCCGCGCAGTGTCACGCCCGCCGGGTCCCACGCCCACTCGGTCGAGGCCTGCTGCGCGTCCTTGGTGATATCGACCAGCACCGGGCCGGGCCGGCCCGACTTGGCCAGGTGAAAGGCCTCCTTGATCGCGGGCATGATGTCTTCGACCCGCGTGACCAGATAGCTGTGCTTGGTGATCGGAAGCGTGATGCCGGTGATATCGGTTTCCTGAAACGCGTCGTATCCGATCAACTTGCCCGGCACCTGTCCGGTGATGCAGACGATCGGCGACGAGTCCATCATCGCGGTCGCGATGCCGGTGACCATGTTGGTCGCGCCAGGCCCCGACGTCGCCACGGCGACCCCCACTCCACCACCGGCCCGGGCAAACCCGTCCGCCATGTGTGTCGCGCCCTGCTCGTGCCGCACGAGCACGTGACGGATCGGGTAGTCGAGCATCGCGTCATAGGCCGGCAGGATCGCGCCGCCCGGGTATCCGAAGACGGTATGCACCCCTTCGTGGACCAGGCATTCCCAGATAATCTGCGCACCGGTACGTTTCGGCATGCTCGCCAGTCTGCCGCATGGCGGCTCATCAGTCAAATTGATAGTTGTTCAATAACAATAAGCGCTATTAATGCCGACCTCTGGCGCGATCCTTGAATGTCACGACCGGGAGAGGTACCAATCATGACGAAATTCTTGGCCGTGGCCGCTCTGGCCAGCGCATCGTTGCTGGGCGCCTGCGGCGGGCGGACACCCGAGGAGCCGCAAAATACTGAGGAAAACAGGGCTGCCGCCCCCGCGGCGCCGCCGGCGGACTACCAGGCGCCACCCGCCCCCTCGCCGGCCGCGCGGGCGCCCGAGGTGTCCCCGCGCCGGGACGGCTCGACCGCAGCGCGTCCCGCGCCGACGACCGGCAACCGTACACTCCGGGAAGAATCGCCCACCCCGAGCGCCGGCGCCGAGGCGCCGCCCGCCCGCGCCGCCGCCCCGCCACCGCCGCCACCCGCTGCGCCGCAGTGGCGCGAAGTCACGGTTCCGGTGGGCACGGCGCTGCCCCTGGAGCTGATGACGGCAGTGTCGTCCGAGACCGCACAAATTGAGACGCCGGTTCGCGCCCGGCTGCGTCAGGCGCTGGTCGTGGGCGGCTATACGGCGTTGCCCGCCGGCGCGATCTTCAGCGGGACGGTCGTCGACGTCGTGCGCGCGGGACGGGTACAGGGCCGGTCACGCCTCGCCATCCGCTTCAACGAGGTGGCCTTCGATAACGGACGCGAGGACATTCGCACCAATCCGATCGCCTTTGAAGGCGACGCGACCCGGGGTGAGGACGCCACCAAGGTCGGTGCGGGAGCCGTCGGCGGCGCCATCATCGGCGGGATCATCGGCGGCGGCGACGGGGCCGCCAAAGGCGCGGCGATCGGCGGCGCCGCCGGCACCGGCGTCGTCCTCGCGACGCGCGGGCGAGAAGTACAGCTCGCCAGCGGCGCGGACATCGCGGCCACGCTGGCCAGCCCGTTCACGGTGCGGGCGCCCGTCCGGTAAGCCTCACTCGCGCGTGGGCTTCTCGACTGCCTCAGGCACCGCGGCCTCCGCCGCCTGGAAGCCCCGCTTCGAGTGCAGCCCGTCGCAAAACGGCTTGGTCGTCGAGGCGCCGCACCGGCACAGTGCAACCGGGCGGCGCCCGATTGTGTACGCGGCACCGTTCCAGTCGACAATCTGCACCTCGTCACTCTCGATCACGTAGGGGCCGTTCTTCCGAAGCCGGATCGTGATCATCTGACACCTCACTCGATCAAAGCGTGGATGGATTCCGGCCGATCGCGATGATGCTGCACGCGGCGATGACGTTCAGTTTCAGCCGCCTGGCCTCGGCAAGCAACTCGGGACTCTCCGCTCCCGGATTGACCCAGACCTCGGGGATGGCCTTGCCCGCAATCCCCGGAAGCAGCTCCAGGCCGACGTCGGGCGGCACGTAGAGCGTGGCGATATCGATCGCCTCCGGCACGTCGCCGACCGACGGATACGCGAGGAGTCCTTCCACCGACGTCTCGCGCGGGTTGATCGGGATGACGCGGTAGCCTTCCGCCCGATAGGCGCGAACCGCCTTGTTGCCGAACTTCTCACGATCGTTCGACGCGCCGATGACGGCGACGACCTTGGCCATGACCCATTCTAGTTGGCAGCGACGTCCTGAACGCGCATGCGCCTCTGGCGGCCCGGCAGCAGGACTATAATGCTCCGAGTGTTACTCTGGGTGTGGCTGCTGATATCGGTGGCGTGGTTCGCGATCAACGCCCTCCTCCTCGACCGGTACGATGCCAACTTCTGGTTCGTTGCAGGCCTCCCGTTCTGGATTGGCTTGCTCTTCTTCCTCGGGGCGCGCGCCACGCTGGGGGGTTGGAGAAAGCCCCCCGATCACTCGGAATACTGAATTCGGGGCTGACAAACCAAGCGCCGCCTCCGACCGGACGCGGTGCCACGGTGCGTGAAGATGTTCCGCAGAAAAACAAGAATCCTGATCGTGGGCGACCGCGGGCCCGTCCTGGAATGGCTCCAGGGCCGGATCGATATCTTCTGGCCGCCTGAGATCCCGGTGAAGACCCTCGCGATGTACTGTGCATGGGGCAACGAGGCCATCGAAGCCATCAAGGAGTATCAACCAGACATCCTTCTTCTCAACCATGTATTCAGACAGGATGAAGGTGCGGCCCGAGAGGTCGCGCGCTGGATCGACGAGGATTATTCGGCCCCCTTTGTCGTTGCCGTGTATTCCGATCAGCCTGAGGAAGACGTCCGCACGTTCTTCGCAGGCGCTAGGTGCGTCACGTACTTCATCTGCGGCGATCGCCTCAGGGATTTCGTCGAGTACTGCATCAGCAGGCGGACTGCCGACGGCACCGATGTCGACGCGTGATGGCCAGCGACCAACTACAATGGCCCGCGGTGCGTCGCCCGGTCTTCTCCCTGCTGCTCCTGTCGTCGCTGACGTTCTTCCTTGGCCTGGGGCGCCAGGCGATCAGCGATTCGGATGAGGCGTTCTACGCGGAAGCGGCGCGCGAGATGGTGGAGAGCGGCGACTGGCTCACGCCGCATTTCAACTACCAGGACCGCTGGCAGAAGCCGGTGCTCTACTACTGGCTGACGGCCGGCACGTATCTCACCGCGGGGACGTCCGAGTCGACGGCCAGATGGTGGTCGGCGCTCGGCGGCATGGCGCTCGTCCTCCTCACGTGGGCGGCGGCCCGGCGAATGGGACGGCCCGAGGCGGCGTGGCTGGCGGGCGCGATCGTCGCGACCTGTTACGGCTGCTTTGCCATGGCCCGGCTCGCGCTGCCGGATCTGCCGCTCGCGTTCCTGGTCACCCTGACCATCTGGTCCGCATTCGAAGGGCGATGGCTCGTCGCAGGCGCCGCCGCCGGGCTCGGCCTTCTCATGAAGGGCCCGGTGGCCCTCGCGCTGCCCGCGCTCGTCCTTCTTCCGGTGTGGTGGCGTGAGCATCGGCTGCGCGCCCTTCCCCTCCGCGAGCTGGCGCTCGCCGGCCTCGTCTGCGCCCTCGTCGGCGTCCCGTGGTACGCCGCCATGACGCTCGAGCACGGGACGGCGTACCTTCAGAGCTTCTTCGTCGCCGACAATCTCGAGCGCTTCGCCACGGATCGTTTCAACGACCCGCGCCCGATCTGGTTCTACCTGCCGATCGTGCTCGGCGGGATGTTGCCGTGGACGATGTACATGGCGATCCTGCCCTGGCGCTCGGTGCGCGGCGTGGCTCGCCGCGCGCGCGCGCTGACGCCATCGGAATGGCGGCTGCTGGCGTGGGCCGGAATCCCCCTGTTGTTCTTCACACTGTCGATCGGCAAGCAGCCTCGATACGTCCTGCCTGTGCTGCCGCCGCTCGCCGTGCTGGTTGCGGGCATGATTGCCGCGCGCGTTCACGGTCCGGCGCACGCGCGGATCTCGCTTCGGGCCGCCACATGGGCGACGGCTGCGCTCTATGCCGTGCTTGCGATTCTGCTCCTTCGGGCCGAGCCGCTGTTTGTCAGTGCGTCTCCCGGGCTCACCAGGGCGAGCATCGCCATCATCGCGGCCTCGGCCCTCGTCCTGGCGGCGCTGGGGCTGGCCGCAGCCTGGCGATGGCTTCCCGCGACGCTGGCGGCCTGTTCGGCCGCGCTCCTCCTCTCCCTGCAGTTCGGGGCGCTCGCGGGCGTCCGCCCCGAACCGGTGGAACAGATGGCCGCGGCCGTTCACCGCCATCGCCACTCCGGCGAATCGGTCGGGGCGTACCAGGTGTTCGTGCGGAATCTGATCTTCTACACGCGGCTTCCGCAGGCGAATCTCTACGACGAGGCGCGCGCGCTCGACTTCCTCCGCTCGCCGCAGCGGGTGCTGCTCGTCGTGCGGGCCGCGGATGTGCCCAGGCTCGAGGCGATCTCGGGCGTCGCGACGACGCGGCTGGCCGAGGTCACCTATCTCGATCCGGCAAACGTCCGTCTGCGAACGCTGCTCGCGCCGATCCCGGATCAGGACCTGGACCGGGTGGTGCTCGTCACCAACAGATAAGAGGTGCGATCAAGACACCGAGTCGGTGCAATTCGCACCGGTTCTCGTCAGTGCAATCGCACCGATGTTCGTCGGTGCGATCGCACCGATGTTCGTCAGTGCGATCGCACCGAATGCCATTCGTGGTCGCACCCCTACGGAAAGATCTTCCCAGGGTTCAGGATGCCGTGCGGGTCGAACGCCTGCTTGATCCGCTTCATCAGCGCAATCTCGTCCGGTGAGAGCTCGATCCCGATATAGGGCGCCTTCGCAAACCCGATCCCGTGCTCGCCGCTGATCGACCCTTCGAGCGCGACGACCTGCTCGAAGAGCTGTCGCTCGGCAGTCCTGGCGCGCGCCCGCTCGCCGGCGTCACCGGGCGTCACCAGCAGGTTGACGTGAATGTTGCCGTCGCCGGCGTGGCCGAAGGCCGCAATGCGAAGGCCGAATTGCCCGCGCAGCGTCTCCACGATGCCGAAGAGCTCCGGGATACGGCCGCGTGGCACCACCACGTCATGGTTGATCTTCTGAAGCCCGGTGGCGCGCAGCGCAAGCGAGACCAGCCGCCGGGCGCTCCACAGCCGCTCGCGCTCCTCGTCGCCCGCGGCCAGCGTCACCGCCGTCGCCCCGGCCTCCCGGCACGCGTGGGCAGCCTGTTCGATCTCCGCGTCGACGGCGGCTCCGGGACCGTCCGCTTCGACAATCAGCATCGCGCCGGTGCCGGGCGGGGCGATCGGCTCGCCCAGGTGTTCCGCCACCGCCTCGAGCGACTCGGCGTCGATCAACTCCAGCGTGGCAGCGACGACTCGCCGGCGGATCAGCGCGGTCACCGCGTCGACGGCGGCCTGCACGTCGGCAAAGGTCGCCCGCAGGGTGGCGCGGGCGGGAGGCCTGGGGATCAGCCGGAGGGTGATCTTCGTGATGATCGCGAGCGTTCCTTCAGACCCGATGAGCAACTGCAGCACGTCGTAGCCGACGACGTTCTTGACCGCCTTGGATCCGAGCTCGAGCACCTCGCCGCCGGGCAGCACGACCTCGAGCGCCAGCACGTAGCGGCGGGTCGTCCCGTACTTGAAGCCGCGCGGCCCGCCCGCGCACTCGGCCACGTTGCCGCCGATCGACGAGATCTCGAGGCTGGCCGGGTCTGGCGGGTAGAAGAGCCCCACGCGTTCGACCGCGCGCTGCAGGTCGGCGGTGATCACGCCGGGCTCGACCACCGCGAGCAGATTGGCCTCGTCCACCTCGAGGATGCGGTTGAACCGCTCCATCGACAGGACCACGCCGCCCCGTGTCGGCACCGCGCCGCCGGTATAACCCGTGCCGGCGCCGCGAACGACGAGCGGCACGCGGTGCTCGTCGCAGACGCGCGCCACCGCGGAGATCTCGCTCGTCGTGGCGGGGATGACCACCAGGTCCGGCGGGTGCCCGATGCCGAGCGCATCCTGGCCGTAGCGCTCGAAGGAGGCGGCGTCCGTGCGCACGTGCTCGCGGCCGACGATCTCGGTCAGCAGGCGGACAATGGGGTCGGGAGTCGACCCCATTGTCACGCCCGGACGGGCTGGAGCGACTCGGCGAAGCGCAGGATCCGGGTGGCGCCCTCGCGGAGGTCCTCCATCGACGCCGCGTAGGAGATGCGCAGGTAGCCGGGCGCGTCGAATCCTTCGCCCGCCGTGACCGCCACGTGCTCCTTCTCGAGCAGCGCCTGCGCGAAGTCCGCGGATGTGCCGATGCCCTCGGGCGAGAGCAGCCCCGAAATATCCGGGAACAGATAGAACGCCCCGCGCGGCTTCACGCAGCGGATCGCCGGATGCGCCGTCAGCCAGGCATGGATGTTGTCGCGCCGCTCACGATATTCGTTGAGCATCGCTGTGACCGTATCCTGCGGGCCGCCAATGGCAGCGAGCGCCGCCTTCTGCGTGATCGACGCGATATTCGACGTCGTCTGCCCCTGGATCGTATTGAACGCCCCGGTGAGCGCCTTCGGCGCGATCGTCCAGCCGCAGCGCCAGCCGGTCATCGCATACGACTTCGACGCCGAGCCCGCGAGGACGGTACGGTCGCGATGGCGATCGAACAGCAGCTTCGGCAGATTGTGCGGCACCTGTTCGTAAATCAGCTGCTCGTAGCAGAGATCGACGACGATCCAGATGCCGCGCTTCGCCGCCGCGTCGACAATCGGGCTGAGCGCCGCCTCGTCCACCATCGCGCCGGTCGGATTGCAGGGCGAGTTGATGATGACGGCCTTGGTGCGCGGCGTCATGGCCGCAATCACGGCCTCGGGGTCGACCGTGAAGCCTTCATCGGACCGCGTCTGCACGATGACCGGCGTGGCGCCCACCAGCTTGACCTGCTCCGGGATGGTCGGCCAGTACGGCGCGTGGGTAATGACCTCGTCGCCGGGATCGAAGAGCGCGAGCGCCGTGTTGAAGAGCGCCTGCTTCCCTCCGGCCGTCACGAGCACTTCGGCCGCTGCGATCTCCACCCCGTACTGGCGCCCGTACCGCGCGCAGATCGCCTCGCGCAGCTCCGGAATGCCCGCCGCGGCGGTGTACCGCGTGAAATTGGCGTCGATGGCCGCCTTGCCAGCCGCCTTGACGTGCTCGGGGGTCGGGAAGTCTGGCTCTCCGGCCGTGAAGTCAACCACCTTGATGCCGGCGCGCCGAAGCCGTTCGGCTTCCGCCGCGGCCTTGAGCGTGGCCGACGCCGAGACCTGCGCGAGACGTTGTGCGAACATGCGTGCTCCCTGCCTACTGCCTGCTGCCTACTGCCTGCTGCCTGCTGCTGCCGACTTCTCCCTCAGCCGCTGCTCGACCAGGGGAGGCACCAGCCCCTGCACCTGCCCGCCAAGATGAAACACTTCCTTGATGAGCCGCGAACTGAGGTAGGTGTACTGCTCTGCCGGCATCATGAAGACGGTCTCGAGCGTCGGCTCCAGATGCCGGTTCATCAGCGCCATCTGAAACTCGTACTCGAAATCCGACACGGCCCGGAGCCCCCGCACGATGGCGCTGGCGCGCCGCTGGCGCGCGTACTCCACGAGGAGGCCGTCGAAGGTGTCGACCTCCACATTCGCGTATTCGCGAAACACCTCACGGATGATCCCGACCCGCTCGTCGGCGGTGAAGAGCGGCGCCTTGTCGACATTGACGAGCACCGCGACGATCACCCGCTCGAAGAGATGCGCGCTGCGCAGAATGATATCGACGTGTCCGTTCGTCAACGGATCGAATGAGCCCGGAAACACCGCCACGCGGCCGTTCGGCGCGCTCTGAGGCGTCATCGTCATCTCCCGGCGGACCCGTCGGGATCCGCGGACCCACCCGCGCCGCCGGAGGATTCGGGCCGGCGCATGAAGAACGTCAGTGTACTGTCGCCGGATGCCACATCCCGGACGCGCTGCAGCAGAGCCGGCGTCGGCGGCTCGCGCCGGCTGGCGCGCTCGAGGACAAGAAGCCCGCCGGCCGTCATCCGCCGGGCCGCGGCGTCAAGCGCCTGAGTGACCGTGTCGGGATCGGCGTCGTACGGAGGATCCAGCAGGACGAGATCGTACGCTCGCTCTTCCGGCGTACGCCGCAGCACCTCCGCGACGTCGCCCTGCTCGATAGTATAGCCCTGCCCGACGCCGCAGAGCGCCAGGTTGGCGGCCACGAGCGTCGTCGCGCGCCGGTCGCGCTCGACGAACGTCACGTGCGCGGCGCCGCGGCTCAACGCCTCGATGCCGACGGCCCCGGTGCCTGCGTATCCGTCCAGCACGCGCGCGCCCTCCACGCGCGTGGCGACGATATTGAAGAGCGTCTCCCGCAGCTTGTCCGACGTGGGGCGAACGCCCTCCCATGTCGGCGCCTTGAGACGGCGGCCCTTGAAGCGGCCCGCGATCACGCGCACTCACGCAACTCCCAATTCCCAAACTTCCAACTCCCAACCGCGAGCTCGCGACCTTCAACTCCAACCCACGGCCTTGGGGGTTGGCGTCTTGGGAATTGGAAGTTGATTCCTACCCCACTTCGATCAGCCCGAACTGCGGCTCCCAGCGCTGCTGCACGAACTCGAGCAGCTCGCCCGTGAGCCCGCCGTCGGCGACCAGCCGGCGCGCCTCGCGATGCGCGTCTTCCATGACCTCGCGATCGCGGACGAGATCGCCCGTCCGCAGGCGCGGCAGCCCTGACTGCCGCGTGCCGAAAACGTCTCCGGGGCCGCGCAGCTCGAGGTCCTTCTCCGCGATGACAAAGCCGTCGCTCGTGGCCGCCAGCGCCTTCAGCCGCTCGCGGGCGTCATCGGTCCAGGGCGATTGATACAGCAGGACGCAGTGCGATTCCCACGGCCCGCGGCCAACCCGGCCGCGCAGCTGATGCAGCTGCGACAGCCCGAAGCGCTCGGCATGCTCGACCACCATGATGGAGGCGTTCGGGACGTCGACGCCGACCTCGACGACGGTGGTCGACACGAGGATGTGCACCTGGCCGCCGGCAAACGCGCTCATGACGCGCTCCTTGGCGTCCGGCTTCATCCGCCCGTGCAGCAGCGCGACGCGGTATGCCGGGAACACCTCGGCCTGCAGATGGTCCGCCATTTCGGTCGCGGACTTGAGGTCGATCTTCTCCGAATCCTCCACGAGCGGGTAGATGATGTAGGCCTGCCGGCCGCGATCGAGCTCATCGCGCAGCAGCTGATAGATCTCGTCGCGCCGGGACTCGGGCTTGACCCAGGTCCGGACCGGCGTCCGACCGGGCGGCAGGTCCGTAATCTTCGAGACGTCGAGCTCGCTGTAGTCGGTGAGCGCCAGCGTGCGGGGGATCGGCGTCGCGGTCATCAGGAGCACGTCGGGGTGCAGCCCCTTCGCCCTCAGCGCCGCCCGCTGCTCCACCCCGAAGCGGTGCTGCTCGTCGATGACGACGAGTCCGAGCCGGTGAAAACGGACGTTCTCCTGGACCAGCGCATGCGTGCCGACCACGAAGTTCGTGGTGCCGCGCTCGACGTGCGCGTGGAGCGTGTGCTTCTCGAGACCGGGGGTGCTCCCGGTGAGCAGGTCGACGCGAAACCGCGACGCCGCGAGGAGGCCGGCGATCGTCCGGTAGTGCTGCGCCGCGAGGATCTCGGTCGGGGCCATGAAGGCGACCTGCAGCCCGTTCTCCATCGCCACGAGTGCCGCCAGCAGCGCCACAATCGTCTTGCCCGCACCCACGTCCCCCTGCAGCAGCCGGTTCATCGGCTGCGGCCGCTGCATGTCCTCCACGATCTCTTTGACCGCCTGCCGCTGCCCCGGCGTCAGTTTGAACGGAAGGATCCGTGCCGCCGCCGCGCGGATGCGGTCATCGACCTTCGGCACGTGCGGCTTGATTTCCGTGAGGGCCGCGTGCCGCCGCCACGCGTGGCCGATCTGAAAGAGGAAGAACTCCTCGAAGATCAGGCGCCGCTGCGCGGGCGTGCGAAATGCGTTCAGCTCCTCGATCGATGCGTCGTTCGGCGGGAAGTGGGAGGCCTCGATCGCCGCCCGCCTCGGCTCGACGTGCAGCCGCGTGCGGAGGGCGTCCGGCAGAATCTCCGGGAGCGCGGCCGGCAGCGCGTCCAGGGCATGCCGGACCAGCCGGCGCTGCATGTTGGGCGTGACGGTGCCGGTCTTCTCGTAGAACGGCACGATCCGGCCCGTGTGGACGCCCAGCGCGTCCTCGACGACGAGCTCGTATTCGGGATTGAGGAAATGCAGCCCGCTCGAATCGAGCTTGACGTCGCCGAAGATCACCACCGCCGCGTGCGGCTGGAGGACGTCGGCCAGGAACGGCTGGTTCATCCAGGTGCACCGGATCGCGCCGCTCGTGTCGCTGACGATCGCATTGAAGATCTTGAACCCGCGCCGCCGCGTGATCGCCAGCCGTGCGCTCTTGATCTCGCCGAGCACCGCCGCACGCATGTCGGGCCGCAGCGACGCGATCGGCTGCATGTGGCTGCGATCCTCGTAGCGGAAGGGAAACCGGTAGAGCAGGTCCTCGACGGTGACCAGCCCGGCGCGCTTGAGGTCGGCCGCCTTGCGCGGGCCGACGCCCTTCAGATACTGGAGAGGAGTGGAGAGATCAATGCCCAATGCTCAATGCCCAATGCATAACCGGCGTGCGCGAGCCGTTCACATTGTGCATTAGGCATTGAGCCTTCGGCATTGGGCATTGGGCATTGGGCATTTCCCTATTGAACGACCACCGCCTGCCCCGGTCCGACCTCGATCTGCAGGATGTTCGCGGGCAGCGGAAAGGTCTCGTCGATCCGCAGGCCCTGCGGCCGCTCCGGCGACCGGGAGTAGTAGCTCACGAGCTCCTGAAGCATCGAGGAGGGCACCGGCAGACCCGCAATTTCGGCCGACTGCGCCTCGAACCGTCCTTTGCCGTCGCGGGTGTGCAGCACGCCGGTGACCGTTACCGGCACGCGGCCGCCCACGAGGCTCCATGGGTCGAACGTGCCGCCCGAGGCCCGTTTCTTCGCAATCGCGTCGAGGTCGACCACGGCCTGCCCGGAGACTTTGCCCTGCCCGACGATGGTCACCTGCGGCTGGGTCACGCCGTTCGGCAGCAGCGGCGCCGCCTGGTAGGCAAACCAGGAGTTCAATTCGTCCTGCGTGAGCGGCGTCCGGCGGGCACCGACCCGCTCGCTCGTCTGCGCCTGCTGGCGGATCAGTGTGACCTTCTGGGAAAAGGTCTCGGCGCTCTGGCGCGATACCGTGGCGGCCTGGAGCGAGGCCAGCGCGAGCAGCGGCAGTGTCAACACGGCGAGCCGGCGAATAGAATAGTGCATGGCAGCCTCGCGGGACGTTTTCGAGTGTAGCACCGGAGCAATCGGCGGGCCGGGCAGGAATGCCCCACCGGGTGCCTTGATCTTCGCCTTTCATTCGCGTATAGTCGGCCCACCTCTGCCGGGTAAACAGTGTGGCGCGTCACCGACCGGCGCCCGCACGAATTCATCGGGCCGCGACAACAGAAGGCGAAGGCCGTGGCCCGGATGGAGGAAGACGTGCTTCCGCTCACCAAACGTCAGCGCGAGATCCTGGATTACCTCAACGAGTTCATCCAGCAGCACGGCTACGCGCCCAGCCTCGAGGAGATCGGACGGCGTTTCAGCCTCTCCTCGCTGGCCACCGTGCACAAGCACCTGACCAACCTGCAGGAGAAGGGGTTCATCCGCCGCGCCTGGAACCGCAGCCGCTCCGTCGAGCTGGTGCCGGCGCGCATGGGCAGCCGGGCCGTCGAGCTGCCGCTGCTCGGGTTCGTGGCCGCCGGCGCGCCGATCGAGGCCGTGGCGGGCAACGAGACGATTGCCGTCCCCGAGGGGCTCGCGGGCAAGCGCGACAGTTACGTGCTGCGCGTCAAGGGCGACTCGATGATCGACGAGCAGATCCGCGACGGCGATTACGTGATTGTCGAGGATCGCAAGTCGGCCGACAACGGCGAGATGGTCATCGCACTGGTCGGCGGGCTCGATGTGACGCTCAAGAAGTTCTACCGCGAGAACGGTCGCGTTCGCCTGCAGCCGGCCAACCCCGCCATGCAGCCGATCCTGCTCGAGGCCGACCGCGTGCAGGTCCAGGGCGTCGTCGTCGGCGTCATGCGCAAGTATTAGGCAAGTCGAAAGTACAAACTCGGGAGTAAGAGGTAAGTTGCGAACTTACTTGATACTTTCAACTTTGTACTTTCTACTTGGTCCATGACCGACCAGCCCGAACGCAAGCAGATCAACTTCACGATCATCCCCGACGAGCAGACCGGCGAGCCGCGGATCTACGCCAACTTCTGCTCGATCTCGCACACGCCGTTCGACTTCACCCTGACCTTCTGCGAGGTCATGCCGCTCTCGGAGAAGGAGCTGCACGAGGCCGAGAACCAGCACGTCGTCCGCGCGCCCGTCCGCGCGCGCATCGTGGTGCCGGTGCAGTTCGTCCCCAACCTCGTCGCCGCCCTGCAGGAGCACATGCGGGTGTTCTCCGACTCCTATTCGAACGTGGGATGGCAGAAGGACCCGGTACACTGAAGACGGCCGCCGACACGCGCCGCATCATCCGCTCCCTGGCCCGGCAGCACCCGAACGCCGACACGGAGCTGCACTCCCGCAACGCGTTCGAGCTCCTGGTGGCCACCATCCTGTCCGCCCAGTCGACCGACGAGCGCGTGAACATGGTGACGCCGGCGCTCTTCGCCCGCTATCCCGACGCTGCCGCGCTCGCGCGCGCCTCGACCGGCGAGCTCGAGCCGCTCATCCTCTCGACCGGATTTTTCAGACAGAAATCGAAGGCGCTGCTCGGCATGGCCCGGCAGCTGGTCGACCGCCACGGAGGGACGGTCCCCGCCGACATGGCGCTGCTGACCGAGCTTCCCGGTGTCGGGCGGAAGACGGCCAACGTGGTGCTCGGCCATGCGCTCGGCGTGCCCGGCCTCCCCGTGGACCGCCATGTGCTCCGCGTCTCCAACCGCATCGGCATCGCGAAGGGCGACGACCCCGAGCGGGTGGAACGGCAACTGTGCGCCGCGCTGCCCGCATCGATGTGGACGCGCGCCTCGGACGTCCAGATCCTCCACGGCCGGCGCATCTGCCGCCCGAAGCCTCTCTGCGATCGGTGCTCGGTGCGGACGGACTGTGAGTACTATCGCGAGGTGATCACAACGGGCCGACCTGAAGGTCGGCCCCTACGTTCCAAGAAGGGGACAGCGGGCCGACCTGAAGGTCGGCCTCTACGTTCGAAGAAGAGGATTGCAGGGCGGTGACCCGCGCCGAGTTCGAACGCCTCGTGCGTGAGGCGGTCACGCTCATTCCGCCCCGCTTCCGCCGGGAGATGAAGAACCTCGCACTCGTGGTTGAGGCCGAGCCGTCCGCAGAGCTGCTCGAGGAGATGGGCGTCGAGCCGCCCGACAGCCTCTACGGCCTGTACCAGGGCACGCCGCTCCCCGAGCGCACCTGGGACTTCGGGAACAACCTGCCGGACCGGATCACGATCTTCCAGCGGCCAATCGAAGAGGATTGCGAGGACGCCGACGAGATTCGCGGCGTAATTGGCGAGACGCTGATTCACGAAGTCGGGCACTACTTCGGGCTCAGCGAGGAGGAAATCGAGGAGATCGAAGAACGCTACTGGAGAGGCGACGCCGGCGATCCCGATGCCCACGAGTGACCGATCGTTTCCGCGGGCGCGCAAGCGCTTCGGCCAGCACTACCTGGAGGCCCCCTGGGTGGCGCGGCTGCTCGAGGTGCTTCAGCCCGCACCCGACGATGTGTTCATCGAGATTGGGCCTGGCCGGGGGGCGCTCACGCGTGCGCTCGCGCCTCTCGTGCGGGAGCTCATCGCAGTGGAGATCGACCGCGACCTGACGACGGCGCTTGCGGGCCGTCTGCCGCCCCACGTCAGGCTGATCGAGGGCGACATCCTGGCGATCGCCTTCGACGATCTCACCAGGCACCATTCTGCGCCGCTGCGCGTCGTCGGCAACCTTCCCTACAACATCTCCTCCCCCATTCTCTTCAGGCTGCTCGAGGCGGCCGACGAAGGGCGCCGGCTCCGCGATGCAACCGTCATGCTTCAAAAGGAGGTGGCGGACCGGCTCGTCGCCCGTCCCGGCACCCGGGCGTACGGCACGCTGGCGGTGCAGACCCAGCTGCTGGCCGACGCCGAGCGGCTGCTGACGCTTCCGCCCGGGGCGTTCCGTCCGCCGCCAAAGGTCACCTCCTCGGTCGTTCGCCTGAAATTCCGTCCGCCGGCTGCCGATGTGGGCAGCCACCAGGCGTTCGAGC
This sequence comes from Acidobacteria bacterium RIFCSPLOWO2_02_FULL_67_21, assembly GCA_001767195.1. Taxonomy (GTDB): domain Bacteria; phylum Acidobacteriota; class Vicinamibacteria; order Vicinamibacterales; family UBA2999; genus MEKU01. The sequence goes on from MEKU01000001.1 coordinate 90,341, forward strand.
GGCTGGTTCGCGGGATGTTCCTGCACCGCCGCAAGACGGTGCTGAATGCGCTCCGGCCGCTCTCGGCCGCCTTCGGCGTTCCGGTCGGCCAAGTCCTTGAAACGGCGCACATTGCCTCGTCCCGACGCCCGGAGACCCTCACCGTGGAGGAGATAGCCCGGCTCTCGCGAGCTGTGCTATAGTTTGCCCGGAAGTTGTTGAGCCTGCCCGGTTTGTCAGGCGTTTCCAGCCGCCTGAAACCGATCCGCAGATAGCGGATCGGCCCGCCGCGTCGTTCGTTCGCCCGGATGAACGGCACGGATCGTACGCGTACGTGTCTGCGTTGGGCTCCACATGAACCAGTCTGCCGCACCGGCGGTGTCGCCGGCGACACTCGAGGTCGTTCCGCTCGGAGGCCTCGGCGAGTTCGGCATGAACATGATGGCGGTGTCGTGGGAGGAGACGACGATCCTCATCGACGCCGGCGTGATGTTTCCCGAACCGGATCAGCTCGGTGTCGACCTGATCATTCCCGATCTCGCCTATCTGGAGTCGCGGCGCGACCGGATCAAGGCGCTCGTCCTCACGCACGGCCACGAGGATCACATCGGCGCGGTCCCCCACGTGCTGCCGCTCTTCGACGGACCGGTGTACGGCACGGCGATGACCCTGGCACTCATCGAGCCCAAGCTCGAGGAGCACGCACTGGATGCCGGCGACCGGCTGAAAGTCGTCAAGCCGCGCGACGTCGTGTCGGTGGGGCCGTTCTCCATCGAGTTCGTCCGGGTGACGCACAGCATGCCCGACTGCGTCGCGCTGGCCATCACCACGCCGGCCGGCGTCATCGTGCACACGGGCGACTACAAGATCGATCAGACGCCGCTCGACGGCGAGCACTTCGATCTGCACCGCTTCGCCGAGCTGGGCCGCCAGGGTGTGCTCGCGCTCTTCGCCGACAGCACCAACGTCGATCGCAAGGGGTTCACCGGCCCGGAGATCGAGGTCATCGACGCGTTCGAGGAGCTGTTCACCAGCACGCACGGCAAGCTCGTCGTCGCGACGTTCTCGTCGAGCATCTATCGGATGCAGATCCTGGTCGACCTGGCCGTGCAGTTCGAGCGGCGGGTGGCCTTCGTCGGCCGCAGCATGATGAAGAACGCCGAGATCGCCCAGCGGCTCGGCTTTCTGCGTGTCCCGGCCGGCGTGCAGATCCGCGACGCGGACGTGCCCTCCTACGCCTCCCAGGACGTCCTCTGCATCGCCACGGGCTCGCAGGGCGAGCCTCAGGCCGCCCTGCCCCGCATCGCGATCGACGATCACCGGTTCGTCCATCTCGGCCCGGACGACACGGTCGTCTTCTCCGCCCGTCCCATTCCGGGCAACGAGAAGGCGATCGCGCGGACCATCAGCCACGTGGCCCGCCGGGGGGCCGACATCGTCACTGAATCGATCAAGCACGTGCACGTCTCCGGCCATGGAAGCGCCGAGGAGCTCAAGCTGGTGCTGTCGCTCGTCCGGCCGCGCTACTTCGTGCCGATCCATGGGGAATACCGGCAGCTGGCGCAGCATGCGCGCGAGGCGCAGCGCGTGATGGCCGGCGTCGAGCCGAAGCTGCAGGTCCTGCTGGCGGAGGACGGCGACACGATCCAGTTCGACCGGCACGGCGCCCGCATCGGCGAGAAGGCGCCGGCCGGCCGCGTCCTGATCGACGTGACGCGCATCGGCGAGGTGGGCGACGAGGTCCTTCGCGACCGGCGGCATCTGGCCGGCGACGGCGTCGTCGTCGCGGTGGTCGCGATCAACCGGCAGACCGGCGCCCTCGTCGGAGAGCCCGAGATGGTGGCCCGCGGCTTCGTCGTCGGCGAGGGAGAGGCGGCGTCGATCTTCAAGGATGCTGCGGGAGTCGTGGCCGAGTGCATCGAGACGTCGGGCGTGGAGGAGCGCACCGACCAGGGGCTCATGACAGAGAAGCTCAGGGTCGAGCTCCGCCGCTTCTTCAAGAAACGTTCGGGGCGGCGCCCGCTGGTGCTGCCCGTGCTGATGGAGATCTGATGAGTGACTCCACGTTGTCGCGTCGGGTGAGCGAGTTTGCGGGGGTGGCGCTCTTCGCGCTGGCGCTGATCTGGCTGATCGCGCTCGTGACCTACGAGCCGACCGATCCGGTCTGGTTCTTCACGACCGACGCCGGACAGCCGCCGGCCAATTTCGTCGGCCGCGTCGGCGCGTTCCTCGCCGAGCTCTCCTTCCAGTTGTTCGGCTACACCTCGTACCTCCTGCCGGGCGCGATTGCCACCGCGGGCTGGCACTACTTCTGGTGTCAGCCCCCCGTCGCGGCCTACACGAAGCTCGTGGGGATGGGGTTCTTCTTCGGGTGCTCCAGCGCATTCCTCAGCCTGATCCTGGGCAGCGTGGAGGTCGGAGGCCCCTCGACAGCGCTCGGGGCAGGCCAGATGTTTCACGCCGGGGGCTCGGTCGGCAACTGGGTCGGCGCCGCGTTTTCGGAGTACCTCAATCGAACCGGATCGATCATCGCACTGATGACGCTGATGACGCTCTCCGTCATCGTGTCCACCCACTTCTCCTTCGGGTCGATGTTCGCCCGTGCCAGCCAGGAATCCCGGGACCTGTCGGCGCGCAGCGTCGGCTGGGTGAGGCTCTGGATCGAGCGCCAGCGGAAGAACCGCGAGCGGCGCGCGTCGATCGCCAAGGCAGCCCGGAAGGCCGAGGCGGCCGGCGCCAGGACCGAGACGACCGCACGGTCTGTTGCCGTAAAGGGTCCGGATTCTCCGTCTCCACGGCCCGCCGAGCGCCAGGCCCCGCCGGTGGTCGCGCGGAAGGCGCCCGAGCCGGCCGCGCCGCCGCCAGAGCCGTCGTCCAAGGCGGCGCCGCGCCGCCAGGGCACCTATACGCTGCCTCCCGTGTCGCTACTGGACGCTCCCAAGGCCGAGCGGAAGATCGACGAGCGCGAGCTGATGGAGGCCGCGCGGCAGCTCGAAGAGAAGTGCCGCGAGTTCTCCGTCGAGGGACAGGTCGCGCAGATCCATCCCGGCCCGGTCGTCACGACGTTCGAGTTCAAGCCGGAGGCCGGGGTCAAGTACAGCAAGATCACGAGCCTCGCCGAGGACCTGTGCCTCGCGATGCAGGCCGAATCGGTGCTCATCGACCGCATCCCCGGCAAGTCGACGGTCGGCATCCAGATTCCCAACCCGAATCGCGAGACGATCTCGCTCCGCGAGCTCCTCGAGTCGGACGCCTACAGCCGCTCGCTCTCCAAGCTGACACTCCTGCTCGGCAAGACGATCCACGGCGAGCCCTTTGTCACCGACCTGGCGACGATGCCGCACCTGCTGATTGCGGGGTCGACCGGCACCGGCAAGTCGGTCGGGCTCAACTCGATGCTGACGAGCATCCTGTACCGGGCCACGCCCGAGGACGTCCGGCTGATTCTCATCGACCCGAAGCGGCTGGAACTGGGGATGTACGAGGAGATCCCGCATCTGCTCACGCCGGTGGTGGTCGATCCGAAGAAGGCCGCCAACGCGCTCCGCTGGGCGGTGCACGAGATGGAGGAGCGGTACAAGACGCTGGCTGCCGCCGGCGTACGGAACATCGACCAGTACAACCGCAACATCCGGCTGGCCATGTCGGAAGCCTCGACCCAGGACCCCGAGGTGGCCAGGCCGCTGCCCTTCATCCTGGTCGTGATCGATGAGCTCGCCGACCTGATGATGGTGGCGAGCAACGAGGTCGAGGAATCGATCGCGAGGCTGGCGCAGATGGCCCGCGCCGTCGGGATCCACCTGATCCTCGCGACCCAGAGGCCGTCGGTCGACGTGATCACGGGCCTCATCAAGGCCAATTTGCCGGCGCGGATCTCCTTCCGGGTCTCGTCGAAAACCGATTCCCGCACGATTCTCGACGGCAACGGCGCCGAGCAGCTGCTCGGACGGGGGGACATGCTCTTCCTCCCGCCCGCCTCCTCGCGATACATCCGGCTCCACGGCCCGTACATCTCCGAGCAGGAGAGCGCGCGGCTGGCCAGCTTCCTGCGCAAGCAGGGCAAGCCGGTGTTCAACGAATCGATCACCGCCGAAGAAGAAACGGCGGGGCCGGGCGGACTCGAATTCGAGAAGGACGAGCTGTACGACGAGGCGTCGCGCATCGTGGTCAGCACGGGGCAGGCGTCAATCTCCTACCTGCAGCGCAAGCTCCGCATCGGCTTCAGCCGCGCCGCACGCCTGGTGGACATGATGGAGGCCGACGGCCTCGTCTCGACCGGCACGGGCGGCAAGCCGCGCGAGGTGCTCGTCGACCGCGGCTACTTCGAGGAGGTGGATGCGCAGCTTCGCTAGCGCGCTCCTCGTCCTCGTCGTGGCCGCCGGCGGCGTCCAGGCCCAGGACGCCGCCGTGCAGTACGGGGATCTGCTCACCCGTGAGCGGGAGCTCCGCCGCGAGCTCGACCTGGCGCCGCAGCTCCGCGCGCAGCCGCCGGGCGAGGCCACGGCAGCCCTGCTGCGCCGCGTCCGCACGGCGGTCGAGAGCTACGAGGCGCTGGCGCGCCGCTTTCCGCGCAGCGGCTACAGCGACAACGCACTCTGGCAGGCGGCCGTCCTCGCCGCCGATGCCTACTGGCAGTTCGGCGATTCCCGCGACCGGGCCACCGCGCTGCGGCTCTTCGAGCTGTTGAAGTCGCAGTTCCCCACGAGCTCCCTCGTCGCCCGCATCGGCGACCAGGCCACGCGGCTCGAGGGCGCCACCACTGCGGCCGGGGGCTCGACGCTCAAGGCGATCCGGCGCGACGTGCTTCCCGACGCGCTCCGCATCACACTGGAGCTCGAGCGCGAAGCGGTGTTTCACGACGAGCGGCTCGACGGTCCGCCGCGGGTGTTCGTCGATCTGCGCAACACGCAGGTCGTCGACGCGCTGAAGGACGCCTCGATCCCGTTCCCGGACGACGTCGTGCGGCAGGCGCGGATCGGACGGCAGCCCGACCACCGCACGCGCGTCGTCTTCGACCTCCAGGACGCGGCCCGGTACAGCGTCTACTCGCTCTACAACCCCTACCGGCTCGTCATCGACTTCGAGCGGAGCGCCGGAGCCGGCACCCTCCAGGCCGCGGCGCCCGCGGGCGACCCGCCTGCGCCTCCGGATCCGCCGGCAGCACCGGCTGCCCGCCCCGCGGTCGCGCCTGCCAGGAGCACCCCCGCTCAGCCCCCGGCCTCTCCGCCGGCGTCAGCGGCCGCCAACAGCCGCGGCGGGTTCTCGCTGTCGCGCCAGCTCGGGCTCGGGATCGCGCGGATTGTCATCGATCCGGGGCACGGAGGGCACGACCCGGGCGCCCAGGTGCGCGGTCTGAATGAGGCCGAGCTGGTGCTCGACCTCGCACAACGTCTCGAAAGGCTGCTACTGAAGGAGCCGGGCGTCGAGGTGGTGCTGACGCGCCGCACCAATGCGTACGTGTCACTCGAGGAGCGCACGGCGCTCGCCAACCGTTCGGGCGCCGACCTCTTTCTCTCGATCCACGCGAATGCGAGCGGGAACGCCGCCGTCCGCGGCTTCGAGACCTACTTTCTGAACTTCGCGCCGAACCCCGAGGCCGAGGCGATTGCCGCGCGCGAAAACGCCGGCTCGTCGCGAACGATGGGCAACCTGCCAGACCTCGTGAAAGCCATCACGCTCAACAACAAGCTTGATGAGTCGCGCGACTTCGCCGCGATGCTGCAGCAGTCGCTGTCCGAGCGGCTCCGGCGCGCCGACCGCAACGCGCGGAACCTCGGCGTGAAGCAGGCGCCCTTCATGGTGCTCGTGGGCGCCACGATGCCAAGCGCGCTGGCGGAGGTCTCGTTTCTGACCAACCGCGAGGAGGCCGCGCTCCTCGAGACCGCGAGCTACCGGCAGCAGCTCGCGGAAGCGCTCTTTGCCGGCATCCTCAAGTATCAGCAGTCGCTGAAGGCCGCTCCAGCGCGGGTGGCGACCCAATAGCGCCAAAGTGCCTGAAGTGCCATATCAGAAGCGGTTTCATAACCGACGTAGTGCCCGGCTTTAGCCGGGCTGAAGCCCGGCACTACGTACGAATTGGTGCCGGTGACCGGGGTTATGAAACCGGTTCTAGGCACTCCAGATCCGGAGCCTGACGTGTTCCGTCTCGTTGGTCGCCGGCGCCTTGACGTCCCGCAGCCGCCGGATGCCGATGAAGATGGCGCCCGCGATGAGGCCGCCGACGGCGGCAATCAGCAGCACCACCCCGACGGTGGCGAACATCGTCAGGATGTACTCGACACTGATGTCGCGCGCCGGCTGCGGCTGCTTGACGACGTCGACGATGATGGGCGCCTGAAGAACGGAGAGCACGTCCGATTACAGCTTACCCCACGTGTCGACACCGAGTGCCAGCTCGACGAGGGTGCGGACGGCGACGCCGGTGGCGCCCTTCGGCTGGTACGGCTTGGCGTCTTCGGCCCACGCGGTGCCGGCGATGTCCATGTGGACCCAGGGCAGGTCGCCTGCGAATTCCTTCACGAACAGCGCGCCGGTAATCGCGCCGCCCGCGCGGCCCCCGGTGTTGGCGAAGTCGGCGATCTCGCTCTTGAAGAGCTCCTTGTAGTCGTCGAAGACCGGCATCGGCCACGACCGGTCGCCCGCGCGCTCGCTCGCCCGGCGCACCTGCTCCACCCATGAATCGGGCGTGCCGAAAAGCCCCGTGGTCGTCTTGCCCAGCGCCACCACGCATGCGCCGGTCAGGGTGGCCACGTCCACGAGATGCGTGACGCCGAGGCTGCGGGCGTACCAGAGCGCGTCGCCGAGCACCAGCCGTCCCTCGGCATCCGTGTTCAGCACCTCCACGGTCTTGCCGTCGGCGCTCGCGAGCACGTCGCCCGGCTTGAACGCCCGGCCGCCCGGCATGTTCTCCGTCATCGGGATCACCCCGACGCACCGGACCGGCGCCTGCAGGCGCGAGACGGCCGACATCGCCGCCAGCACCGCGGCGCCGCCCGACATGTCGTCCTTCATTTTGTCCATGTTCTCGGCCGGCTTGATGGAGATGCCGCCGGCGTCGAACGTAATCCCCTTGCCGATGAGACCGAGGACGGGGGCGCCGGGCGCCCCGGCCGGCTGATGCCGCAGCACGACGACCCGGGGCGGTTCCTGGCTGCCGCGCGCCACGCCGAGCAGCAGGCCCATGTTCAGCTCGGCAATGCGCGCCTCGTCGAGGACGTCCACCGTCAGCCCGGCCGCGGCCGCCACGGCGGCCGCGCGCTCCGCAAATACCCGTGGCGTCAGCGTATTGCCCGGCTCGTTGGCGAGCTCCCGCGCGAGGTTGGTGCACTCCCCGAGCACCTGCCCCCGCTCCAGGCCGCGCTTCACGGCCGCGGCGTCGCCAGTGACACGCAGCGTCACCGACTCGAGCCACACGCGCGGAGGATCCGTCGTGCGATAGGAGGCGCCGTCGAAATTGCCCACAATCGCGCCCTCGGCCAGCACCTGCGCGGCGCGCCCGGCATCAACGCCCGTATCCCGCCGATCGATGATGGCCATGCGCGTGACCCCGCGCTGGCGGGCTGCGAGCGCGCCGGTCGTCGCGGCGCGCCGGAGCCGGTCGTCGGTAAAGTCCTTCCGGGACCCCAGCCCGACGAGCGCGACGCGCGGGGCCTTCCAGCCGCGCACGGCCGTGAAGAACAGCTCGAACGGCTTGGCCTTGAACTCGCCCCGCGCGCGCGCGGCGGCCACTTCCCCACCCGACGCGGAGTCGAGCTCCGCCTCATCCTGCAGCGTGTCGTCCTCGAAAATGGGGATGATGAGAAGCTCGGTTTGAATGTCTCTGGACGTTGTCGCGACGACGGCGATCGCCGGCGTCCGGTGCACGGTCTGCATCGACTCTGCCCGTTCCCTTCTCGCAGCGTCCCTCTTGAAATCCGCGTTAGAATCGAGCTTAGTATGACGCAATCCCGCGGCCTGCGTTGCACGCGGGCCGCCGCGGCGGCCGCGATCGTATCGCTCGGCTTCGCCGTGGACGCGCAGCAGCCGGACGCCAGGAAGCCCTCGGTGTCGCTGCGGGCGACACCCCCGATGGGCTTTTCGCCGCTACGGGTGCGCACGACGGTTGACATCCGCGACGGCAGCGACGACTTCGCGGATTTCTACTGCCCGACGATCGAATGGGACTGGGGCGACGGCACCATCTCCGAGAATTCCGGCGACTGCAATCCGTACGAGGCCGGCAAGAGCAGCATCCAGCGCCGGTTCACGGCCGAGCACACGTATCGTATGGGCGGCTCGTACCGCGTCGTCTTCCGGATGAAGCAGAAGTCGAAGCTCGTCGGCAGCGCGACGGCCAGCGTGCAGGTCCGGTCGGGAGCGGGCGAAGGCTTTGGGAGGTGACGCGGCGGTCGATGTCGACGCCGTGATGGCCGACCTGCACGGCCGCGTCCGTGAGCGCCTCCGGCGGCAGCTCGCGGACCGAACCCCCGCGTTCGAAGACCGGCAGCTCTTTGCCGAGGTCGAGGCCATCCTGCGGGCGGCCTCGACCACCCCCGACACGGCCAGGCTCATCCTGCCCGAGCTGCTCGGCGAGCCCGACACCTGGCGGCTCACGACGAGCCTCCGGTACCAGTCGCATCGCGGCCAGGCCGCCGCATCGCTCTTCATGTTCGTCAAGCGCCGGCTGCTCATGCCGCTGATGCGGTGGCTCTACGAGTACAGCCGCGACAACTTCGAGCGGCAGCGGCGGACCAATCACGTGCTCTTTGCCTGCCTGCAGGAGCTGGCGCTCGAGACGGCGCTGCTGCGGCGCGACCTGAACCGCCTCGCGGCCTCGCTGCCGGCGGCGCGCCCCGACCCCCCTCATCCCACGCCGGAGCGGTGAAGCTCGCTTTCGTCGTCCAGCGGTACGGCGCCGGGATCGCCGGCGGATCCGAGGGACATTGCCGCGGGCTGGCCGAGCGCCTCTCCGCCCGCCACGACATCACGGTGCTGACGACCTGCGCCACCGACTACGTGACCTGGGACAACGCGCTGCCGGCGGGGCACTCGGTCGAGCGCAGCGTTCCGGTGATCCGGTTTCCTGTTGCGCGTTCCCGCCGCATGAAGGTGTTTGCAGACCTCAGCGACGAAGTGTTCGACGGCGGCGCGTCCCGCGACCGCCAGCAGGAGTGGTTCCGCGAGAACGGGCCGGAGGCGCCGGCGCTGCTGGACTTCCTGCGCGATCATGGCCGCGAGTTCGATCTGGTGGTCTTCTGGACCTACCGCTACTACCAGTCGTACTTCGGTCTTCCGCTCGTGGCCGACCGAGCCGTCCTCGTGCCGACCGCCGAAGAGGATGCCGCCATCAACCTCGACGTGCTGCCGGATTTTTTCGACAAGCCGGCGGGGTATCTCTTCCTGACACCTGAAGAGGAGCAGCTCGTGTCGAGCCGCGCGTATCGTCCGCTGCGGCCGTCGGCCGTTGCCGGCATCGGGCTCGAGCCGGCACCAATCGGCCGGACGCCGCGGGCGCCGCTCGAGTCACTGGGCATCCCGCACAAGTACCTGCTCTATCTGGGCCGCGTCGACAAGAACAAGGGGTGCGACGCGCTGCTGGAGAGCTTCCAGGAGTACGCCGCCAGCCGCCCGGACGTGACGCTCGTGCTGGCCGGTCCGGCCAAGATACAGATTCCCGCCCATCGTCAGATTCGCGCGCTCGGCTACGTGTCCAACGAGGTCCGGGAGGCGCTGCTTGCGCACGCCCGCGCGCTCGTCGTGCCGTCGTGGTACGAGAGCCTCAGCATCGTGCTGCTCGAAGCATGGAATTTCGCGGTGCCGGCGCTCGTCAACGGACGCTGCAAGGTGCTGGCGGGACAGGTGTCGCGCGCGAACGGCGGCCTCTACTACATGTTTCCGGCCGAGTTCGACGAGGCCGCCGACTATCTGCTCAACAAGGAGACCGAGCGGGATGCGCTCGGACGTCAAGGGCTCGCCTACATCGACAGGGAGTACCGGTGGCCGACCGTGCTGGCCCGGGTGGAGCGACTGTTGGAGGAGGTACGGAGGACACGCCATCGATGATCGATGATCGATGATCTGACAATCTGATCGAATCATTGGTTCGATCCGATGCACAAATCATCGATCATCGATGGAAGCCTCCATTAGCTCAACTACCTCGAAGGCCCCCGCCCGCAGCCGATAGCCGCGAATCGTCATCGCTCCTGGCGGCTCGGCCGGCCCCGCAATCAGATACAGAAACTCCTCGAACGCCTGCTCCAGATCCGTCGGCGACGGCACCGGATCGCTGTGCGGGTGCGAGTGATACACGCCCATCACACGGAGCGGAGTGCCGTCTGGGCTCCGCTCGTCCCGGCAGCGGCGAATCTGCGCGAAATGCTCCGCGGGAGCCACTTCGTACCGCCGCCGCGGGTCCTGGGCGATATTGGCGGTCGCGACCGCCTCGATGACTTCGGTGTCGCTTCCGATGAGCAGCCCGCAGCACTCCTGAGGGCTGTCGCGCCGGGCGTGGGCGGCGATCGCCTCGAGCACGCCCCTCCGGATTCGCACGCCAGGAGTGTAGCCGGGTCCACGGCTCGACGATCCTGGCTCGCCGTGGCACCCGGCCGACGTGCGGAATGTAGGGCGGGTGCCGCCGGAGACGTGATTACATCGACCGCCGGACCCGCCGACATAAGATCTGTCCGTGGCGGACCAGTTCACCTTCGGGGGCGAGATCGCCTGGCGCCCGTCGGCCGAGTACCGCGACCGCAGCCGGCTTGCCGCCTTCATGCGGCGCCACCAGCTGGCGACCTACGACGCCCTGCTCCGCCGTTCGGTCGAGGATCCCGAATGGTTCTGGCGCGCCGTGTTCGACGATCTCGAGATTCAGTTCTACGAGCCCTTCACCCGGGTGCTCGACACCTCCCGCGGCATCGCCTGGGCGCGCTGGTGCATCGGCGGCCGGCTGAACATCGTCCACAACTGTCTGGACAAGTGGATCGGCACGCTCGTCGAGCACAAGGCCGCGGTGCGGTGGGAGACCGAAGAGGGCGCGACCGGCGTGCTCACGTACGGGGAGCTCTGGCGCGAGGTGAACCGCTGCGCGAACGCGCTGCGGGAGCTGGGGGTCGGCCGCGGCGACCGCGTGGCGCTGTTCCTGCCGATGTGCCCCGAGCTGATTGCCGTCTTTTTTGCCGCCATCAAGATCGGCGCAGGCATTCTGCCGCTCTTCTCGGGCTACGGCGCCGACGCGGTGGCCGGGCGGCTGCGCGACGCCGACGCCGGGCTGCTGGTGACGGCCGACGGCTTCAGACGCCGCGGACAGCCGGTGGCCATGAAAGCGACGGCGGATGCCGCCGTCGCGGCCGCACCCTGCGTCCGCCACGTGCTCGTGGTGCCGCGGATCGGCGGCGACGTTCCCTGGCGCGCGGACCGCGACCATCGATGGCCGGATCTGGTCGGACGTCAGTCCGCCGACTGCGACACGGTCCGCACCGGTGCCGAAGACCCGCTGATGATCATCTACACGTCGGGAACGACCGGCCGCCCCAAGGGGGCGGTGCATACGCACTGCGGATTCCCGATCAAGGCGGCGCAGGATCTGGCGCACTGCTTCGACGCCGGCGCGGCCGACACGATGTTCTGGGTCACCGACATGGGCTGGATGATGGGCCCCTGGGAAGTCTTCGGGATGACGCTGCTGGCCGGGACCATGGCGATCTATGACGGCGCGCTGGACTACCCGGGACCCGATCGCCTCTGGGCGCTCGTCGAGCGGCATGGTGTTAGTATCCTCGGCGTCTCGCCAACGCTCGTCCGCGCGCTGATGCGCCACGGCGAGGAGCCGGTGCGGCGGCACGATCTATCGTCGCTGCGCATTCTCGGCTCGACCGGGGAGCCGTGGAACCCGGAGTCGTGGCGGTGGCTGTTCGAGACGGCCGGCGGGGGACGCGTGCCCATCATCAACTACTCGGGCGGAACCGAAGTGTCAGGGGGCCTCGTGGCGGGCAACGTCCTCACGCCCATCAAGCCCTGCTCCTTTGCCGCGCCGCCTCCCGGCATTGCGGCCGACGTGGTCGACGACCAGGGACGCCCGGTGAGGAACCAGGTCGGCGAGCTGGTCGTGCGCGCGCCCTGGATCGGGATGACCCGCGGCTTCTGGCGCGACCCCGAGCGCTACGAGGAGACCTACTGGTCGCGGTTTCCGAACGTCTGGGTGCACGGCGACTGGGCCGCCATCGATGAGGACGGGCTCTGGTACATCCTCGGCCGGTCCGACGACACCATCAAGATTGCGGGCAAGCGGCTCGGTCCCGCGGAGGTCGAGTCGGTCCTCGTGGAGCATCCTGCCGTCATCGAGGCGGCGGCGATCGGCATCCCGGACCCGGCCAAGGGCCAGGCGCTCGTCTGCTTCTGCGTGCTGCGGACGGGGCACGAGCCGGGCGCCGCGCTGGCCGAGGATCTCAAGGCCCATGTCGCCGCGCGCCTGGGCAAGCCGATGCGACCGGAGGCGATCGAGTTCGCGCAGGAGCTGCCGAAGACGCGCAACGCCAAAGTGATGCGGCGCGTCATCCGCGCGGTCTACCTGAATCAGGACCCTGGCGATCTGTCGTCGCTCGAGAACCCCGGAGCCGTCGAAGGGATCGCGGCGGTGCGGCGGCAGGCGCCGCCGCATGCCTAGCACAGCTTTTGTATGAACAGCCTTACTATCGCTACGGTCTCTTGCGAAAGGGTGAATGCGATGCGTGCGCTCTTCTATTCAGCCATCCTGGGTGGGGTTCTCGGCCTCTCGGTCGCCTGCGGCGGCGGCGCGCGCCCCGAGCGGGACGGGGGGACGACATCGACCGCGGCGCGCAGCGACGGCACGCCGGTCTCGATGGACAAGAACGCGTATCCGGTGTTCCCGGATGCCGACACGGGGGCCGACCCATCCGTTCCGGCTGAGCAGGGCGGACGCGGGTTCACAGGCGAGGGCTGGGAGACGAGCTCGGACTTCGATCTGATCGGCGATCCGCGCGCCCTGAAGGGCGGGCGCATTCGGCAGCACTCGGAAGACTTTCCGACAACGCTGCGCTCGCGGGGACCGAACACGACGGAATTCGGTCAGCTTGTGGAGGGTCTCGTTTATGAGTCGCTGCTGACCCTCCACCCGACCACCCTGGCCTGGATGCCATCGCTCGCCACCCACTGGCAGATCTCGCCCGACCGTCGAACGTATCGCTACCGGATCAATCCCAACGCACGCTGGTCCGACGGGCAACCGGTTGTGGCCGACGATGTCGTCGCGACCTACAACCTCATGATGGACAAGGGCCTGCAGGATCCGTCCGCACAGCTCGTATACGAGAAATTCGACAGACCTGTCGCGGAAAGCAAGTACGTCGTGAGAGTCGGGAGCAAGGTGCTCAACTGGCGGAACTTCCTGTACTTCTCTGGTATGGCGATCTTTCCGGCGCACGTGCTCAAGACGGTGGACGGCGCCGCGTACATCAAGGACTACAACTACAAGATGCTCCCGGGCACCGGTCCGTACGAGGTCAGGGAGGGCGACATCGATCGCGGCAACAACATCACCATCCGCAGGCGGACCGGCTCCTGGGCGGAGACACATCGCCGCAACGTCGGCGCGAACAATTTCGACGAGATTCAACAGGTCGTGATCCGCGACCCCAATCTGGCCTTTGAGACCTTCAAGCGTGGGGATCTCGACTATTACTACGTGAACGTCTCCCGCGAGTGGGTCGAGGAGCTGAATGTCGATCGCGTCCAGCGCGGGCTCATTCAGAAGCGGAAGGTCTTCACCGACTACCCGTTGAGCCTGTCCGGAATCGCCATGAACACCCGCCGGCAGCCGCTCGATGACATCCGGGTACGACGCGCTCTGACGCATCTCTACAACCGCGATCTCCTCATCCAGAAGCTCTTTTTCAACGAGTACACCCCGAAGCACTCCTTCTTCTTCGGAGCCTACGCACATCCCGACAACCCCAGGAATCCGTACGATCCCCAGCTCGGCGTGTCACTGCTTGCGGAAGCCGGCTGGAAGACCCGCGATTCCCAGGGCCGGCTCGTCAAAGACGGCCGACCGTTGACCGTCGAGCTGCTGTACGGCCAGAAGGGCTTCGAGCCGGCGTTCACGATCTACCAGGAGGATCTGCGGAAGGTCGGCATCACCCTGAATCTGCGGCTGGTGACGTTCGAAACGATGATCCGCCTGCTCGACGAACGGCGCTACGATCTGGTGTCCATCGGCTATACGGGCCTCCTCTTTCCGAACCCGGAAACCTCGTTCCACTCCTCGCTGGCCGATCAGGACAACACCAACAACATCACCGGCATCAAGAATGGCCGGATCGACGAGCTCCTCAAGGCGTACGATGTCGAGTTCGATCAGCGGAAGCGCGAAGCGATCGTCCGGGAGATCGACGGCATCGTCGCCAATCTCCACCATTTCATCCTCGGATGGGACGCGCCGTTCTGGCGCCTGGCGTACTGGAACAAGTTCGGCACCCCAGAGAGCTACCTCACCAGGTACGGCAATTACCGCGACCCGCTCAGTGTGTGGTGGATCGATCCGCTGAAGGCGCAGCAGCTCGCGCAGGCGATGCGCGATGGCAGCGCGAAGCTCGCCGTCGGACCGACCGATGTCCACTACTGGGAACAGTGGGCGAAGCAGAACGGTCCCACCGTCGCGACACGTTAGGGTCATCGACGGCACCCGAGCCCGATGGCCGGCTACTTCATCCGCCGCTTTCTGCTGATTATCCCGACCTTCATCGGGATCACGCTCGCCGTGTTCGTGATCACGCACTTCGTCCCCGGCGGGCCGGTCGAGCGGCAGATCATGCGCTACCGCATGGCGGCCATGACTGAAGGCGGCGCCAGCGGCGGCCTGGGCGCGAGCGTGTCGCTCCCGGCGGATGCCATCGAGGAGATCCGCCGCTTTTACGGGTTCGACAAGCCGGTCCACATCCGGTATCTCCAGTGGCTCGGCAACGTCGTGCGGCTCGACCTGGGAAACTCGTATATCTACCAGGAGCCGGTCTGGGACGTCATCAAGTCACGGTTTCCGGTGTCGATCACGCTCGGTCTGACCGGGTTCATCCTGAGCTACCTCATCTGCGTTCCGCTCGGCGTGCTCAAGGCGATCCGCCACCGGTCGCGATTCGATTTCATCAGCAGCTTTCTGGTGTTTCTCGGCTACTCGGTGCCCGGCTGGGCGCTGGGGACGGCGCTGCTGGTGCTCTTCGGCGGCGGCAGCTTCTGGAGCGTCTTTCCGCTTGGCGGGTTTCGTCCGAGCGACTGGGAGTATCTGACGGTGACGCAGAAGATCGCCGGGCAGCTCGAGCACATGTTCCTGCCGGTGCTCTGCTACATGGTCGGATCGTTTGCCACCCTCACCATCCTGACGAAGAATTCGCTGCTCGAAAACCTGGGACAGGACTACGTGCGGACCGCGTTCGCCAAGGGGCTCGACGAGCGCCGCGTGATCTTCGTGCACGCGCTGCGCAACTCCCTCATTCCGATCGCGACAGGCCTCGGCCACGTGTTCAGCCTCATCCTCGCGGGGTCGTTTCTCATCGAGCGCGTCTTCAACATCGACGGCATGGGGTACCTCGGCTACACATCGATCCTGCAGCGTGACTACCCTGTCGCGCTCGGCATCCTGGTGATCGGCAGCCTCCTCATGCTCGTCGGAAATATCCTCTCGGACATGATCTACGCGGTCGTCGATCCGCGGATCCGATTCAAATGACGACAATGATTTTTCACCGTCCGGCTAAAGCCGGACACTACGTACTGCTTGCCACGCTGTGTGGCATTGTTCTGGCCGGCTGCGGGCGTGGCAACGATACATCCGCCGAGCGCCCCGGCGGCGGCACACCCGCGACCGACGGCCGGATCGCCGCCATGGACAAGAACGCCTATCCGGTCTTCCCGGACGCCGACAGCGGTGCGGATCCAGCCGTCGCCGCCGAACAGGGCGGCCGCGGGTTCACGGGACAAGGATGGCAGACCAGCACCGACTACGACCTGATCGGGGATCCCCGCGCCGTCAAGGGTGGCGTGATTCGCCAGGGCATGATGACGGACTTCCCGGCGACGCTCCGCTACTACGGCCCGAACGTGTCGGAGTGGAACCTCGCCCTCCATGAGCTCGTCTACGAAAGCCTCCTCTATCTGCACCCGACGACCCTCGCCTACATTCCCGGCCTGGCCACGCACTGGCAGATTTCCGACGACCGGCGCACGTTTCGCTTCCGCCTCAATCCGAACGCCCGCTGGGCGGACGGGATGCCTGTCGTCGCGGACGATGTGGTGGCGACGTGGCGTCTGGCGGTCGACAAGTCCCTGCAGGACCCGGCGCGGAACCTGATCTACGGCAATTTCGAGCCACCCATCGCTGAGAGCAGGTACATCGTCTCTGTCCGCGCAAAGTCGGACGACTGGCAGAACTTCATGTACTTCACCGTCGGCGCGCACATCGGGGGCCTGTTCATCCTGCCGGCCCACGCGCTCAAGGGCGTCAGCGGCGACACCTACGTCAAGCAGTACAACTACCGCATGCTGCCGGGAAGCGGGCCGTACGCGGTCGGCGAACAGGACATCGACCGCGGCCGCATGATTCACATCCGCCGGCGCGCCGACCACTGGGCAGTCCGCCACCGCCGCAGCATCGGCACGGCGAACTTCGACGAGATCCAGCAGAACGTCGTGCGTGACCGCAACCTCGAGTTCGAAATGTTCAAGCGCGGCGATCTCGACTACTACTTCGTGCAGCGCGCCGCCGAGTGGGTCCAGGAGCTCGACTACCCGAACGTCAGCCGCGGCCTCAACCAGAAGCGGAAGATCTTCAACCACAAGCCGGTCGGCATCGTGGGACTCGCGATGAACACACGGCGAGAGCCTTTCAGCGACATCCGCGTGCGGCGGGCCCTCGGATACCTCTACAACCGGGAGTCGATGGTCGAGAAGCTGATGTTCAGCGAGTACACGCTCGTCGACTCATTCTTTCCGGCCAGTCGCTACGAGAATCCAGGAAACGAGAAGGTTCGGTACAACCCGGAGCGCGCCCTGCAGCTCCTTCGGGAGTCCGGATGGACGCGGGACGCGGGGGGCCGGCTGGTCAAGAACGGCACGCCACTGGCCATCGAGGTCATGTACTTCAGCCAGCCGACGGAGCGCTACCTCACGCTGTATCAGGAGGATCTTCGGCGGGTCGGCATCACGCTCAACCTCCGGCTCACGACCTTCGAGACGATGATCAAGCTGCTGGACGATCGCGCCTTCGGCATGGCGTCGATCGCCTATACGGGAGAGACGTTCCCCAAGCCTGACGCCATCTGGCTGTCCGAGCTCGCCGATCAGAACAACAACAACAACATCACCGGCTTCAAGAACGCGCGGGCCGACGAGATCATGCGGCAGTACCAGAAGACGTTCGACATCGAGACGCGGACGACGCTGCTGCGGGAGCTCGACGGCATTCTGACCGCCGAGCATCACTGGATCTTCGACTGGACGGCGCCCTACGAACGCGTGGTGTTCTGGCACAAATTCGGCCACCCCCGGGGCTCTCTCACCCGGATCGGCAGCTTCCGGGACATCGTGCCGCTCTGGTGGCTCGATCCGGAGCGTAATCGCAGACTCAGCGCGGCGGTGCGCGATGAGTCCATCCGGCTCGATGCAGGCTCGTCCGACGACACATTCTGGCTCGACTTCGCGAAGGCCGAGTCGGAGGGAACGCCAGCCCGCCGGTGACCATCCCCCGAGATCAGCGCAACTCGGTCTCCGAGATCGCGGCGCGCACGGCAATTGAGTCGCACGAGGCCGAGCAGGTCGCGGCCCCGCTGGCCGGCGCGGTCGCCGCCGCACCTCCGGAGTCCGTGTTCCGCCGCCGCCTGCGGAAGTTCCGCCGGATCAAGCGCGGCTACTATTCGTTTCTCCTGATCGCGACCGCGTACATCCTGTCGTTCCTTCTGCCGCTCGCCGTCAACAGCACCGCGCTCGTCGTCAGCTATCAGGGGGACTATTACGTCCCGATCTGGCGATACTATCCAGCCTCGACGTTCGGCCAGGCCGCATTCGGCGAGCCCGACTACCGGGCGCTTCAGGCGGAGCTGGCCCAGGCCGGTGCCGGCGACTGGGTCCTGATGCCGCCGTATCCATACAGCCCGAACGAGTCGCTGCTGGATCAGCCGGGGTATCCCCCGCATCCCCCATCGCGCCAGCACTTCTTGGGAACCGACGATCGCGGGCGGGACGTCCTCGTTCGCCTCACGTATGGCTTCAACGTATCTTTGACCTTTGCGCTGCTCGTCATGCTGATCGCCGACGGGCTGGGCGTGACGATCGGAAGCCTGCTCGGCTACGTCAGCGGCACGCTCGATCTCCTGGGTCAGCGCGTGATCGAGATCTGGTCGTCGCTTCCTTTCCTCTACACGATCATCATCGTCAGCTCGATCGTCGTCCCAGTGTATGTGCCGGGGCGCATGCAGATCATGCAGCCCTCGTTCTGGCTGCTGGTGATCATCCTGTCGGCGTTCGAGTGGATGGGGATCACGTATTACATTCGCGGCGAGTTCTACCGCGAGAAGGCGAAGGACTATGTCGCCGCGGCGATCGTCACCGGCGTCTCGGAGCCGGCCATCATGTTCCGGCACATCCTGCCGAACGCACTCACCCCCGTGATCTCCTTCGCACCGTTCACCATCGTCGCCAACATCGGCGCGCTCGTGGCGCTCGACTTCCTCGGCTTTGGACTGCCGGCGCCCACACCGAGCTGGGGCGAGCTGATCGGCCAGGGGATGGAGAACCTGACGAAGTGGTGGCTCGTGTTCTTTCCGCTCGGCGCCCTGTTCACCACGCTCCTGCTGGTCGTGTTCATCGGCGAGGCCGTGCGTGAGGCATTCGATCCCAAGGAGTACTCGAGACTGCGATGACGCCGCTGCTGCAGATCAGAGGCCTCCGCACCCATTTCTTCACCGAGTCGGGCGTCGCCAAAGCGGTCGACGGCGTCGACCTCGATATCCGACCGGGGGAAGTGCTCGGTCTGGTCGGCGAGTCCGGATCCGGCAAGAGCGTCACCGCTCTCAGCATCCTCCGGCTCGTGCCCGACCCGCCCGGGCGGATCGTCGACGGCGAAATCTGGTTCAAGGGGCGGAACCTGCTGGCGCTGTCGTGGGAGGAGATTCGCAAGGTCCGCGGCCGCGAGATCAGCATGATCTTCCAGGAGCCGATGACCTCGCTCAATCCCGTCTTCACGATCGGCAACCAGGTGATGGAGATGATCGTCCAGCACGAGCCGTCAGCCCGCGGGGATGTCGCACGGCGCCGGGCGCTCCAGATGCTGGGCGAGGTCGGCATCCCGGAGCCGGAGACGCGGATGAAGCAGTATCCGCACGAGCTCTCGGGCGGCATGCGACAGCGCATCATGATTGCCATCGCGCTCGTGATGAACCCGGCCCTGCTCATCGCCGACGAGCCGACCACCGCGCTCGACGTGACGATTCAGGCCCAGATCCTCAACCTCATGCTCGAGCTGAAGACGCGGCACGAGGCCGGCGCGATTCTGCTCATCACGCACAACCTCGCCGTGGTAGCCGAAACGTGCGACCGGGTGGCGGTCATGTACGGCGGCAAGATTCAAGAGGTCGCTCCCGTCCGCGATCTCTTCCGGAACCCTCTCCATCCGTACACCCGCGGGCTGCTCGCGTCACTGCCTCGCGTCGACGGCCCGAAAGCCGAGCGGCTCACGACGATTCCCGGGGCGGTGCCCGATATCCACATGCTGCCACCCGGGTGCAAGTTCACCACACGCTGTCCCGAACGGTTCGAGCCCTGCCCCGGCCTCGAGCCGCCGCTCGTCGAGCGCGAGCCGGATCACTGGGTGCGCTGCCATCTCCATGACGACTGCCACGGATACTTCGGACGTCATTCTTGACCTGCAGGACCTCCGGGTCCGCTTTCCGGTCTTCGGCGGCATCATTCCGCGGAAGACGTCGGAAGTCCGCGCGGTCGACGGCGTCTCGTTGACGCTGCGCCGCGGCGAGACCGTGGGGCTCGTCGGCGAGTCCGGCTGCGGCAAGACCACCGTCGGCCGAGCCATCGTCAACATCCTGCGCAAGATGACCTATCGGGTGGATATCGAAGGACGGATTGTGTATCACCACCCGAGCGGGGCGGTGGATCTGGCCTCGCTCGGACAGCGGCAGATGCGCCGGTACCGCCCGGACCTCCAGATGGTCTTCCAGGATCCCTATTCGTCGCTCAATCCACGTATGACGGTGGGCGCGATCGTCGAAGAGCCGCTCAGGATCCACACGCGGCAGACGAAAGCGGAGCGGCGCGACCGCGTACGCTGGCTGCTGGAGAAGGTCCGCCTGTCGCCGGAGCATGCGACGCGGTATCCGCACGAGTTTTCGGGCGGGCAGCGGCAGCGCATCGGCATTGCCCGCGCTCTTGCCACCAACCCGAAGATTGTGATCGCGGACGAGCCGGTGAGCGCACTGGACGTCTCCATTCAGGCGCAGGTCATCAACCTGATGCAGGACCTGCAGGAGGAGTTCGGCCTCTCCTACATCTTCATCTCACACGACCTCTCGGTCGTCCGGCACATTGCAAACCGGATCTGCGTGATGTACTTCGGCAGGATTGTCGAGGAAGGCCCGGCTGAAGAGATCTACTTGCGGCCGCAGCATCCCTACTCGAAGACGCTGCTCGCCGCCGTCCCGCGGCCGGATCCGGATCGGAGGCGATAAATGGGGTCGGAGGTCATTCTTGGAGGACGCTTCAACCAAAAATGACCTCCGACCCCATTTATCGCGGCGGGCTGACCCAGAGCGGGCCCGCCTTGGCGCACTCCTCCGCGACCGTCAGGAACCGGCGCACGCTCTCGTTCCCGACGACCCACGGATGCGGCTGCCCGGCGGCGCGTGCGGCCAGCGCCGACTGCCTCGCCTTGTAGTCGTCGTACGCCGGGTGGTTCGACAGGATCACGTCGGTGGCGAGCGCCTGCGCGATCTCGCGCATCTTCCGCGCTGAGGCGGCGTAGCTGTCGTACCACCACCTCGCCGGGCGGCCCGGCTGAATGTAGCGCGGCGACCCGCTCCGCCAGTTGAAGCTCGTCCCGCCCCAGAGCAGCGCCGTGTGCGTCCTCGGGCCGTCCTTCACCGGAATCAGCGTCGAGATCGTGCCCGCGGTGTGGCCCGGCGTCAGATAGAGTGTCAGCGTCGTATCCCCCACCACCAGCTTCTGGCCGTCAGTAGCGACGATGTCGCGCCGCGCCTTCGGCCAGCCGCCCGGGTCGGTCGCCAGCAGCTCCCAGTCTGCCGCGCTCATGACCACACGCGCGCCGAACCTGTTCTGAAGCAGCGCCGCGCCGGCCACATGGTCGCGATGGGCATGGCTGACGATGACGTAGCGGATGGCTTTCGCGTCGAGCCCAAGCCGGGCGAGACCGTTGACCACGGCCTCTTCCACGGAGTACTCGAACAGCGGATCGATGATGACGATCCCCTGCGACGTGGTCACCGCCCATGCGGTGTACTCGGACTGGCCCACGAAGTACAGGTTGTCGAAGACTCTGGCCGGCGGCGCGTACCACCGATCCCGCGGAGGCGCAGGCGGCGGCCCCTGCGGCGGTGCAGCATTGCCCCGGCCGGCGGCCTCGACGGGCGCGGGCGGCGGCGAGCAGATGTTGTTGAACAGTGCGAGATGGTCCTGTCCGGCGGCCGCTCGAGCGGCGCTCACGAACGGCGCGACGGCCGCCGGCGGATCAGCGGGCGCCTGCGCAGCCGCAACGCCAATCGCCACAAAGACGGTCGAGACGCCCAGGACGCACAGACACTTCATAGACCCTCCGCGGAAAATGGGATCCCGACCCCAATTAATCGCGCCCTTTCATCAGCTCCGCCCGCCACTGCGCTGCATGATCGAAGACCGAGTCGATGATCTCGGCGCGCTGGAGATCGTTGCGGACGTCCGACAGCCGCTCGATCAGCAGGTCGAGCGCATGCGCGATCTCGTCCGCGTTGGTCAGGCAGATATCCCGCCAGACGTCAGCCGGGCTCGAGGCAAGCCGCGTCGTGTCGATCAGGCCCTGCCCTGCCATCCGCAGGCCAGGGCCGCCCACGGTCGTGCCCACGATCTCCATCAGCGCGGTGACCGCCAGTTGCGGCAGGTGGCTGATGACGGCCATCAGCCGATCGTGCTCCGCCGCCGGCATGGTCGTCGGGTGCGCGCCGAGCCCGGTCGCAAACGCCGACAGCCGCTCGACAGCCGGCGCCGACGCGGCCGCCGGACCGTCCGGCGTGAAAATCCACGGCCGTCGTGCGAAGAGTCCGGCCGTTGCAAACTCGAACCCGCCGCGCGCCCCGCCGCTAAGCGGATGCCCCCCGACGAACGTCACACGGTCACGCAGCGCGCCCGCGGCCTCCACGATCGACCGCTTGGTGCCGCCCACGTCGGTAATGACGGCCGCCGGTGAGACCAGCGGGGCGGCCTGCCGCAGCAGCGCCACGTTCTGGCGCACCGGCGCCGCCAGCACGACGAGGTCGGCCCCGGCGATGGCCGCCAGGTCTGTTGCCCCCTCGTCGATGGCCCGCCGCGCCTGCGCTTCGCGCAGCACCGCCTCGCGGTCGACCGCGACGACATGCGTCGATGGCCACGCCCGGCGGGCCGCAAAGGCGATCGACCCGCCGATCAGGCCGAGGCCGACGACGGCGATGCGGGGGAAGACGGGAGAGTCGGAGGACATGTCAAATCCCAAAACCCAAATCCCAAATCCCAAATAGGACGGGACGCGAGATTTGGGATTCGGTCATTGGGGTTTGGGATTTGGGATTTGGGATCTGGAGTTTCCTACCTCGCCCACCCGCGCCTGGCGACCGGTTCGAGGCAGATGCTGCGGCCGATCGCCGGCGCAATGATGCGCAGTTCCGCCATCAGGCGGTCGAACTGTGCGGGAAACATCGACTGGGCGCCGTCGCTCAACGCGTGGTCCGGATCGTTGTGCACTTCGATGATCAGGCCGTCCGCGCCCACGGCCACCGCCGCCCTGGCAAGCTGCGCCACCATGTCGCGCCGCCCGGCGCCGTGGCTCGGATCGGCAATGATCGGCAGGTGGCTCAGCTTCTTCACCACCGGGATCGCCGAGATGTCGAACGTGTTGCGCGTCGCGGTCTCGAACGTGCGGATGCCGCGCTCGCACAGGATCACGTCGTTGTTGCCGCCGTCCAGAATGTACTCCGCCGACAGCAGCCATTCTTCGATCGTCGCCGAGATGCCGCGCTTGAGCAGGACCGGCTTGCGGGCGTGGCCGAGCTCGCGCAGCAGCGTGTAGTTCTGCATGTTGCGCGCGCCGACCTGGAAGATGTCGCAGTACTTCGCCACGAGGTCGATCTGGCTGACGTCCATCACCTCGGAGACAAGCTTCAGGTTGTGCACGTCGGCGGCCCGCCGCAGCATCTGCAGGCCGCTCTCGCCGTGCCCCTGAAAGCTGTACGGCGAGCTCCGCGGCTTGAAGGCGCCGCCGCGCAGCACCTTGGCGCCGGCCCGCTTCACCGCGGCGGCCGTGGCCTCGCACTGCTCGTCGGTCTCCGCCGAGCACGGGCCCGCCATGACGATCACCTCGTCCCCGCCTATCCGCACATCATCGATCGTGACGACGGTGGGTTCGGGCTTGTAGCTGCGGCTCGCCCGCTTGTAGGGCTCGGAAATGCGGAGCACCTCGTGCACGCCGTCGAGGATCTCGATCATTTCCTTCTCCACCTTGCCGGCCCCGACGACCCCGAGCACCGTCCGCGTGGCACCCGACGATCGGTGCACGTCCATACCCAGCTCGATGAGGCGCGCGATGACCGCATCGATCTGTCCCTCTGAGGCCCGCTCTTCCATGACAACGACCATACTGCTCTCCCTGCTTATCGCCGGGTCTGCGGCTCGATGACTCACCGCCTCGCCGCAGGACCCGGCCCACTACTCGTTCTCACGCGCGCTGGCGGCGCGCTCGGCGCGCCTCGCCTCGTCGATGACCCGCTCGAAGATACGGACCACCGCCTCGGCGGTCAGCGGCCCCGCCAGGTCCCGGGCCGCCTTCCTCACGCTGCTCAGCACCTGCGCCTCGCGCTCGGGCTGGTAGATGGGCAGGCCGGCTTCGTGCTTCAACTTGCCCACTTCCACCGCGCACGCCACCCGGACGTTCAGCAGGCGCACCAGCTGCTCGTCGATGACGTCGATCCGGCTGCGCAGCTCCTCGATATTCGTCAGGACTTCAGCCACCGCACATACTCCTCCACGCGCGTATTGAGATCCGGGGACGCACCCGCGTCGGCGATGACGCTCACGAGTGCGCTGCCGACGACGGCGGCGTCCGCCCACCGGCCCACTTCACGTACGTGCTCCGGTGTGGAGATGCCGAACCCGAGGGCGATGGGCAGGGAGCTGACGGCCCGTACGCGCCGCACCATCTCCTCGGCGCCCTCGGCCAGCGCCTCGCGCGCCCCGGTCACGCCGAGCCGCGAGATCGCATACAGAAACCCGCTGCCGAGCGCGGCGACCCTGCGCAGGCGGTCGTCGGTCGTCGTCGGACTGAGCAGCAGGATTGTATCAATCTCCCGCGCCGCGAGCAGGCCGCGGAACTCGGCGGCCTCCTCGATCGGCAGGTCGAGCACCAGCACCCCGTCAACGCCGGCCGCCCGCGCCCGGTCGGCAAACTGCTCCGCGCCCATCCGGAGAATCGGATTCGCGTAGCTGAACAGGACTATCGGCGCACGAAGGTCCGCGCGTAAGCGCTCGACCAGATCGAGGACTCCCGCCAGGGTCGTGCCGGCCGCCAGCGCCCGCTCGGTCGCGCGCTGGATCACCGGGCCGTCGGCCAGCGGGTCGGACCAGGGGACGCCGACCTCGAGGACGTCTGCCCCGCCCCGCTCGAGCGCGCGGAGGATGCCCTCCGTGCGCGCGAGGTCGGGATCGCCGGCGGTGATGTAGGTGACGAGCCCGGAACCATCCGCCTTCGTGGCTCCGCCGCTTCGGCGAGACAGGTTCGTCTCCCGCAGGCGTGCGAAGGTCTGCTCAAGGCGGCTCATGACAGTTTCAACGCCTCGATGACGCTCTGCACGTCCTTGTCGCCGCGGCCCGACAGGTTGACGAGCACGACGCTGCCGGCCGGCAGGTCGGGCGCCATCCTGACCGTGTAAGCCACCGCGTGCGCCGACTCGAGCGCCGGCAGAATGCCCTCGCGTCGCGCCAGCATCTGGAACCCCTCGAGGGCCTCGGCGTCGGAGATGTGCACGTATTCCGTGCGGCCGAGCTCGCGAAGCCAGGCATGTTCGGGACCGACGGCGGCGTAGTCGAGGCCGGCCGAGATCGAGTGTGTCAGCTCGATGTTGCCCGCCTCGTCCTGGAGGACGAACGTGCGCGTGCCGTGCAGCACGCCGGTGGCACCGCCGGCAAAGCGCGCGGCGTGGCGGCCGGGTGCGATCCGCTCGCCGCCGGCCTCGACGCCGATCAGGCGCACGTTCCGATCGTCGAGGAAGCCGTCGAAGATTCCGATGGCATTGCTTCCACCGCCGACGCAGGCCACCACGACGTCCGGGAGCCTCCCGGTCTGCTCGAGGATCTGCGCGCGGGCCTCCCGGCCGATTACCGACTGGAACTCGCGAACCATCAGCGGGTAGGGATGCGGGCCGAGCGCCGAGCCGAGAAGGTAATACGTATCGGCGACGTTGGTGACCCAGTCGCGCATCGCCTCGTTGATCGCGTCCTTGAGGGTGCAGCTCCCCGCGTCCACCTGCCGCACCCGCGCGCCGAGCAGCTCCATGCGCACGACGTTGAGCGCCTGCCGCCGCATGTCTTCCGAGCCCATGTAGACGTCGCACTCGAGGCCGAGGAGCGCGCACGCGGTCGCCGTCGCCACCCCGTGCTGGCCGGCCCCGGTTTCGGCCACGACGCGCCGCTTGCCCATGCGCCGCGCCAGCAGCGCCTGGCCCAGCGCGTTGTTGATCTTGTGCGCGCCGGTGTGTGTCAGGTCTTCGCGCTTGAGAAAAATGCGTATCGGCGGGTCCGCGGCTCGATGCTTCTCGCTCGCCGCGGCACCCGTCCCACGCTCCTGGTGTACGTGGGGCGGGTTCCGCGAGCGGTCATCGTCAGTTCTGCGAGCGGACCCGCCGATTTCAAGCAACCGCCGCGTCTCGTACAACGGCGTGGGCCGGCCCACGTAGTACCGCAGCAGGCGATCGAGCTCGTCGCGGAATGCGGCATCCGCACGCGCCGCGAAGTAGCCGGCCGTCAGCTCCTCGATCGGCGCCACCAGCGTTTCAGGAACGAACCGGCCGCCGTACGCGCCGAAATACCCCCGTGCATCGGGATCGCGGCGGCCGAATAGGGGCGGCTCAGCGGTGACTGGCTTCATATCGCTCAAGTGCACTCCGTGCGCTCGCCAGAAAGCGCGCAACCTTGTCCGGATTCTTCACGCCGGGCGCATCCTCGACGCCGGACGACACGTCCACACCGAACGGCGCCACGCGGGCGATGGCCTCGGCGACGTTGGCCTCCGTCAGCCCGCCCGCCAGCACGATCGGCCGCCGCCTGGCGATGGCTGCCGCCCTCGTCCAGTCCGCCACAATGCCGGTGCCACCGCGTCGCACCGGATCCGCCGCGTCCACGAGCAGCCTGGTCTCCTCGGGCCACGCGGCACACGCCTCTTCGGCCTGGTCCACGCCGACGGCCCGCAGCACGGGACGGGCGATCCCCGCCGCGAACTCCGGCGGCTCGTCACCGTGGAGCTGCACCGCCGAGATGCCGGTCCCGGCGATCACGCGCATGATCCCGTCGAGCGGCTCGTTCACGAAGACCCCGACGGTCATGACCCCGGCCGGCAGCGCGGCAATAATCTCGGCCGCGCGCGATACGGCCACGTGCCGCGGGCTCGAGGGCCAGAACACAAAGCCGACCGCCGTCGCGCCGCAGGCGGCCGCGTGCCGGGCGTCCTCGAGACGGGTGATGCCGCAGATCTTGATGAACATTGTCACTATCAGGCCGGGCTAAAGCCCGGCACTACGTACGCTCTCCACGTGGTACGTAGTGCCCGGCTTCAGCCGGGCCCTCCACCAATCCCCGTATCGCTCCGGCCGGATCCGGATCCGTCATGAACCGCTCGCCGATCAGGAACGCCCGGTACCCGGCGGCCGCCAGCCGCTCGAGATCGCTCCGCGACTGCAGTCCGCTCTCGCTGACCGCCACCACGTGCGCCGGCATCCGCGCGGCCAGCCGGTACGAGGCGTCCACGTCCACCGCGAGCGTGCGCAGGTTCCGGTTGTTCACGCCGATCAGGCCGGCGCCGCTGTCGACCGCCCGCGAGAGCTCTTCTTCGTCGTGCACCTCGACGAGCGCCGCAAGGCCCAGCTCGCCGGCGCGCCGCTGCAGGCGCACGAGCGCCGCCTGCTCGAGCGCCGCGACGATGAGCAGCACGGCGTCGGCGCCGGCCGCGCGCGCCTCGAACAGCTGGTAGTCGTCCACGATGAAGTCCTTGCGCAGCAGCGGGAGCGCAACCGCGCGGCGGACGGCCTGCAGATGCTCGAGCGCGCCATCGAAGAACGTCGGCTCCGTGAGCACCGAGATCGCGGCCGCGCCCCCCTCTTCGTAGCGCCGTGCGATCGCGGCCGCGTCGTAGTCGGCCGTGAGGACGCCCTTCGACGGCGACCGCCGCTTGCACTCCGCAATCACGTTCGCGCGGCCCGCCGTCGCCAGCTCGCGCGCGAATCCGGCTCCGTCGGGCACCACGCCGGCCGCCCGCCGCTCGAGCGCCGCCTGCGGCTCGCGCTCCCGCCGCACGGCGACAATGCGTTCGGCCGCGCTGACGATGGTGCGCAGCAGGTCGGGAGCGGCGCTCATACGGCCGCCTCCCTGCCCTGAGGGGCCTGGGAGCTCCGCACCATCTTCTCGAGCGTCTCGAGCGCGGCGCCCGAATCGATGGCCGCCGCGGCCTGCGCAATCCCGTCGGCCACACTGGCGGCGCGCCCGGCAACCAGCAGCGCCGCCCCCGCGTTCAGCAGCACGATGTCGCGCGCCGGGCCGGCCTTCCCGCGGAGCACGTTCCGGACGATGGTCGCGTTTGCCGCGGCATCGCCTCCCTGCAGATCCGCCGGCGAGGCCTTGCGGATGCCGCATTCGGCCGGGTGGAGGTAGAAGGTCGCGATCCGCCCGTCGCGGCACTCCAGCACTTTCGTGTAGCCGGTCGTGGAGATCTCGTCGAGGCCGTCCAGCCCATGCACCACCCAGGCACGCTCGGTGCCAAGCATGACGAGGGCGCGGGCCAGCAGCTCGGCCAGCTCCGGCCGCGGCACGCCCACGATCTGCCGTCGGGCGCCGGCCGGATTGGTCAGCGGGCCCAGCAGGTTGAACGTGGTCCGGATGCCGAGCTCGCGGCGTGTCGGAACGGCATGCTTCATCGATGGATGGAAGGTCGGCGCAAAGAAGAACGCGATGTTCGCCTCGCGCAGCGACCGCTCGACGACCGGCGCCGGCGCACCCACGTTGACGCCGAGCTGCTCGAACACGTCGGCGCTTCCGCAGCGGCTCGAGACCGACCGGTTCCCGTGCTTGGCCACTGTCACCCCGGCGGCCGCGACGACGAGCGCCGAGGCCGAGGAGATATTGAAGGTGCCCGACCGGTCGCCGCCGGTACCGCAGGTGTCGAACACGTCGGCGGCCGGCGCGGCCAGCTTCACCGCGTGCTCCCGCATCGTCCGGGCGAACCCGACGATCTCGGCCGGGCGCTCCCCCTTCATCACGAGCGCCGAGAGAAGCGCCGCCAGCACGGATCCCGGCGCGCGCCCCTCCATCACTTCGCGCATCACGGCCGCGGCCTCATCCGCGGTGAGGTCCTCGTGGCGCAGAAGCTTCTCGAGCAGGGCGGTCAGCACGACAGCTCAAGGAAATTCTTCAGAATCCGCCGCCCCTCGCCGGTCAGCACCGACTCGGGATGAAACTGCACGCCGTGCACCGGCTGGCTCCGATGGCGGACGGCCATGATCGTCCCGTCCTCGGTGCGCGCTGCCACCTCGAGATCGGCCGGCACATCGCCCGCGGCAATGACGAGGGAGTGGTACCGTCCGGCGACAAACGGCTCCGTGAGGCCGATGAACACGCCTCGTCCGTCATGGATCACGGTCGAGGTCTTGCCGTGCATGGGCGCGCTCGCGCGGCAGACGGTGCCGCCGTACGCCATGCCGATCGCCTGGTGCCCGAGACACACGCCCAGAATCGGAGTGCCGGCCCCGAACCGGCGGATGACGTCGAGCGTGATCCCGGCGTCCTCGGGCCGACCGGGGCCCGGCGAGATCACGATGCGCGAGGGGCTCATCCGCTGCACCTCGTCGACGGTCACCTCGTTGTTCCGGTGGACGCGGATGTCGGCGCCCAGCTCGCCGAGGTATTGGACGAGGTTATAGGTGAACGAGTCGTAGTTGTCGATCACGAGCAGCATCTTGTCTCCAGGCGGACCTGAAGGTCCGCCTCTACTACCGTCTCTCTCCTTCGTCGTAGAGGCGGGTCTTT
>MEKU01000001.1:119851-134419 GCA_001767195.1 Acidobacteria bacterium RIFCSPLOWO2_02_FULL_67_21
TTTAGACCCGCCTGCCGACCGAGACGCGCCCTACAAGCCCTGTTGCGCGAGCTCCAGCGCCTGAATCACCGCGCGCGCCTTGTCGCGCGTCTCCTCGTACTCCGCCGCCGGATTCGAATCGGCCACGATCCCGGCGCCCGCCTGCACCCAGGCGCGGCCGCCCTCGATCACCACGGTCCGGATCGTGATGCAGAAATCGAGGTTGCCGGCGAAGTCGAGATACCCCACCGCGCCCGCGTACACGCCGCGCCGCCGGCGCTCGAGCTCCGCAATGATCTCCATCGCGCGCACCTTGGGCGCGCCCGACACGGTCCCGGCCGGAAAGCACGCGACCAGCGCATCGAGGCGATCGCGGTCTTCCGACAGGCGCCCTTCGACGATCGAGACGAGATGCATGACGTGCGAATACCGCTCGAGCGCCATGTAGGTCGGCACCTTCACCGTGCCGTACCGCGACACGCGGCCCACGTCGTTGCGCCCGAGGTCCACGAGCATCACGTGCTCGGCGCGCTCCTTCTCGCTGCGCTTCAGCTCGTCCGCCAGCCGCGCGTCCTCCTCGTCCGTGCGCCCGCGCGGCCTCGTGCCGGCAATCGGGTGGGTCTCAATCCGATCGCCTTCGACGCGGACCAGCATCTCCGGCGACGACCCGACGATGCACCGCTCTCCCATGCGCAGGAAGTACATGTACGGCGAGGGATTGACGTGACGCAGCGCGCGGTACACCAAGAACGGGTCGGTCTCGAACGGCGTTTCGAACCGCTGCGACAGCACGACCTGGTAGATGTCGCCGGCGGCGATGTACTCCTTCGCCGTCCGGACCATGCGCTCGAACTCGTCGCGCGTCACGTTCGACGTCATCTCCACCGGCGGCCCGTCCGCCAGGGAAGGCTTCGACAGCGTGCGCTCCAGCTCCCGCTCCACCAGCTCGATCCTGGCCCGCGCGAACTGATACAGCGACTCGAGATCGTCCTCTCCCGTGATCCGCGCGTTGGCGATGATGAGAATCCGATGCCGCACGTGGTCGAACGCCAGCACGGTGTCGAACAGCATGAAGCCGGCTTCATCGTCAGCTCCGGCCGGCGGCTGCAGCGTCACCGGCTCGAACCAGGCCGCGGCGTCGTAGCCGAGATAGCCGACCGCGCCACCCGTGAACCGCGGAAGCCCCGGCACGAACGGAGCATGGAAACCCGCCATCAATTCCCGCAGCGCCTCGATGAACGGCCGGTCGGATTCCGAGGTCGAGCCCGCGCGGTCGAGGATCGTCATGCCGCCGCGCGATCGCAGGATGAGGAATGGATCCTTGCCGAGGAAGGAGTAGCGTCCCACCTGTTCGCCCCCCTCGACCGACTCCAGCAGAAAGGAATACTGCGCGTGCTCCGCGATCCGCATGAAGGCGGAGACGGGGGTCTGCAGATCGGCGACGATCTCCTTGCAGACCGGCACGAACGTGCCGCGCTGCGCCAGGTCGCGGAACTCCTCAAATGACGTGATGCGCATCCGTGTCCTTCGTCGTGTCGATGAGCCGCTCGATCCCGATCGCGTCGGCAAACATCCGCACGTCCCTCTCATCCGCTCCAGGCAGCGGCACCGCCGCGGCGTCCCGTCCCTCGGCCTCGAATGCGGCGTTGAGCGCGCGCGGGACCGCAGAGCGCACGACGTCCGGGCCCACCACACCGTAGATCGCCGTGCGGGGGCCGATCCGGCGGAACCGGTAGTCGTGGACCATGCGCGCCACCGGGATCTGGCCGGGAGCCACGCCGTCGCCGCCGTACGTCCACCGGGACCCGAAGCGCGCGGCCAGCAGCCGCGTCGGCAGCCCGGCGTCGCCCATCCCGATCACGATGGCCGGCCCGCCGGCGGCAATCTCACGGAG
This sequence comes from Acidobacteria bacterium RIFCSPLOWO2_02_FULL_67_21, assembly GCA_001767195.1. Taxonomy (GTDB): domain Bacteria; phylum Acidobacteriota; class Vicinamibacteria; order Vicinamibacterales; family UBA2999; genus MEKU01. The sequence goes on from MEKU01000001.1 coordinate 121,725, forward strand.
CGGCAGCGTGTCCGACAGCCGGCGAGCCGTCACGGCTACCTTGACGAACGCAGCCCCACTCCGCCGCATCGCCCGCGTCCGCTCGTCCAGATCCCCCGGCACGCCGGTGAAGTCGTGACACGACACGATCACGCGGGCGGCATGACGCTCGATGAGGTCGTCGAACCGCGCGGCCCATTCCACGTCGACGTAGTCGGCGCCGTGCGCCAGGGCGTCCTCGAGGAGGCGCCGGCGCGCGTCTTCGCCCGCGTCGAAACGCCCGCCTTCCCACGTCGGGCGGCACGTGACGATCACGGGCAGCCGGCGCCCCTGGAGCGCCCGGGCCACATCGGGATCGGCCACCCCGTCCAGGCGGAGCTCGGCCATGTCGGCGTCCCTCACCCGGTCGCGGGCCGCCAGGAGCTCGACCGTCGTGCGGCCGGTCACCGTTTCGCAGAGCAAGGCAGTCACAAGAGCAACAACGTCACAAAAACAAAAACGCCTCTCCAACCGGCTGGCTGAAGAGGCGCTTGGTCGAACTTCCTTTGCGTGTGCGTCTTAGACGACCGCCGCCCCTTCAGTCACAGTCCGATACCACCACCAGCAGCTGGCGTAGCTCGGGGACACGAAGAAGCTGAAGCGGAGCGCCATCGTGATCAAAACGAGAGAGGCAATGTACCCCAGGCGTTTGACCGATGTCAAGGCACGAGGACCGTAGGCCCTTGCAGTTTCAGCGGTTTACCCGTATCTTCAAGATGAGTCGTACCGCCTATGCTGTTAAGAATTCTCGCAGGCGTCCTGGCGCTCGTCGGCTTCATCGCGGTGCAGCCGTCGGCGCAGACCCGCACCTTCCCCGTGGACGAGCTGAAACCCGGGATGGTGGGCGTCGGGAAGACCGTTTTCGAGGGCGACCGGCTGGACGACTTCAAGGTTCACATCCTGGGCGTGCTGCGCAACGTGATCGGCCCCCGCCGCAATCTCATTCTGGCGCGCCTCGAGGGCGGGCCGCTCGCCCACACCGGCGTCATCGCGGGGATGAGCGGAAGCCCGGTGTACATCGACGGGCGGCTTGTCGGTGCGGTGTCCTACTCGCTCGGACAGTTCTCCAAGGAACCGATCGCGGGCATTACGCCGATTGACGAGATGATCGAAGCGGCGACGTTCTCGGGGCCGCGGCGTCCGGCCGGCCGGGTCGCGCTTCAGATGCCGATCACTCCTGAGGGGCTGCGCGACTCCTTGCGCCAGGCGTTCAGCTGGGTGCGGCCGTTCGCCGACAGTCCCAACGACGTGCAGGTGCTCGGGGGCACCGGCGTGAACCCCGGGCTCGGTCCCCTGCTCCGCCCGATTGCCACGCCCGTGACGCTCGCCGGCTTCGAGACGGCGGTGATCGACCCGGTGGCCGCCGCGTTCCGCGACCAGGGGTTTGTCCCGGTGCTCGCCGGCTCCGGCAGCGCGCCCGCACAGACCGGCGGCACCCCCGCCGCGCCGCGGCCGCTGCGCCCGGGCGATCCGGTCGGCGTGGCGCTGATGAGCGGCGACCTCGAGATGGGGGCCACCGGCACAGTCACGGAAGTGGACGGGAACCGCGTCTATGCCTTCGGGCACCCCTTCTACGGGCTCGGGCCAACGCAGTTCCCCATGACGCGCGCCTACGTGCATACGCTGCTGCCGAGCCTGGCCAGCTCGATGAAGATTGCCAGCACGGGCGAGGTGATCGGCACCGTGCAGCAGGACCGCGCCACGACGATCGCGGGCACGCTGGGACCGGCACCGGCGCTGATTCCGGTCCGGATCAACCTGACGTCCGAGCGCGGCACCCGCAAGACCTTCAGCATGCAGCTGGTCAACGACCAGCTGTTCACGCCGCTGCTGGCGTATCTCTCGATCGTCAACACGCTGAGCTCGTACGAGCGGCAGAACGGCGCCGCCAGCTACGTCGTCCGCGGCACCGCGTCGCTCAAGAAGTACGGCGAAGTGGCCTTCGAGGATCTCTTCACGGGCGACCAGCCGTCGGTCGGCGCCGCGGCGTACGTGGTGGGACCGATCAACGTGCTCCTCCGAAACGCCTTCGAGGATGTCGAGCTCGAGCGGCTGGACCTGGAGATCGACGCGAGCGAACAGCCGCGCAGCGCCACGCTCGAGCGCGTCTGGATCGACGGCAGCCGGGCGAGGGCCGGCGCGCGCGTCGACCTGAAGGTGCTGCTCCGGACGTACCGCGGCGAGGAGATCACGCGGACGGTGCCGATCGACATTCCGCCGAACGCCGGCGGCTCGGTCTCCATCATGGTGGCCGACGGCACGCGGCTCTCGCAGTGGGAGTCCCGCGAGCTGCAGATCCAGCCGCTGCAGACGCGCGACCTGCCTCAGATGCTGCGGGTGCTCAACAACGTACGCAAGAACAACCGCCTCTACGTCCGGCTCCTCAGCCGCGACCAGGGGGCCGTCGTCAAGGGCGAGTCCCTCTCGTCGCTGCCCCCGTCGGTCATCGGGGTGCTCGAGTCCGACCGGAACGGCGGCAGCTACCGGCCGCTCCAGAACGCGGTCATGGGCGAATGGGAGATCGCGACCGAGCACGCGGTCATCGGATCGCGGACCCTCACGCTTCCTCTCGAGGAATAACACCAACGGTGAGCACGCCATGAGGCGCACGTGCGTTGCGGTGGTTGTCGTCTGTCTGGCCGCCGCGGCCGGCCAGGCTGCGCTGCCGACGTTCTGGCAGGTGTCCACCGAGGCCGAGTTCCTTCAGGGTGAAGTCGAAAACCTGTCGATCGACTCCTACGGCCGCCTGACGCTCGGCCCCGCGACGACGGCGACCTACGAGTCGAGCGCGCCGTTTCTCTGGACGCTGGTACCCGGTCCCGACGACTCGGTCTACGTCGGCAGCGGCAATGAAGGCCATGTGTATCGCGTCGACGCCACCGGGCGCAGCAGTGTGTTCTTCGACGCCGAAGAGCTCGAGGTGCACGCCATCGCCGCCGTGCCCGGCGGCGGCCTGTACGTCGGCACCTCGCCCGATGGCAAGATCTACAAGGTCGATGCGGCGGGCACGAGCAGCGTCTTCTTCGATCCGCCGGATCGGTACGTCTGGAGTCTGGCCGTCGATGCGTCCGGGACCGTCTATGCGGGGACGGGCGACAAGGGCATCATCTACAAGATCGCCCCGGACGGACGGGGCGCGCCCTTCTACAGCACCAGGGCGACCAACGTCATGACGCTGGCCGTCGATCGCCAGGGGCGCCTCCTGGCGGGCACGGAGTCGCCCGGCCGCCTCTTCCAGCTCGACGCTGCCGGCAAGCCGTTCGTCCTGCTCGACTCGCCCTACAGCGAGATTCGCGCCGTGCGCGTCGATCGCCAGGGCCAGATCTACGCCGCCGCCGTCAGCGGACGCGGGCCGGCGCCGGACCGTTTGCCCACGCCTCCACCCGAGCCGGCTCAGACGCCCGTGGCCTCGGTTTCGACCGAGGTGGTGGCGATCACGATCGCCACCGACGTGTCGGGGGCACAGGGCAGCCCGCCGCCCCCGTCGACGCCGCGCACGAGTCCGGGACAGGGCAGCGGCGCGATCTACCGGATCTCGCCTGACGGCGTCTCGGACCTTGTCTGGCAGATGCGCGAGGACGTGCCGTACGATGTCGGGTTCGACACGAGCGGTACCGTGTTCGTGGCCACCGGCAACAAGGGCAAGATCTACCGCCTGGCCGGCAGTCCCCTGCAGCCGACGCTCGTCACGCGCGCCTCCGTCCAGCAGGTGACGGCGCTGGGTCCCGACAGCGCGGGCCGGATGCTGTTCGCCACGTCGAATCCCGGCAAGGTCTTCCGCCTGTCGGCCGACCGCGCCCAGCGCGGCACGTATACGTCCGACATCCGCGACGCGCAGGCGGTGGCCGCCTGGGGCGCGATCAAGTGGCAGGCGGTGGTGCCGACCGGCACGCGCATCGAGATCGCGACACGAGCCGGCAATACCCGTACGGCCGACGAGACCTGGAGCGACTGGAGCGCGCCCTACACCAATCCCAACGGCAGCCCGATTGTCAGCCCGCGGGCGCGGTACCTTCAGTGGCGCGCCGTGCTGACCGCCACCCCGGCCGACGCGCCGGTGCTGACCTCCGTGACGGCGGCCTACCTCCCGCGCAACGCGCGGCCGCGCGTCACGTCGATCACGGTGCACTCGCCCGGCACCGTGTTCCAGCGTCCGTTCCCGACCGGCGAACCGGAGATCGCGGGGTTCGAGGGAGACACACCCGATCGGCGCGCGGCCGCACAGAACGCCCCCGGCGGATCGATCGCGGTCGGCGGTCCATCGCTCGGGCGCCGCACGTACCAGAAGGGCCTGCTGACGTTCGTCTGGCGGGCCGAGGACGAGAATCGGGACGACCTGCTGTTCGACATTCTCTATCGCCGCGAAGGCGAGACGACCTGGCGGCCGCTGAAGCGGAGCCTCAAGGACGCGATCTTCGTGTGGGACACGACGTCGGTGCCGAACGGCCGTTATCTCGTGCAGATCGTGGCATCGGACGTCCCCTCGAACTCGCCCGATCTCGCCCTGACGGGATCGATGGAGAGCAGCACGTTCGAGGTCGACAACACGCCGCCGATCGTCACGGTGACGGGGTTGCGCCGTGAGGGCCCGCGGTCGATTCTGACCTTCGAGGTCCAGGACGCCGACACGTCCGTCCAGAAAGTGGAGTATTCGCTTGACGGGGACGAGTGGCGCGCGATTTATCCGAAGGACGGGATTCCGGACTCGCGCGCCGAGCAGTTCGAGCTCGCGCTCGAGGGCGACCTGGCGCCGCGCGGCGTGATCATCCGCGCCACCGACTCGCTCAACAACGTTACGAGCGCGCGGGGCGAAGCACCGGCTCCTCCAGCGCGCCGCTGACCGGGTCGCCGTCGCCGGCGGCTGCCGGCGACGGCGGACGCCTTCACAGTGGTCCGCGCCAGCAGCCACACGACATTCACCGCCACCGGATCCCCGCCCACCAGCGCCGGCTCGAAGCGCGAGCGCCTCACGAGCTCCAGCAGCGCCGTTATATCGTCCGGCTGCGCCGCCGCCGAGGGCCGCCCCGTCTGCTCGTGCACCGGCTGCAGCAGCTCGTAATTGACCACGCGGCCCTCGCGCGTGACGACCGCCGCCACGGCGAACTCCGCCTCGTCTGCGGGAATGTCGAGAGCGGACCCGGCCAGCGGTCGCGGAGCCAGCATGGCCGAGTCGAGGAAGAGCGGGTTGCGATCGGATCCCGGGCTGGCGAGCACCGAGAGGATCGCGGCCATCGACCCCGGGCGCTCGCTCCGGACGCTCCGGTTCACCATGGTGGCGGCGCAGAGACACAGCACAACGGCGAGCGGGGCGCCGAGCGCCGGCCAGAGGTACCGCGTGTCGGCCAGCGCTGCACGGCAGCGCACCGGAAGCGACTGCTCCCGCTCGGCCCGGATCCGCATCAGCAATTCGTCCTGCATGGCCGCCAGCGACGCGGCCCGCCCCTGCCCCGCTCCGGACGCCGCGGCGCCCAGACGGAGCGCCGAGCCGAGCGCGCGCACATCCATCAACCGCGCGCGGCAGGTGTCGCACCATCGCAGATGGGCCTCGAGCACGACCTGATCGTGCACGCCCAGCTCGCCGTCGGCGGACGCCTCGAGCATGCCGCGGGCGCCGTCGCAACCCAGATACGGGATCATCCGCGAAGCTCCTGCAGCTCGGCGCGGAGCGCCTGCCTGGCGCGGGTCAGCCGTGACTTCACGGTCCCGATCGCCACATCCAGCGTGAACGCAATCTCCTCGTAGCGAAGACCGTCGATTTCGCGCAGGATGAGCGCGGTCCGCTGGTCGAACGGGAGGCGATCGAGGGCCTGCCAGATGCGCGCCGCCGTTTCCTTGCTCGCCAGCTGGCGATCGGGAAGCACGTCCTGGCGCGACGCGACGTCGCCGAACGTGCCCAGGTACTCGTCGAGCGACACCTGGTCGCCGCGCCGGCGCCGCCGCCACCATCGCTGGCGATTGCGCGCCTGGTTGATCACGATCCGGTAGATCCAGGTCCGCAGCGCCGACTGTCCACGGAAGCGGGAGAGGGTCCGGAAGACCCGCAGAAAGACTTCCTGGGAGAGGTCGAGCGCCTCGTCGGGATCGCCCAGCAGGTTGAGCGCGAGGCCGTAGACCATCCGCTGGTGCGCCCCGACCAGCTCCGCGTACGCCGCTTCATCGCCGCTGGCGCATCGCGCGATCAGCGCGGCTTCGCCGCTCTCGACATGCGACCAGCTGATGGCGCCGGCGTTCTTCACCAACTCTCCAGTAGCGGGGCTCTGCATGCCAGTCTACCACTGGTTAGACACCGCTTCGGGCCGCCGGTTCCCTGCCGGGACCCTGGCTCTGCTACGATCGTCGCACCGATGAAACGGATCCTCCTCATCTCGGTCGGGCTCGCCGCCCTGGCGGTCGGCACGCTGCTCGCCTGGTATACGGTGCGGCAGGAGCGCGAGTTCCAGCGCCTGATTGCGGAGGGCGATGCGGCGGTGCTGCGCGATGAGACGTACGGCGCGATTGAAGCCTTCAGCGGCGCGCTGGCGCTCAAGCGCGACTCGATGCTGGCGTATCTGAAGCGCGGCGACACGTACCGGCGGCGAGGTGAGCTCACGGCGGCCCTCCGCGATCTGCGCGAGGCCGCCTCGCTCGACCCGTCGGCCACACGGCCGGTCGAGCTGCTCGGCGACGTCAACGCCGCCCTCGGGCGATACGAGCGGGCGGCCGGGCACTATCAGGCGTTCACGGCGCTCGACGACCGCAGCCCGCGCGTGCTCTACAAGCTCGCCCTCGCCCGTTTCCGCAGCGGCGACGCCGCGGCGGCGATCGATCCCCTCCGTCAGGCCGTGGCGCTCGACGAGCGGTTCGCGGAAGCCCACTACCTGCTCGGGCTCTGCCTCCTCGCGCGCGCAGAAGACGACGAGGCGTTGCGGGCGCTCACGCGTGCCGTCGGCATCAACCCGGCCTTCGTGGCCGCGCGGGAAGAGCTGGCCGACGTCTACCTTCGGGCGGGGCGCCAGGAGGAAGGGATCGAACAGCTCGAAGCGATTGCCGCGATCGAGCCGTCGCGGCCCGAGCGGCTCATCACCGTCGGCCTTGCCTACGCCCGCTGGGGCCGCACGGAGGCGGCCGTCCTGACGCTCGGGCGCGCGGCAGAGCGGTATCCGGATCACCGGGGCGTGTACACGGCGCTGGCGCGGGTCTGGCTCGAGACCGTCGATGCGAGAAACGATCGGGTGGCGCTCGGCAAGGCGCTCGAGGCCCTGCAGCCGCAGATTGCCGCCGGCGACGCCTCGAGCGAAGCGATGATGCTCTACGGCCGCGCGATGTTCCTGACGGGCAATGCCGCGGCGGCGGAGCGCGCGCTGCTCCAGGCCACCGCCGCCCCGCCGGTCGATCCGGCCGCGCTGCGCTACCTCGCCGACGCCGCCGAGCGGCTCGGCCACCGCGCGGAGGCGCGCGACGCGCGCCTCCGTTACGCCGCCCTCACCGGCGACGAATCCACGAACTGACGACAGCAAGCCACAGAGTCACAGAGACACAGAGCCAAGGAAAGGTCGGCCTCTGTGCCTCAGTGTCTCTGTGGCAACGTGGATCCTTCAGTCTTTTCTGCCTCTTGTCGCGGGATCGAGCGCGTCCCGCAGGCCATCGCCGAGGAAGTTGAAGCCGAGGACGAGAATCGCGATCGCCAGCCCGGGGAAGATTGTCAGATGCGGCGCGTCGAGAAGATGCCCGCGGCCGTAATTGAGCATCGTGCCCCAGCTCGGCGTCGGCGGCTGCACGCCCAGCCCGAGAAAGCTCAGCGCCGCCTCAGCCAGGATCGCCCCGCCCATTCCGAGCGTCGCCTGCACCGTCACCGCCGGAAGCGTCGTCGGAATGACATGCCGCAGGAGGATCCGCGGCGTCGTCGCGCCGAGCGCGCGCGCCGCCTGCACGAACTCCAGCTCCCGCGTACGCAGCACCTGCCCGCGCACCAGCCGCGCGTAGCCCACCCAGCCGATGAGCGACAGCGCCAGGACGACGTTGGTCAGGCTCGGGCCGAGCACCGCCACCAGCGCAATGGCGAGCAGCAGGCCCGGAAACGCCAGCAGAATGTCGATCGCACGGCTGATCGCCTCGTCGATACGCCCCCCGAAATACCCGGCGATCGACCCCAGCGCAGTTCCCACGCTCGCGGACACACCGACCACGACCAGCCCCACCAGAAGCGAGATGCGCGCGCCCGCGAGTACCCGCGCGAAGATATCGCGCCCCAGCTCGTCGAGCCCGAACCAGTGCACCCCGTTCGGGCCCTCGAGTCGAAGTGCGAGCTCCTGCGACGCGGGATCGAACGGAGCCAGCAGCGGCCCGGCGAGCGCCGCGAGCACCGCAGCGAGCACGATGGCAGCGCCCACGCGAGACACTTACTCGTACCTGATCCTTGGATCGAGAACGCCGTACATGAGATCCGTCAGCAGGTTCATCCCCACGTAGGTGACGGCGATGAACAGAATGCACCCCTGGACGAGCGGGTAATCTCTGAAGCCGATCGATTGAATCAGCAGCCGCCCGATGCCCGGCCAGGCAAAGATCGTCTCCGTGATCACGGCGCCGGTCAGGACCGCCCCGAACTGCAGCCCGATGAGCGTCACGACCGGAATCAGGCTGTTGCGGAACGCATGCCGCAGCACCGCGCGGGTTCGCGACGCCCCGCGGGCGCGCGCCGCCTGCACGTAGGGCTCGCGAAGCTCCTCGAGCAGCGACGCGCGGGTCATCCGCGCCAGGATGGCGGCCAGCGCCGCGCCCAGTGAGATCGCCGGCAGCACGAGATGGGCCAGCGTGCCGCGGCCCGAGACCGGCAGCCAGCCCAGCTCCACCGCAAACACGATTGCCAGCAGCGGCCCGAGCCAGAAGTTCGGAATCGAGATGCCGGTCAGCGAGAGCGTCGTCGCGATGCGATCGACGGCCGTGCCGCGGCCCACGGCCGCGACGATCCCCAGGGGAATGGCGACGCCGATCGCGACGAGCATGGCCGCGGCGGCGAGCTCGAGTGTCGCCGGCAGCCGCGTCAGGATGGCCTGCGAGACCGGCTCGCTGGTGCGCAGCGATACGCCAAGATCGCCGCGGACCGCGCCCTGGAGAAAGCGGCCGTACTGCTCGAGCAGCGGGCGGTCGAGCCCCAGCCGCTCCCGCAGCGCCTGGACGTCCTGTTCGGCCGCCGTCTCGCCGAGCATCGCCTGCGCCGGGTCACCGGGAATCAGGTGAATGAGCGCAAAGACGAGCGTCGCCACGCCCAATAGGACGGGGATCGTCAGAGCCAGTCGACGGAAGAGATACCGAAGCATGAATTTACGAATTTACGGATCTACGAATTGACGCATTCAAATTCGTAAACCCGTAAATTCGTCAATCCGTAAATTCACTCAAGCGTGAAGACGTACAACGCGTTCCCCGTCTGCGGGTGTCGGACGTCGGGCGCGATCGTGCGCGGCACCTGCCGCGGGCTCCCGCCGCCGAGGCCGGTGGTGACGGCGATGTACTGCTTCCCTCCGGCGCTGAACGACACGGGGAACCCCTGCACGGAGGTGCCGAGACGCGACTGCCACAGGACCTTGCCCGTGCGCACGTCGTAGGCGCGGAAGAAGCGATCGAGATCGCCCGCGAAGACGAGCCCCCCGCCGGTCGTCAACGCGGCCGTCAGGAACGGCGATCGCTGCTCGACGCTCCAGACCTCCCGCATCGTCGCCACGTCAAAGGCGGCCAGCTTGCCGATGTTGCCGTTGGAGCCGGGCATCTCGAAGAACCGGCGATCGCCGGCCGTGCCTCCCGACCCTTCGGTGAACTCGACGGCCCGGCCGGAGATCTCCATGCACGACTGGGCGAGCGGAATGATCAGCAGGCCCGCGCCGGGATGGTAGCTGGTGGCGTGCCAGTTGTGCCCGCCCTCCGTGCTGGGGCAGGCCTGCACCCACTCGCCCACTTTGGCGGCGATGATTTCCGATCGGTAGCGCGGCACGCCCGATTCGAGGTCGATGCGGTCAAAGATGTTGTGGTAGACCGTCTCCTTGAACGCGGCGAACTCGCCGCTCGCGCGATCGAGCTTCCACAGAATGCCCGGCTTGCCGATCGTGAACACGAACTTGCGGCTGCCGATGTCGACGAGCACGCGCTCGTACACCTCATCCAGATCGAGCGATTCGCCAGGCGAGTGCTGGTAGTACCAGGCCAGCGCGCCCGTGTCGGGCCGCAGCGCCACTGTCGTGCTCGTGTACAGCGCGCGATCCGACGTCTTCATATTGCGGCTGGCGGCGACCCACGGCTTTGCCTGCGCCACGCCCCAGTACGTCAGATCCAGATCGGGGTCGTAGCTGCCGGTGATCCAGGCCTCGCCTCCCTTGCGGTACGTGTCGGCGGTGCTGCCCCACGTATCGCCGCCCGGTTCTCCGCTCTGCGCCACCGTGTGGAAGCGCCAGAGCTGACGGCCGGTGGCAGCGTCATACGCGCTGATGTAACAGCGGTCCGGACCGAACCGATCGCAGCCAGAGAGCCCCTGGAGCACCTTGCCCTTGATCACAATCGGCCCGCTCGTGTTCGCAAAGCCCCGCTGACGATCGGCGACCATGACGTCCCAGACCTTGACGCCCGTACGCGCGTTGAGCGCCACGAGCCTTGCGTCGGTCGTGGCCACGATCAGCTTGTCCTCGTAGAGCGCCATGCTTCGCATCGCGCCCTGCCCAATGATGGCCTCAGGCCCGACGCTGTGCTCCCAGATCAACTCGCCCGTCCGCCCGTCGAGCGCCTGGACGACGTTGCCGGTGTTGTAGAGGTAGATGGTGCCGTCGTGCACGATCGGCGTCGGCTCGCTCGACCCGCCCTCGTTCATCGCCCACACCCACGCCAGCTTGAGGCGCCCGACGTTGGCCGGGCCGATCTCCGTGAGCGGGCTGTGGCTCCATGCCTGATAGTTGCGGCGGATCATCAGCCAGTCGCCGGCAGGCGGGTTCCGCAGCATCGCGTCGGTCACCGGCGTGAAGTTCGCCACCTCACCGGGATAGGTCAGGCCGCGGCCCGGCGGCAGGTTTGCGGCGCCTCCCCGGACGCCCGTGGTGACGCCGGCCGGCGCCGAGGGTGCGAGACCGTTCGACTGCATGATGAATGCAGCCACCGCCACCGCGTCGTCGGCCGACAGCCTTGCGCCGGCAGGCGGCATGGACGTCTCGATGTACGCAATCAGCTGGCGCGCCGGGCGCTCCCGCCAGGTGTTCAGGAAGTTCACGCCGGCAAGCGGCGGTGCCTCGTTGCTGCCCGCAAGATCCGGCTGATGGCAGCTGGCGCACCGCGCGCCGTAGATCTGGCTCCCGGCAGACGCCTGCGCGGCGGTAAACGCCGGCCCCGCCGGAGACTGCTGGGCCGTCACCATGGCCGCGGCCAGCATCGCGGCTGCGAGCGGTACGAAGAATCGGCGGCGTGTCACCGTGTCACCTCCTGCGGAACCAGCCAGCCCCAGAGGTTGCCGTCCGGTGCCTTTTCGCTGTGAATCTGAATGTACAGGGCGCTCTTCTCGAGCGCCTGCCGCTGGCGATCCGTCAGATCGACGGCGCCCCTGACCACGCCGCTCGTCGCGCGGGCAACGGTCAGGTCCCCAATCGCCGGGCCCCTGACGCCGCGCGGCGCCAGGTGCAGGCGGGCCACGGTGGCGGCCGATTTCAGCCCCTCGAACGTTCCCTCAATTGTGAGCGTGCTGCCCGTGAGTGAGGCGGTTGCGGCCCCCTGGCCGGCCACCGTGTCCTGCATGGCCACAGTGATCGGCACAGGCGAGAGCCGGGCGGCGTACGTCCGGGCCTGGGCCGCAAGGTGTCCGCCGGCGGCCGTCAGGCCGAGGGCCGCCACGGCCAGTCCGGCCACCGACGGGAGCATTTTCGCGTGTGACAGCATGGTATGCGGGCAGATGGTACACCCAGTTGCCATGGCATTGACGGCGGCCGGTTCTGGCAGTGAAATAGAAGGCACCAGCGGGCGGGAACGAACGCAGGTGAACACAAGAGTCCATTGCCGACCATGACTACCCCCCGGCTGACCCGATCCCGTGCTCAGGCCGAGCATGGCAGCGCCCTTATCGGCGTACTGCTCCTTCTGATGATGATGTCGGGGCTCGCGGCCGCGCTGGCTGTCAGCGGTCGGACCGAGACGCTCATCGCCCGTAATCATCAGACGGCGGCGCAGGCGCGCGTTGCGGCAGAAGCGGGGCTCAACCACGCGTCCCAGGCCGCAATCGCCTGGCTTGCAGGATGGCCGGCCCTCTACGCATCGGCCAATCAGGCGGTCAACGCCATGCTCGCTAATCCGGACGGCACGCTCGGACTCGACTTCGAAGTGGCCACTCCGATCGCCGGGGCCGCCGACGGGGTCGAATACACCGTCTTCCTATGGGACGAAGACAATTCCTTACGCGGCTTCGTGACACTGTTGGACGACGACGCCGACGCCACCAACGACGAGGACGGCAACCCCGACAACGACAACAATCGCAGCGTCGTGCTCCGCGTGGTCGGCCGCGCGCAGGACAATTCCTCCGCCGTGCTGGAGGCGATCGTTGCCCCGCTGAAACTGCCCGCGATCATCAGCGACGGCGACCTCACGCTATCGGGGAGCGTCACGATCATTGCGGGCGATAACGGCGGGGTGCACGCCAACGGCGACCTGACGATCACCGGCTCGGGGCT
>MEKU01000002.1:0-6890 GCA_001767195.1 Acidobacteria bacterium RIFCSPLOWO2_02_FULL_67_21
GTCCGGAAAGAGAACAGTCTGTGGTCTCGTCTCGTCGTTCAACGCAAACGCCTCCGTGGTGGAGCAAGATCGTATGGTAACGACTTTCTACCATGCGGAGGCGTTTCGGTCGGCGAGAACATTGCCCAGCTATGCGAATGGAGGAACACCTCACCAAGACCAGCGGCCGACAAGGCCTCGAGCTCCTCCTCTGTCAGCGTCTCGGGCATCCGGTTTTGTGCCAAGCGGCGAATCAGGGTGGTGGTCTTGCCTGTCCCCGGAGGCCCGAGGAGAACGAGTCTTCGGTCAAGAGGCAATCGAAAGACCTCGCCCTGGTAACGATCAAGGATTGGCTGATCGCGCAAGGAGATCCGTTCGATCACCTTGCGTTTCAGCTTCTCTCGCGCCGACGACGCGTCCTTCGCAACACCGGCCTGGCGCGCATGAGCCATGGGGTTAGCTTCGAAAGCAAGAACTTGGCGAGGGTCTGTCACCACAGTACCGGCGAGCCTTCCGCTCGCCCTCTGAGCGACGGCGTCGAGTGCCTCCAGAAGCTCCGCAGCGACGGCGGTCAACGTCAGTCTTTGTTCGTCGCTCAGGGCCATACGGAGAATCCTCTGAATCTATTCCGCCAGCGCCTTGAACACGGCGTCTGCCGCATCGCTATAGAACTCGATCTTGATCTTCGTCCACAGATCGTCGGGCAAGTCGTTCAGCGCCCGCCGGGCCGCCACAGGTATCAACAATGTCGCCGCCTGCTTGTCGACTGCCAGTTCAGCTATCGACACAGGATTAGCGATCAACTCCAACGAGCCGCCTAGATTGAGAGGCCCGACGATAACCGTGCCGCCTCGCGTACTCCGCTCAAGTAATGCCCCGGTCATGGCGGCCAGAACAGGGAGGCCTAAACCGATCCCGGACTTGTCCGCATCAAAGGGACGTAACTGAATCGAGTACTCGTGCGCGCGAGGATCGCGATCGCCGATGAGATCCTTCGCCCGGGTATAGAGGTTCTGCTCTCCAACCTTGGCGCTCTCACGGAACGCAGGTGGCACAGGTTGATTGAGTATCTTCAGGCCACCGCCCGGGCCAACCGTTACTTCGATCCGGTACAGCCCGGCGCCGGTCTCTCCGGTGCCCTGACCGATCGCCCACACCTGGCCGGGCGGAAGCGGATCGCCGTCGATCGCCTCATCGCTGTGGAGTTCTGGGGTAGCGACGAATTGCTCCACGCCTTCGGGCCCCATTGTGTAGGAGAAGTGCGTGTTTCTGAATTCACTCTTGAGACAGCGCTTCTGCTGCTCCTTCACGCGGCGGCGCGCTTCAAGCGCTAATCGCGCCATCCACTCCAGGTCGTCGTCCTCGATGCGCATGGAGGGGTCAGGGAAGAGGAGCTTCAGCAGCCCGGATATCGTCTTGTTGACGGCCTCGATGTCGCGGCCGCTCAACGCGCCGCCCCAGAACACACGACTCTGAAACGCGGCCAGCCGTCCCGTATGGCGCATGCGGTCCCAGCACTCGCTGAGAAAGTCGCTGACGAGACCGAAGTGGTTCGTCAAGTGATCGGAGGGATTGAGCTTCGGAAAGTCCCAGCCAGGCGCGTACCCGTGAATGCGGTCGTGGAACGCCGTGTCGTCGCGCATTTCCTTTGGCAACGGGCTGAGCAGGTGCCCGATCCGCTGCTGTTGCTGCACATCGACGTCGAAGTTGCCGACCATGACCAGGCTGCCTTCAGCGCGGATGCTCTCCTTGCCGCGGCTGAACTCACCAGAGGCCATGTAGCCCTTCATGATGTTGACGCCGTCCTTCTGATCGAACGAGATGCCGGACACTTCGTCGAAGCAGACCACGTCGTACTGACAGACGAGACCGCGCTGCCCGTTGGCCATATTCACGAACATCTTCGCGACCGTCGCTTTGCCGCCAGAGAGCAGATGCGCGTACGGTGAAATCTGCTGATAGATGTGGCTCTTGCCGGTCCCGCGCGGGCCGAGCTCTACCATGTTGTAGTTGCGCTCAACGAACGGCACCATGCGAAGGAGCGCCACCCGCTGCGCGCGTTCGTCGAGATTCGAAGGCTCCAGCCCAATCGATCGAATCAGAAAGTTCCGCCACTCAAGCGTCGTGAAGCCCCTGCGTCCCTGGGCCAGCACGTCCAGCACGTCTGGCTTAGACATCTGGATTGGCCGGAGCGCCGCGATGCGAAACGGAACGCCCTTGTTCTGCTGTGCGAGCATGGCGTCATATTCGAGCGTGACCTCGGCATAGAAGCCGTCCGTCAGCATCCGCTCGTTCGACTTCACCATGTCGTCGGCAATCATGATGTCGCGCAGCATCAGGCTCGGCAGCTCCGCGACGTAGCAGTCGTTGCTCTGATCGAGCTTGGCGCGGACGATGTCGATGAGCTTGACGGAGCCTTCCTCTCGCGCGCGAGCCTTGAAGAGTTCCTGCTCTCCGGCCCGAACGGTGCGGCCCTGCAGCTGCTTCTCGACAATCGCGAGGCCCTCCTGAATCTCTTTCTCGTCGGTACTCGCGCAGTAGCGGCCGAGCAGAAACTCCACGACGTACGTCGGCACCGGGTACTGGCGCGCGTAGCGCCGCACCAGATCCTTGCGCACGAGGTAGCCCGGAAACGCCCTGGCGGCGACGTCGTCCAATTGATCCATTTCGACGGTTGCTTGAGTCATGAATCCTCTCCCACGCGCGTGGTCCGCTGCGCCAGGATCTGTCCCTCTTCGCTCGTCAGCACCAGCACCAGCGACGCGCCCTCGTGCTCGTCGTCACCCACCACCAGGCTCACGGCGCCGTCCGATTCCACAGGCTTGACCGCGGCAGCGACAGACGCGCCGTTTGGCCGCTCCAACCTGAGATCTGCGCTGACGCCGCTGCCCTTGACACTCGCTTCAACCAGGCACCGCATGCCCCGCCATGTGATCGACTTGATACTGGCAACGAGCACCGTGCCGCCCGAGCGTTCAACCAGGAGATCCGGCGTCAGGCACTCCTGCAGGCTGAGGCCGCCATGGGTGTACTCTTCGGATGCCCTGAAACAGGCGACGCCAGGAGCGGTCGCAAACCACTCACGCGGATTCCAATGCCACGGCGCGCGCATCGCGTCCGGCGTGGCACCGGCAGCGATGACTGCACAGCGCGACCACCGACTCTCCGTCAGGTGCCGAGGCAGTTCGACCTTCGGGAGTCCGCCAGGCATCAACAGCCATCCGTGGTCGGTTACGACGCGCACGGACCTCCACCCCGCATCCAACAGCCCGACGACGCGCTCGGCCAGGCGATTCAACTCATCATCGAGTTGCCGCGCGAGACCGATGCGCAGCGTGTGTCCCAGTGAATCGATCGCCGCCGTTTCGAGCCATCCTCGCGCGGGGTGGGACGCCGGCGCGTCGAACATGCCGTCGCCTAACACCTGATAGCCTCGCGACCGCATCACCTCACGCAGATTCTCCGCGTCAGCCGGCTTTCCGGTGTCGGTCAGTCTTGGCGTGAAGTCTCCGCCTAACCCCTGACCGTTCACCGCATCGGCGACTGGCGTGGCTGCCGGCTTGGCCGTCGGCGTGACGGTTGGCAACGCGGCCCAACGGTGGCCAACGGTCACACGACACCCACGCCCCTCGAGGCGTTCGGCGACCCGACGTCCAAGGTCGTATCGCAGGCCGTCCACGAAGACCAGGCAACTGTCGTCGTCGGCCGTAACCGCTGGCTGCGACCCGGCGGATGGCAGCACTTGTCGTTCGGCAGCGGCTTGAAACGCCCTGGCTGAGTCATCCAGCCACGGCAGCAGCAGCGTCCGCACCAGGTCGCCAATCAGCTTCTCGTCACCGGTGGGAGCCGCGGCAATCGCTTCCCATGAGGCGGCATCGGCCTGCCAGCCTCGGTCCACATACGCGCGAGCGGCCTCGTCCGGGGTGCCACCGCCCATCACGACGGCTGTGGACGATGCCAGTTTCGCGAGAGGGTCGAGGGCCAGCGCGAGGGGCGACAGCCCCAGACGCGTCCACACCCACGTGCGGCGCCGGCCGTGTTGCGCTTCAAGTCGGAAGATCGCTTCGCGAGCCGCCGCGGGCGCCAATGATGTCAGCTTCGTCAGCTCGCTGCGGAGTGTCTGCTCGTCTTCGTCGTTGATGTGCGGCCAGCGATCGCCCTCACCGAACGCGAAGGTGGCACCCTTTCGGCGACTTCGGCGCAGCAGCGAGACGATGCCCGGATAGTTGACTGGCGATTCCTTGAATCGCTCCCAGGCAAGTTCCCAGCCATCCTGACCATCAGCGAGCAGGCCGCCGGCGACGACGTCCGCGTTGGTTTCCGGATCGAAATCCAGATCGTCTCTGCACCGATTCCGAAACGCGGCCCATCCGTTCTCGCCGAGACGTGCTTTGGTTCCGTTGGGATCCCCCATCCATCGCAGGACATCGCGGATGACATCGGCGGTCAGCAGGCGATCGAAATCTTCGGCGTGGAGCGGCTTATCAGACAGCTGGCTCACCGGCGTCAGCGCGACCTCGGCCAGCGCCCCTTGCAGCGCCTGCACCGTGCCCTCGTCTCTGGCCACGTCGAGGCCAAGGCCCCGTAGCGATGTCAGAAATGCGAAGACGGTCCAGTCCGTGCCATTCGGCTGCAGGAACATGGCGCCCCGGAACATGAGCTCGACCAATGGCTTGATATCGTCTCGACAGTCGTCGCCGGCACGCAGATCCTGCCGGCCGACGCCGGGCAAGTAAACGATCGGCGGACGGTCGGGTGGCAGTTGCGGGTCGTTGAGCGCGCGATCGACCAGGCAGCGAATCCATATTGCCGGGCCGGTCCTCGCGTGCGGGTCGTACGACCCGAGAGTCACGAACTCACCAAGTCGCTCACGCAGAGTCGCGGCCAGGCCGTTCCACTCCTGCTTCGGATCCGTCCACAGGATCGCGACAGGGCGCTCCTGCCCATCGTGGACAACATCGCGGGATCGAAGATGCTCGACAAGTCGGTCGAGCACGGTCGGAGAGCCGACGTCAGTCGCCGCGCGCGTCATCGCCATGCCCGATTCGGTTTGGGCTCGCGGCAGAACGCCGCCACTTGTGCGGTGACTTCTGCGGTCACTTGTGCGGTGACACGCGAGGTCATTCCACGTCCTTCCCGCCGCGTCTCGTCAGCGCCTTTTCACCTTCCTGAGTCAACTGGTATTTCTGCAGGCGACTGCTAGGTTTGTCGGGCAGCGTGTGTCTGATCCACCCGGCCGCCAATGCGGGGTGCAGATAGTTCGCTCTGAAGGTCGGGCGATGCTTGATCCGGAGCGCAGAACGCAGTGCCCCTGCAGAGATCTCCCCTCGTGCCAGGCAGGTCAGCAACCGATCCACCGGGTCGGTCGACTGGGTCGCCGACTGGGTCGGCAGCTGGGTCGTTGACGTGGCCCCCGGTCTCTCCGCCGTGTCCTCGACGACCATCTGCGCTCTGAATGTCACAATCAGGAATCCCTGCCGCTCCTCGAATACCGGGGGATCCGATCCGTGTTTCCGGCACATCTCGATGACACGGTTGGTGCCGCGGCCCCAGTAGTCGGCGCCGGTTATGTGCGCACATATCGAGTTCATAATGCTCATTCGCCCCGTAAAATCAGCCCGGACTGCGGCACATAATGCGCGCCACGCCGCTCGCCCTCGATGCGGAGGAACCCCTCATCGACGAGTCGCCGCAGCTCCCGCACGGCGGCATACCGACTGAGTGTGAACATCTCGCGGTACTCGGCGTTCTGAAGCCGGGGCCTCGTGCGGAAGTGCTGGCGCAGCTTGGGCAGACGCGCCTCCAGAAACGCACGCGCCTGGTGGAGGTCCGATGCAACCCGGTAGACGGCTCCTCGGCCGGCCGCCTCCGCCGATGAGAGGATGCCCGCCGCGATCATGTCCTGGATCTCGCGGTAGGCCTGGTCCCGGTTCACGTGGTTCAACGTCCGATAGTCCTCGTTGGTGAAGCCCGTCGGACGCGCGAGCAGCACCCGCTGCTGTGCGGTCGTGATCGGAAGCTCCCGCACCAACTTCTTCCATTCCGGACTCGGCCCTTGAAAGATCGGCTCGTTGAACAGCGTCACCCGAAAGCCGCCGTGCTCTTCGCCAAGCTCTGGCGCCTTCAGGAAGCTCTCTTCCATCTCGTCGAAGATCCGTGGAATCCCTTCCCCTTCCTCGCGCATGATTCCCGCATCGGCGAGCAGGCGGACGATGAGCGGATTGCGACTGGCGTGAACGGGTTCCCGCTGTCGGAGTGCCTCCAATGTGACCGGAGCAATCAACGCGCCCGGACTGCGGATCTCCATCCGGTCGTCATAGAACCAGACTTCAATCTCCTGCCCCTGAACTCCGTAGTCGCGATGCGCGAACGCGTTGACGATGGCCTCCTGCCAGGCGAACTCGGGGTATTCGGGAGTCTCTCTGAAGAACAGGTCGTGGAGCTGTTCTGAGTGCCGAATCTGCTCGCGGGCGAGACGGTGTGCCTCGACAATGGCGCTGACCACCGGGAGATCGATGCGGCCAAGCTGCCCAACGTTGCGAGTCACACCGTGCTGGCGCTCGGTGCCATTGACGCGGAACAGACGGATCCCGGCACGCGGGTGCCAGCGGGCGAGCGGCGGCTTGCCGAACAGCAAGAGGGCGGCGTTGGTGACGCCCCATCCGCCCGAGCGCGCGAGCAGCAGCCCGTAGCGATGCAGTGCTGCTTCGATGGGCCGGCTTCCAAAGGCGGTGGCCTTGACAAACCGCCCGGCCAGGTCGAGATCGAGGTCCTCCAGCGTCGCGTCGAGTCGTACCTGCTGCTCGTATCCGACGCGGCGGTACGCTTCCTTCCGCTGGTTGATCACTTCCTGCGGCTCGCGAACGACCCGGTCGCCGACGCGGTACGGAAAGCCGTTCGCCTCAACCATC
>MEKU01000002.1:6899-40950 GCA_001767195.1 Acidobacteria bacterium RIFCSPLOWO2_02_FULL_67_21
GCGCTCAACGGGACATCTGACGGCCGGCCTGAGACGGCGCTCCGGCACCAGGAGGAAGTCTGCAATCGCCTCTTCCGGGTAATCATGGCCAGTCGGACGTCCGTCGTCCTCGACCCCCAGGAGAAGCGTGCCGCCATCGGCGTTTGCGAAGGCTGCGACGTATTCGGCGATCGTGTCGCGAACCTGCCGCCGTTCAAGTGATCGCCGCGTATCCTCGCCCTGGTCCCAGAGCGATTTGAATTCAAGGAACTGCCCCTCTTCGCGGGCAAGCATCCCTCGAATCTCCTCCTCCAGGAACCGGACGGGCCTCTCCGCGCTCACGGGGCAACTCCAGACACGCGAGACCCGGCAAGCCCGGCCGAAGGTTCACACACGGCTGACCTCCCGGGCGGCTCGCACGCGCGCCGCCAGCTTTTCCGCGGTCGAATAGTACAGGTCGTTCCAGCGGCAGCCGTCGAACTCGGGGCCGCCCTTGAAGTCGGTCCGCTCATCGAGAGATCCCTCGCCAGGACAGCCCCAGAACCAGGGGAATTCCTCGCTGGGGCGAATGCTCTTCGGCTCGGTGCCGCGGTCCTTCCTCCAGGTGATATTGGGTTTCCACCGAAGAATGCCGGAGCCGGCGCGGCCGCCCTTTCGCAGCGCCACCGACATGAACGGCCGGATGTTGATCCTGACGCCGTCATTGATATCGGGATCCCAGCCGACGGGTTGCTCGTGTAGCGGCTTCCATCGCACGAAGATGTCGTACGGCGGTTCACCGGCGAGAATGCGTTCGAGCTGAGCCTGCAGATCCAGGGCTGCGGCCAAACGACCATCGGCGCCGTCCTTGCCGTCTCGCTGATCGGCCTTCTGCCGTTCGATCCAGTCTCCGAGATAGCTGTACGTCAGGGCTTCCATCGTGCGCCGGCCCTCGCCATTGGGGCCGGCGAGCTTGTCGTAGTTGACCAACGCATGAAAGCCGTCCGGACGACCATCCCAGATGTGCCAGATGAACGGGACATCGTGAAAGAGCCTGCAGTGCTCCTGGAAGAAATCGTTCCTCAGCCAGTCATCGAGGTCTCGGTCGGGCTTCAGTGCGCAGGCTGACAGAAGCGCCAACAGCCGATCGGCCGCTGGCTTTTCGCCACGAACGCTCGGAATACAGACGATGCCATCGTTATCCGCAAATTCAGCGAGTTCGCCGCATCGCTCAACGAGGCCCCTCGCCCGTGTGCTAAGGCGCATACTCGGGTCCAACTCGGCCGGCCAACGAATTCCAAGCAGTCGAATAACAGCAACCTGCATCGGCGCGTCAGAGTGCTCGGGGCGCCCATGGAATACCCACTGCGATGGGTCATTGCTTTCTGGTTCTGGCCGTCCGGTCGCGAACGCGTGCTCAGCCCCAAGCCGCCAACGCTGAATGTCGAAGGGAACCTTGCTGACATAGCCATTGTTGACGCTCAGCTTGGAGTTCACCTTCCGCAACTCACCACGAAAGCTCGATGAACTCACGAATAGCCACAACGCTCCCAAGTCGCGCTCGTGCCTTGGGACGATGACAGGGCTTGAGTCTGCGAACAGCTCACCAGAATAAAGAGTCGCAGGCAGCGCGCTAACCTGTCCGATCGCGATGCCCAGCTTTCCCCAGGCGTTCCGGCCTCGAAGGGCGGCACCGATCGTCCCGCTAGAGAGAGTTAACCAGTCGATGATGGCTTCACGGCCGGCGAAGTCACTGGTCTTTGCCGGCGGGCCTTGGAATAACCTCCACCGGTTTCGAAGGGAGTCCAGCTCCCAGAACGACCGCGCAAACCTCGGGGCGTCCGTCGATGACAGGCCCTGGTAACAATCGGAAAAATGGCCTAGCGTGCGGTCCGAGCCGATGGGCTCCGACAAGATCGCGGCATCCTGGTTCGTCAGCTGATCTGATTGCAGAACCACGCGGACAGCCGATGCAGCAGGGCCGGTCAAAGCAGCTGCCTTGTCAGCAGCCCTCCGCTGCGCCGCCACGTCAATATCCGCCATCTTTGCGCTCTCGGGCGGAACGCCGGCGGTGAGGGCGAGCAGCGCGACATTTACTCGTTCTCCGGAAATCGTCTCGAACGCCCGAGGGCCAAGTCTGGCAACGAGATTCCACTGGTCTGTTCTGAGTGACCTTTCACGAAGGGTGGCGTACGTCGTCAGGAACAGCCAGTTCTGGGGTGTGACAAGTGCGGCCGTGCTGCCCTTTCGACAAAACGACAAGCAGCGAATGACAAAGGCGGTCGCCAAGTCAGACTTACCCGCCGCGTAGTGCTCTTCGATGTGTGTCTTCAGGTCCTCGCCTTGGTTCCCGCTACCAAGGTACGGGACATTCGTAATGACAAGTGTGTACTGCCCCGCCAGCACCTCAGCCGCCATCGCCAACCCCTGTGCGGCGACGCCCATTTCATTGCGTTCCGGCGCGCCCTCGGTGCTCGCTACGGCCGCCCCGAGAGCGGCCAGCAGAGCATCGGTGCCCTTCCGATCGAGCATCCCACCGCCCTGGAATCGGCGCGGATCGATGAGGCTGCCGAGCGAAGGCGCCTTGGAAAAGAGGTCGTACAGCTGGCCGAATGCGAAGCGCGGTGACGACTCGGTCCCTTCGCCAAGCAGCCCAAGCCACTCATCCCGCGTTCCGCCAACAGACTGCCCCGAGCAACTGATATTGAGCGGCGGCAAGTCAATCGGTTGGCCCAAGAGCTTCCACGCGGCCAGCGCCAGATTGAACGCAGCGATCTGCGTGCAGCGCGCGTCGATCTCGAGACCGAAGAGGTTCTCCGCGAGAACGCCGCGAATCGCCTCGTCGACCGAAAGTCCCTCCTCTTCCATGCGGAGGCGAACGAGCAGCTCGAAGCCCTCGACCAGGAAGTGCCCGCTGCCGCAGCACGGATCGAGCACCTTCAGCTCGGCGGCGTGCGCCGGCCAGCCGTCGAACGTTCCCGCAGCCGGTCGCCACGGTCCGCTTGGCGTCTCGTCGGCATCGGCGTCAGCATCACGGTCCGGCTGAAGCCGGACACTACGTACGCTGGTATCGCCCTCGACACGCTCACGGACGAATCGCAAATACGAGAAGTCGTACCCGCCCTGTGCCGACAACCGAACCGCGCGGCGGAGTTCCTCTTCGTCACGCGCATTTCTGGCGAGCTCAGGACTCGCCGCCAGCATCCTGCCGGCCCGCCAGGCACCGATGGTGTTGTGAAAGAGGAAGAGCACCATGTAGTGCTCAGTGAAGAGCTGCGTGACAGCCGGCAGTTCGTCAGCGCCGATCTTGACGCCGGAACGGTTGACATCGTCCTTCCTCTCAGCCTGCCAGAACTGATACGTCCATCCCAGCGAGTCATCTGCCGTGAAGACGAGGGACGGCAGGGTCTGAAGAGTGCGTTCGAGCGCCAGATAGGTTTCCGGAGGCAACTGCACTTCGAGCACCGGATCATCGACGCGAAAGATCCTCGGCAACATCGTCTGCGCGTACGACGCGGCGAGAGCCCAGGGATTGCCTCCCTGCGCACGCGCCAGTTCTTCGCACTCCTCCATGGAGATCGCTACGCCATGTGTCGGTTCGATGAGTAGGTTGTTCTCGGCGAGAAATCGCGCGAACAGCATGCGGTGCCAGTGTTCGTACGCCACTTCGTGCGCGAGGCGGTCGATCTGCTGCGTATCCTTGACCGGATCGCGCACATCGCCAAGCTGCTTGCCGTGCGCGCGCAGGCGCCCGCGTAAGCTCCGCCCGGCGGCATCCATCGAGTCGTGTGCTTTGCCCAGGTGCACGGCCAACGACTGGAGCGCCTTGCGGGCGCCGGCCTCGCCCTCGCGCCGGGCCTCCTGAATGGCGCGGGCAAGCTGGTTACGAAGGTCAACCGGAAGCGGAGCCATGCTCTTGGCTTATCCCTCATCACGAAGGCATGCCTGGCCGGCCCGGATGAACTCTTCAGCCTGGGAGATCACCTCGACGGCCTGATCGCTCGATACCTCGGTCCCCACCCCGTAATCACCCACATTCCGGATGTCCTGCCCATCGATCAGCCACCGATGAAACTTGACATCAAGCTTCCCGGTCTTGGCAAACTCCTGTCCAAAACCGCCGAGCACGCCAGCGTGACTGCTGTAAGACTTTCCGAGAGAAGCCAGTAGCGCCTCGGCGACGTAGAACATCGCGTAGTAGGCACGGGCGGCAGCGAAACCGTGGTACCCCCGATCGAGAAGGAGCCTCGCGGCGGCAAGACTCTCCTGTGCCTTCGCCATGAGAGACTGGAGGTCTTCGTTCACGCAGGCACCCCTTCACGCCTGACGTTCATGAAGAACGGAAGGTTGCGCGTCTTGAGATCCGCCTCGGAGACGAAGACACGCGACAGAACGACGTCGTACGCGAGGCTCAGGCTCGCGGTGAGTTCGGAAGATCTCCGGACGGCCTCCCCGTAATCGAACGGGCCGCGCAGGACGCAGAGCACGTCGATATCCGAGTCCTCGCGCCCTTCTCCCCGCGCGAAGGAGCCGTAGAGGGTCACGCCGACAAGCTGGTCTCCGAACAGCTTCTCAAGACCTTCTCGATATTCGCGGACGGCCTTCTCAACCTTCGATTGGTCCATACTCATCGGCCTCCCTCACACGATGCTTTTTGCACGTCCATGAACGGCACACGCCACGATGCTAACTCACGATCACAGGACCGCTCTTCGCCGCCCCGAGGAGCCTGCGTTCGTGCTCCTCGATCCACATGCGGACGGCGGCCTCGTCCACCAGCGTGGCCCGCCGGATCGCGACAGTGGTGGTCACGCGGTGCGGCTCGTCCGGCATCGATTTCGCCGCGGCCGCGCTCAACGCGCGCGACAAGCGCTGCGGCACCGCGTCGGTCTGATCCCCCCACGAGGCAAGCGCCCGCTCGTCCAAGGCGTGCTGCAGTGCGGCGTCAGTGGAGATCTCGAGCGGCGCCGGCACATCGAGACCCACCTCCCGGCGGACGGCCGCTTGGGCCGCTTGATCGAGTTTTGCCCAGCCGGCATCCGCGGCGAGTGCAGAGGCCGCATCGGCGATCGCCGCTACCAGGGCCGCGTGCGCACGCGTCAGATCTGCTCGAAGCGCGGCGGCCAGTCTCGACACCAACGGGCTGACATGGTTGGTCTCGTCCAGGAGACTGCGCTGCGCGGCGATGGCGTCGAGCTGCCGCGCGGCCTCCTCACAACCAGGTAAGCTCCCCGCGTGCTGCCGCAGCGCGGCCGCCAGGTCCCACTCCTCTCGACGAGCCGACGCCCGCTGCGAGATGGCTGACCACGCCTCGATGCTGGCTTCCAACTCAGCTTTGCTGGCAAGAATCGCGCTCAACTGCTCGGCGCCAACGAGCCGCTTCAGGTCATCAACCGACCGTGTATCAGCCGGAGCCGGCAAAGGCGGCGCCCCACCGGTTCGCTCGGCCAGGTTGACGAGGGCATCGAGAAACTGCGGCGCGCGCTGCTCCTCTTCGTTGCTCTTGCAACTGATGCCGACCTTACTGAACAGACCGCGAAGCGCGATTCGGTCGCCGGCGGGAATGCGGATTCGCTCGGCGCGAAACTCGGCGGTCTTGAGGGCGGTCTGATCCAGCGAACCCGGCGCCACGGCCTGGCCGTTCTTCGTGGCGCGCAGGTGACCGCTGCGGTGGAGCGCCGTCAGCGCGGCGTCGATCGCGTCCTGGGGCCACCCGCACGGCGCCGCCTTCAACGCTCGCTGGAGCTCACTGCCCTTCACAGCCGATGCGGCGCGCTGCAGCACCTCCCTCGCGACTGGGTGCTCCTCCGTTGCGCCATCCCATCCGACAACCTTCAGAGGCTGATCCGAGCCCTGTTGCGCACGCTTGAGCGCCGATTCCCACGCCTTGTGATCGCCCTCGTGGAAGCGCGGAAATAACCGGGCCAGCGACGCCTGGGCGCCAGCGTTGATCCTGGCCGTGAGGTCGTCACCGAAGAGCTCGTTGCCACCGCCCTGAAACGCGACCGCCGCCCGCAGGACGTCGCGCACGATCTCGTCTCGTGCGGCCTCGGCGTTGCGCAGACGACTCTCCATGCTCGCTTGCGCTTCCTTGCCTTCGGGAGGAACCTGCGGGCCGTAGTGATCCAGCACCTGGCGGGCTGCCTCCACGTCGATGATGCGGTCGCGGAGGCGATCGTCGCTGCGCCTGGGCAGGAACACATGAACGGTGGGGTCGTTCTGGCCCAGACGCCTGGCGTCACGCTCGGCGTCTTTCTGCGAGCATGCCCACCCATCACGCAACCAGACGCTGATGTGGTCTACGCCAGCCTGCGGCGCCTCGTTCGCCACGTGGAGCACCATGGTCCGTCGCAGCCTGGCGTCGCCGTGAATGAGCTTGACGGTGCTGAGAATGTCCTGAAGGGCTTTACCAAAGAGCTGGTCGCGGCGCGCGCCAATCTCGGGCTCGTTGCCGCGGACGCCCTGCTGACGCTCTCGAAACGCCAGGTCCCACGCGGCACCCTCAGTCGTCTGGAGGCGGAACTCCTCGCCCACCTTCATCAGCACGCCTTCGGTGGCCAGAGTCTCGAGCGTGTCGCTAACTTGCTTCCGGAACGAGCCGGATTCCTTCGAGATGTCCGACACGAGCAGATCGGCGATCGTGTTGGCATTCGCCCGAACGCCCAGGTCGACGCCTTCCTGTTTCGGCAGCTTGCCGACCAGGAACGCGATGCCGCACACGTCACGGCGCAACCGCCCGCTCTCCGTCCCGTCGTCCAGCTTCTGAATGCGCGTGTTGATCTCATTCAACAGGACACCGGAATTCACGAGGCTCGGGGCGAGCGCATCGAACAGATCGCTCGCCGGGATGGCCGCGCCGAGTTCCTGATTGGCGATGGCGTGCAGCGAGTCGTGCAGGATGCGAAGCTGCGACCGGAGTTGGCTGTGTGTGCCGGGCGCGTCGGCCGCCTGAAAGCAGGCCTCCCAGAACCGGCGTCGGACCGGCAACAAGGGATAGTCGTCAACGCGATACTTCCGATCATCGGACCGGGAGCCCATTTTCGTGCCTTGAAGGTGCCGGGCAATCTCACCGGCGTGGGTCTCGAATGTCGCCTCGATGTCCGGCCGGGCCGTGGGTTTCTTCTGCAGGAGCACACGCCTGGTCACGGCTTCCACGTCAGCGTCGGTCAGCTCGACGGCGATCCGGAACCTGTCTCGCAGCCACATCAGCGAATGAGTGCCGGCTGAAAGCGCGGACTGTCCGGCGCCCACGAGCATTACGCGGCTATCGAATTGCGTCTGCAGCGCCTCGGCGAGCTCGGTTATCGCAGCGGCGCGATCGGTGTCTTCATTGATGTACTGCTGCACCTCGTCCAGAACCAGGATCGTGAGCGGCAGCGTCGCGTCAGGTGACAGTGCATTCTTCGCAGCCGCCACAAACTCCGCGGTCGTGATGTCCGTGTTCCTTTGCGGAAACTGCCGGATCAATACCTGGCGCGCGGCCTTCTCATCCACCGCAAAATCGGGATCGACCTGAATCAGCGCTCGGGCGATGACAGGGCTCACGTGCAGGTCACCGAGCTCCTTGAACCAGTCCTTGCCCGCGGCTTCAACAGAGCGGCGGACCTCGCCAAGATGGCCGCTCTTGCGCAGCCAGAAACAGAACATCGCCTGCGAGTACTGCGACGGCCAGCCGGTCGCCTGAAGCAGGACGGACAGCACCGTCTCGCGAACCCGGTCAACGATGCCCCCCAGCATCGATCCGGCGGCAGCCACCGCCGGTCTGCCAGTGCGACGCGCATGGGTATCCAACTCTCGAAGCTGTGCATCGACCTCGTCGGGAAGGCCGCCGCGCACAAGACTCCGTGCAGTTGCGCCGTCCTCAAACGTAGTGTTCACCCACAGATGCGTGAGCATCTTGAGGAGGTGCGACTTTCCGCTTCCAAAGAAGCCGCTTACCCACGCCGAGTCCTGGCGTGGCGTGCCAAGGTTTGCCAGAAACCTGTCGAGGATTCGCTGAAGAGCATCGCCGAACTGACCGTCGCAGACGAAGCTCTCGAGCTCCGCGCGAAGTTCGGCCCGTGCTCCGGAGTCTGCGATGTCCAGGATGCGAGCCTGGCCGCTGTTGGCGAGGCGTCCGGTCCGGGGATCGCGGTCGAGCAGTTCGTAGATCTTCACAGAGGTGTCCCTTCGCCGTGGAGCGTGATGCCATTGGCCAGGTAATTCCATCCGTCCCGCGCGTCAAGCAGCCGGTAGTTGTTCCCGTTCTTCGTGCCTGGGAAGAGCACCACGAGTTGACCGCGAATGGCGCGCTCGACGTCGTGAATAATCTCGGCAACGCGCACGAATCCGTACAGTGATGCCACCCCGAGGAGCGCCACCACGGTGTTGTCATCCGCCTGTTCGAGCTGCTCCGTCAATCGGCGCACGATGTTGCGTTTGAAGTCGACCTTCAGCTTCATGACGAGCAGCTCGGGCATCTCGAAGTACGACTCGCGGTATTCTTCGCCGGCCATCCACTCGGAGAACCATTTCGAGCAGTCGACCAGCTTCCAGGCATGCTGTGCTCGCAGGGTGGCCTGCTCGAACTCTCCTATGCGCGCACGAAGCGCGCGCTCGGCCTCTTTTTCGTAGACCACCAGCATCACGCGCTGAGCACCCGACGAAGTGCGCTGCCAGGGCACGCTGATGTGCCGGTGATACGCCGCAGCGAGATCCTCCACTTTTCCCATGTCAGGCCGCCTTCCACGCAGGATCCAGCCGGCTCGCGTCTATCTCGATCACGCCACCACCCACTCGCGCGTGCAGCAGACCGAGCTGTTTTGCCTGAAGCACCAGCGTCAATAACTCCTGGCCGCTCCGGTCAAGAACTGCGGTCCACCTGCCGGAAAGCAGGGCCTCGCCGCCGAGGCCCTCGAGCGTGCCGAGCCAGAGCGCGTACGCAACGGCGCCCGGCGTTGCCTGAACGCGCTGACGGATTTTTCTCATGCGGCCAAGCAGATGCCCAGACTGCGACCAGGAGCTGGCTGCATTGCGCGCAACCTTGTCTAGAACGGCGTCGTTCAGGCGCGATCCGACCGCCTCCCGCATGGCGCTGAGAAAGAGGGAGCGCACGAGCTCGAAGCCAACGGGCAATGACAACACCGAGGCCGCAGTCGCTCGAAGAAGGGGATCGCGTGTGAGGGCACACATCATCGCGACGAGCGGCCTCCCGTCCTCATCGAGATCCCACAAACGACGAAGCACGCGAAAGACGGGGATGGCGGGGTCGAGCCCGTACAACTCGCCGAGTCGCTGGTTTGTGAGGCGGCGGCTGGCGTTCGTCGATTTGCCGAGAACGTTGTGCTCGACGATGGCCGACCGGTAGTCGTCGCGGGTGGCGGACGCCGGCAAGGCGGCCAGGAGATCCGCCAGCTCCGCCAGCATCATCGTCCGGCTCGTGTGCATGCCGGTGTCACCGAAACGGAAGCCGAACCTGGCGAGGTGCGCCTCGTGGTCGATCGCGTGCTCACGCCAAGTCGCCGTTGCCATCGGAGCCGATCCTAGAGAGCGGCTTGGGGCAATGTCAAGTTATATATTTGTTTAGCCGGCAAATTTGCCGGCGTTGTATTTGTATGTAAATGATTATTTGCCACAATGTGTCAAATATTCATATTTAGACAAATTATCTGATAGGCTTCTCTTGAGACCCCATTGGAAGAGATCCCAACGACTGCTATTCAAGAAAATCAGCTTCTACGAGAGGTTCTGGAAATCGTCCGCTCCCGACTCCCCACGGGGTGGTCAATGACCGGTAGGACCGAGGCTTGTTGGGAGATTGAGACCCCCGGCGGCGAGCGGGCCACTCTCCCAATTGAGGTCCAGCCCCGACCGTCTCTGTCGTCGCTTCGGGCCGCGCTTGATCTGTCACAGGCGGGAGGGACACTGCTGATTTCCTCCTTTCTCTCTCCCGCCATTCGGCGAGAGCTCGCTGCGCGCGAGATGAGCTTTGCCGATCTGACTGGCAACGTGCGGATCATGCTGTCCAGGCCCGGTCTGTTCATGGAAACAACCGGCGCCACGTCGGATCCCTCGCCTCTGCGTCCGCAGCGATCACTCAAGGGGGCGAAGGCCAGCCGGGTGGTCCGCGCGCTCGTCGACTGGAGCCCGCCATTTCGCTTGACGGAGATCGGCGCTCGGTCACTCGTTGACGTCGGCCATGTGTCCCGGATGCTGACGCAGCTCGAGCAGGAAGGCCTCTTGACCAGGAAGCCGCGTGGGGCCGTCACGGAGGTGAACTGGGAGGAACTGATTCGCCGATGGACGCAGGATTACCAGGTCACCAGGAGCAACGCGGCCACCTATATGTTCGAACCGCGAGGCCTCGCGTCTCTCCTGGCAGGACTGCGAGCCACGACGCTGCGATATGCCCTCACGGGTTCGGTCGCCGCCTCAATGCGCGCCGCCGTGGCGCCCGCGGCTCTCGCCATGCTCTACGTGGACGACCGCGGCACTGTTGCCGATGAGCTGAAGCTGCGTCCCGCTGACTCCGGCGGCAACGTCGTACTGTTGGTCCCGAAGGACTCGCTGCCCCTCGAAGGTACGACTCGAGAACAGGATCTCGTGTTGGCGGCGCCGAGCCAGGTGGCCGCCGACCTGCTCAGCGGGCCGGGGCGGAGCTCGTCGGAAGCCGAAGCCTTTCTCGATTGGATGAAGGAACACGAAGATGTCTGGCGACGCTGACCCGAGTCGCGGTTGATCTTCTGGTTCCTGAGTCGCTTGGCGGCGGTGGCACCCGCGGCGCGCGACTGGACGGGCATGACTCCAAAGCGGCGCGCAAAGTGCGGGGAATCGAAGGCTGCCTCGTTGACAAATCTACGTTCACCATCGCAGCGCTTGAGGCGACGGACCAACGACGTTTCGAACTTGAAGTCGCGGGCCCGGCTGCCCTCCTCGTGTCAAAGTGCCACAAGCTCGCCGAGCGAATTGCGGAAGGCGGGCGTCGCGCCAAGGCGAAGGACGCGCACGATGTGCTGAGGGTCCTGCGAGGCGTCACCACCGACGTGCTGGCTGTCGGATTCACACTGATGAGGACGGACGAACTCTCGCGGCAGGTTGCCGAGGCAGGTATTGACCAGCTGCAGTCTCTTTTCGGACGCCCCCGCCTCGCGGGCTGCGACCTCGCCGCGCAGGCGGTGGCTGGTCTGGAGAATGAGGAGACGATTCGACAGTCCTGCGCGGCGCTGACGGCTGATCTCCTGGCGGCCCTTCGATGATCTCGTGCTCGCGGCCATCGTCGTACGGCCGGTTCGGTGAGCGCCGTCAGTCTTTCGGATTGGTGGCGAACACGGTCAGCTCGGTGATGAACCCCCGGTCGTCCATTTCAAGCGCTGACTGGACGGCGTGCGCGATGTCGTCGCCGTGCAGTTTGGTCGGGTTCTCCTGGGCCTGCGGTAGCCCCGCCGCCGAATAGAAACCGGTGAGTACTTCGCTGGGAGTCACCAGGATCACGCGGATATTGAACGGCTGTGTCTGCCCGCCGCGCCGCCAGACAAAAAACGCTCTGCCTTCGGTTAAGCCCCGGACCGGGCCGAAAGGGCACTCATAGTTAGCGGCAAAGCCTCGAAACCAACAACGGAACGCGCAATAATACGCCGCGATGCCCGGGAATGGCATCGGCACGGAAGCCGTTGGACCATTCCACTTGAGGGCCAGGAGCGCAAAACTGGTGCGATACGCGACGTAATGAAAGTACAGGTAGGCCGTCGCGTAGACCAGCACGCTGGCCGCGAGCGCCCCGATGACCGCGATGGCGAGCCTCTTCACAACACGATCGAGTACTTGTACGGATACTCCGCCCGCTCGATGGCGTCCTCGAGCTGCTGGCGGGTCACCGATGCGCCGCGCTTCACCGTGATCCGGATCTCCTCCGCGTCCCAACGCAGGTCGATCTGCTCGATCTCCGGCATCTCGGCGAGTCGTTTTTCAATGCCGTACATGCAGTAGGGTCCCGGAATGCCCGGCACCGCAATGGTGACACCGCGCGGTGGCTGGCCTGCGGTGTCACCGGCCGTCACCATCACGAACACGGTCACGAGCGCGATCGTGGCGATGCGCATGGTCCAGGCGCGCGTCATCATCACGCCAGAGGATTCCTCCAGCGCAGGTCCGGGAAGCGGGAGAAGTCGCGATCGGTCGTGTAGAGTGTGGCGCCGTGCTCGATGGCGATCGAGGCCAGGGCGGCGTCCATCACGAGGGGCCCGGATGTCTGGCCTTGCCGCGTGAGGGCTCGCAGAATCGCCCAGTGCCGCTCGCCCGGGTCGAGAATGCCCGCGACGGGTTGGGCCAACCAGGCGCCCACGGCCTCCTCGGCCTCCGCCATCGTCAGCGGCTGTTCGAATACGCGAGGGCTCGTCGAAATCCGCAGAAACGCCCACAGCGAGAGCCAGGCGAAGCGCACGAGCGATGGCCCCGAGAGCGTGGCCTCCAGCCAGCGCCTGCTGCCTTCGTGGTCGGTCGCACGCGGGTTGTACGCGTACAGGAGGAGATTCGCGTCGATGAGAATCACCGGGCGAGCGGACCCTCGACGCGCTCGATCAACTCCGGGATGCTGTCGAGGTTCAGCCCGGGACGCAACGCGCCGAGGTCGCGCGTCACCACGCGGAAGGGCGCACGTGAGGAACCGGCGGGCGGGCGCGCCAGGCCGCGCCGCAGCGTGTCGTTGACGACCTCACGAAAGGCGCGTCCCGATCGCCGCGCCAACGATTTCAGCTTGGCGGCCACGTCGTCATCGAGCGTGAGGGTCGTTCGCACATTGTGATGCTATGGGAGAAGCATCATGATGTCAATGCCGGGCCGCTACCAGTCGTTCCTACCGTTGATCGTCTTCGACCCCCGCACAGCCGCTTCAGAGGTCTCGTGCAAGTGGCAAGTGGAAGGGCATGAAGCGGCCGTGGTGGAACCCGCCGATCCCGGCTGGTTGTGGCCGACGACATCGCGTGAGATCGCTCCTGGCGGTGGTCGTACGCAGGCCGATTGAGATTGAGGGTTCTACAGGGAGAGGAGCGGCTATCAGCACTACTTCGCGCCGAGGCTGTGGGGGACGAGGACGGCAGTGGTCGCCGTCGAGGCGTCGCCGCCGAGGTCCGTGCAGGTGATCGCGATCGTGTAGACGCGACCGCTGCCCAGACCCGAGCGCTCGGCGCGCAGCCGCACGTGCCCGGCGTCGACAACCTCCCAGTCCGGCGAGAGGTCGCCGTCGCCCAGGCCATCCTCCGGCTCGTTGCTGCTGACGCTCAACGAGCAGGAGTCGACCGGAAGCGGGCAGTTGTCGGTGACGTCATAGTCGATGACCACGTCTTCGAGCCGGTGATCCGGGGGCCAGAGCACCGATTTGTCGACCGCCGCATCGGTGATGGCGGGCGGGGGATTCGAGGCGGTCGTGGTGACGAACGCGCTGTCGTTCAGCGAGTCCGGATCCAGAGTCGCCGCCGTGACGCTCGCCGTGTTGTTGATTACCGTGCCATCGGCCACCCCGCACAGGACCGTCGCCCGGAGCGAGACCGTGCGAAGGGCGCCGACCGGAATCGTCCCGAACTCGACCGTCCGATTGTTGTTGATTCCACCGCAGATACCATCGCCGTCGGCGGCGCACGCTCTGAAGATCGTCTGCGGTGGCAGCGTGTCGACGACGGTGACGTCCATGGCATCATCCGGGCCGTCGTTGTGAATCGTCAGCGTGTAGGTCAGATCAGTGCGCGTCTGTACGGGATCTGGAGCATCGGACTTCGCGATCGACAGATCCGCCGCCTCCGTCCTCAATGTCAGTCTTCCCACGCGGATCGAAAACCCGGTCGTTTCAGTGCCAACGTCGTAATAGAGAAGATAGGTGCCGTCGTGTAACCGGACAATATCGGGACCATTGCCGTCAATGCCCAGAGAATACAACGCATCGAACGTCACTCCATCTGTGGAGGTGCCGTAGCGCAGACGCGGGAGGGTGAAATTGTCCTGGTAGTGAGTGCTGTAGAAAAAGAGCGTGGCGCATCCATTCCCACGCTGCAGCGCGTGAGGCTGTTCCGCAGAATAATCGGATGCGCCGGTTCCCACTCTTATACCTTCGTCCATTGTCCACGTGAGCGGGTGCTCCGCCGAATCGGTCAGGATAGGGGCGCCGGGGCCGAGCCTGACGCCTTCTTCGACCGTTCAGGTGAGCTGATCCGTCGAGACCGCGCTCTTGACGAGATGCCCGCCGGGAGGGTCGCCGGGGCGCGACAGATCGCTGAAGTACATCCGGTATCGCCCATCCGCAAGGCGGACGATCGTGGCGCCGCCGGTCGCGCCCGTTTTGGTGGTACTGCTGAATCCGGCGGCCTCCGCCGTCATTCGAAACCCGGGCTCGATGGTAAAGATCAAACCGTCGGCGCTCACGGCCGACCGGATGCTGCTCTCGCTGATGTAGAAGAGCCGCCGGCCGGATTGACAACGACGCGCGGCATGCCGGCTCCGTCGGGAAGCCGCGCGCCAGCCTCGGGGACGAAGCTGGCCCCGTCGGCGGCCAGCGACACGGCGCTGACGATGCCGAGTCCCTGCGCAAACACGTGCAAGCGGACACGGCCGTCGGCGAGCCGCGCAGCCGACGCGTCTGCGACGGGCAGGCCGGCGGCCACGCCGAAGTCGGACGGTCCGAGCAGCGGTCCGACAATCGTGCAGGCGCCGGCGGCCGTGGGGGGCGGCGTCGGGGTCATCTGACCGGCCGATGCCTGCGGGAGCAGACAGAGAAGACCCAGGACCGCTGCGCCGCGCGAGAAAGGCGCGGCGCGGCTGGTCCCACGAGCGAGCTCTTCAGGCGAGCGGGAAACGAATGCGCCGTACATCAATCCCTCCTCCGGATGGGCCGACTTCGCCCCACGCGTGTCCGTCCAGCGCCGAATCCGCGTCGGCTCATGGATCCCGGATTTGGCGACTATATGGCAGAGGCATGTCGGCCTCAATCCCGCCTCGACAGTATGCCTCGACCGTATTGCATTGGACCGCTATATATCGTCTCCAATCGCTCGACGGGCTTGAGAACATTCTCGACGACCTGGCGCACGACCGCATCGTTCGCGTCGTCGCCGGTGAGGTTAGGATGAAGGCACCGCCTGCAGCCCGATCGGCCTACACCGACCTGCCGTTGTGAACCCCGTCGATCCCGGCAAACAGATCCCGAAGCAGTGGGTGGCGGGATTCGGCCAGGGATTCCGTGAGGCAGGCGAGGGGGGGAGCATGGCGACCACCACTGGCGGGCTGATCACCCGGAAGGGCATCTGCGGCGTCTGCCCGGCGGGTTGCTGGGTGGAAGCCGACCTTCGCGACGGGGCGCTCGAAGCGATTCGTCCGGACCGAAGCCACCCGTTGGGCCAGATCTGCCGGCGGGGCGAGCACGCGGCCGAGATCGTCTATTCGCCGCACCGCCTGCGACATCCGATGCGGCGTACGGGGCCCAAGGGGACCCACGGCTTCGAGCGCATCTCCTGGGACGCCGCCTACGACCTCATCGTCGAGCGTCTGCACGCCATCAAGGACACCTCGGGACCGGAGGCGGTCGCCATCTACACCGGGCGGGGCGCCTTCGAGCTGTCGCTGTGCGACATCTTCCAGCCCAAGGGCGTCGCCGTGTCGTCGGCGTCGAGTGTGCGAGCGCTGCGTCTGCCCTGTGTCTGGGCGCGAGCGCCAAGGGACCGTGTCGCGTCGCAGAACGGGCTTCCGTCAACGTCGGGAGGCCGCTAATGCTTCCTGGTCGGGCTGCTCGATGTGAATGCCCTCGTCGCGCTTCTGGTGCCGAACGTCCCGAGCTAGCCGAGGGACGGAGCGACAGACGGCTCCGCGCTGCCCTCTCCCGCGAGATACTAGATAACGGAATGGCCAAGGACGCACTCGTCTCCGACGATCTCGCCCGGAAGTTCGCCACCGAGAAGGAGACCCCGTACACGCGCTGGGTCCGTTCGGAGGGGCTCGACATCATCAGCTCGTTCTACGTCCCCGACCTCCACACCGTGGAGCTCAAGCCGTGGGCGCGGCGCGGCGGACGCGGCGTGTTCCTGAACCACGACGCCTCGCGCACCTCGAACGACTGCTACGTCTGCGAAATCCCGCCGGGCCGGCAGCTCGAGCCGCAGCGGCAGCTCTACGAGGAGATGATCTATGTGCTCGACGGCCGCGGGTCCACGGCCGTCTGGAACGGCGCGGGAAAGCGGATCAGCTTCGAGTGGAAGGCGGGCGCCATCTTCGCCATCCCGCTCAACACGTCGCACCAGCACTTCAACGGCTCGGGGACTCAGCCCGTCCGCTACGTGGCGGTGACCAACGCCCCGGTCATCATCAACGCGTTCGGCGACCTCGATTTCGTCTTCAACACGCCGTATGACTTCACGGAGCGCTTCAACGGCGAGCCGGACTACTTTGCCGGCCGCGGCGAGCAGAAGGGGCTGCTCCTCGACACCAATTTCGTGGCCGACGCCGTCAACCTGCCGCTCTACATCGCCGATGAGCGGGGCGCCGGCGGCGGGCACATCCGTTTCAGCATGGCCCGCGGGTATCTCAACAGCCACATCTCGCAGTTCCCGGTCGGCACCTACAAGAAGGCGCACGCGCACGGGCCCGGCGCGCACGTGATCGTCATGAGCGGCGAAGGCTACAGCCTCATGTGGCCCGAAGGTGAGGAGCCGAAGCGCTACGAGTGGAAGGCAGGGTCGATGATCGTGCCGCCCAACCTCTGGTACCACCAGCACTTCAACACGGGGGACGGCCCCGCGCGCTACCTCGCGTTCAAGGCCGAAGGGGTGGCGATTCGCAACGCGCAGGGTGTGCCCAAGGCCTGGATCTCGAAGCGCCTCGGCGGCGACCAGATCGACTACGCTGACGAGTCGCCGCGCATCCGCCAGTGGTTTACCGAGGCGCTGGCGAAGAAGGGCCTGGAGTCGAGAATGGACAAGGCCTACGCCGCCGAGCTCAGTACGTAGGGCGGGTCCCGGTCAGCGAAGGAGACCGGACCCGCCGAATATCGCAATGATCAGATTTCCAGTCGCAATCCTCGTTCTCGTTGCCGCTGCCTGCGGCGGTTCCGCGCCCGGACCGGGCGCTGCCGTGTCGGTCGGCGACCTTGCCGTCTACGTCGGCGCCGACCGCGAGCAGAAGCTGCTCGAGGGCGCCAGGCGCGAGGGCGAGATCACCATCTACACCTCCGCACAGACCTCCGACCTGGGCCCCGTTGTCGAGGCGTTCGAGAAGAAGTACGGCATCCGCGCGAATCTCTGGCGCGCCGGGTCTGAAGTGGTCCTCAACCGCGCCCTGCAGGAAGCCCGCGCCGGCCGCCATACCGTGGACGTGGTCGAGACCAACGGCCCCGAGCTCGAGTCGATGTCGCGCGAGCAGATCCTGCAGGCCATTACGAGCCCGCATCATGCGGATCTGATTCCGCCGGCCATCCGCCCTCACGGCGAATGGGTCGGCACGCGTCTCAACGTCTTCGTCCAGGCCTACAACACGAAGATGGTGAGGAAGGAAGACCTGCCGAAGACGTGGGAGGAGCTGCTCGACCCGAAGTGGAAAGGCAAGCTCGGCATCGAGGCGGAAGATTCCGACTGGCTGGCCGGCATCTTCGGCGAGCTCGGTGAGGAGCGGGGCCGCAAGGTCTTTCGCGAGATCGTGGCGAAGAACGGCATCTCGGTCCGGAAAGGCCACACCCTCCTCACGCAGCTCGTCGCCTCCGGCGAGGTGCCGCTCTCGCTCACCGTGTACAACTACAAGGCCGAGCAGCTCCGCCGCGAGGGCGCGCCGATCGACTGGTTCACGATCGGCAACGCGATCGCGCGGCCCAACGGCGTCGGCGTCGCGAGACACGCGCCGCATCCGCACGCGGCGGTGCTCTTCTACGATTTCGAGCTGAGCGAAGAGGGCCAGCGGATCATCGCCGACCGCGAGTTCGTCCCCACCAGCCGGAAGATCGACACGCCGCTCAACAAGGTGCCGATGACGTTTGTCGACGCGCGCGTGTCGATCGACGAGTACGACAAGTGGAAGAATCTGTACATGTCCCTCTTCGGCGGTGGCCGGTGAGCCTTCCGTGCTCTTCGTGTCCTTCGTGGTTCATTGTTCTTGTGCTCTTTGTGGCGGGGTGCGGCGGCGGAGGCAGCCCGACCGCCAGGCCCGGCGCCGGCCATGAAGGCGCCCTCACCCTCTACACGACGATCGCGGAGAAAGATCTCCCGACCCTCATCCAGCCGTTCGAGGCGAGGCACGGCATCAAGGTCACCGTCTGGCGGGCCGGCACCGATCGCGTCCTGCAGCGGACGATGGCGGAGGCGGGCGCCGGCAGGAACGAGGTCGATGTCATTCACTTCGGCACGCCGGAGATGGAGGCGCTGGCGCGCGAGGACGTCCTGCAGCCGATCGAGTCGCCGGTGCATGCCGACCTTCAGCCCGGGTCCGTGCCTGCACACAGGAAATGGGCGGCCACGCTGCTGTCGGTCTGGGTCCAGGCCTACAACACGACGCTGCTGGCCCGGAGCGAGCTGCCCAGGACCTACGCCGAGCTGCTCGACCCGAAGTGGAAGGGCAAGCTCGGGATCGAAGCCAAGGATCAGGACTGGTTCGCGTCGGTGGTCGACGTGATGGGCGGCGGAGAGAAGGGGCTGCAGTACTTCCGCGATCTCGTCGCGACCAACGGCATCTCGGTGCGGCTCGGCCACACGCTCCTCACCAACATGGTGGTCTCGGGCGAGGTGGCGCTCGGGCTGACCGTCTACAACTACATGCCGGAGCAGGCGAAGAAGAAGGGCGCGCCAATCGACTGGTTCGCGCTGGAGCCCGCCATTGCGCGTTCGAATGCGGTCGGCGTCGCCCGGCGGGCCCCGCATCCGGCGGCCGCGCGACTCTTCTACGACTACCTGCTCGGCGAGGAGGCGCAGCGGCACTTCGTCAGCATGGACTACGTGCCGACCAACACGAAGGTCGCCTCGCCGCTTCAGGGCATCGAGATCCGGCAGGTTGACCCCGTTCGCGTCCTCGACGAGTCCGACACGTGGACGCGCGCGTTCCAGGAGACGCTCGTCACCCGCAACTGACCGCCGGACTCAAATCTTGAAGAGGTCGTCGAACGCTTTGCGGGCGTCGTCGGTGCGCGGCGCGGTGGTTTCGCGCTCCACGGTCGTGCGCGGCGCGTACAGCGTGCAGGCATTCGTGGTGTTCTTGGGCGTCACCCGCGCCGGGATCGGCTGCATGCATTCGAACCGGCTGCCGGGGTCGAACGAGCTGCACTGCGAGCAGGTGTGCAGCTCGACGCCGCACCGCGGGCAGCGGCTGTCGGACCGGACGTCGGGCTCGATGCCCGAGCCGCACTGCGTGCAGCGCACCACCTCTCGAAAGCCGGGCATGTTGATGTTGCGGGGCCCGAGCTGCGAGATGCGGCGCGCACCGGCCGGGGCTCCTGGCTCGGGGGCGGGCCGTGACGGCGCCGGCTTCTCGCGGCGCTCGCCCTCGTCTTGGTAGCCGCGCTGCCGGTACTTGCGGTCACTCATGGTGGGTTTCTGACGCTCCGCCGAGATTCTACCGTTTTCGCATACAATTTCGCGGTTTGGCCCGGGCAGGCATGGCCGGCCGGGTCGCTTGATCCTTTTTTCACAACATGGTACAAATTCGGATCGTTTCGGCGGATGGCACGGTGCCTACTGCCTGGTCCCTCATCTGATGCCGCAGATCTTCCGTCGCAGCGCGAACTCGTATGCGAGACTCAGCCTCCTCGGCGCCCTTCTCCTGGCCGGCGGTCTCATCGGGCTGATCATGGCCATCGGCAGCTCGTCCTACGTGACGCGCGCCAACGAATTCATCGAGCAGCCGATTCAGTTCAGCCATCTCCATCACGTGGGCGACGACGGCATCGACTGCCGGTACTGCCACACGTCGGTCGAGTCGTCGCCGTTTGCGGGAATTCCGCCGACCAAGACGTGCATGAACTGCCACTCGCAGATCTGGGCGACCGCGCCGTTTCTCGAGCCGGTCCGCTCCAGCTTCCGCGATGACCGGCCCCTTCGCTGGATCCGGGTGCACGACCTGCCCGATTTCGTCTATTTCAACCATAGCATCCACGTGAAAAAGGGGATGGGATGCGAAACGTGCCACGGCCGGATCGACGAGATGCCGCTCGTGCTGCAGCAGAACTCGCTGCAGATGCAGTGGTGCCTCGAGTGCCATCGCGCGCCCGAGCAGTTCGTCCGTCCCCGCAGCGAAGTGTTCACGATGGGGTACCGTCCGGCGGTGCCGCAGTCGGTCCTTGGCCCCCAGCTCGTCAAGGAGTACGGCATTCAGAGCCTGACGAGCTGTTCGACGTGTCACCGGTGAGCGCCTCATGACCGTACCGCCCGACATCGAGGCGCTGCGCGCCCGGCTCGAGAAGACCCGCGGACGGGAGTACTGGCGCAGTCTGGAATCGCTGACGGAAACGGCGGAATTCAAGGAGTTTCTGCACCGCGAGTTCCCGCAGAACGCCTCGGAATGGCTCGACCCGGTGGGGCGCCGCAACTTCCTGAAGCTGATGGGCGCCTCGCTGGCGCTGGCCGGCGTCAGCGCGTGCACGCGCCAGCCCACCGAGGAGCTGGTGCCGTACGTGCGGCAGCCCGAGGAGCTGGTGCCCGGCAAGCCGCTGTTCTACGCGACGGCCATGCCGATGAGCGGCGCCGGGATGGGGCTGCTGGTGGAAAGCCACGAGGGGCGCCCGACGAAGATCGAGGGCAATCCCGATCACCCGTCGAGCCGCGGCGCGACCGACCTCTTCGCCCAGGCGTCCATCCTGACGCTCTACGACCCCGATCGCTCGCAGATCATTACGAATCTCGGAGAAATCAGGGCCTTCAGCGCGTTTACCGCGGCCGCGCAGGCGGCCATGTCGTCGCAGCAGGGGTCGCAGGGCGCCGGCACCCGCATTCTCACTGAGACCGTGGCCTCGCCGACGCTCGCCGCGCAGCTCGACGAGTTCCTGGTGCGCTTTCCGAGCGCCAAATGGGTGCAGTGGGAGCCGGTCGGCCGCCACAACGCCCGCGAGGGCAGCCGGCTGGCGTTCGGTGAGTACGTCGACGCGCAGTACGCGGTCGAGAAGGCCACCGTCATCCTGTCGCTCGACGCCGACTTCCTCTGCACCGGGGGATCGGGCGTGCGGAATGCGCGCGCGTTCGCGGCGCGCCGCCGCGCCGACGGCGATCACACCCAGCCGAACCGGCTGTACGCCGTGGAAAGCACCGCGACGAATACCGGCACCAAAGCGGACCACCGGCTGCCGCTGCGCCCGTCCGAGGTGGAGCCCTTCGCCCGCGCGGTCGCCGCGGCGCTCGGCGTGGCCGGCGTCTCGGCCGGGGAGCTGTCCGAGCCGGCCCGTGCCTGGATTGGGCCGCTTGTCACGGATCTCCAGGCGCATCGCGGCCAGAGCCTCGCCATCGCGGGCGACGGCCAGCCGCCGGCGGTCCATGCGCTCGCGCATGCGATGAACGAGACGCTCGGCAACGCCGGAACGACCGTCCTCTACACCCAGACGACCGAGGCGCGGCCGATGAATCAGCTGGCCGCCCTCCAGGAGCTCGTCGGCGAGATGAACGCCGGCACCGTCGACTTCCTGCTGACACTCGGCGGCAATCCCGTGTACACGGCGCCCGCCGACCTCGATTTCGCGGCGGCGCTCGGGAAGGTCCGGCTGCGCGCGCACCTCGGGCTCTACGAGGACGAGACCTCCGCGCTCTGCCACTGGCACATCCCCGAGGCGCATTACCTGGAGGCCTGGAGCGACGTGCGGTGCGACGACGGGACCGTCACGATCGTGCAGCCGCTGATCGCGCCGCTCTACAACGGGAAGTCGGCCCACGAGGTGATTGCCGCCCTGAGCGAACGAGGCGAGCGTCCGGGGTACGAGCTGGTTCGCGAGTACTGGTCGCGACAGACCGGGCTCTCGACGCAGGCGCCGCCGCCGCCCGCGACGGCCGCCCCGCCCGCCGCCGTCCCTCCGGTCTCGCAGCCTGCGCCGACCGGCAACACGGCTGGCGCGGCCGCCGGCGCCCAGGCCGCTCCGGAGCGGCCGCCGATTGCCGCGGCGCCCGTTCCGCAGCTCTCGCCGTTCGATCGCGAATGGCGGCGCTGGCTGCACGACGGCATGGTGCCGAACACGGCGTTTGCACCGCGCACGGCCACCGTCCTGGGCGCGCCGGCGGCGCCGCCGTCGGGCGGCCGTCCGCAGGGGCTGGAAGCGGTCTTCCGGCCCGACCCGAGCATCTACGACGGCCGGTTTGCCAACAACGCGTGGCTGCAGGAGCTGCCGAAGTCGCTGACGAAGCTGACCTGGGACAACGCGGCGCTGATCTCGCCGGCCACCGCCGCTCGTCTCTCGCTCGTCAGCGGCGACGTGGTCGAGCTGCGGCAGGGCGGCCGGTCGGTGCGCATTCCGGTCTGGCTCGCGCCGGGTCAGGCCGGCGACACGCTGACGCTGCATCTCGGCTACGGCCGCACCCGCGCCGGCCGCGCGGGCAACGGCACCGGGTTCAACGTCAACCCGCTGCGCACGACCGCCGCGCCCGACATGATTGCCGGCGTGGAGCTGGTGAAGACCGGCGACACCTACCAGCTCGCGTCGACGCAGGACCACTGGTCGCTCGAAGGCCGCAACCTGGTGCGCGTCGCCACCACGGCGCAGTTCGCCGCCGACCCGCAGTTTGCGGCGAAAGAGGAGCACCAGCCGCTCCCCGGCATCTCGATGTACGGCGATTTCAAGTACGACGGCTACGCCTGGGGCATGACGATCGACCAGAGCGTCTGCACCGGCTGCAATTCGTGCGTGGTCGCCTGCCAGGCGGAGAACAACGTGCCGGTGGTCGGGAAGTCGCAGGTCCTCAACGGCCGCGAGATGCACTGGCTCCGGGTGGACCGCTACTACACCGGCGATCTCGAGAACCCCGAGACGTACCACCAGCCGATGCCCTGCCAGCAGTGCGAGACCGCCCCGTGCGAGGTCGTGTGTCCGGTGTCGGCCACCACGCACAGCACCGAGGGCCTCAACGACATGGTCTACAACCGCTGCGTGGGGACGCGGTACTGCTCCAACAACTGTCCCTACAAGGTGCGGCGCTTCAACTTCCTCCTCTATCAGGACTGGAACACGCCGACGCTCTGGCTCCAGCGCAACCCGGACGTGACCGTGCGGAGCCGCGGCGTGATGGAGAAGTGCACCTACTGCGTGCAGCGGATCAATCACGCGCGGGTGGCGGCCAAGCTGGACGACCGGCAGATTCGCGACGGCGAGGTGCTGACGGCGTGTCAGTCGGCGTGCCCCACGGAGGCGATCGTGTTCGGGAACATCAACGACCCGAACAGCCGCGTCTCGCGGTTGAAGGCGCACCCGCTGAACTACGCGCTGCTCGCGGAGCTGAACACGCGCCCGCGCACCACCTACATGGCGATTGTGCGCAACCCGAATCTCGAGCTGGAACCGGCGGCCGCCGCCGCTGAGGACGAACGCTGATGGCCCCCAGCGAGCATCCGCACGATCAGACGACCGCCGCCGGGGAGCGCCCCTGGTTCCGTGCCGCGCCGCCGGTGCTCGGACCGGGCCACACCTTCGAGTCGGTCACCGAGAAGATCAGCGCGATCGTGATGACCAGGCGGACCCCGGTGGGCTGGTTCCTGGGGTTTGCGATTGCATTCGCGTTTCTGATGCTGCTGAACGTGACGATCGGCCACCTGCTGCTGACCGGCATCGGCATCTGGGGCAACAACATCCCGGTCGGGTGGGCGTTCGACATCATCAACTTCGTCTGGTGGATCGGCATCGGCCACGCCGGCACGCTGATCTCGGCGATCCTGCTGCTCTTCCGCCAGCAGTGGCGCACCTCGATCAACCGCTTTGCCGAAGCGATGACGCTCTTTGCCGTGGCGTGCGCCGCCATGTTCCCGCTGCTGCACACGGGCCGCCCGTGGCTGGCCGCGTACTGGCTCTTCCCGTATCCGAACACGATGAACCTCTGGCCGCAGTTCCGGAGCCCGCTCATCTGGGACGTGTTCGCGGTCTCGACGTACTTCACCGTGTCGCTGCTGTTCTGGTACACGGGCCTGGTGCCCGACATGGCGACGCTGCGCGACCGCGCCAAGTCGCGGTCGGCGGCGGTCATCTTCGGGGTGCTGTCGCTCGGGTGGCGCGGATCGGCCCGGCACTGGCAGCGGTACGAGATGGCGTACCTGCTGCTGGCGGCGATCTCGACGCCGCTCGTGCTGTCGGTGCACTCGGTCGTGAGCTTCGACTTCGCGGTGTCGGTCCTGCCGGGCTGGCACGCGACGATCTTTCCGCCGTACTTCGTCGCCGGCGCCATCTACTCGGGCTTTGCGATGGTGATGACGCTGGCGGTGCCGCTCCGGAAGTTCTACGGCCTCGAGGACTTCATCACGATGCGGCACATCCACAACATGACGAAGGTCATGCTCGTCACCGGCATGATCGTCGCCTACGGGTACGCCAACGAGGCGTTCTTCGCGTGGTACAGCGCCAACCCGTACGAGCAGTACATGATGGCGAACCGGATGGGCGGGCCCTATGCCGTCATGTACTGGTCGCTGATTGCGATCAACGCGGTGATGATCCAGCTGTTCTGGTTCCGGCGCGTCCGCGACAACGTCATGCTCCTGTTCGTCCTGTCGCTCTTCGTCAACGTCGGCATGTGGCTCGAGCGGTTCATCATCATCGTGACGAGCCTCCATCGCGACTTCCTCCCCTCGTCCTGGGACATGTACGCGCCGACGCGCTGGGACTTCGCGATGTTCACGGGCACGATCGGCCTGTTCCTGTCGCTGTTCTTCCTGTTCATCCGGTTCCTGCCGGCAATCGCGATGTTCGAGATGCGGACGCTCG
Organism: Acidobacteria bacterium RIFCSPLOWO2_02_FULL_67_21; assembly: GCA_001767195.1. GTDB lineage: Bacteria > Acidobacteriota > Vicinamibacteria > Vicinamibacterales > UBA2999 > MEKU01. The sequence goes on from MEKU01000002.1 coordinate 31,732, forward strand.
TCGAGGAAGAGACGCACGAGCTCGAGCGGCCGGGGATGGTGTGATGGCACACGACGCACCTGCGGTCACGCTGCACGGCCTGATGGCCGAGTTCGATACGCCGACGGCGCTCGTCCATGCGGCCGAACGGGCGCGCCTCGAAGGGTACCGGGAGATGGACGCCTACTCGCCGATTCCGGTCGAGGAGCTGTCCGAAGCGCTCGGGCTCCGGCGCACGCGCCTCCCGAGGCTCGTGTTCGCGGGCGGCATCCTCGGCGGCCTGGCGGGGTACGGGCTCGAATACTGGTCCCAGGCGATTGCCTACCCGTTGAACATCGGCGGCCGGCCGTACCACAGCTGGCCGCACTTCATTCCGGTCACCTTCGAGACGACCGTCCTCGGGGCGGCGCTGGCGGCCTTCATCGGCATGTGGGCGCTCAACAGGCTTCCGCAGCCGTATCACCCGGTGTTCAACGTGCCGGCGTTTGCCCGGGCGTCGGTGGACCGGTTCTTTCTCTGTATCGAGGCGACCGACCCGAAGTTCGATCGCCATGCCACGTGGAAGTTCCTCGAGAGCCTCCACCCGGTAGGAGTCGCTGAAGTTGCGCCCTAATCAGAACTCCCAATTCCGCAACTCCCAACTCCCAAGGGGTCTTGGGCGTTGGTCTTTTGGGCGGTGGGAGTGTGCCGCCATTCTGCTCTGTGTGCTGGCGGCCGGCTGCCGGCAGGACATGCACGACGCGCCCCGGTACGATCCGCTCGAGGCGAGCCCGTTCTTCCGCGACGGCCGCAGCGCGCGCTCGCTCGTCACGAACACCGTCGCCCGCGGTGGTCTGCGCGAGGACGACCACCTGTACCAGGGCAAGGTCGACGGGCAGCTCACCGACACCTTCCCGATGCCGGTCACCGCCGAGCTGCTGGCGCGTGGCCGGGAGCGGTTCAACGTCTTCTGCGCGCCGTGCCACGGCCGCACGGGACAGGGCAACGGGATGGTCGTGCAGCGCGGCTTCCGCGCGCCGCCGTCCTACCATGAGCAGCGGCTGCGCAACGCCCCTGCCGGGTACTTCTTCGATGTCATGACCAACGGGTTTGGCGCCATGTCCGACTATGCGGCCCAGGTGCCGGTCGCGGACCGCTGGGCGATTTCCGCCTACATCCGCGCCCTGCAGCTCAGTCAGCGCGCGACCGTCGACGACGTCCCGGTCGATCGCCGGCCGGAGCTGGACCAGGCGCCTGAGGTGAGGCTCCCGCCTGGACGGCCCGAGACCCCGCCGGCGCCGGAGGCACGATAGTGGCCGAGACGACCTACGCCCCGCCCGCTGATATCGATGCGCTGCGTTCGCGCGCGCTCATCGCCGGCGCCGCCGGCCTCGTCGCCTGCGGCATCGGATTCATCGTGGACCGCGATCACTTCTTCCGTTCATGGCTCATTGCCTACCTGCTGTTCCTCGGGATCGCGCTCGGATCGATGGGGCTGCTGATGATCCAGCATCTGTCGGGCGGCGCGTGGGGCGTCTTCCGGCGGATCTTCGAGGCGTCGAGCCGGACGCTGCCGCTGCTGGCGATTCTCTTCCTGCCGATCGTGCTCGGCATGGGGACGCTCTACTCGTGGACGCACCCGGAGCACGTGCAGGCCGACGAAGTCCTGCAGCACAAGGCCGTCTACCTCAACACCGGGTTCTTCCTGCTGCGGGCGTTCATCTACTTCGCCGGCTGGATCCTGATCGCCTGGACGATGACGCGCTGGTCGCGGCGGCAGGACGAGGGCGACATGAGCGTGAACCTGCGCCTCCAGTACCTGAGCGGAGGCGGGATCGTGTTCTACGCGTTTGCCGCCACGTTTGCCGGCATCGACTGGGTGATGTCGATCAACCCGCACTGGTTCTCCACGCTCTTCGGGTTCATCTTCATCGGCGGCCACGGCCTCGCCGCGCTGTCGTTTACGATCGTGATCAGCGCGTTCCTCGTGCGGCGCGCGCCGATGGAGCAGATCCTCAAGCCGGGCCATTTCCACGACCTCGGCAAGCTCTCGCTGGCGTTCGTCATGCTCTGGGCGTACTTCAACTTCTCCCAGTACATGCTGGTCTACGCGGCCAACCTGGTCGAGGAGGTTCCGTACTTCGTCGCCCGGATCAGCCACGGATGGCAGTTCCTGGCGATCTTCCTCGTGCTGTTCCAGTTCGCGGTGCCCTTCCTGCTGCTGCTCTCGCGCGATCTCAAGCGGATGCCCCACCGGCTGGTGTGGGTGTCGCTGGCGCTGCTGCTGGTCCGCTACATCGATCTCTTCATGCTCGTCTCGCCCGAGTTCGCGTCGACCGGCGCGAACCTCCACATGCTGGAGGGCGAGCACGCGTCGGGGTTCTTCGTTCACTGGCTCGACCTGGCCGCCCCGCTGGCGGTGGGCGGGTTGTGGCTCTGGATGTTTCTGACCCAGCTGGCGCAGCGGCCGCTGGTGGCGTTCGCGGACCCGTACCTGCGCGAGGCGCTGCAAAGCTCGGGAGGCCACTGATGGCGCATGACGACCCGGTAGGACACGCCTCGGCAGACGACGAGTATCTGGCGACGCCGCCCGACTCGACCTACGAGCACACCGACGCGCACGTCGGTCCGATCGTCAAGTTCATGGTCTGGCTCGCGGCGTCGGCGATCGTCATTCACATCGGCCTCGGCTTCATGTACGAGTTCCTGATCCAGCAGTCGATGATCGCCGAGCAGCCGTACCCCCTGGCCACCGGCCAGGAGCCGCGCCTCCCGCCGGCGCCCCGGCTGCAGCAGTTTCCGCACAACGAGATCTACCAGTTCCGCCTGGACGAAGCGACGCTGATGGACCGGTACGGCTGGATGAACAAGGACGCCGGCATCGTGCATATTCCGATTGAGGAGGCGATGCGGCTCACCGTCGAGCGCGGGCTGCTGCAGACGCGGACACCGGACGCGGCGCAGCCGGCCGGCGTGCCGGGGCAGATGGCGTCCGACGCGAGCTCGGGCCGGACGATGGAGCGGCGGAGGCAGTAGGACGGCAATGCTCAATGCTCAATGCTCAATGCTCAATGTCCAACGCGGCAGACGTGTGTGTGCGGTCGCCCTTTTGTCATTGGGCATTTGGCATTGGGCATTGGGCATTGATGCGGCGGCCCAGGCCGGCTTCCCGAGCGGCTACGGCAGCACGCAGGAGCCGGGCATGGTGTCGACCGACGTGCCGCCCCAGCTCCGCGACGTGACGTTCAGGCAGCGGTTGAACGAGCGGCTGCCGCTCGATGCCGCGTTTCGCGACGAGAGCGGCCGGCCCGTGACGCTGGGCGACTACTTCGGCCGCCGGCCCGTCCTGCTGGCGTTTGTCTACTACAGCTGTCCGATGCTGTGCACGCAGGTGATGAACGGGCTGTCGAGCGCGCTCAAGGTCACGCCGTTCAAGGCGGGCGAGGATTTCGACGTCGTGCTCATCAGCTTCGACCCGCGCGACACGCCGGCGACGGCCGCGGAGAAGAAGCGCGCCCACCTGGAGTACTGGTCGGTCGAGCAGGATGCGGCGGCGTGGCACCTGCTGACCGGCGATGAGGCGACGATCCGGCGCGTGACGTCGGCGGCGGGATTCACCTACCGCTGGGACGAGCCGAGCGGGCAGTTCGCCCACGTGAGCGGCGTGCTGGTGGCCACCTCCGACGGCCGCCTGTCGCGCTACTTCTACGGCGTCGAGTACTCGCCGAAGGAGCTGCGGCTGGCGCTGGTCGAGTCGGGCGACGGCCGCGTCGGCTCGGCGATCGACGAGCTGCTCCTCTACTGCTTCCACTACGACCCGGAGAGCGGCCGCTACGGGCTGATGGTGATGAATCTGGTGCGGCTCGCTGGTGTCATGACAGTACTGTTCATCGGCGGCTCGATCCTGCTGATGCGCCGCCGCGACGCGCGCCCGCGGCTGGACCGGGCCTGAAACCTATGCTTTCTGGAATCCCGCTGTTTCCCGAGCAGGCCTCCACCATCGCCCCCGCGGTGGACAACCTGTATTTCTTCGTCACGGCCGTGACGGCGTTCTTCGCGCTGCTGGTGGTGGTGCTGGTCACCATCTTCGCCATCAAGTACCGCGACAAGACAGGCGAGAAGGTGGGCGCTCCGATCACCGGGTCGCTTCCGCTCGAGCTCGGCTGGTCGATCATCCCGTTCTTCATCGCGATGGGGATCTTCGGCTGGGCGACCGTCGTCTTCTTCGATCTCGTGCGGGCGCCGGATCAGACGCTCGAGATCTACTCCACCGGGAAGCGGTGGATGTGGCGCTTCCAGCACCTCGACGGCCAGAGCGAGCTCAACGAGCTCCATGTGCCGCTCGGTAGGCCCGTCAAGGTGATCTTCACCTCCGAGGACGTGCTGCACTCGCTGTACGTTCCGGCATTCCGCGTGAAGGCCGACGCCATTCCCGGCCGGTACAGCTCGATCTGGTTCACGGCGACCCGTGTCGGCGAGTACCACCTCTTCTGCGCCGAGTATTGCGGCACCCGGCACTCCGGGATGATCGGCCGCGTCGTCGTGCAGGAGCCGGGCGAGTATCAGGCGTGGCTGAGCGGCGGCGGCGGGCTGTCGATGTCGGCCCGCGGGGAGCAGCTCTTCCAGCAGCTCGGGTGCGTGGGGTGCCACCTCAATGACGGGTCGGGGCGTGGGCCGTCGCTCGCCGGCAAGTACGGCGCCCAGGAAACGCTCGCCACGGGCGCCACCGTGAACGTCGACGACAGTTACATCCGCGAATCGATCCTGACGCCACAGCTCAAGCTGGTGGCCGGCTATCAGCCGTTGATGCCGACGTTCCAGGGCCTCGTGAATGAAGAAGGGCTCATGAGCCTGATCGAGTACATCAAGTCGCTGCCGGGAGCCCGGCCGCCGGCAACCGCGGCGCAGGCCAGCGCCGCAGCGGTTCCCGCGACGGCTCCGGCCCAGGGCAGCAGTCCAAGGTAAGACCAGATGACCACAACCGTCCTTCCGCGCGTCACCTATCTCAACGTCAGACACGGGCTCGCCTCGTGGCTCCTCACCAAGGACCACAAGCGCATCGGCATCATGTACCTGATCGTCGTGTCGCTGGCCTTCTTCCTCGGCGCGATCTTCGCCGCCGGCGTCCGCATCGAGCTGACCACGCCGCAGGGCGACTTCGTCTCGGCCGACACCTACAACCGGATGTTCACCATGCACGGCGTGTTCATGGTGTTCTTCGTGCTGATTCCCGTGGTGCCGGCCATTCTCGGGAACTTCGTGATGCCGCTCATGATCGGCGCGAAGGACGTGGCCTTCCCCAAGCTCAATCTTCTGAGCTGGTACGTCTTCGTGCTCGGGTTCTCCCTCGCCCTCGTGGCGCTCTTGAGCGGCGGCGTCGATACCGGCTGGACGTTCTACACGCCGTACAGCTCGAATGTGTCGAATTCGAACGTCGCGCTCGTGGGGGTCGCCGTCTTCATCACCGGCTTCTCGTCGATTCTGACGGGGCTGAACTTCATGGTGACCATCCACCGGATGCGGGCGCCGGGGATGACGTGGTTTCGCCTGCCGCTCTTCGTGTGGGCGCTGTATGCCACCAGTCTGGTGATGATCCTCGCCACGCCGGTCATTGCGATCACCGCCGGAATGCTCGCGCTCGAACGGGTGTTCGGGTTCGGCATCTTCGACCCGCGCCTCGGCGGCGACCCGGTGCTCTTCCAGCATCTCTTCTGGTTCTATTCGCACCCGGCGGTCTACATCATGATCCTGCCGCCGATGGGCGTCATCAGCGAGGTGATCGCCTGCTTCTCGCGCAAGAACGTGTTCGGCTATTCCTTTGTCGCCTTCTCGAGCCTGGCGATCGCCATCTTCGGGTTTCTGGTGTGGGCGCACCACCTGTTCGTGGCCGGCATCTCGCCCTATTCGGCGATGGTCTTCTCGTTCCTGTCGTTCGCGGTCGCCATTCCGTCGGCGGTCAAGACGTTCAACTGGACCGCGACGCTGTACCAGGGCGCAATCTGGTGGCGGGCGCCCCTGATCTGGGTGTTCGGGTTTCTGGGACTGTTCCTCGTCGGCGGCCTTACCGGCCTGTTCCTGGCCTCGCTCGGCCTCGACGTGCACCTGCACGACACCTACTTCGTCGTGGCGCACTTCCACTACATCATGGTCGGCGGCGCGATCATGGGGTACTTTGCCGGGCTGCACTACTGGTGGCCGAAAATCACCGGCCGGATGTACTCCGACTCGCTGGCGATGCTGTCGGCGCTGCTGGTGTTCGTCGGCTTCAACCTGACGTTCTTCCCGCAGTTCATCCTCGGCTACCTCGGCATGCCGCGCCGGTACCACGCATATTCGGCGGAGTTCCAGGTGCTGAACGTCCTGTCGTCGGCCGGGGCGTCGATCCTGGCGGTCGGTTACGGGCTGATTGCCGTGTACCTCCTCTATTCGCTCTGGCGGGGCGAGGAGGCGGGCGCGAACCCCTGGCTGGCGACCGGCCTCGAATGGAAGACCGAATCGCCGCCGATCCCTGAAAACTTCCCGGAGACCCCGATCGTGAACGAAGGGGCGTACGAGTATTCGAAGCGGGAGATCAAAGTTGCCTGACGGCCTCGCCGCACGCGCCGATCCGCACGGGCACGCGCCCGCCTCCGCCACCGGCTCCGGCGCGGCAGGCCATCATCCGGCGCTGCAGCACCACTTTCAGACGCTGGAGCAGCAGCACGAAGTCGCGACGCTCGGGATGTGGGTGTTCCTCGTCACCGAAGTGATGTTCTTCGGTGGCCTCCTGATGGCGTACCTCCTCTACCGCGTCTGGTACCCGGCGGCCTGGTCCGAAGGCAGCCTCGAGCTCGACATCCGGCTCGGCGCGTTCAATACGGTCGTCCTGATTGGCAGCAGTCTCACGATGGCCTTTGCCGTGCGCTCCGCGCAGACGGGCGCCCAGCGGGCCACCGTCCGCTGGCTGATCGTGACGATGATCCTGGGCCTGACGTTCCTGGTCGTGAAGTATTTCGAGTACAAGCACAAGTGGGACCTGAACCACATTCCCGGCGCGAACTTCCAGTTCGAGGGACCGCACGCGCACCAGGTGGAGATCTTCCTGTCGCTCTATTTCGGCCTGACCGGTCTGCACGCGCTGCACATGATCATCGGCGTGAGCATCCTGGCCGTGATCACCTGGATGGCGTCGCGCGGGCGCTTCAGCCCTCAGTGGAACACGCCAGTGGAGATATCAGGTTTGTACTGGCACTTTGTCGACATTGTCTGGATCTTCCTGTTCCCGCTGCTCTACCTGGTAGACCGGGCGCATCAACTGGGGTAAGCCATGGCAGGGCATGTTTCTCCGAAGCGCGTCTACTACACCATTTTCGGCTCGCTGATGGTGCTGACCGCCATCACGGTGGCGGTGGCGTTCATCAATCTCGGGGCGCTGAATTTTCCGGTCGCGCTCGGCATTGCGATCGTCAAGGCCACGCTGGTGATCCTCTTCTTCATGCACCTGAAGTACAGCAGCCGCCTGACGAAGCTGGTCTGCGGAAGCGCGTTCTTCTTCCTGATCGTCCTGTTCGGCTTGACGATGTCCGACTACCTGTCGAGAGGATGGTTCACGGCGCCCGGCGGCACCACCGCGGCGGGAACGCGGGTCACGATCGAGCCGCCGGCGGAGGCCCCGCCGGGGGCGCCAGCCGAGGGCGCCGAGCCTTCAACACCCGCCCAGCCGGTGCCCTAGATCATTTAGAACACCTCGCCGAAATAGCTCCACAGCTTCTCGCGCCCGCGGATGTGCAGCGGGCGCTCGCGCCAGCGCACGGGGTCGATCCGCACGGATCGCTCGATGTCGCGCTCGAGATCGGCGCGCAGCCGCCGGGCGAGCTCTCGGTCGAAGACCGCGACGTTGAGCTCGCGGTAAAGTGGTGGCGATGATCGGCCCGCTGCGATCGCTGCTGTTCGTTCCCGGAACCCGCGCCGACAGGTTCGAGAAGGCCCTCAGCACCGGCGCCGACGCCGTCGTCTTCGACATGGAGGACAGCGTCGGGCCTGCGCAGAAAGACCAGGCGCGCGGCGCTATTGCCGAGTTCCTGGCGGCCGGACGGCAAGCGGGGCCTCACCGCCTGATCCGGCTGAATCCGGTTCACACGGCGTTCGGCACGGCCGATCTCGAGTTCTTTCGCGGCCGTGACGGGTTCGACGGGGTGCTTCTCCCGAAGGTGGATGCGCCTGGAACGCTCGAAACCGCCGCCCGCGCGCTAGCCACGAGCCGATCCGGAGGCGTGGCCTCGCCCCTGCTGCCGCTGCTCGAATCGCCGCGCGCCGTGCTTCGGGCGCTGGAGATCGCGTCTGCTGACGCTCCGGTGGCGGCGCTGCTGCTTGGCGCCGAGGATCTGGCTGCCGCGCTCGGTGTGACGCGGACCATGGACGGCGAGGAGCTCATCCTCGCGCGCGCCCAGATTGCAATGGCGGCCGCGGCCGTCGGCGCCGAGGCCATCGACGCCGTGTTCACCCATCTTGACGACGAAGAAGGGCTGCGGAGGGACTGCGCCCGCGCCCGCGGTGTCGGGTTCGGGGGAAAGATGGCGATCCATCCGCGCCAGGTCGCCATCATCAACGAGGCCTTTACGCCCTCCGACGCCGAACTGGACCAGGCGCGGCGGACGATCGAGACCTACGAGGCGGCGCTGGCGGCCGGGCAGGGTGTGACAAGACTGGGCAGCGACATGGTGGAGCTGCCGATGGTGGTACGCGCCCGCCGGCTCATCGCGCTGGCCGGGCGGCTCCGCTAGAACCGGACGAGGGTCACGCCGGCGTTGTGCGGATCGAGCTCGAAGCTGTTCACGACCGGCAGGGTCTTCAGATGCCGGTGCACCGCTTTCCGAATCCGTCCGGAGCCCTTGCCATGGACGATGTCCAGGCGATCGGCGTCGTCGCGCAGCGCGTGATCGATCGCGTCGACGACGAGGGCGATGGCTGCTTCAACGGTGAGCCCGTGGAGGTCGATCCGCGCCGTCATGGCGGGCGCCGCCGGCTGTTGCTCCCGCGACGCCTCGGACCGTCCCTCTCGCGATCGGCGTTTGCTGCGCTTCCCCTCAGCCGGAGGCGGCACCGACAGGTCGTCTTCGAGGCACGACACCGTGACGTTGCCGATGCGCACCCGGTAGTGGCCGCCGCGGCCTGCTTCGACGACGACGCCCCGTTTCTTCCCCAGCGTCGCGACGATGACTTCCGCCCCAACGGCCAGCGGCATTGATGAAGGCCTCCCGTTGTAGCGGCGGGCCTTCAGGC
>MEKU01000002.1:40958-57348 GCA_001767195.1 Acidobacteria bacterium RIFCSPLOWO2_02_FULL_67_21
GCTTCGCGGGCAGCAGCTGCTCCAGCAGCCGGATGATCGCGCCGGCGCGCGCGAGCGAGCCCGGCTCTTCGAGAAGACGCTGGCGACTGGGCGCCTCCATCGGCAGGTACTGCGCCAGCACGTCCACGACCCCTTCGTCGTCGGCGCCGCTCGGAGGCACCGCGATGCCGAGCCGCTGCCTCAACGCGCCCAGGAGATCTTCGAGCCGCTGCCGCTGCTTCTGCAGCGGCTCGATCTCCGAGTCGTCCAGCACCTCGGGCATCGCCGTGATGCGGGCGAGCCGGTACAGCCGGCTGTCGTCTTCGGAGTCGACGCGAAACTTCGAGAGGCCGCCGAGCAGGATGTTGAACCGCCCGTCGGGCAGCTCCTCGTAGTTGAGGATGATCCCGGCGCACCCAATCGGGAAGATCGGCGGCCGGCCCTCGTACCCGGCTTCGTAGCCGGGCCTGAGCGTCACCATCCCGATCACCTTGTTCCCCTTGAGCGCGTCGGCAATCATCGCGCGGTAGCGCGGCTCGAAGATGTGGAACTGATTCGACGCGTTCGGAAACAGCGAGGCGTCGGGCAGGGGAAAGATCGGAATGACCGGCGGCAGCGCGGTCTGTGCCGACGCGACGCCGGCGCCGGCCGCTGAGAGCGCCAGCACCGCGGACATCGCCAGAATGACGGCGGAGCGCGCACCGCGGACCATCACATCACCTCCGGTTCCGACAATGATATCGCCAGGTCCCGGTCCCCGGCGCGCGCAGCGCGCCGAAGCGACACTGGCTAACCAGCCAAGGACCTTCACGCGCGATGAAGTCGGGATCACAGGTAAGGTCCTTGGCTGGTTTCCGCGGTCATGAGCAGGCCGATCAGCGTGAGCAGCGCGGCGGCGGTCAGGTAGTAGCCGACGAACTCGAGACCGTAGTTGTTGGCCAGCGATGTGGCGATGTACGGCGCCAGCGACGCCCCGAAGATCCCGGCCAGGTTGAAGGTCAGGGAGCTGCCGGTATACCGGACGGCCGTGGGAAAGAGCTCCGACAGCACGGTGCCGAGCGGCCCGTAGGTCAGTCCCATCAGGCCGAGGCCGATGCCGAGCGTGAGCACCGCGCCCATCGTCCCCATCGAAAAGAGCGGCGCCATGACCAGCCCGAAGATGCCGATGCCGATGGTGGCAGCGATCAGCACGCGTCGGCGGCCCCGCTCGGCAAGCATCGCCGAGATCGGGATCAGGATCGCGAACGTGGCCACGCCGACCAGCTGGATCCGCAGGAACTCCTCCCGGCTGAATCCGAGCCGGCTCGTCCCCCACGAGAGCGTGAACACCGTCATCAGGTAGAAGACGACAAACGTGGCCAGCGAGACCAGCGTTCCCTTGATCACGGTTCCGGGGTACTGACGGAGCACGACGAACATCGGTACCTTCACGCGCTCGCGCCGTTTCACGGCCGCCGTAAAAACAGGCGTCTCGGTGATCTTCAGCCGCACGTACAGCCCCACCAGGACGAGCACCGCGCTTGCCAGAAACGGGATGCGCCAGCCGAAGGCGAAGAACTGGTCGTTGCTCAGGCGTCCAGAGAGGGCGAGAAAGACCGTTGTCGACAGGAAGAAGCCGAGCGGCGCGCCAAGCTGCGGAAACATGCCGTACCAGGCGCGCCGGCCGGGCGGCGCGTTTTCGATGGCGAGGAGCACCGCTCCGCCCCATTCGCCGCCGAGCCCGAGGCCCTGGCCGACGCGGCAGAGCGCCAGCAGGATCGGCGCCGCGATGCCGATGGCGCCGTAGGTCGGCAGGACGCCGATCGCCACGGTCGACACACCCATCGTCAGCAGGGCTGCGACGAGCGTCGTCTTGCGGCCGATGCGGTCGCCGAAGTGGCCGAAGAGCGCCGACCCGACGGGCCGGGCGAAGAAGGCGATGCCGAAGGTCGCCAGCGAGGCAAGCGTTGCCGTCGCGGGATCCGACGTCGGGAAGAAGAGGGCGGGAAAGACGAGCACCGCCGCGGTGCCGTAGATGTAGAAGTCGAAGAACTCGATGGTCGTGCCGATCAGGCTTGCAAACAGCACCTGCGCGGGCGTGTTGACGCGATGCTTCAAATCGCCCCATTGTACGAGCGCGCGCTCGCGGTGTGAGGCTTGCGGATGGAAGCCCTCTTTTCCTTCCTGGGATTGTTTCGACAACAACTGGAGGTCGGAGATGAAACCGTCGTGTGGTGCCATGGTGGCAAGTCTGGCGCTGCTGCTCGTTTCGATCGTGACGGCCGCGACGAGCATCATCGCGACTGCGAACATCGGGCCGGCCGCCACCGGAGTCGCCGTAGACCCCATCGCCCATCGGGCGGCCTTGCAGTCGATGAGGCGCATGACCGTGTGTGGGTGGCAAACTATGGGGGCGGCACGGTGTCGGTCGTGGATGGCGCGACTCACGTCGTGAGCGAAACCGTCTCTCTCGGAGGCGCTCCGTATGGCGTCGACATCGACGCCACGACATCACGCGCCTGGGTCACGAGCTATGCCGCCGGAACCGTTTCTGTCCTCGACGCGTCAGCACCCCCTTCGCCGCCAGCGGACACGATACCTCCGGTAATAACGGTACCGGGCGACATCACAACGCAGGCGACAGAGCTGCTGTTGCTCCTCGCCTACCTGTGAGGCAGGTCACCACGCAGGCGGGGCTCCTCTTCCTGTGCCGGCTTTGCCGGAACGCTTCACGGCGGGCGGGTCGTCCGCTCGCTGTTCGCTGGCGATTGGCTGCGTTTCCTCTACCTGGAGACGGCCATCCGCTTCTGACGGCAGCGGAATTTTTCTCAGCGCCGCGTGAAATATGTCGCCCGGGGCTGTCCGGACGGACACTCGGCGGACCTTCCTCGCCCGCCATTGGCGACATCTCGTGGTGAGTCCAGCGCTGGCACGGTCCCTGCGGAGAGGAGGGCGCCCATGCTGCCGCTGCGTGTCGAGATTCCGGGCGACGACTACCACGCGGGACTGATCGCCTGCCAGCGGGCATGCCCGGTTCACACCGATGCGCGTGGGTACGTTCGAGCGATCGCGGAAGGCCGGTTCGAGGAAGCCTACCTGATTGCCAGAGGGCCGAACCCGTTTGCGTCGATCTGCGGGCGCATCTGCGGGGCGCCGTGTGAGGCCGCCTGCCGGCGGGGCCACATCCCCCGCGTGGACGACGACGGGTCGTTCGTCGCGCAGGACCGCCCGATCTCGATCCGGGCGTTGAAGCGCTTCGTCTGCGAGATCGCAGGGCCGGAAGCGCGTCCCATCGAGTCGGTACTCAGTGCGCTCAGGGATTTCGTCCCTCCGGTGGCCGCCGGGGCCGACGAGATGGCTGCGCTCCTTCGTGCGGGCGTGCGCGGCACCGTGCCTCCCGCCGACGGCGAGCGCGTGGCCGTGATCGGCGCGGGACCGGCCGGTCTGGCCGCGGCACACGACCTGGCGCTGCTCGGCTTCCATCCGGTTGTGTTCGAGAGCGAGCCGATCCCCGCGGGGATGCTCGCCATCGGCGTCCCCTCGTACCGCCTGTCGCGCGACGTCATCGAACGAGAGGTAGCCGTCATTCGTGCGCTCGGCGTCGAGATCCGGTGCGGCGTGGCCGTGGGCCGCGACGTCACGTTTCGCGACCTGCGTCGCGACTACCGTGCGGTGATCGTTGCCGTCGGCGCCAAGTCGTCCAGGACGCTCGGACTGCCCGGCGAGAGCGGCCCCGGGGTCTTTGGCGGTGTCGACCTGCTTCGCTCGGTGGCGCTGGGCCAGCCGCTCGACATCGGGCGCGAGGTCGTGGTCGTGGGCGGCGGCAACGTGGCGTACGACGTCGCGCGCACGGTGCTGCGGCAGATCGCCTACGACACGGCGCGAACGGCCGCCAGGCTGCCCGGCACCTCCCGGGTGCAGCTGGTGTCGCTCGAGAGCCTCGAGGACATGCCCGCGGACACGCTGGAGATCCTCGAAGGTGACGAGGAAGGCATCGTCCGGCAGAACGGCTGGGGTCCGGTCGGGGTCGATCGAAACGGGCAGGGCGCGGTGACAGGGATGACGTTTCGGCGGTGCGTGCGTGTCTGGGACGACGCCCGCCGTTTTGCGCCGGTATTCGACGACACGACCCGGCAGACCGTCCCGTGCGACACGGTGCTGCTGGCGGTCGGCCAGTCGCCGGTCACCGACTTTCTCACCGACGGCGGCGCCGACATTCAGATGGTCAGGCCCGGCTGGCCACGAGTCGATTCCGCGACGCTCATGACCACCGCGGAGGGTGTGTTCGTCGCGGGCGACCTGGCGCACGGTACGCGGTTGCTGATTGATGCGGTTGCATCGGGGAAGGCCGCCGCGCGCGCCGTCTATGCCTACGTGACAGGCCGGCCGCTCCATGCCGACGCGCTCACGGCGTATCTGACCCTGCCGGCGTATCGCCGTGAGCGCGGCTACGAGGCCATCCGGCGGGTTCCCGTGCCGGTTCGAGATCCGCAGGAACGAGTCGGCAATCCCCATGTGCTCGTCGAGGTCGGCTATGGGCGGGCGGAGGCGATGCGCGAGGCGTCACGCTGTCTCGACTGCGGGGTGAGCCCGGTGTTCGACGGGAACCGGTGTGTGCTGTGCGGAGGCTGTGCCGACGTGTGCCCGACCATGTGCCTGAAGCTCGTACCGCTCGATGCGCTCTCGCCAACGCCGGAACTCGGGCGGGCGATCGATCGCTCGCTCGGCTCAGACGCCGGCCCGGGCGGCCATTCCGCGATTCTCAAGGATGAGGAACGCTGCATCCGCTGTGCGCTCTGTGCGATGCGCTGCCCGGCCGACGCGATTGCGATGGAGCGCGTCACCTTTTCCACCGAGTGGAGTGCGTCGTGACAGTCTCGGCAGGCCAGTCTCTCTCCCGCCTCGATCCCGAGCCGATTCCGCGCCGCGACGTGCTGGGCCTGTTTGCGCTCTGGTCGATGGCCTCCGCGCTGCTGTTCGCCACCGGCGGCATGCTTCGTCTTCCGAAGGCCGCCGTGCTGCCGTCGCCGGCCAAGCGGTTCCGCACGGTGCTGCCCGCCACGCTGCAGCCTGGCGAGGCGTTCGTGCCGCCCGGCCGCGCCGTCGCGCTCTTCCGGGATGCCGAGGGCACGTACGCGATCTCGACCGTCTGCACGCATCTCGGCTGCATCGTCAGGCCGACGGCCGACGGCTTCGAGTGTCCGTGCCACGGATCGAGGTTCGCGCGCGACGGGGACGTCACGCGCGGGCCCGCGCCCCGGGCGCTCAGCTGGCTCGCGGTCTCGCTGCGGGGCGACACGATCGTGGTGGACGAAGAAGCGACCGTGCCTGCCGGTACCAAGGTGACCGCATGAGCGGGGCGGAGAACGGTCCTGGGCTGCAGCAGTTTCTCGGCAACCTGCGTGCGGCCCCACGCCGCTTCGTCGACACGATGTGCCGAACGGGCCGGCCGTCGACCGATCGCACGCGGTCGGGCTTCGTGTTCGGCAACGTCTTCCTCCACCTGCACTCGGTACGAACCCATCGCTGGAGCCTGCGCTGGAGCACGACCGCCGGGCTCGGCCTCGCCACGCTCGGCGCATTTCTCATCACGCTGGTGACCGGCGTGCTGCTGATGTTCTATTACAAGCCGTACCCCGACGTCGCCTACGACTCGATGAAGGACATTCACTTCATCGTGCCGACCGGCCGCTTCGTCCGCAACATCCACCGCTGGGCGGCCAACCTGATGGTCGTCACCGTCATCCTGCACATGGCGCGGGTGTTCTATACGGCGGCGTACCGCGCGCCGCGGGAGTTCAACTGGCTCGTCGGGATGGCGCTGCTCGTCATGACCCTCGGCCTGTCCTTTACCGGGTACCTCCTGCCGTGGGACCAGCTCGCGTACTGGGCGATCACCATCGGCGCCAACATCGCGCAGTCGCCGCGAGAAGTCACCGATGCCCTGAACATCACGTCGGTGTTCGATCCGGGTGGACTGCAGCGCCTGCTGCTGCTCGGATCGGACACGGTGGGTGAAGAGGCGCTGATCCGGTTCTACCTCCTTCACGTGATGCTGCTTCCGCTCGTGGCCGGGGCGCTGATGGCCGTCCACATCTGGCGCATTCGCAAGGATGGCGGCCTGGCCAAGCCGGCCGACGTGGACGCGCGTCTCGGACCGCCGCCGGAGGGCGTGTATCCCGTATTCACCGAGGCTCCAGCCAAGACGTATCACCTGGCGGCGATTGTTCGGGGCCGGACGCCGGTCGTCGGCCACGGGCCGGAGCAGACCGTGCCGTCGATGCCGCACCTGTTCTATGCGGAACTGGCGGTCCTCATGCTGACGGTGTTCGTCTGCACGGCGCTGGCGCTCGTGTCCGATGCGCCGCTCAAGGAGCTGGCCAACCCGCTCGTGCCCGAGAACCCCGCCAAAGCGCCCTGGTACTTCCTGGGATTGCAGGAGCTCGTGGCCTTCTCGGCGTTCATGGGCGGCATAGGGATTCCCACCATCGTACTGGCCGGCCTCGGCCTCATTCCCTATCTCGATCGCGAGGAGGCCGGGACGGGCGTGTGGTTCGGCGGGTCCGGCGGCTGGCCGCTCGTGAGGAGATCCCTCGTCGTCGGGCTTGCGGCGGCACTTCTCATTGAATCGATTGCCATCCGCTTTGGGTGGCTCAGGGAGTGGTTTCCCGAGATTCCGCAACTGGTGATCACGGCAATCAATCCCGGAACCATCCTCACGCTGGTGTACGGCTGGTACTCGGTGTGGCTCGTGAAGCGATTCCAGTCCACGCGAGCCGGCGCCCTCGGCCTCTTCACATGCTTCCTGTGCGGGTTCGTGGTGCTGACGACGATTGGCACCTATTTCCGCGGCCCCAACTGGGAGTTCTTCTGGTCGCCGGCGGACTGGCCGGGGCACTGATATGCAGGCTTTCAACAGGAACAAGTGGCTGCTCCTCGCGTCGAGCGCAGGAGTGCTGGCGCTGCTCGTCGCCGCGGCCGTGCAGGAGAACCTGCTGGTCGAGTGGCGGGGCATTCAGGCCCAGGCCGCCACGCCCGACGGGCCGCTGCCGGTGCGGCTGAGACAGGTGGTCAACCCGGCACTCGGCATTGCCGATCGCTGCGTCTCGTGCCACGTCGCGATGGCGCCGGGCGAAGAGAGCGTCACCGGCGCATCCTTGGCCGAGCACCCGGCGGTCGTCCACGATCCGTCGGAGTTCGGCTGCACGGTGTGCCATGGCGGCCAGGGCCGCGCCACGACCAAGGCGGACGCGCACGGGAGGGTGGCATTCTGGCCGGATCCGATGCTGCCGGTCGGGATGACCGAAGCCGGATGCGGCACGTGCCATGCGGCGCTGGGGATCCCCGCGCGCGAACAGCTCGAGACGGCGCGAGCCTCACTGGAGCGCGGCGGCTGTCTGGCGTGCCACCGCGTCGACGGGCGAGGCGGCGTCACCACACCCAGTACGTTGGCCTCGCGCGGCCGCCGGCGGACCGGCGATGCCGGGGTCCCTGCGCCGGACCTCTCCCGCGTCGGGCTCACGGGGTACGACCCGGGTTGGTATTCGCGCCATCGCCAGCGCGCGGCGGCGGACGACACCTGGCAACCGTTTTCGGCGGACGAGGGGGATCGTGACAACCTCGATCTGTACCTGAGCACCCGCGTTGGAGCCCCCCGGCTCGTCGCCGCGAAGAGCGTCTTTCACGCGACCGGTTGCCTCGGGTGCCACAAAGTGAACGGCGTGGGAGGAGACGCCGGCCCGGACCTGACACGCGCCGGAGCCAAGGATCCTGGCCGGCTGGACTTCTCCGCCGTCAGCGGCCCACGAACGCTTGCCGCCTGGTTCGCGGAGCACGTGAGGGCTCCCGCGGCCGTGGTGGCGGGATCGCTGATGCCGGCTGTGAACGCGTCGGCCGACGAGATCGACGCGCTGACGTTCTACACGCTGTCGCTCCGGCAGCGCGATGTGGCCGGCAGCTACGTGCCGCGCGACCGGGTCCGAGTGCAGCGCTTTGGCGAGCGGGAGTTCACGTCCGACGGCGCCACGCTCTTCGGCGCTTTTTGCGCCGGCTGCCACGGACGCGAGGGGCAGGGGTTCCGCGTTCCCGGGATGGTCTTCCCCTCGATCGCGAACCCCGACTTTCTCGCGATCGCGCCCGACGCGCTCATCACCGAAACCATCGTGCGCGGCCGGCCCGGCCGGCGCATGCAGGCGTGGAGCGCCGAGACCACCGGGCTCACGCCCGCCGATGTCACGACCATCGTCACCTACATGCGGAACCGCGCCGGCGTGCCGGCGCCCGTCGACACGCGACCGCCCCGCTGGGTGCGTGGGGATGCGGCGCTCGGTGAGCGGATTTATGCCGCGTCGTGCGCCGGCTGCCACGGGGCCAAGGGGGAGGGAGGCGACGGCCCCGCGCTCAATAACCCCGTGCTGCAGCAGTTGGCGACCGACACCTATCTCACCGAAACAGTCGCGCGGGGGCGCCGCGGCACCGCGATGGGCGGATTCCTCGAGCCGTCAACCGTCCGCCGGACCCTGGCACGCGAGGAGATCGAGGCCGTTGTGACGTTCATCCGCTCGTGGGGAGGCCGGTTATGAGACAGAGGTCGCGGCGCGAGTTTCTCGAGACGGTGGCCGCGGCCGGGCTTGGCGGATTCGCGCTCGCCGCGGAGGAGGCCTGGGGCCTGCAGGCGGTCTCCAATCCGCTGGCCGTGTACCCCAACCGCGACTGGGAGCGCACGTATCGGGATCTGTGGGCGTACGACTCGACGTACACCTTCACCTGCGCCCCGAACGACACGCACAACTGCATTCTCAACGCGTACGTCCGTCAGGGCGTGATCACACGTATCGGACCGACCATGCGGTACGGCGACGCGACCGACTCGTCCGGCAATCGGACGACGCACCGCTGGGACCCACGCGTCTGCCAGAAGGGCCTGGCGCTCACGCGCCGGTTTTACGGCGACCGCCGCGTCAACGGCGCGATGGTGCGGGTCGGGTTCAGGCGGTGGGTCGAGGCAGGGTTTCCGCGCCAGGAGGACGGCCGACCGCCGTCCGAGTTCTTCCAGCGCGGCCGTGACGAGTGGGTCCGGCTCTCGCACGACCAGGCGGCCACGTGTGTGGCCGCGGCATTGAAAAACATCGCCGAGACCTACTCGGGCGAGGCCGGCAAGGCGCGGCTGCAGGCCCAGCACTACGACGAAGCGGTGATCGAGTCCGTGCAGGGCGCAGGCACGCAGACGTTGAAGCTGCGCGGCGGCATGCCGCTCCTCGGGATGACACGAGTGTTCGGCATGTATCGCATGGCCAACTCACTGGCGCTGCTCGACGCCCATATCCGCAACGTCGGGCCCGACCAGGCCCTGGGGTCGCGCGGCTTCGACAACTACTCGTGGCACACGGATCTGCCTCCGGGCCATCCGATGGTCACCGGCCAGCAGACGGTCGAGTTCGATCTCTCGGCCGTGGAGTACTGCAAGACCGCCGTCGTCTGGGGGATGAACTGGATCGCGACGAAGATGCCGGACGCCCATTGGCTGACCGAGGCGCGTCTCAAGGGGACCAGGGTCGTCGTCATCGCCTGCGAGTATTCGGCGACAGCGAGCAAAGGGGACGATGTCGTGGTGGTGCGGCCGGGGACGACGCCGGCGCTGGCGCTCGGCTTTGCGAACGTCATCATGCGCGATCGGCTCTACGACGCCGACTACGTGAAGCGCTGGACCGATCTCCCGATTCTCGTCCGCACCGACACACTGAAGTGCCTTCGGGCCAGCGAGGTGTTCGGGGGCGGTCCCGCCGCGCTCGCGCGCACCCAGGTGCTCAAGGCCGGAGAGCGGGAGCCGCCGGCGGCGGAGCAGCGGTCGCAGCCGGTGCCCGAAGCGCTGCGGCTGGAGTGGGGCGACTACGTCTGGTGGGACCGTGTCTCGGCGCAGCCCAGAGCCCTGACGCGCGACCAGGTGGGGAGGTTTTCACCGGTCGGCGATCCGCTCCTCGAGGGGGCGGTGGACGTCAGGCTGGCGGACGGCACGACGGTGCGCTGCCGGCCTGTCTTCGATCTGGTGAAGGAATACGCCGCGCACTTCGATCCCAAGACCGTCGAGGAGCTGACCTGGGCGCCGGCGGCCGCGGTCGAATCGCTGGCGCGCCACTTCGCCAAAGAGCCCGGCACGACCCTCTTTGCGGTCGGCATGGGCCCGAACCAGTTCTTCAACAACGACAACAAGGATCGGACGATCTTTCTCCTCGCGGCGCTCACCGGCAACATCGGCCGGATCGGCGGCAACGTCGGATCCTACGCGGGCAACTATCGCGTCTCGCTCTTCAACGGATCCCCTCAGTACATCAACGAGAACCCATTCGATCTCGAGCTCGATCCGGCCAAGCCGGCGCGCCCGCGGCAGTACTGGCGGGCCGAGTCGGCGCACTTCTACAACCACGAGGACCATCCGCTCCGCGTCGGGAAGAAGCTGTTGACCGGCTCCACCCACATGCCGGCGCCGACCAAAGCCATGTGGTTCGCGAATGCCAATTCGATCCTTGGCAACGTGAAGTGGCACTACAACACGGTCGTCAACATGCTGCCGCGGATCGAGATGATTGCGGTGCACGACTGGTGGTGGTCGGGGTCCTGCGAGTGGGCCGACATCGTCTTCGGCGTTGACTCGTGGGCGGAGCTGAAGCACCCCGACATGACGGCTTCGGTCACCAATCCGTTTCTCGTGGTATTTCCCCGGACGCCGATCCCGCGGATCTTCAACACCCTCGGCGATATCGAAGTGCTGGCCCTGGTCGGGTCCAAGCTGGCGCAGCTGACCGGCGATCGGCGCTTCGACGACTGCTGGAAGTTCGTCCGCGAGGGGCGCACCGACGTCTACCTGCAGCGTATTCTCGACGCGTCGTCGAATACGAAAGGGTACCGGTTCGCCGACCTCGAGGCGAAGGCGAAGGAAGGCATCCCGGCGCTCATGCAGTCGCGCACCACGCCAAAGGCCGTGGGCTACGACCAGGTCGCTGATTCGAAGCCGTGGTACACCAAGAGCGGTCGGCTGGAGTTCTACCGCGAGGAGCCGGAGTTCATCGAAGCGGGCGAGAACCTACCCGTGCATCGCGAGCCCGTCGACTCCACGTTCTACGAGCCGAACGTGATCGTGGCGCCGAAGCACGAGGCGATCCGGCCCGCCGGGCCGGAGCAATACGGCGTCAGCCGCGACGACCTGTCGTGCGAGACGCGGTGCGGCCGGAATGTCGTGCTGACGTGGGCGGAGACCCGGAAGACGCGGCATCCCCTGGCGGCACAGGGCTTCGGGTTCATCTTCCATACGCCGAAGTACCGGCACGGATCGCATACGACGCCGATCGACACGGACATGAACGCGGTGCTGTTCGGCCCGTTCGGGGACATCTATCGCCGCGACCGGCGCAGCCCGTTCGTCACCGAGGGCTACGTCGACATCAACCCGGGCGATGCGCAGGACCTGGGCATTCAGGACGGCGATTATGTCTGGATCGATCCCGATCCGGAAGATCGGCCGTTTCGCGGCTGGCAGGAGAACACGCGCGACATGGAGTTCGCGCGGCTGCTCTGCCGCGCGCGCTACTACCCGGGCACGCCCCGCGGGGTCACGCGCATGTGGTTCAACATGTACGGCGCCACGCCCGGATCGGTGCAGGCGCACAAGAGCCGCAAGGATGGTCTGGCGAAGAACGCCCGCACCGGCTACCAGGCGATGTTTCGATCCGGGTCGCACCAGTCGGCCACGCGCGGGTGGCTCAAGCCGACGTGGATGACCGACTCCCTCGTGCGCAAGAACATCTTCGGGCAGGGTATCGGCAAGGGCTTCCTGCCGGATGTGCACTGTCCGACCGGCGCTCCCCGCGAGTCGTTCGTGAAGATCACGCGTGCCGAGCCTGGCGGCATCGCGCCGCAGCCGCTGTGGCGCCCCGCGGCAATCGGGATCCGCCCGCGGTACGAGTCGGCCGCGATGAAGCGGTATCTGGCCGGAGCGCTCGGCCCGAAGGAGTAGCGGAATGGCGCGCGTCTACAACTGGCAGATCGGCCGCGAGATGTCCTACTGGTATCCGGAGAGCCGGCCCAGAAAGCAGTTTGCCGCCGTCTTCGATACCAACAAGTGCATCGCCTGCCAAACCTGCACCCTGGCCTGCAAGACGACCTGGACGTCGGGTAAGGGCCAGGAATACATGCTGTGGAACAACGTCGAGACCAAGCCGTACGGGTCGTATCCGCTCGCCTGGGATTTGAACCTGCTCGACATGTTGAACGCGGGCTCATGGAACGGCGGCCGCTATACGGGCCAGACGATCTTCGAATCCGCGCCGGCGGGGGAGCGCGTCCTCAGCTGGCGCCCGGCCTCCGACGACTATGCCTATCCGAACGTCGGCGAGGACGACTGCGCCGTCGGCGTCGACGGCGGGGCGAGCTTCTCCCTGCCGCACATGGCGTGGTTCTTCTACCTCGCGCGCATCTGCAATCACTGCACGTATCCGGCGTGCCTCGCGTCATGCCCGAGGGGCTCTATCTACAAGCGCCCGGAGGACGGGATCGTGCTGGTCGATCAGGGCCGGTGCCGTGGCTACCAGGAATGCGTGAAAGGCTGCCCGTACAAGAAGGTCTACTTCAATCCGATGACGGGCACGTCGGAGAAGTGCATCGCCTGCTTCCCCAAGATGGAAATGGGACTACAGCCGCAGTGCTTCGTCAACTGCATCGGCAAGATCCGGATGGCGGGCTACATCTCGCGTCCGGAGCAGGCGCGGCCCGACAACCCGATCGACTACCTCGTGCACGTCCGCAAGGTCGCGCTTCCGCTCTACCCGCAGCTCGGTCTCGAGCCCAACGTCTACTACATCCCGCCGCTGAACGTTCCGATCCCGTTTCTCCGCCAGATGTTCGGCCCTGGCGTCGAAGCGGCGCTCAAGGTGTACCGCAACGCGGATGCGGACCTGGCCGGCCTGCTCGGGCTCTTCGGCTCGACCGAATCGGTGATGACGAAGTGGGCGCGGCGCGGCGACGAGGTGATGGGCCTGGACGACTCCGGCCGCGAGCTCGTTCGGGTCCCGATGCGTGAGCCGGTCTTCGTCCGGCCCTGGTATGACAAGGCGAACAATGTCTTTCGCGTCAACTGCCCGTAGCGCGCCCCTAGTGTCCGCCTTCAGGCGGACCATCTGGCTGGTGGTGGTCGCCGTCCTCGCGGCCGGCGCGTCGTGCCGCCGCCCGCCGGCGCCGACGCCGGAAGTCCTGGCGCTGACGACGGAGGCGCTGCCGCTCGATCCGGCGGACGGGGCGTGGCAGCGTGCGCCCGAGCACGTCGCTCCGCTCCTCCCGCAGGACCTCGTCGAGCCGAAGCTGTCGAAGCCGTCGACGCCGGCCGTACGCGTGCGGGCGCTGGCGAGCGCGTCACAGGTGGCATTTCGACTCGAATGGATCGACGCCGCTGCCGACGACCTGCCCGGCGCGGGCCGGTTTCCGGACGGGTGTGCGGTGCAGCTGCCCCGATCCGCCAGCGTCGATGCGCCGGATCCGCAAATGGGCGAGTCCGGGCGGCCGGTCGAGATCGTCTACTGGCGCGCCGACTGGCAGGCGACCGTTGACGGTCGTGACGACACGATCCAGGCGCTCTATCCGAATGCGACGGTCGACCATTACCCGTTCGAGGCACGCTCCCTCCAGCCCGGTTCGGAGGCGCAGAGGCAGATGGCCCGCCGCTACGCGCCCGCCGATGCGGCAGGCAACCGGCGCGGCGGACTCAGGCAATCGGCGGTGGAGGACCTCGTCGCCGAAGGCCCGGGAACGATTGCCCCTGCGCCGTCGACCACCTCGCGCGGGCGTGGGGTCCGGACGCCGAACGGATGGGCCGTTGTACTGACGCGGCCGCTGCCGAACGGTCTGGGACCGCGCGGCCGCACACAGATTGCGTTTGCCATATGGGAAGGCTCGGCACAGGAAGCCGGCGCGCGGAAGATGCGGACCGGATGGGTAGGACTCTCGATGCGGGAGGCTCCATGAGATCGCGTGATGCGGCCGGCCAGCGCGTCGCGGCGCTGGTGCGCGAATCGGCCGGCTGGCTGCTGCTCGCCAGGTTGTTCGAGTGCCCGACCGAGCGGTGGCGGCGCGAGGTGACTGCGCTCGCTGGGGAGATCGACGATCCGGCGCTTCAGGCGGCGGCTCGGGCCACTCTCGATGCGGCGACTGAGGGGCAATACCACTCGGTATTTGGGCCCGGCGGTCCGGCGTCGGCCCGGGAGGTGGGCTATCATGACGGGCTCGAGCTCGGATCGCTCATGTCGGAGCTGACCGGGTATTATCACGCCTTCGGCTACCCGGTGGTAGAGGGAGAACCGCCGGATCACGTGGCGGTCGAAATCGGGTTCCTTGCCTATCTGCGCCTGAAGGAAGCGTATGCTGTCGCATCGGGTCAGGAGGAACGTGCGGCTGTCGCGCGGGACGCTGCAGCGCGCTTCCGGGTCGACCACCTGGCGCGCTTCGCGGCGCCGATGGCCGGCCTGCTCGCCCAGTCCGGACTCGACCACCTGGCGCAGGCGTCGGTGTTGCTCGCCACGCGGATTGGAGAGCCGCCTCGCCGGCCGCTCCTTCCAGTCATTCCCGCCGATCTCCTCACGGAAGACGATAGCGACTTTCCGTGCGGCAACAGCTAGCCCCGGTTTCATAACCGACCACGGGCACCGAATTTCGTACGTAGTGCCGGGCTTCAGCCCGGCTAAAGCCGGGCACTACGTCGGTTATGAAACCGGTTCTAAATTGCTCGCACAACATTCGAAAGGAGGCGTCATGATGCAGTCAAGGCTGCCAGTGGTATTGCTCGCGCTCATCGGTCTCTTATCTGTGATCCCGCAGGCCTCCGCCCAGGAGGCACCGGCCCGGAGCATCGTCAACATCGCACCCGATCTGTACCGGGTCCAGAACAACAATCACTACACCGTGTTCCTGGTGACGTCCGAGGGGATCATCATGTCGGATCCCATCAACCGGGATTTCTCGACATGGCTCAAGGGCGAGCTCCAGCAGCGGTTCAACCGGCCGGTGCGGTACGTCCTGTACACGCATCACGACTGGGACCACGCGTCGGGCGGCGCCGTCTTCGCCGACACGGCGCAGTTCATCGGCCACCACAACATGCCCGAGACGCTGACGCTGCCGGCCGGGGAGCTGCCGCTGCCCGAGAACGTCCGAAAGATGGACGCGAACGGGAATCGCCGCCTCGAGCGCGGGGAAGCGCCCAAGAACATGATGGCGACCTTCGACCTCACCGATGCGAACAAAGACGGTGCCCTGAGCGGCGCGGAGCTCGCGCGCGGGCCGCTGAATGACGTGCATCCGCCGACGAGGACTTTTTCAGACCGCCAGACAGTGACGCTGGGAGGGAAGACCGTCGAGATGGTCTACATCGGCGAAGCGCACGCACGGGACTCCTCCGTGATCTACTTCCCGAAGGAGCGGGTCGTGTTCGGGGCCGATGTCATGCAGGCGAAGCGGCTGCCCCAGGCGGTCACGCCGAATATCGGCGCCTACATCGACGCCATGCGGACGATCGAGGCGCTCGACTTCGACATCGCGGCCACCGGGCATGCGCTGGCCGGCACGAAGGCGGACGTGACGGCGCTGCGCGAGTATCTGGAAGAGGTCGTCAGCACCGTGGCGTCGGGCATTGCGGCCGGCAGGAGCCTCAAGGAGATCCAGCAGACGGCGAAGTTCGATCGAGTGAAGGGATGGGAGCGCGGCGACACGCAGCCGCCGATCCACATCGCACAGGTCTACGCCACCTTGAAGGGCACCAGATAAGCTATTCGATGTGCGGGCGTACGATCTCCGTCCAGAGATCGTACCCCGCGCCGCTCAGATGCTGCCGATCCTCGACGAACGGGTCGGGGCGCGGCAGACCGTCCGGGCCGAGCATGGCTTTCGTGACGCTGACGTAGGTCACGGCCGGGTGAGTGGTGGCGAACGACCGGATTAGCTCGTTCGCCTTCAGCATTGCGCCGTTGAACCGCCAGCGCGCGCGGGTCGGCTTGAGGCCGATGACGACGATTCGCGTCTGCGGCAGCGCAGTATGGACGGTGGACACCAGCTGCCCGAAGCTTGCCGCCACCGCTTCCGGCGAGACGCCGCGCGCGATGTCGTTTTCGCCGGGGTACACCACGACCAGGCGCGGTTCATATGGCAGGACGGTCCGCGGCGCGTAGTAGGCGGTCTCCGAGAGCTCGGAGCCGCCGAACCCGCGGTTGATCGCCTTGAGGTCCGGAAAGAACTCGGCGAGGTTCCAGCGGACGATGCTCGAGGCGCCCACGAAGACGATGCCCCCCTTCGGTGGGGGGGTTCGCGGTCGCGCTGCTCGAAGTCGCGAATCGTCGACTCCCACCGGCCCGGATCGCGGGGTGCGATCTGCGCGTGAGCGGTTGCGGCTCCGGCA
>MEKU01000002.1:57354-75274 GCA_001767195.1 Acidobacteria bacterium RIFCSPLOWO2_02_FULL_67_21
TGAGCCTCGGCTCTTGTACCCGCTCGGACGGTGCGGCGTCAAGGCGTCAACCGCAACGTGTCAACCGCAACGTAGTGCCCGGCTTTAGCCGGGCTGAAGCCCGGCACTACTGTTAACGCGCCGCGTGTGTTGACGCGCCGCGTGTGTTGACGCGCCGCGTGTGTTGACGCGCCGCTTAACGCGCCGCGTGTTGACCGATTGATGTGCCGGGTGTATGGTCGGCCGACTGCAGGAGGTCACATTATGTCGACGCGATTGCCATCCGCCAGGGTCGTGGCCGCTGGCCTCTCGGTGTTCGTCGTTGCCTCGCTGGCCGGAACCAGCGCCACCCAGCGCGCGGGCGAGGCCGTCCGCATCGACCCGGACGACATCGGAGGCGTCGTCACCGGCCCCCGCGGGCCCGAGGCGGGTGTCTGGGTGATCGCCGAGACACGCGATCTGCCGACCACCTTCGCCCGGATTGTCGTGACCGACGACCGCGGACGATACGTCGTGCCCGACCTGCCGAAGGCGACGTACGACCTCTGGGTGCGCGGCTATGGCCTGGTGGATTCGCCGAAGGTGCAGGCGGCTCCCGGCGTCACCATGAACCTCAGCGCGGTTGCCGCGCCGAGCCCACGCGCCGCGGCTGAATACTACCCCGCCAGCTACTGGTATTCACTCGTGCAGCCGCCGGCCAAGAGCGAGTTCCCTGGCACCGGCCCGAACGGCAATGGCATCGCCGAGACGATGCGCAGCCAGGCCGATTGGCTGAACGAGATGCGGTGCGGTGCGTGTCACCAGATTGGCACCAAAGCGACGCGCGAGTTTCCCAGGACCCTCGGCGTATTCGATTCCGCGGTCGATGCCTGGGAGCGGCGTCTCCGCTCGGGACAGATCGGCGGCAACATGAGCGCCACGCTCACGCGTTTCGGGCGGACGCGCGCGCTCGCCATGTACGCCGACTGGACCGATCGCATCGCGGCCGGTGAAGTCCCGGCCGCGCCGCCACGTCCCCAGGGCGTCGAACGGAACGTCGTGATCAGCCTGTGGAGCTGGTCGGAC
Organism: Acidobacteria bacterium RIFCSPLOWO2_02_FULL_67_21; assembly: GCA_001767195.1. Classification (GTDB taxonomy): domain Bacteria; phylum Acidobacteriota; class Vicinamibacteria; order Vicinamibacterales; family UBA2999; genus MEKU01. Next base: position 58,399 of record MEKU01000002.1, read on the forward strand.
GCGAAGGGATTCGTCCACGACACGATCTCCACCGACAAGCGCAATCCGACGGTGAACGGCAACGGGCTCGTCTACAGCATTTCGCGCTTCAGCGCACCGGAGATGAACATCCTCGATCCGGCGCGCCATGCGGCGACCGGGATCACGGTGCCCGTGCGCGATCCCGACACGCCGTTCGCGACGCCACAGACCGTCGTGGCTCCGTCGCCGTACTGGGGAGAGGAAGTCATCTGGGCGAGCCGCCCGAGCCTCCACAACCCGATGATGGATCACACGGGCCGCGTCTGGCTGACCCACGCCATTCGTGCGAACGCCAACCCGGACTTCTGCAGACAGGGATCGAGTCATCCGTCCGCGCGGCAGTTTCCGCTCGAGGCGAGCACGCGCCAGCTGTCGCTGTACGACCCGAAGACCAGGCAGTTCAGGTTCATCGACACCTGCTTCACGACGCACCACCTGCAGTTTGCCGAAGATGCGAATAACACGCTCTGGTTCAGCAGCGGCGGCGGAGGCGGCGGGCGGCAGGTGCTCGGGTGGTTCAATACGAAGCTGTTCGACGAGACCGGCGACGGGGCGCGTGCCCAGGGATGGACGCCATTTGTCATCGACGCGAACGGCAACGGGCGGCGCGACGCCTACGTCGAGCCTGATCAGCCGGTCGACCAGACCAGGGACAAGCGGATTCAGGGGGGCAGCTACGGCGTCATCCCAAGTCCGGTGGACGGGTCGATCTGGGTGGCGGCGCCCGGCGTGCCCGGCGCGATCATCCGCGTGACTCCCGGGCCGAACCCGCCGGAGACCGCTTTGTCGGAGATCTACGAGCCGCCGTTCAACAACCCGCGGTCGGCGGTCAACGGCTACAACCCGCGAGGCATCGACATCGATCGCAACGGGGTGATCTGGACTGCGCTGGCCGGCAGCGGCCACCTCGCCAGCTTCGATCGGCGCAAGTGCAAGGTGACCAGCGGTCCGACGGCAACCGGGCAGCATTGTCCCGAGGGCTGGACCCTGCACCTGACGCCTGGCCCCAGGTTCAAGGGCGTGACGGACGAGGCGAACGCGGACATGCTGTATTACAACTGGGTGGACCAGTTCGATACGCTCGGTCTTGGCCGGAACGTGCCGATTGCGACCGGCTCGTACTCCGATGCGCTGGTGGCGCTCGTCGGCGGCAAGTTCGTCGTGTTGCGCGTGCCGTACCCGGTGGGCTTCTACCATCGCGGCGTCGAAGGCCGCATCGACGATCCGAAGGCGGGCTGGAAGGGCCGTGGGCTGTGGGCCAACTACGGCAGCTACAATCCATGGCATTACGAAGGCGGCAAGGGCCAGACGAGCCGCGCGGTGCATTTTCAGCTTCGGCCCGACCCGCTCGCGAGATAGAGCCCGCTTACCTTCGTACGTAGTGCCGGGCTTCAGCCCGGCTAAAGCCGGGCACTACGACGGTTATGAAACCGCTTTTCATTCAAGGATTCGGTTGTGACCATATTGCGGACCACGAAGACTGCTTGGGGATCGATCGTTGCCTGCGCCCTCGTTGCGGCGGGCTGCACATCACGCGTTGAGGCGCCCGTTTCGAACGCCGTCCTGTTCGAGGGCGCACGGCTCATCATTGGCGACGAGCGTCCGCCCATTGAGAACGCCGCGTTCGTCGTCGAGGACGGCGCATTTGCGCAGGTCGGGCGTGCGGGCGACGTGCAGGCGCCCGGCGGCGCGGCACGTGTGAGCCTTGCCGGAAAGACCGTGATGCCGGCGCTGGTCAACGCGCACGGGCATCTGGGCTACCGGAAGGGGGCGAGCTTCCGGATCGAGAACTACACGCGTGAGAATCTGATCGACCACCTGCAGCGGCTCGCCTACCACGGGGTCGCGGCGTTCATGAGCCTGGGCACCGAGCGCGATCTCGGGTACGCGCTCCGCGATGAGCTGCGGGCGTCGCCACAGCCCGACATGGCGCTGTTCCTGACGGCCGGACGCGGCCTGGCGATGCCGAATGGAGGTCCGGCCCCGCCGCTGCGCGACGCGCCGTATGGCGTCGCCACCGAGGCCGAGGCACGCGCCGCGGTCCGGGAGCTGGCGGCAAAGAAGATCGACGGCTACGTGAAGATCTGGGTGGACGACCGGGAAGGCGCCGTGAAGAAGCTGACCCCGGAGCTGTACACGGCTGCCATAGACGAGGCGCACGCGCTGGGCCTCCGCGCGATCACCCATACGCAGGATCGCGAGGATGTGAAGGCCATTCTGCGCGCCGGCATCGACGGGCTGGCGCATCCGTCATGGCGCATGGGGCAGGAGGTGGACGATGAGCTCGTGGGCCTGTTCAAGGAGCGGCCCAATGTCTTCGTGCTGCTGACGCTGTGGAGCACGCGCAATCAGATTTTCGGCCGGCGGCCGGCGTGGATAGACGACCCGCTCCTGCGGGAGACGTTCACCGAGGAGGACATCCGGCTGCTCGAGAACCCGAAGGTGCCAGAGGACGCTCCGGCCAGATGGAAGGCCGGGGTGGTACCCCAGGGGATGGCAAAGCTCAAAGCCGCCGGCGTCCGCTTCGGCCTTGGCGACGACACGGGCGCCACCAACGGAGCCCAGTACTTCGGCTACGGCTCGCACCTCGAGATGGCGAGCATGGTAGAAGCCGGTCTGACTCCCGCCGAGGCGATTACGATCGCCACGCGCAACTCCGCGGAGATCCTGAAGCTCGATCGCCTCGGGACCGTCGACGCCGGCAAGAGCGCCGACTTCATCGTCCTCGACGCGAACCCGCTGGAGAACATCCACAACACGCGCCGGATCTCGGCGGTCTACCTGCGCGGCGTGGAGGTCGACCGGGCGGCGCTGCGAGCCAGGTGGGCCGCCGGCCGCGTAACGGCCACGAAATAGCCGATACGGCAACAGCCACGGCAGGAGAAGAGGGGATGCGCGGGGTACGCGTACTCGTGGGCACGCGCAAGGGCGCGTTCATTCTGACGTCCGATGGCGCGCGCACGCGGTGGGACGTCAGCGGTCCGCACTTCGGCGGCTGGGAGATCTATCACCTCAAAGGGTCGCCGGCGGACCCCAACCGGCTGTACGTGTCGCAGTCGAGCGGCTGGTTCGGGCAGATCATCCAGCGATCGAACGACGGCGGAAAGACGTGGGAGGTGGCCGGCGGCGGGAAGATCCCCGGGCCGGAGGATCCGCCAGGAAGTGCGAGCAACCGGTTCGAGTACGACACCTCTCCCGAGACGGGCCGGCCGCTCTCCACGCACCAGTGGTACGACGGGACGCCGCATCCATGGGAGTTCAAGCGCGTCTGGCACATCGAGCCGTCGCTGACCGATCCGGATGTGCTGTATGCGGGTGTCGAGGATGCGGCGCTCTTCCACTCGACCGACGGCGCGGCGACGTGGCATGAGATGCCGGGGCTCCGCGGCCACGAATCGGGCGCGACGTGGGCGCCGGGAGCCGGCGGGCTGTGCCTGCATACCATCCTGCTGGATCCGAAGAAGCCCAAGCGGATGTTCGTTGCGATCTCGGCGGGCGGTGCTCGATGCGCTCGAGGCCGCGTATCCGATGCTGGCGGGCACGATCCGGGATCAGAGAACCCGGTTGAGGCGCCCCTTCCTCCGCTTCTTCGCGTGCGGGCAGGACCTCTCGCACGATCGTCCTGATGCCGCGCTGCCGGAGGCGGTGGCCTCCGGTGCTGAGCCCTTCATCGTCCTCGGAGCGATTGCCGGCGGCTGAGGTGCGGTCAGGGCGCCGCAGATCCGGCAGGTAGCTGCTTTCGCATAGAGTGTTGGTCCATGGTCTCGCGTATGTATCTGGGCGTGGCCCTCGGCGCAGCCATGCTGGTGGCGCTGCCCCTCGATGCGGCCACAATCACCGGCGTGATTTCCGACGCGACCGGCGCGGCGCTGCCGGCCGCCCGTGTGGTGGTTCGCGACGTGGCAACCGGCCGCGAGGTCGTCGTCGACAGCGGCGGCGACGGCCGGTTCCGGGTGGCGGTCGAAGGTACCGGAGCGTTTCTGGTGATGGTGACGCGGCCGGGCTTCTCCGAGGCCGCGCGCACCGTCCTCGTCACCACGGCCGACGAGACCGTCGACGTGCCCGTGCTGATGGATGTGGGCGCGGTGGCGGCCCAGGTGACGGTGACCGCGGCGCGCGCGGAACGGGAGCTGCGCCAGATCCCGCTTCACGTGGAAAGCATGACCGGCGAAGTGGCGCGCCAGACCAACCCGATCTCCACCGGCGACGTGCTGTCGGCGGCCGCCAACGTGACGCCGGTCGGCAACGGGCCGTTCGGCGTGCGTCCGCGCGTGCGCGGGCTCGACTCCACGCGGCTCCTGGTGCTCGTGGACGGCGAGCGGCTCAACACGGCGCGGCAGGCCACCGACCGGACGGGCGCAGAAGTGGGCCTGATCTCGCCCGATGCGATCAGCCGCGTCGAGATCGTGAACGGCGCGGGCACGATCCTGTACGGCTCGGACGCGCTCGCCGGCACGATCAATATCGTCACGAACGAGCCGGGGTTCTCCGATCGGGTGCTGGCGCTCTACGGGGTCAACGGCTTCTACAGCTCCAACGAGAACGGCCGCCGTGCGACGGCGACCGTCGGTGTCAGCGCGCCGCAGTATGCCGTCCGGCTGCAGGCCGGGACGGAGCGGTTCGACAACTACACGGCCGGGTCGCTGGCGGTGGAAGACACGCGACCGCTGTTTGCGAGCGGGCGCCTGCGACGCGGCGACACCATCGACGATGCGTTCGGCTTCGGGTTCGGCGCGTTTCCGGATCCGTTCAACGCGCCATATGTGCGGACCGACAACGAGGCGCTGAGCTCGGGCGCGAGCGGGCACTTCGTCAACCTGGCCGGTCTCGTGCGCCTGGGAGAGCGGCGCACGCTGCGGATCCGCTACCAGAGCCGCCGCATGGACAACGTCGGGTTCCCCGACTTCTCGCCGCCCTACTTCTTCAACGCCACCTCGCTCCCGCAGAGCGATCTCGACCGTGCGTCCGTGCGGTACGAGGCTCAGGCGGTCACGCCCTGGCTGGCGAACCTGTCGGTGACGGGCCACTATCAGCGCACCGATCGACTGCTGCAGAACCTGCTGCCGGTGCAGTTCCCGGCGCCCACGCCGGCGGCCTTCTTTCCGATCGCCGTGATGCGTCTCGACATCCTGTCGCGGACCGAGCAGCGCGTCTGGTCGCCGGGCGTCGACGTACAGGCGGTGCTGATCCCGGTCGCCGGGCACGTCCTGACAACGGGTCTGACCGGGTATCGCGATCGCAGCAGCGACCTCCGGACGACGTCCACGACGACGTCGATGGTGGGGCAGGTGGCGCTCGGCGCGAGGGGCCCGGCGCCGGTGGTGTTTCCCTCGCCGATTGCGCTCGGTCCCGCGGCGGCCGCGCGGCCGGTCCGTGTGCCGGACGCCGCGCTGCGCGATGTGGCGGTCTTCGCGCAGGATGAGTGGCGGCTGCACCCGCGGCTCTCGTTGATTGCCGGATTGCGCGGCGACTTCTACCGCGTGACGAGCGAAGCCACGCCCGGCTATGACGTCTCGGCGGTGGTGGCGGGCGCGCGGCCGGCGATCGATCCGGCCACACTGCCGGGCACCGGCGGCACGGGCGTCGGCCGCAAGGCGCTGACCGGCGACATCGGCGTGGTGGGCAATGCGGGCGGGTCTGTGAGCCCGTTTGCGCGCTACGGCCGCAGCTACCGGCATCCCAATCTGGAAGAGCTGTTTTTTGCGGGCCCAGCGACGGCCGGCAATATCGCGCCCAACATCCAGGTCAGGCCCGAGACGGGCGACAACGTGGACGTTGGGGCCAACGTGGACGTCGGGCTGTTCTCGGGCGGGGCCTATCTGTTCGTGAACCATTACAGGGACTTCGTGGCGCAGGATCTCGTGGTGGCGGCCACGCCGGCCGGCCCGCTGGCGCAGGCGACCAATTATGCGGACGTGCGCATTTACGGCCTCGAGCTCTCCGGCGCGGCGCCCGTCGTGCTTCGGGGAGGTGTGGTGACGCTGACCGGCTCGGCGGCGCTCACCCGTGGCACCATCACCGACGGCGTCGACCCGCTGAGCGGCCGACCGCTCGACGGCGCGCCTGCCGATAACATCACGCCGGTCAAGGTGCTCGCGTCGGCGCGCTTCACGGAGCCGCGCGGCCGCTGGTGGGTGGAGTACGGCGTGCGGGCCCAGACCGACGTGACGCGGGTCACGCCGACGCTGCTCGAGTCGCCGTTCCGGATCGCGCAGGATCTGCTGTCGCTCGACGGCTTCACCGTGCAGCGCCTCGGGTGGGGGGTGGATGTCTCGCGCGGCCGCAATCGGCTGGCGCTGGTGTTCGGGGTTGAGAACCTCGCGAACACGTATTACCGCGAGCACTTTCAATTCGCGCCGTCGCGCGGACGCAGCCTCACGGTCGGCCTGAGCGCCGGCGCGATGGACAGCCGCTAGTAGGGAGGCAGACCCACCGGCCTTGCTGGTCAGCGGCGGGCGCTGGCGTCGCCGTCGAACTCCCGCGCCGGGGGCGCCTGCTCCATGCCGACGCGGCCGATGACGATCGCGGCCCGCGCGTAACTTTCGGGACGAATCGGGACCCCTGCCATCCCGCGAAGCATGGCCAGCTGTCCGACGTGGGTGAGCGCGTCGGCCAGCGGGCCCTGGATGAGCTTTTCCCCCGCATCCCGGGTCACGTCGGACTCCGCCAGCGCGCGATCGAGCGCCGCCAGGCCGCCGAAGAACCGGTCACCCTCGGTGTTCCAGTCTGCTCCCCCGCCGGCCTTCCAGACGTACTCTCCGCGCGCCAGGGTCAGCGCCCATGCCATGAGGTCCGCCATGTGCGCCACAATCTGTACCGGGCGCCGCGCGGCGGGACCCACATCGGCCGCGGCGAATCCCGGCGGGGCGTCGCGCAGCACCTTGGCCGCGCGATACGCGAGCGTGGCGGCCAGGTGGCGCAGCAGCGCCCGTGTCGCCTCCAGATTGAGCTCCCCGGCAGGTGAGTGGGATTGCTGCATAGCGGATAGTCTCCCGACTGATCCAGAATGTCACGTGAGCCGACTTGAGGAGAGCGTATGAAGAGACACGGCATGGGTGCGCTCGGGGTGGTCCTGCTGGTTGCCGCGGCGTCGCTTCTCACTCACGCGCAGGGGGCGCGGTTTTCGCCAGTCACCGACGAAGTGCTGCGCGCTCCGAGCGCAGCCGACTGGCCCGCCTGGCGGCGCGACCGCGCCGGCACCGGCTACAGCCCCCTCGAGGAGATCACCGGGGCCAATGTTGGACGCCTGCGCCTTGCCTGGACCACCACGATCGAGCCGGGGGCGCTCGAGCCTGAACCGCTCGTCCACGACGGCGTCATGTACCTTCCGCACCCCGGCGATATCGTGCAGGCGCTCGACGCGAAGACCGGCACGGTCATCTGGGAGTATCGCCGCAGGCCGTCCGGCGACGCGCGCGGCGGCGGAGGTCTCAACAGGAATCTCGCGCTTTATCAGGACAAAGTCTTCGTCGGCACGAGCGACGCGCATCTGGTGGCGCTCGATGCCCGGACTGGGCGCCTGGTATGGGACGTCGCGGTGGCCGATCCGCGACAGGGCTACCGGTACACGTCCGGACCGATTGCCGGCGACGGCCGCGTCTTCGCCAGCCTCAGCTGCAGCGGCAACGGCCCCGCGCGCTGCTTTGTCGCCGCGCACGATGCCGCCACGGGCAAGGAGCTGTGGCGGCGCGAGACGGTGGCCGGCCCCGGTGATTCAGCCGAGGTCAACGCCACGTGGAAGGGGCTGCCCTACGAGCGCCGCATCAAGGCCTCGATGTGGATGACCGGCAGCTACGACCCCGACCTCAAGCTGGTGTACTGGACGACGGGGAGCGCACTGCCGTACACGGAGCTGGCGAAAGGCACGCCGGGCAGCACGAATCTCTACACGCAGTCGATCCTCGCGCTGAAGGCGGAGACCGGCGAGATCGCGTGGTACCGGCAGATGGTGCCTCGGGACAACTTCGACCTGGATCATGCGGACAACCCGATCCTGGCCGACGTCACGATTCGCGGCCAGAGGCGGCCGGTCGTCTACACGATGGGCAAGCCGTCGGTCCTCTGGGCCTTCGACAGGCGGACCGGTGAATATCTCCTGCATCGCCTGGTCGTTCCGTTCCAGAACATCTACACGCAGATCGACGAGAAGACCGGCGCCATCACGATGAACGAGGAGATCATCCCGACGGCGGTGGGCACGTCTCAGCTCGTCTGCCCCGGGATGCGCGGCGGCAAGATCTTCCAGGCCAAGGCGTTCAATCCTCGAGCCGACGCGATCTACAGCGCCGTCAGCCTCGCGTGCAGCCACTTCGAGTTCCTGCCGCTGGACAAGAGCGCATCGGGGGTCAACTGGGACCGCATGGAGCCGATGCCGGGCTCCAACGGCAATGCCGGACGGCTTGCGGCCGTGCGCGCGTCAACCGGCGAGCTGCTGTGGACCCACGATCAGCGCGTGCCGATCGGATCCGTGCTGACGACGGCCGGCGACCTCGTGTTTGCGGGCGACTTCCACCGGTATTTCAGGGCCTTCGACGCGCAGAGCGGCAAGGTGCTGTGGGAGATTCCGCTGAGCGGTCCCGTGGAGGGATATCCGATCAGCTACGCGGCCGGCGGCCGGCAGTACGTGGCGGTGTCGGCCGGCGGCGGCTCGGTCGGCCAGCGGCATCTGGCGCAGCTCTATCCCGACGTGAAAGCCTCGACGGGCAGCAACGTGCTGATGGTGTTCGCGCTCGGCGACTAGCCGTAGAAGCCGGTTCGAGTGAACAGCGGATCCGCGAGCAGGCATCGCGCCGGAAGTGAGCTGCCTGGGAGGCAGGGCTTCGAGCTTCCGACATTCGTGGCTGATGCCGTTTCGACGTACCACGAAGCCACTCTGCCGGGCAGAAACGCCATCGTGCACGTCCTGAATCGAGCGGATCTGGTCTGATTCCCGTCGGAATACGACTTGCTCAGGAGTTGGGCATGGACGTGCGGGATGGGTTCATTGTCGGGATCTTCAATTACTGCGACGGGTGGTGTCAGGCGTGCGCGTTCACGTCGCGGTGCCGCGTGTGTGCCGACATCGCGGAGATGGAAGCCTCCCTGGATCCGAATCTGAAGCCGATTGTGGATGCGCCGGTGCTCCCGCAAGAGGAGCCGCCGCCTCCTCCAAGGTGGCTGCAGGAACTGCTCGACGACATGAACACAGCGGCGGCCGAGTGTCAGAAAGAGGAGGGCGCGAGCGAGGCATGGCCTCGCCGGCAAGTCCTGCCCGGGCATGAGCGGCTCGAGACGCGGGCGAACTCCTACTCAGTGTCCGTGCATGCGTGGCTTCGCACGCACGACGGATTCGCACGCTCGTCGGATTGTCACGATCCGCGCGCGGTCATTGGCTGGTTTCACATGTTAATCCCGGCCAAGGTCGCGCGCGCCCTGCGCGGGCTCGCTGATGACGATCCTGCCGGGCGCACATGGCCGGCTGACCATGATGGATCGGCGAAGGTTGCGCTCGTGGGCATCGAGCGTTCACACGCCGCGTGGCTGCAGCATGTCAGCGACCAGGTCGTGACAGGGGGTCACGTGCAGGACTTCGTGCGTGAGCTCGCCTGGATGCGCGACGAGATCGACCGCATCTTCCCGACCGCCCGTGCCTTTGTCAGGCCTGGCTTCGATGAGCCCGAGGAAATGGCAAAGCTGCTGGCGGCGGAGGGTGTGTAGGGGTTGCGCGGGATCGGCCGACGGTTCGTCTACATACTGCGGAGCGACTCGGACCCGCTTCGGCACTAGGTCGGAGTCACGGCCGATGTCGACCGGCGGCTCGAGTGGCACAATGGCGGACCGTCCGGAGTCACGGTGGCTCACCGTCCATGGTCTATGGTCGTCTCAATCGAATTCCCCACGGAGCAGGCGGCGGTTCGGTTTGAGCGATACCTGAAGTCAGGATCGGGGCGCGCGTTCGCGAAAAGGCATTTCGGCAACTGAGGGGAGTCCGCCTTCGCGGCTTCGCCGCTTCGGCGAGACAGCCTTCGCGCGTCACCGACTCGCTTGCCTAGCCGAAGCTCGCCGTAGGCGAGCGAAGGCTGGCTGGGTGTCAGGGACGATTTTCGGAACTGGCTGTTGACGGCGGCATGACCTCGCGGACCTCGCGCCTTCCTGCTTTTCCGAAGCATTCGGGGCGGAACTGCCATGCTGCGTTGCGATGGTCTGTCCGAAATCTGTAGACATATTTCGGACAACGCCTCCCACCCGCAGCAACCAGCTCGACAGGTCGGCCGCGGACCGGTGCGAACAGCTCGGGAGCCGCTCTGAAGTCACCGGCTTCCGAGCTCAACTCCGGCATTGGCTTTCGTCGTACGGCTGTGTCCACCTCGTCCGCCGTCGCCTTTTCCGCCAGTCCCGATCGCGGCGTCTGCGCCCAGATTCACCGACTCGCTCGCCGCCGGACAGTCACGAGATCCTTCACTTCATCCTCGTTGAGCTGTTCGGTCGTCTTCTCGAGCAGCAACGCTGCAAGCTGCATCGGCTCGACGCTCACACCGCTCCGCGCTCTGACGTCTTCCGTGATCGCCTCCAGACGCTTGAGGGTTCGGGGTGCCAACGGGACCAGCCGTCGTTCGGTCCACTCAGGATCCGTGGCCCGCCCTCCGCCAACCGGCACGCGAAAGCGCGCCTCGATCTCCGCCAGCAGCTGCATCGCCCCGAAGTAGCCGCCGCCGGCCGACACGTGGCCCTTGCGTTCGGCACGAAGCCCGAGGGCAATCTTGTTCATGTCCAGGTGCGGTTTCATCTGCTACTCCGCGCTAAACTCACGGATCGCGAAATACTCATCGCCAATTACCAAACCGACTTCTCCTTGGCGGGCGTTTCGGCCCATCGTCCTGCAGAAGCTCCCGAGTTCGGCCAGGTTTCCGGGATCCTCAATGTCGGCGGGCGTCGTGTAGCAATGGACAACGACCGGTTCGTCCTTCACGAGCACCCCGTCTCGTTCATCATCACGCCAGATGCCTTTCGCCTTCGGGTAGGCGGTCGCCCCTCCGAACACACGCCCGAACATCTCCAAGGCAGCATCGACCCAGCGGTCCTGCTTTATCGGAGTCGTTCCATCACGCTCGACGCTCGGGACGAACAGGACAACCAGGACACGCTTGCGCCCGCCCTTCAGTGGCAATCGCCCCCGGGCGGGCTTCTTGCGCCGCTTCGCCACTTCTCGATCAATATAGATCGTTACCGGGGGGCACCGCAAACGTCAGACCGCTGCGACGCATCAGCGAACGAGCTCCCGGATGCGCGCGGCCGTCTGCTCGCCGACGCCTCGGACCTTGGCCAGGGCAACCGCGTCAGCGGTGAAGATACGTTCGATGGAGCCAAAGTGACACAGCAGTCGATGCGCCAACGCAGGGCCGACGCCGGGAAGGCCCTGCAACAGGAACAGCCGCTTCGACGCGAGCCGTTTCGGCTTCCGGTCGAATCGGCGCAGACTTCGCTCGTGCGGTCCGCGCACCTGGTCGGCGAGGAATCGCAGCAGGCGCACCGACTGCTCCGGATCACACGCATGCAGTACTGGAAGCCGCCACATCGCGGCGATCGAGACGAGAGCCCCTTCGATGGAGTGGGGATGCACATCCGGAGCCGCCGTTGGTGTCGGGCCTTCGATCAGGAGAAGCGATCGGTAGCTGCTGTGAGCAAGTCGGGCCACCTGCGGAAACAGGCGGCCGTCAACCAGCGACGCCCTGAGATCACCGACAGTCTTGCGCTCGATGAGCACCTGATCGTCAATCAGGTAGTCGCCGGTCGCGAGATGGACCATCCGGACCTCGAACATGCCGCTCCGCCGCACGGCATCCACTAATGACGAGCGGCTCTCGGAGTGGTCGACACCAACCTGATGAAGCAAGTCCGGCATCAACGTTCATCCCACGTGTGACGCGTTCGCCGCTGATCGGCGCCTCGTGCTGGCGCCCCGCAGTCCCCGCGGCCATGACGGCTGGCCGGCCAGGTCGCGTGCGAGCTCTGCTCTTGGCGTCCCTTGTCCTCGCCACATCGACGTCGTATCCGAGGACGACGATGGCATCGTCGCCGGATTCGGATCAAGTGGAAAGGAGAATTGCGTCGCAGCGGCGAACGGCGTGCCCGCGTGCATCCAGGTGTGACCGGGGGAGGCTGCTCAGTCCCTGTCGCCGAGCACCTCGATGGTGTCCTTGACCCGCGCCTCGAGGGTGAATCCTTCAAACGTCATGAGCATGTGCCCGACCTGCTCCCACGTGAACGGCTTGCCGTCGATGACGACCAACGGAAGGCGGGCGTCACTATTGGGATCCCATTCGATGCGGCCGACGAGCCGCTGGTCCGCCGTGAGTTGCCATCCAAACTCCGCCCGTTCGACGTGGCGCGTCGCGATCTCCGCGCGCATCTTGGCATAGAGCCGCCTAAACAGCTCCCAGGCGTCGGCTTCGAAATCGCCGAGGATCGCGAAGCGGTACCCCTCGTGCGGGTCGTCGATAGTTTCGAGCGCCTCCATCTCATGGCCGGTTGGCACCAGCATTGAGCGGAACCTGAATGTGTGCGGGCGGCCATCAGCGTCCTCGATCACGATCGGTTGAAACTGGGGTTCATCGAAGTCGATGCCGAGGCGATCCGCTGTTTCGTGGTTGAAGCACGAATAGCAGCGAGGCCCCCGCCCTGCAACATCAATCGTCTCGCCCGAGTCCAGCTGCGTGCCGCAGGCGCCACATCTGGTCTTCACAGCTCTGCTCCTTCATGGTAGACGTTACCCTGCGACGCACCATTGTGATCGCATGAGCGAATATCAGTACTACGAATTCCAGGCCATCGACCGGTCGCTCACGGACCGACAGATGCGGGAGCTGCGGGCGATGTCGAGCCGGGCGGAGATCTCTGCAAACGGCGCGAACGTCATCGTCGCCATATCCGTCGAGAGAGACGACTTCGATGCTGGAGACGACGGTCAGGGCTGGCTATCCTCGTTGGTCGCGCTCCGGGCGGAGATCGCGAGCGGCGATGAGCGGGCACTCTCTCTTGCGTGGCTGCTTGGCGTCCAGCAGGACGAGATTCGCGACAGCTCCACCGAACCAGCCGGTCCGAATGGATTTGGAACGCTCTCGCCGGCGCTCGAGAGCTTCATCGACATCAGGGGTCTCGACCGCCACCTGGTCGCAGCAGCGATGGAAGGAGGTAGGCGGGCGTCGTCGGCGTCGTCGGTGTCTCCTGAAAAGGAGATCGATCGATGGATCGCTGCACTCGACGACCACGAGAAGGTGTCGCTGCTCGGTCGCGTGGCCCGTGGAGAAGCGGGCGTGGGTGCGGAGTTGATGCGCCGGTTCCGCCGGCAAACGACACGCCGCGAGCCGAGTCGGACGCTGCGCACGGCAGGCGCGTTGCGTGTGCGAACGGCGGAGCTGGCCGATCAGCGGCGAGCGCGTATTCTCGCGCGCGAAGCCAGAGAGCGCGCGCGGTGCGAGCGAGAGCAGGCTGCGGCTCGTGACCGTCATCTGAATCAGCTCGCGACGCGACAGGCCGACGCGTGGTTGCGTGTGGAGACTCTGATCGCCAGCAAGCGCCCGACGGATTACGACGCTGCCGTTGCGCTACTCGAGGATTTGCGCGAGATCGGCGAGCGGAAAGGACGCGGTCTTGAGGTCGCCCGGCACCTCCGCGCGCTGCGGGACGCGCACGCGAAGAAGCCGAGCCTCCTCGCGCGCTTGAGGAAAGCCGGGCTCTAGCCGTTCGTGAGGCTCTCACCGGACTCAGTCTGGCAGACGGGAGGACCCGTCTGGGATTCGAACTACCGCGACAACGGCAAGGCTCTGCTGTCGAGAGAGTTAGGCGGATGCGTTGGGGTTCACGCGGTAGGTTGCGAGAAGCGCGCCGCAAATCTCGAGCGCGCAATCCATTGTGAACGTGGAGGTTATGGAAACCTGCGGAAATTCGGTTGAATTGGCTGGGAGTTAGGGACGATTTCCGCAACTGGTTGCTAACCGCCGCATGACCGCCTGCCGTGCGACTTCTTGCAAACTTCGACACTTTCCCATGCAGAGATCGGTCGGCGGGTGAACAGGTGCATTCGGCGTGTCCGAAATGTGTATACAAATATCGGACAGGATTATCGCTGAGGCAGTCAGTCAGCCAGCTCAGGATTGGAACCCCTTCGTGCCCCCGTCGGCTTTGGTGTGCTGAATCGACAGCAGTTTATCAACGCCCTTCCAGCCGCCACGCAGCAGAGCGCGAGCTGACATTGTCCGGGAGCCGAGAGCGAAGGGATTCGGAGCCTGTCAGCGGCGGTTTGTTGTGGCGCCTCGCGGGACAATTGCAGGGACAGCCCATCGCTCTGATTGACTGGACGACCCGCACCATGGAATCATCAAATTCGATGCAAATGTGATGAGGCCATACATGCTCGATCTTGCCAACGACATTCGTTCGCTCAGTGACTTCAAACGCAACACGCTCGAGCTCCTGGATCGCCTCCGAAAGACAGGTCATCCTCTGGTCCTCACCGTCAACGGGAAGGCCGAGGTCGTCGTGCAGGACGCAGCGGCCTACCAGGCGCTCCTCGATCGCGTGGAGGCCATCGAGGGCATTCAGCGCGGGCTGGCCGACGTCAAGGCCGGCCGCACGAAACCCGCACGGCGGGTGTTCGATCGGCTGCGCCGCAAGCATGGCATACCGCGTTGACGTCGCAAGGAGCGCGGAGGGCGAGCTCGAAGCGCTGTACTTGTGGGTCATCGAGCGCGCCCCTCAGCAAGGTGCCGCCTGGTTCAACGGTCTGGAGCGGGCCGTTCTCTCGCTTGATCGCCACCCGGAGCGCTGTCCGGTCGCTTCCGAAAGCATCGACCCGGACCATCCGGTTCGGGTGCGCAGCTACGGACGCAGGCCTCACGTGTATCGAATCTTCTTCACGGTCGATCACAGCACCGAGGTCGTCCGCGTGGTCCACGTGAGGCGTGGCGCCAGGCAACGGCCGACCGCTGACGATTTGACGGGCGAATAGCTGGACTCCGACCGGATCATTCGCTTGGAGATTCGCTGACGGCGACGTTTCGCATCGATCCCAAAGAGCTCGGCCCCAAACTCCTTTCGCTCACCGCCCTCGCACTCCTCAAAACACGTGACTCAGGGCGAATCCGGTCACATGGTTCGCCGGCTGGATCCGGTGCTCAATCTGGACTCGAAGTGCCTGTCGGAACGATGACGGGCCAAATGGTACGTGGCCATTCCCGTACAGGAGGACGGCCGGGTCACGTCCCGGTCCCGTCCGGTGTTGGTCAGGAAGATGTTCCCGGTCTCGCGAACGGTACGGACCTCGTCCTGAATGTGCAGGGTCAGTTGGAAGTCGTCACGCCAGTTCCGGCCGTCGTGCCCGTTGGCGGGAAGCACCGGATCGTTGAAGAAGATGCGGAGCCCGTCGAAATCCGCCCGGAGCCGGTCGAGCACGATGATGTTGGGCGCGATGACGAGGAAATTGCGCGCAAGCGTCGAATCCGGTTCGTACAGCTTGTGGAAGAAGCTCCACGCGATGAGCAGCGACAGGACTTTGGTCTTTCCAGCGCCCGTCGCCATTTTCAACACGTAGCGCGGCCAGTCCTCATCGAACATGCCGGGGGAGCAGGCGCCGGAGGCGTCGAACCGGAGCAGGTCGAACTTGTCCCTGGCCCGACGCACGTCGTACAACCAGATCAGCGTCTCCACCGCTTCCCGTTGGGCAAAGTAGTAGCGGAACGGGGAGAGAGAGCCGTCAGCGCTCTCGATCAGGTGCTCGGTGTCAAACCAACAACGAAGAAGGCTGACAGAGGTCGCCGACGCGCCAGCGTAGCCCTTTTGCCGCCACGCGTAGACGTCCTCGCGAATCTTGGCGACGAGCGGCGGGAGCAGTTTTTCGTACGCCGTGCTGCGGAGCGTTTCGTCGGCGGGGAACCACCGCTGCGACGGGATGAGCGGGGCGTACGGCGACCGTGGAAACTCAGGGTGCAGTGCCATCGTGGGTGACGTGGTGAGCCTACGCCATAATCTGCGAGTATCAGCGAATCAAAGCGTTCCGGGTCGATAGCTGAAGCGGTTGGGCGGGAACCAGTCGGAAGCGGTCGCGCGAGGTTTTCGGGGAGAGAGTCACCGGAGACGATCGAAATGACACTCGGAAATGTCACTTCGGCCCTTTTGGCGTGAAAACGAGCGAAATTGCTAAGGAAAAACGCGGAAAACGAGAATTGGCTGGGAGGCAGGGATTCGAACCCCGATAACGTGGTCCAGAGCCACGTGTCCTACCGTTGAACGACCTCCCAATACCCGGAACGAGGCGCTCCGCGCTAGAGCGCGAAGCGCCGCAAGGCAGGAACCACTGATTGTACAAAGAACAAGCGGCCGGGCGCAACGCGCGTCGCCCGCGGCCGCTTGAGAAGGCCACGCCGAAAAGCGGAACTACCGAATCAGCTCGCTCCGGTCGTCCCCGAACCGCTCGGACATTCCCTCGGCCCCGGTGTCCACCGGCATCCCAGGCTCCCCGTCCATCGTCTCCTGCCGCCGGTGATGGCTCGCCATCCCGCCCTTGCGTCCAGCCTCCCGCGCTTCTTCGCTGGTCCACTCGTGCGCCGTGCCCTTCTGATGCGCCGCCTTGCCACCCTTGCTGGCAATTTCGCGCTGCTTGCTGCGGTCCATCGACGCGAATCCGCGATCTTCCTTAGCCACAGTGACCTCCTGCCGCCACCGCCTGCCTTGACGGCAGAGCAGGCCGCGTACGGGTCAGGCGGCTGCAACCGAAGTGCCACGACTCAAGAGGAGGGCGCGCTAACTCTCAGCAGTAGAGGTACTTAGAACGCTGGTCGGCGCGTGGCGCGAGGTGGCACGCCGTATGTGAACCGGCGGG
>MEKU01000002.1:75285-80386 GCA_001767195.1 Acidobacteria bacterium RIFCSPLOWO2_02_FULL_67_21
GATCGCGCGCGTGGCAAGGAAATTGACGAGCCGCTCGATCCGCTCGATCGTGCGCTCCCGTGCGAGCAGCACGAGGAGCTCAAAGAGCCCCGGACTGGTCGTGCGACCGGTAACTGCTACACGTGTGGCGTGGATCAGCACGCCTGCCCTAATTCCCCGTTCAGCTGCCGTTCCGCGCACCGCGGTTTCCACATGTGGCTCATCGAAGGGATCCGCCTGACGCAGCGCCGCGCCCAATGCGGCCAGGTGCGACGCCATGTCTGGAGCGCCAAGATGCTTCTCGACCGCCTCGGGCTCGTACTCGACCGTATCCGAGAAGAGCGGCCGCCCCAGCTCGATGAAGTCGCCAAGCCGTTTTGCCCGGGGGCGCAGCAGCTCGAGGGCCCGATGAAGCCACGCCTCGTCTCCGGCATACGGACCATCGAGATGCTCCGCCGCAAGGAGCAGCTTCACGTCCTTCGCGAGGCGAGCGACCGGCAGACGCGCAATGTACTGCCCGTTCATCCAGTCGAGCTTTTCGGTGTTGAACACTGCGTTGCCGCCGCTGATGCCGTCGAGCGAAAACGCCTCGATCAGCTCGGCCGCCGACATCAGCTCACGATCGCCGCCCGGCGACCACCCGAGCAGCGCCAGGAAGTTCACCATGGCTTCCGGCAGGTAGCCGAGCCGCCGGTACTCGGTGACGGAGGTGGCGCCATGCCGCTTGCTCAGCCGCTTCTTGTCCTCTCCGAGAATCAGCGGCACATGCGCGAACTGCGGAACCGGGCTCCCGAGCGCCTCGAAGAGCAGGATGTGCTTCGGCGTATTCGAGATGTGGTCGTCCCCCCGGATCACATGCGTGATTCTCATGTCGACGTCGTCGACGACCACCGACAGGTGATAGGTGGGGTACTGGTCGGAGCGGAGCAGGACGAAGTCCTCGATCGTCCGCGTGTCGAACTCGATCGTGCCGTGGACGGCGTCGGTAAACCTCGTCTGCGCGCCGGGGACCCTGAAGCGAACGGCTCTGGGCGCACCCGCGGCTTCCAGCGCCGCAATCCGATCGGGGGGCAACGCCAGGCAGGCACGGTCGTACTGCCAGGCGTCGCCGCGTGCCTCGGCGATCTCGCGTTCGGTGCGCAGCCGCTCCGGTGAGCAGTAGCAGTAGTACGCGTGGCCGCTGGCCATCAGGCGCGCGGCCGCGTCCCTGTACCGATCGAGCCGCTCCGACTGGTAGTACGGTCCGTGCGGCCCGCCGGCGTCCGGCCCTTCATCCCAATCGAGCCCCAGCCACCGCAGGCCGTCGAGGATGCCGGTGACCATGTCGGCCGACGACCGCTGCACATCGGTGTCCTCGATGCGCAGCACGAACGTGCCGCCATGCCGGCGTGCGTACAGCCAGTTGAAGAGCGCGGTGCGGGCGCCGCCAACGTGCAGAGAGCCCGTCGGCGAGGGCGCGAATCGCACGCGGGGAGTCACGGGGTCATTATCGCCCGGCGCTTCGGCGCGCGGCCGCCGCTCAGGGGCGCGTGGCGGCGCGGCCGGCCCAGGCGTCGAGGCGGGTCATGCGGCCGAACTCCCGATCCAGAGCGGGGGTGTCGGCGTTGTAGCCCACGCGCTCGAACCATTCGAGCATGAGGGCAAAGTCCTCGCTGTTCTTGCGGACCACCTCGATCGGAATCTGCGCGAACGCGATGCGCCGTCCGAGCGCGCCACTGAGCACCTCAACCACGCGCGGCATCGTTGCGGTGTCGCCGGCGATGTCGATCTCCCGCCCCTTGAGCGCGGCGGCGCTGGTGAAGGTCCGCGCGCCGACGCGGCCGATGTCGTCGACGGCAATCATCTGCAGCTCGGTGGTGGGCTTCAGCGCGGCGCTCAGCGTGTCGCCGTTGAGAAACCATGACCCGAGCAGGTTCTCCATGAAGAACACCGGACGGATGATCACGTGCGACGGAAACCGCTGCGCGCGGACCGTTTCCTCGACGCGCCACTTATTCTCGAAATGTGGAATGCCCGTGCGCCGGTGCGCCGAGCCGACCGAGGTGTACACGTAGTGCTGCACGCCGGCGGCCTTCGCAAGCACGGCCAGACGCTTGCCCTGCTGCTCTTCCCCTTCTACGCCCGCTTCCCAGGTGTTCTGTACCGCGAAGACGCCCCAGGCCCCGGCCAGCGCGGCCCGCAGCGACGCCTCATCGTCCAGGTCGCCCTTCACGACCTCGACACCCTGGCCCGCCAGCGCCCGCCCCTTGTCGCCCTCCGGCTTGCGCGTCATCGCCCGCAGCGTGAAGCCGGTGTCTTTGAGGTGGCGCAGCACGGCGCCGCCCTGCTGTCCGGTTGCTCCCGTGATGAGGATGGTCTGCTCATTTGCCATGGGCGGCATGATCTCACAGCATGGTCCTCGGCCCGGGTTTGGGCACACTGGCGGGCACACTGGAGCCGATGCCACTGTGTGCCTACTAGGCACACAGTGTGCTACCCTAAGAACCGTTGAAGTACTTCGACTGGGACGACGCGAAGAACGCGAAGCTCAGGGCGGAGCGCGGCATCGGGTTCGAGGACGTCGTCTTCCACATCGAGCGCGGCGACCTGCTCGACATTCTGGAACATCCGAACCCCGACCGTTACGCCGGCCAGCGCATCTTCGTCGTCCGGCGCGAGGATTCCGTGTACCTGGTGCCGTTCGTGGAGGACGAGCACACGGTCTTCCTGAAGACGATCATCCCGAGCCGGAAGGCCACGAAGCAGTACCTCAGTGAGGAGTCCGACGATGAAGCTTGACGCTGACGAGAAGGAACTGCTCGAGTCAGTCGAGCGGGGTGAGTGGAAATCCGTTCGCGGCGGCAAGCGTGAACGAACGCGCTACAGCCGATACGCGAAGGCTACGTTCCGCAAGGACCGACGGCTGAACATTCGCCTGTCGAGCAAAGATCTGGAGGCGATCCAGAAGCGGGCGCTTGCCGAGGGGTTGCCGTATCAGACGCTGATCTCGAGTCTTCTGCACAAGTATGCAGCAGGGCGCCTCAAGGAGGTCTGAAGAGCGGCTGGGCCCTCTCGGTTTGCTGTGGCCGGAATGGCCTGGTTGCGATTGCTCGCGTGGATCAGTTGGTCGAGCGTCCTGCTCGGTCTCGTGGAGAGCTACGGCTACGGGTGGTCTGCCGCCCTGATCTGGGCGCCGCTGTACAACGTCCTGACTGCGCGCGCCGCTCGCTAGCGTGAGAGACAGACGTTCTGCTTTGCGGTGAGGCGACAGGAGACGCGCGATGAAGGAACACGAGCACGCAACGCAGAATGAACCCGACACTGAGCCGTCGCACGACAACGTGGCCGAGAAGGCGCACGCGGGGCCCGCCCACCATGCGCACATGGCGGCGGATTTCCGGAAGCGGTTCTGGATCTCACTGGTCCTGACCGTGCCGATTCTCGTCCTGTCGCCGATGCTCCAATCGCTGGTGGGAGTGGGAGACGCGATCCGTGTTTCCGGCGACCTGTACGTGCTGTGTGGTCTGTCTTCCGCGGTCTTCTGGTATGGCGGTTGGCCGTTTCTCAAGGGGTTTGTCGAGGAACTCAGATCCCGCCGTCCCGGGATGATGACGCTCATCTCGGTCGCCATTGCCACGGCGTATGTCTACAGCAGCGCCGTCGTATTCGGCCTGGCCGGAAAGATGTTCTTCTGGGAGCTGGCCTCCCTCATCGACATCATGCTGCTCGGGCATTGGATCGAGATGAAGTCCGTGATGGGCGCGTCGCGGGCGTTGGAGGAGCTGGCCAAACTCATGCCCTCCGATGCCCACACGCTCATGCCCGATGGCAGCGTGAAGGACGTGCCGCTGAGCGAACTGGCGGTGGATGACAAGGTCCTGATCAAGCCCGGTGAGAAGATTCCCGCAGACGGTGTCATCGTCGCCGGCGAGAGCTCGGTCGATGAGGCGATGCTTACCGGTGAATCCACACCCGTTGGCAAGAAGGCCGGCGGCAAGGTCATTGGCGGATCCATCAACGGGGAAGGGTCGTTGACCATCGAGGTCAAGGGCACGGGCAAAGATTCGTTTCTGTCGCAGGTCATCGATCTCGTCAAACAGGCACAAGAAAGCAAATCAAGGACCCAGGACCTCGCCAACACCGCGGCGCTGTGGCTCACCATCGTTGCGTTGGGAGGCGGCGTGATCACCTTCTTTATCTGGCGGGTCGTCGTGGGCCAGGACTTCGCGTTCGCCATCGAACGCACTGTCACCGTGATGGTCATCGCCTGCCCGCATGCCCTGGGCCTGGCCGTGCCGCTGGTCGTGGCCGTCTCTACCGCGCTGGCTGCGAGCAACGGTTTGCTCATTCGTAATCGTGTGGCCTTCGAGGGCGCTCGGAAGCTGCAGGCCGTCATTTTCGACAAGACCGGCACGCTGACCGAGGGCCGATTCGGCGTGACCGACACGCTGATGCTGGGTGAGGACATCACCGAGGAAACGCTGCGCACCTACGCGGCCTCCGTGGATGCACATTCCGAGCACCCGATCGCCAAAGCCATCGCCGCCGCGTCGAAAAATAAGCTGCCCGTGGACGGCTTCCAAAGCATCACAGGCAAGGGTGCCGAGGGCCGGGTCGAGGGCAAAGACATCAAGGTGGATGTCAACGCGATGCCACGCACGTGGCGCGCGTCGTGCTGCGCCAGCACTTCGAGGACGATACGCCCACCCTCGCCGGCTCGCAGCAGCGAATGAATCGGCGGCAGGTGCTCGTCGAACCGTATATCCACGACGCTGCCACGCACCGAGACGACGGCGCCGTGATTCGCCCGAACGCCTGCTTCGCCAAGCATCAGCCTGCTACGCTTCGCCCAACCACGTCCGCGCCTCGGCCGCGTCGGCGTGATCGAAGTATCGGATGGTGGCTTTCGTGAACGGCTTGCAGAACGTCGCCATGCCGTGCTCCCATTTCTTCTCGCCGACCATCGCGAGCCGTTGGATGTCGGCGAAGTGATTCATGCCGAACTTGATGTCCTCCCACAGCGCGTCGGCCTCCCAGCCATGGAATCCGGTCATATCGAACAGCACGCGCAATGGTCCGTGCTGCTGGACGAGTCGCTCGAACTCCGGCACGAACTGCTCATAGTCCGCCTTCGCCAGCTTCC
>MEKU01000002.1:80405-80727 GCA_001767195.1 Acidobacteria bacterium RIFCSPLOWO2_02_FULL_67_21
GCATTCTGGACCTCCTTAATGGACACCCGTGGGCGATTCGTTTGTTCCGTACGGCCACCTTGACGGTTGATCACTGCTTCGCGCCCCACTTCCAATTCCGAATCTCCGGCATGTCCTCGCCATACCTGGCGATGTACTGCCTGTGCTCGATCAGCTTGTCGCGGATCGCTTGCTGCGCGTACGCCGCGCGAGGACCAAGTGCCGGCACGCGATCGATGACATCGGTCGCCAGGTGAAAGCGGTCGAGGTCGTTCAGCACGACCATGTCGAACGGCGTGGTCGTCGTGCCCTCTTCCTTGTAGCCGCGCACGTGGAGGTTGTG
>MEKU01000003.1:0-100261 GCA_001767195.1 Acidobacteria bacterium RIFCSPLOWO2_02_FULL_67_21
TACCGGATGTCCGACGCGGCATGTGTGCCCAGCCCCTTGACGTATGTCACCCCGTTCAACGTGATTGGCAGACCATCGCCGGGCGCCAAATCGCCGTTGGCGCGGTCTCGCTCCACCGGCCCCCAGCCATTCACCGCCGCCGTCCACGCAAGGTCACTGAGGTACGCGGATGCGCCCGCCGCCGCGGTCGTGAACGTCCACACCACATCCGCAGGCAGGGGGCTGCCCGCCACGTCGGTTACGCCCCCGCTGCCGCCCTTGATGGTCGCCGTGTACGCCGTGCTCGTTGCCAGACTGGCCGAGGGATCGAGCCTCACCGTCCGCGTCGCCGCGTCATACGTCACCGTCGCTCCCGCGGGCGTCAAGCTTCCCTGCGGCACGAGCGTCACGGTGCTCGTCGAAAACGTCGCGGCGTTCATCGCCTCCGAGAACGTGGCCGTCACATTCGCGGTCGGCGGAACGCCAGTGGATCCGGCAGGCGGGGTCGTCGCGATGACTGACGGCGGCGTCGTCGGTCCGCACGTCAGCCGCGCATCGGCCCAGTCCGCATGGTCCTGCGCGTTGCCATTTCCGCCATCCGTCACAACGAGCTGTAGCTGGGCAGTGCCGCTGACATTCAGGTTTACGGCCTGAGTGGCGGAACTGCCATCCATCGTGCCGCTCTCGTACACCTTTATCCCGTCAGCCCAGACCTGAAAGACGACGCTGCCATTCGAACCCACTTCGCCGTCGACGCCTATGGCGGCCTGAAACGTCGTACATGCCCCATTCAGGGCGAAACGCACGTCTGAAGGTGCATGAACGCCGAGGCCCTTGGCGTACCCCAACCCTGCGAGAGTGATGACGCGACCGTCGTACGTAGCTCCGTCACCATTGCTCTGATCACGCTCCACCGGACCCAGACCATTCGTCATGGAGGTCCACGACCCGTCGCTGAGGTACGTTATGGACGAGTCGTTTGTCTCGTAAGAGATCCGCCGGATTTCTCCCGTGTTGATCGCTACATACAGGAGGCCCGCGCCGTCGCTATCGAGATACACCGGGCCGGCGGCCTGCAAATTGGCGCCGAAACCAAGCAAGGGACCTGACTTGACACCAACCGGGTCGACCTTGAAGTACCGAATGAATCCGACTGCGTAGTCGGCGTAGAAGAACGCATCGTCATACTGCGAGGGGAACAAGGCGCCCGTGTAAAAGGTGCCGCCGACAACCGCAGAACTCCCTCCCGAGTTGTGATAGTACGAGATGACCGGCATCTGAACGGCGCTCGGGCCGAGTGCGTACAGTGACTGGCAGACCGCCTTCGGCTCGTATCCGCTCTGATGGAGCAGACCCTCATAGCATGGCCATCCGAGATTCACACTTGGAGACGCGGCATTGGGGGCATTGATTTCTTCCCACTCGCCCCACCCGACATCACCGAGGTACGGAAGGTCTGAGTTCGGGTGCAGCCCCATCCGAAATGCGTTTCGCAGCCCATATGCAAACACCTTGGAGCGGTTCTCGCTGGCGTTGCCGGTCCAAAACGGATTCGTGGACACGCCCGCTCCCGTCCGCGTGATGTGCAAGAGCTTGCCGGAGAGGCTGTCGAGGTTCTGCGCTCTCAGGGCATCGTCGTCCACGATATTGAACTCTGCCCCGTCGCCCAGTGAGACGAAGAGCGTGGCGTCGCTCGACACCCTGATCCCGCCGACTGAATGCGACGGGCTTTCGGATGGAATGCAGTCTGTGCCAGCGGGAAAATTGTTGCACCCGCTCCCGACCGTGGTTCCGAGGATCGTGACCGCGCTTCCGGGTGCCGCGATGTCACCGGACGCGCTGACCCGAGTGAGACGTCCACTCTTGTGGCCCGAATAGTCGGCCGCATTGTTCTCGTACGTGTACAGGAGGTAGACGTACCCGTTCGTAGAAAAGTCGAGGTCCGCGGCGATGCCGAGAAGCCCCCGATCCCAGTAGTCGTTGACGGAGCTGCGAAGGTCGATGAACGGCGTCGACAGGAGGACGCCATTCTTGAACAGGCGTACAAGGCCGTTCTTCTCGGCAATGAGGAGCCTTCCATCGGGGAGCGTCGTGAACGCCGTAGGAAGATTCAGGCCACCCACGACGACGGTGTCGACGAAACCTGCTGGAAGACTCTGCCCTAGCACCGGACGCTGCAGGCCTTCACCGACGAGGGCGGCCAGCGCCATGAGAGCGATGCCAAGGAGGTGGACAGCCTGCTGGTGACCCGCGATGATATATCTCATGGTCATCGTCGGGCGCACCGCGCTGTGGCAGCTGATGCCGCTGCCGATACGATGTCCTCTCTCTCGCGTCCCTCCCCAGTCGGAAGCACAAACCCGGTTTTCGCCATATTCACTGCCAGGGAAGAACCGTCAGACAGCACGACGTAGTACATGCGCCGCTTGCGTGAGTCGAATGCGATGGCCGGGTCTTCTTCCAGAGTGATGTTGCCCTCAACCATCAGCTCCCAGAGCGCCTGGGTCGCGGCCATACCGCAAGCCGTGTTTCCCATAGGGGCCTTGATGCCGATAATTCCGATCCCCGTCTGGTGCCCATTGATGTACACCTCGAACGTATCGCCGTCGATTACCCGAACGAATCCAGAGAAGTGAACCGGACCACTCCCTGGCGGTGGGGCTTGTGCCTTGACGGATGTCGCGGCTCCTGCAACCAGAGCCAGCACGAATCCAGCCGTCACACCAAGGCTCATCATCTTCATAAAGAGTTATGCCGTCGTCGTTGCCGATGACACGTTAGCGGTCGCCGTTTCGGCGCCTGTGTAACCCCGTCTTGAGCTGATTGCGCCCTCGTAGATTCGCATGAGCTGTCGATAATTCCGGTCCGCCGTGTAATTGGCTTGAAACTCCGCCCGCGCGTTACATCCCATGCGAGCGATCTCGGCCGGATGATTCATCACCCACTCGATCCGGCGCGCCAGGTCATCCGGGTTTTTCGGCTCAAAGAGCAGACCGGTGACGCCTTCGTGAACGATTTCTGGCATCGCCCCGAGTCGAGAAGCGATCACAGGCAACCCTGTCGCGAAAGCCTCGAGGATTGTCATGGGACAGCATTCGTACCATTCGGAGGGGAACACGAGAACGGTAGACGCTTTCATGACTGCATACACATCCGCTCGAGAGCGCGGCCCAAGCCACTCCACGTTCTCAACGTCTGGGTGAGCGTCGGCTCTCATCGGTCCTTCGCCGATCACCTTGAGAAGGAAGTTGGGAATGCGGACGCGAGCCGCAGCTGCGACGAGAGTCCCAAGCCCCTTTTCCGGAACGAGCCGTCCTACGAACAGGGCGGAGGCGTCATCGTGCCTGCCGACGCCCGGGTCTGGGTCGATGAAGTTCGGCTTCACGACGAACTTGCTGTTC
This sequence comes from Acidobacteria bacterium RIFCSPLOWO2_02_FULL_67_21, assembly GCA_001767195.1. GTDB lineage: Bacteria > Acidobacteriota > Vicinamibacteria > Vicinamibacterales > UBA2999 > MEKU01. Next base: position 3,381 of record MEKU01000003.1, read on the forward strand.
AGCGCCCGACCCTCCTCGAATTTTCGCTTCGCAAATTCCGAAAGGACGATGTACCGGTCCACGTTTCGGTGCCACGTGCCGAGCATGTGGTGGGCGGCGGAGATCGCAGCCACTACGGCGGTGGTGGTATGACTCTGGCGATAACAACCATGGATCACGCCCGGCCAGGCGGTGAGCCGACCGAGACAGGCTTCACAGACGCCGCCGTCGCGGTAGAACGTTGCGCTCGGGCAAAGCAGCCGATAGTTGTGGAGCGACTGGACGACCGCCACACCCTCGGCGGTCGCCGTGCTGTAAATAGCTGGTGAAATCAGCGCAAGCGTGTTGTGGACGTGCATGATATCTGGACGGTGCGCGCGAATGAGGTCCCGCACCCGCGCCTGTGCTTGACCATTCCAGATGGCGCGCGCAGCGAGCGCAGCGCGGCCGGAGTCCGCGATTTGTGCGTTGTCCGCGGTGTGCCGCGTGACCTGGTGCCCAAACCGCTCGAGCAGCGCGGTCTCTGCATCGAAGACCGCGTCTTCGCCGCCTCGCTTCTGATACCGGTTGTGGACTGCGAGGATTCTCATGGCCGCAATGGCTGAGCCCGGACGGACCCCGTTGCGTGCGATGGGAGCGCAGAACGGTAAATGCCGCTCAGGATTTCGTAATTGCGCTCGCAGGTATATTTCTGTTCGAAGTCAGCCCGCGCGCCCCGGCTCAACCTTCTCAGGCGGTCCGGGTCAGTGAAGACTCGACGCATCACGCGTCGAAGGTCGGCCGCGTCGCCCGGGGTGAAATGAGCCCCGGTGCGATCGTGATCGATCAGCTCGATCATGGCGCCAAGGCGACTCGCCACGACCGGGAGGCCCGTCGCAAAAGCTTCGGCGATCGTGACCGGAAAGCCCTCGTACACCTCGGATGGAAATACAAGTACGGCGGCGTCTTGCATTAGCCGTGTGACTTCGTCCTTCGGAGGGCGCCCGACCCACGTTACAGATCCTGGCGAGCTCTTTACGACCTCAGATGGCGGTATGCCGCCCGCGATCTTCAGTGGAATATCATCGAGCTCCTTCCACGCTTCAAGCAGGGTTTGCAGCCCCTTCTCAGCGGAATGGCGACCCACAAACAGTGCGTATCCGCCACTGTGGTCGCCGACGCCTGGATCGGGTGCGACGAAGTTCGGCTTGACAGCGATTTTTGCTTGCGGCATCCCACCCTGCACGAACTTGCGACGCGCGAACTCCGACATCGCGATGTACGTGTCGACGGCGTCAGTCCACGTCCCCAGCGCCCAATGCGTGGCCAACATTGCCGCGACGACTCCTGTTGCGGCGCGGCTGTCCCGGTAGCACCCGTGCACAACGCCCGGCCACGGAATAGCCCGACCGAGACAGTCTTCGCAGACGTGCGTATCGCGAAACAGCAAGGCACTGGGACACAGGAGCCGGTAATTGTGAAGAGACTGAACGACGCCGACCCCTTCTGCCCGCGCGACGTGATACACGGCCGGCGAGATCAGCGGCAGCGTGTTGTGGACGTGCATCACAGCAGGTTTCTCGCGGCGGATGAGCGCACGGATCTCGCGGCTGGCCGCATTGTTCCAAATCGCGATGCGAGCGAGATTCATCTTATTGAACTCATCCACGCGGTTGTTGTGGGTCGTATAGCGCACCACCTCGTTGCCATGGGCCTCGAGCATCGCCGTTTCCGCCTCGAAGACCGCATCCTCGCCTCCAGGGCGCTGGTACTGGTTGTGAACAGCGAGGACCTTCATCACCCAGTCGCTCCCCTGACTCCGTCGCGGCCGAGCGATCGCTGCGCCGCGAGAGAGGCGAGCCCAAGGCCAAAAACACACCAGAACCAGATTCCACCCTGTGGTCCTTCGAGGAACACGTCGAATGACGCGTTAGTCAAGAAGGCCGTCCAGTACGCGAGCAACCACAAATCGAGATGCGCCCATGATGAGGCCCCGAGGCGACGGGCCCGTGCGTACGCGCGTAGCAGACCAACGGCGAACGTGACATTCAGGAGGATCCACAGTGCGATGCCAGGCACGCCGGCTCTGGCCAGAAAGGTCATGTGCGCGTTATGCGGACTTCGAAGCGGGGCATCCTCTGACGCCCCCCTATACCCGTCGTCATCCGCGAGATTGACTCCGAATCCCTTGCCCGTCCAGAAGTACTCGCCCCACAGCGTGTACTCGCGAATTGCGGCCCACCAGTCGAGACGCCACTGGCGCGATTCGCCAAGCACGTAGTCCGCGTCCGGGCTGACGATGCTGGCAAGGTTCGCGACGAATTGACCGCCTGACAGCGTGCGGTCATCAGATGAGCCCGCAGGCGACGCGTTGCCATCCAAGGTCAGTGCGAGTGCCAACGATCCGACGACAATCGTCACAATACCCACCCCAACCGCGATACGGCGGCCAATAGCCATCGGATTTACGGCTGCGAGCACCGCCACTGCGGCGACTACCGCAAGGAAGCCGCCCCTGTTCTGAGCGAGCACGCACGCCACGCCCGCGATCCACGCAGCCCAGAAGAAACACTTCTGGCGCTGCGACCATGCGGCACCAAATGTGGTTGCTGTTCCGAAAGTAAGGGCGAACGCGGCAGCACCCGCAAGGTGAACGCCAGCATCACCCATCTTGAAGGAGAGCAGTGCCACCTCCGTTCCAGGCAGAGTAGGGATGTAGTCGCCAAACAGTCTCACGAGCGCATACAGCACCGGAACCCAGGCGACAAACAATAGAATCGCCCGACCATATCGAGCAACGATTGTCCCCAGTTGATCTGTCGACAGGACGACAGCAGCGAACATGACCGCAAATCCGCCGTAGCCCCACAACACTGCGTCGCGGAGCGCGTCCATGCGATACGTAGACACATACGGTACCGTCTGGCATGCACTCCACGCGGCCAGCGCGAATAGCAACCACGTCTGACGCAGAGCCATCAATTGGAGGACGTTTCGTGTAATGAAGAGAGTGGTCAAGGCGCCGGCAGCGAGTGCGATCTCGCCGACGTACACAGGTGGAACGCCTACATAGGCAAAGCTGCGGCCGAACAACGCATAGCCGGCCAGCAGGACGGTCATTCCGTTGAGAAACAGCGCGGGCAGCGCGTCGGCGAACCGTACGGTGAACGCCACAACCAGGAACGCACCGGCAAGCACGCCCACTGCTATCGGGCCCGACACCGTCAGGGCGGCTGCGACGATCGCAACACCCACGACGGCGGCCCCGAACACGAGACCCGCCGGCCATCGGTCAGCAGAAAGCCCTGTAGTGGAACTCACCTCTGTCTCCACCTACGCCGGCGCGGAATGGACCGCCGTCATGTTCGGTTCTGCGGGCGCGGTCTTCGCGCCTGACTCCAGATAGGCCTGCATGGTCTCGCGCAAGGTCGTCACAAGGTCGTAGCGCGGCCTCCATCCGAGCCGCGTAAGCTTGCTGATATCGGGAGGAAGCCGATCGCCGTCTTCGTAGCCTGGCCCATAGAACCGTTCGCCCTCCACGTGCTCCACGCGGGACACCGGAGGCTCTCCCGTGAGCTCTTCATACAGTTGCACCATCAGCGCGGCCAAATCGCGGATTGTGACGTTGTTGTCAGGATTGCCGATATTGAAAATCTGATTGCGCGTCTCCGCTGGATGATCCAGCAGCGTTTGGAACGCCTGGTTCGCGTCCTCGATGTGAAGGAAGGTCCGGTGGACGTGCCCGCCATTGACCAGGCGTATCGGACCGCCGCTGAGCAACGCCGAGATGAAATGGGGAAACACGCGCGGACCGCCCATCGCCCCGGCGGGAACGAGATAATCGATCCGCGAGCCGAGAAAATTGAAGGGCCGGACGATCGTGTATTCGAGATCGCCGGCCGCACCGTGGGCGTGCAGCACGCGTTCGAGCAGCAGCTTGCCGGTGGCGTAGATCCATCGATGTTTCCCGACCGCGCCCAGGACGGAATCGGTGGTATCTTCGTGGCACACCGCGCCTGTTCCCGCCTTGCCATAAATCTCTGCCGATGAGTATTGAATCAGGCGGCGGCGGTGCGCCATGCACCGGCGCGCGATCTCCAGGTTCTGGATGAAATTCAGATCAAAGACCTCGAGCGGGGCACTGACGTACATGCTGGGGTTCGCATACGCCACTAGATCGACGACAAGATCGGCGTCTCGAATCAGCCGGTCGATCAGTTCCGGATTGCAGCGGATGTCGGCGACGTGAAACGAGAACCGCGGCCCGGCGATGCCTTCGAGCTTGTCCTCGGCCACATCCACACCGACGACGTCGTGCTGCCCGCGCGCGATGAGATGCTCCACCAGATGTGAACCGACGAATCCACCGGCGCCCAAAAGGAGAATCTTCACAAGGCCCCCCTGCCTCCCCCGCCAATCATCTGGATGGCGATCTTCCAGACAAATTGCGGATTGTTCGTCGCGTACCGTTTCCACAGCCGGCGCGGCTCGGTCGCGAGTCGAAACGACCATTCAAGCCCGCTGCGCTGCATCCAGCGTGGCGCCTGGCGCTTGATGCCCGCATGAAAGTCGAATGCCGCTCCGACGCCGATCAGCACTGGCGCTTCAACACGGCCGACATGCGCGGCCATCCACCGCTCCTGCTTGGGCGTGCTCAATCCAACCCACACGATGTCGGGCCGCGTTTCGTTGATACGATCGACCAGGGCAGCGTCTTCGTCGGACGTCAGCGGCCGGAACGGAGGCGAGTACATGCCGGCCACGACGAGACCGGGGAAACGCCGGCTGAGCCGCTGCGCGATCCGCTCTCCGACGCCAGGCGCTCCGCCATAGAGAAAGTGTCGATACCCCTTCGAAACGCCCGCCTCACAACACGCGAGCATCAGGTCAGGGCCGTAGACGCGCTCAACGGACGAGAGCCCTTTGGCGTGGGCGAGCCAGACGAGCGGCATGCCGTCGGGCGTCACCATTCCGGCCATCTCGTGAATCTTCCGAAGCTCCTCGTCGCGCTGGCTCTCCATGACCCCGTGGACGCCAGTCACGCAGACGTAATGCGGAGTTCGACGTCGAATCCAGAGGTCGATGGTGTCGAGCGCATGGGCTCGCGTCAGCGCACTGACCGGGACACCCAGCACGTCGAATCGATCTGCGGCCGCTCCGTCACCCGGCATGGCTGACCAGCTCACCGGCGTCCTGCATGCCACCAGCGGCCTGCACCTGGCTCTCGATCCAGTCATAGGTGATCGCCAGGCCTGCCTCCAGACTGATCGCAGGTTCCCATCGAAGCACCGCACGCAGGCGGGTGTTATCGGAGTTGCGGCCGCGGACACCCTGCGGGCCCGGTACGTGCCTCACGGTGACGTCGATCCCGGCAATCGAGGCGATCATGGTGGCCAGCTGATTGATTGTTACCATGCGGTCCTGTCCGAGATTGAGCGGCTCGTGATAATCGGAGCGCATGAGCCGGTAGATGCCCTCGATGCAGTCATCGATGTAGCAGAACGATCGTGTCTGCTCGCCGTCCCCCCAGACCTCGATCATCGGGTCGGGCGTGAGCTTGGCGTAGGCAATCTTTCGACACAGCGCCGCCGGCGCCTTCTCGCGGCCGCCCACCCAGGTGCCGAGGGGTCCGAAGATGTTGTGGAAGCGGACGATACGGGTTTCGACACCGTGATCGAGGCGATAGTGCATGCACAGCCGCTCGGACACGAGCTTCTCCCACCCATAGGCATCCTGCGGCGCCGCGGGGTACGCGTCCTCTTCGCGCAGCGGGACGACATCGGTCTCCATCTGCCGGTACTCGGGGTAGACACACGCCGACGACGTGTACAGGTAGCGCCGCACGCCGTTTCGCCGCGCCGCTTCCAGCGTGTGCGTATTAATCAGGACGTTGTTGTGCAGGATTTCGGCGTGGTGAGCGGAGATGAACCCCATGCCTCCCATATCCGCAGCCAGCGCGTACACCTCGTCGACACCGCGCGTGGCTTCGAGGCAATCGGGCCAACGGCGCAGATCCAGCAGCTCGAACTCGTCCGCCTGCGTCGGTGCGTATTCGGGATTCTTCAGGTCGACGCCGCGGACCCAGTACCCGCGCGCCTTCAGGAACGACACGAGCGCATGTCCGATGAACCCACCCGCGCCGGTCACCAGCACCTTCGTCTGTTGCATCAGACTCTCCTTGGTCTAGTGCGCGCCCGTTCTCTTCAGCACCGCCGGCAGCGTGCGCGCCAGGATTTCGAAATCCAGGAGCAGCGACCAGCCGTCGATGTACTGAAGATCGAGGCGCATCCACTGATCGAACGTCAGGTTGTTCCGGCCGCTCACCTGCCAGAGGCAGGTGATTCCCGGACGGACACTGCAGCGGCGGATATCGCCTGCGCGCGTGAATCGCTGAACGTCCCGTAGCGGCAGCGGCCGAGGCCCGACCAGCGACATGTCGCCCCAGAGCACATTGAACAGCTGTGGGAGTTCGTCAAGCGACGTGCGCCGGAGACACCGCCCCACCGGCGTGACACGTGGATCGTTCGAGATCTTGAACACCGGGCCGTCGACCTCGTTGCGATCCTCGAGCATGGACTGGAGCTGCTCCGCATTGACCACCATCGTCCGGAACTTCAACATCCGGAAGCGGCGGCGGTTGAGGCCGAAGCGCTCCTGGGCGAAGAAGATCGGACCGGGACTGGTGATCTTCACAGCCACAGCGGACGCCACCATAACCGGCGCCAGCAGCACAAGCAGCACAGCCGATCCGGCGACGTCGATCAGGCGCTTGACGGTCAGGCGATAGTCGTCCGGCGCCACTTGCATGGTCACGACGTGTCCGTCCGCCGGCTCATACTTGGGCCAGGCCAGCTCGGTCTCGAAGAGATCGGCCCGGTACTTGGCGCAGACGCCGACACGCTCACACGTGCGCAGTGCCTCTTCAATCTGTCGATACTGCGACTTGACGGGCAACGCGATGAACACTTCATCGACCGCGTGCTGCATCAGCAGCGATTCGAGGGATGTCATCCCGCCGATGATGTGGGCTGCGACACGCGGCGGCGCCGGCACCGCGGGGTCGTCATCGATGAACCCGACTATCTCGCATCCCTGTTCATCGGCCGACAACGCATCGCGAATGGCGGCGCCGCGGGGCCCAGCGCCCACGATTAGAATTCGACGCGGGGTCCGCAGGCGCCGCGATCGCCGCATCGCGCGCCAGACCATGCGTGTCGTCAGCAGCATCGCCGTGCCGAGACCCCACACGCCGAAGAGATCCACGAACCGCACGTGCCACAGTCCAGCGAGCGCAGGAATCGCGGCGACGGCCGTGCAGGCAGCCATGGCCCCGGCCACCCGCAGCGTTTCGGCCTTATGGGAGTCGCCCGGCCGAATCCGGTACATCCCGAATGCGCGGAAGAATAGGGGCAAGGCGACCGACAGCCCAATCAACCCAAGCACGTGTAGGAGCGTGATCGGTGCCGAGAGCAGCGCGTCGAACCGGTCCGGAATCAGCCGCGGATTCGCCATGCCGAGGACAACCGCGACCGCCACGAACACAGTGGCCGTGTCCAGGGCCACGCTGCGTACCGCGCGGCGACCGGAGGGTCGGGTGGGGCGCGTCACGCCGCGCAACGCCGCAAATGCAGGCAGCTTGAGTGGCGCCGAGGCGGCAGTGGCTGTACTCACGCCTCGACCATCACGCTGAAGCTTGAGGTCCGCGGATCTACCTTCTGACCGTTGACCACGATAGCGCCAAGAAGCGTCACTCCGCTCGCACGCAGGCGGCGGACGATGTCGCCGGCCGCGTCACGCCGCGTCCGGTCTATATCGATCGTCAGCAGGACCCCATCCACAGCCGGCGCCAGGGTCAACATGGCGGCGACCGCCGACGCCTCGGCAATTGGTGGCCCCTGCATGATGAGGAAATCGAATCGGGCTGAGAGTTGGCGTACCGCCCGTGAGAGTGCGTCAGGCAGCCACCCGGGCGTCGCACACGCCTCTTCACCAGCGGGGACGAGCGAGATCTGCGGGTCCAACGCCACGGCAAACGACGAGACCGGGCCGCTCGCCAACAGGGCATCACTCAACCCGGGACCTGGTGGCACGCCGGCATAGTGGTGCAGGGCGGATGCCCCCCCACTCGCATCGACGACACAGACGGTCCCGGTGCCATACGACGCCAGCGTCCTTGCTATCTCGAGACTGACCGGACGACGCGCCACTGCGTCGCCAAGCGGCGCGAGCATGACGACACGCGCGATCGGTTCCGCAGTCGCCGGCCTGAACACACGCTGCACGAGTTCGATGAATTCCGGTTGATTTCGCCGAAGGGCGGCAGGCGGAGCCGACGCGCGATGAACCGCGACGGGGCGAGGACGCGGGGCGTCGCCGTCAACGTCGGTGAAGTTCCAGGGGGCCGCCACCGTCGCGGCACTGTCGAGCGGGCCGGTGAGCGTCTCCACGGGCGCAAGAGGCGGGCGCTGAATCTCTGGATGGCCCGCCTTGAGAAAGGCATCGGCGATTCGGCTCATGACAGCTGCTCCTGGTGACGAAAGGCCCCACGGATACGGAGCCACGGCAACTTTGAAACCGTTGCCCGCCATCCGATGGCCTGCGTCGCAGGACCCACTGTGCGGAACCCCGGTGACCCACGACCGCCTCCTGGCATCGGCGAAAGGTCGAAGTCGCGTGCGACAGCGCGGATCATGTCGGCGTCGATCGGCCGTTGTCCGGCTGCGAACGCGGTCATCAGTGCGTTGTCGCACAGCACGCTAATGAGGCGTGGAACGCCGGCGGAGTACTCGAACACGCGGATGACCGCGTCACGCGACATGAGCGACGGCGCATCGCCGCCCGCGAGCCGGATCCGTCCGGCGATATAGGCGGCCGTCTCCGCCAGGGTGAGCGGTGCAATCTCGCACCGCAGGGTCACCCGCTGCTTGAGCTGGCGCAGCCCAGCCTGATTGAGCCGCACGGCCAGTTCCGGCTGCCCGGCCAGGACGAGGGGCAGCAGCTTGGCGGTGTCGGTCTCGATATTGGCAAGCAGGCGGACCTCTTCGAGCAGTTCGTCCGGCAGGCTTTGCGCCTCATCGATCACCAGGACCGGGGTCATGCCTGCGATCTGACGCTGCCGCAGGTCGAGTTCCAGCGCTTCCAGAAACCGGGCCTTCGAGCCGGCCGCGTCCGGCGTCAGCCCAAATTGCGCCGTCAGGAATTCGTAGAACTCGCCCCGCGAGAGGGCAGGGTTATTCAAGTAGACGCATTGGCTGCCGGCAGTCGACATCCGCAGCGCGAGGACGCGCCGCAGGAGCGTCGTCTTCCCGGTTCCCGCCTCGCCGATCAGCAGGGTCAGCCCCTTTGCGGCGGCGATCCCGTATTCGAGATTCGCCAGGGCCTCCCGGTGGGTCGGCGTGAGCAATAAATATCGAGGGTTCGGGGTCAAATCGAACGGTCGCTCACGGAGACCAAAAAACGCTTCGTACACCGGACCCCCTACGACGATCAGTCTGCGGATATGGCGACCGACGCCAGCACTGGAATCTGCAGCGATTCCTGCACGTCACGCGCCGAATGGAATCGCGGCACGAGCCAGTCGAGCAGGTACGCCGTGCCGAGCGCCGCGATCAGCGCGCTGAAGAATCCACTCCAGAGAATCAGCGCTCGGCGAGTGTTCGAGGGCGACTGCGGCACCTGAGGGGCGTCCGCCAGCGCAACGTTGGCGATCCTCGTCCGGTCGAGGGCGTCTGCAATGCGGGCCTGTTCCTCTTTCTGCCCGTAGAGGACATAGGCCTCCTCGGCCGCCTTGACAACGCGAACCAGCTCCTCCTGCTCCACGGTCTGTTCGTCGAGACGACGAGCCCGACGGCGGTATTCGTCAACCGTCGCCGCAATCGCGGCCGCACGGGCCCTTAAGGCCTCTCGCTCGGGGCGGATGCGCGCGACTTCTGTGCGCAGCCACTGATGCGTCGGGTTCTGATCCGTCGTTTCGTCCAAGATCGGAGACTGTTCGGCTCGCTCGAGCGCCGCGCGCGTGAGGGCGATCTGCGACTCGAGCTCGACGACCGGCAGGTACGACGGTGTGAACTTCCGCAACAGATCGTCCCGCCGGAGTTGCATTTCAAGGATTCGCGACTTGAGCTGGCCCATAAGCGTGGCGTTGGTGCCGGTGCGTACCGCCGTCACCTGGCGATCCGGCGTTCCGGCGAGCTGCTGTTCGGTGGAGGTCAGCCGACGGGTGGCGTCCGCAGCCTCGGCTCGCGCCTGCTGCAGGGCCGTTTCGAATGCCGTCAGCTGCTGCAACACCGCTGTCCTCTCCTGCTCGGGCGCGACAACCTGTTCTCGGCGACCGAATTCCGATAGCCGCTGCTGCGCTTCGCGCAGTTCGTTCCGCGCGCGTTCCACCTGCTCCGTGAAGAACTGATGCGTAGCCGGCGCGCGATGCACCGCCAGGTGCTTCTCGAGATACCGCTCTTCCAGCAACTCCAGGACCCGATGTGCTTCCTGCGGAGTCGGTGCGGTATAGCTCACGTAAATCATCATCGTGCGGCGCACCGGCTTGACCCGTACGCGCGACTGCAGCCGGCGCAGGGCCCGTGTGCGTCCCTCCGCTTCCTCAGCTCGATCAGTGGACTGCGCGGGGCGATGCAGACCGGCATCCACCGCGACCTGCTCCAGCAGATCACGACTCTTGAGGAGCTCGACCTCTGACAGCAGCTCCACCTCGCTGACGTCCGGTGACGGCTGATAGGCCACGTTCGGCCCGCCGCTGACAATCGGATCGGCGCGCTCCCGGCGTACGAGCAGCGTCATGTCCGCCTCGTACTCGGCGGGCATCAGCCACGCAATTGCGCCCGCACCGCTCAGGACGATCAGGAATGTGGCGACAAGCGCCTTTGAGTGCCTCGCGAGCGGCGCCACCAGCTCGCGCAGGGTCGCACTCGGACGGTCGAAGGACAGAGAGTCATCGCGCATGGATTACGCTCCGCGATTAGTTGAACGGGTTGAGATACAGGCCGAGCCCCGGCGTCGGGATGAACGGCGCGATCCGGGACAGGAGATTCTTCGGCACCAGGATGGTGTCGCCAGGCCGCAGGATGTGATCCTCCTGCAGGTCCCGATGCGCGTACATCGCCTTGACGTTGATCTCTTTGACTTCAAGCATCTCGTCGGTGAACCGGCGAAACAGGATGACCTGCGAATGCTTGGCCTGGCCGGTGAAACCGCCGGCAACGGCGAGCGCCTGGGTCACGGTGAGCGCGCCGCGCAGCTCGTACTTGCCTGGCGTCCTGACTTCGCCGGCGACGATGAAGAAGGGCTTGTCGAACTCCTTCAACACGATGGTGAACACCGGTTGCCGCAGGATCGGCTCATAGGCGTCGTACAGCGCTTGCTGAAGCTGCGGAAGAGTCCGTCCCTGAACGCGAATGTCGCCCACGTTCTGCAACGTCACGTATCCGTCGGGTTGAACCGTGATCGTCTGGTTGAATTCCGGGACGTGCGGGAACGTCAGCTCGAGCACATCGCTGGGTGTCAGGCGGTAGCGTCCGCTCGTCCATGGGTCCGTCGCGGACGCATCGCCTGGCAGCGGCGACTGCGGGATGGCCGGGAGCTGCTGTGCAGCGGTGCCGACGCCGAGGAGCACAAGCATTCCCGTCAGGATGGTCAGGGCTTTGAGCCTTCGTTTCATCGTGGTGACCCTTTCAACAGCGTGACTGTATCGGGCGCCGCGGCAGCTCGTAATGGACCCACGTCTCAATTCGAAGGGGACGCTGCTCCCATAGCGACCCGCGCGGGGCCGGATTCCCTCCGCTGTTCACATTTCGCGCCGATGCAAGACCGTCGCATTCGGTGTGATCGCGGATGCTCCGGCCTCGGAGACGTATCAGAAGTCCGCCTAACAGAGACCTGGAGTCCGCACATGACCAGACTTCCGGTTCTGAACTGGCACCTGACGCTGAACGGTGGCGACAACTCAGGAGTGAGATTTGCAATGTCGCCCGGAATGGAACCGCAGCACCCTGAAGGATCGAGGCACATTGTGCGGAGTGACGGAATCAAGATTGTTCTCGTGCATCCCCATCTGCTTATCCGCGCAGGCCTGCGGTGCCTGCTCGAGGCGCGCGGGCTGCAGGTGGTTGGTGAAGCGGCGACCCGATCGGAGGCGTGTGCGGGCATCAAGACCGAGCAACCGGACCTGGTTCTCACCGACGCCGATATCGCCGGCGAGCGTCTTGTTGCCGCACTCCCGGATCTGCTCGCGGCCTGCGAGCACACGCGCGTCCTTGTCGTCACGGCCACGTGCGATCCCCGCCTGCATGCAGAAGCGGTTGAGGCCGGCGCATCGGGGATCGTCCTGCTGGATCAGAGCCCCGATGTGCTGATCAAGGCGATTGAAAAGGTCCACGCCGGCGAGCTGTGGGTCGACCGCAGCACGACCGCCGGCGTGCTGGCTCGGATGACGCGCCGACGAAGAGATGTCGACCCTGAAACACTGAAGATTCAGTCACTCACACGACGAGAGCGGGAAATTGTCGACCTGGTGGGCGAAGGACTGAAGAATCGCCACATTGCCGACCGCCTGTTCATCAGCGAGGCGACGGTCCGCAATCACCTCACCTCCATCCTCGACAAGCTCGATCTCGGCGATCGATTCGAGCTGGCCGTCTACGCGTTTCGCCATGGGCTGGTCACGTACCCTCAGCCGGCCGTTCCAGCCGACCTGGCGCTCTCGGGTATCAGGTAGCGAACGCGGAGCTATCGGTAGTCCTTGAATGGAACCTGGCAGTCGTGCTTCCTGAGGAAGTTCAGGAAACGTTTGTAATCGCGCGGCTCCCGCATATTGAACAGGCGCGAGACGATTTTGTAATTGCCTCGTGCTTCCTCGAGTCCTCGCCGGACAATCTCACGTACCTGAGGACGCGTCAGCTCGCGATCCATGAACAGCGGGTAGACTGACGCCCAGAAGGACTCCCGCTGTTCCCGCATGCGCTTGTACAGATCGTCGACGATGGTTCGCCGGCGTTCCCGTTTCGGCCGCAGCGCGACGTGATCGGTGACACGAAGGTCCGGCGGCAGATCGTTCACCTGCACGATCGGTCCGGCGGCCGTCACCACCAGCCGCTCGATCACATTCTCCAGCTCCCGGACGTTGCCGGGCCAGGTATAGTCGAGCATTACCTGCATCGCCTCAGGCGAAATGCTCGTTACCGACGACGAATTCCGGTGCCCGACCTGCCGCAGAAAGTGCGACACGAGGAAGGGAATATCATCGCGCCGATCGCGAAGCGGCGGCACGACGATGTGGATGACGTTCAGGCGGTAAAATAGATCCTCGCGGAAAGCACTCTGGACGACAAGTGAGCGGAGGTCGCGGTTCGTGGCGGCGATGATCCGCACATCGACGACCCGGCCGCCGTCGTCAGCGCCGACCTTTTGGAGTTCGCCTGTCTCAAGAAACCGCAGCAGCAGGCCCTGCATCCGAGGCGTCATCTCGCCCACTTCGTCGAGAAACACGGTCCCGTGGTGTGCGCTTTCGAGCTTACCGGGCTTGTCCCTGTATGCACCGGTGAAGCTGCCTTTCATGTGTCCGAACAGTTCGGATTCGAGCAGCGTTTCCGGCAGCCCCCCGCAGTTCACAGGCGCAAACACATGCGTGCTTCGTGGCCCCAGCGCGTGAATGCTGCGGGCGACAATTTCCTTTCCGACACCGCTTTCTCCCGTGATCAGGACTTTCGCGTCGGACCGCGCAACACGGGCGATTTCCTGCTGCAGGGCAAGGATTGCGGCACTCCGCCCGAGCATCTGAAGATCCCCTTTGAACCGCACCGCCGAAATGGACGCTACTGTCGCGGTACTCTCCACATGTCCTCGTTATGCGATCGTGAATCGTTCAATCAGCTGCCGGTGCTCAGCGCTGGGGGTCACAAACGTTCCAGCAACCCGGTATTCGCGGCCATCATCACCGACCGGTGACACACGGCGTATGCAAAGTTCAGCGACAAATGGAGCCCCCCCCAAGCTGAGGCGCAACGTTCCGCGAGCGCCGACCGAGAACGGCCGCGCGCATTGAAACAGCACCCCAGCCATGCTGATGTCGACGACTCGCAGGGCCGTCACAACAGGAATGGTCGCGAACTCACCGTCGATCACCCGTCGAGTATGTCTTCTCCGTTCTTCCACAGCCTTCCTGCACCGACACCGCGCTGTCCCCGGGGCGCGCTTCGCGTCGGCGGCTCAGCTGCAAGTGCCCGGCCACATTGCGGGCACCGCCACGGCCCGAACCATCTCACGCGAGAGCACCTCCTTACCGCCTCGATGGCGGAATTGAAGGCGTGCGAAACCGACAAGAATCTGAGTTCGACCGGTGTTTGCTCTGGATTCCTGCGGTTTTCCGCTGAGGCGTTCCGCTCCGTGCGGTCTCATAACGAGTCACTGCTGAGGATCACACCGAGCGCAGCAGGCGGGGATAGGAATTCCAGCCCGACTTCGTAGGGGCCGTCCGCATTCTCCGCCTGCGCGGCGAGACGAACGTGACAGACCCGGGCATCAAGCCCCAGCTCGTATCCGCCGAGCGTCAGGTTGATCTTGTGAAGCGAGTAGAGCGTCAGGGGTACCGGAGCCAGGATCAGAGCTCCTCCTTCGCCGACGTTGATGACACGGGCCGATGCCGTCGCTCCGAACGTGCCATGGAGCGACCCGACGGCTTCGAGACGGACGTGGGCGCGGCGGTCGCCGAGCGGTCGGGGCATTCGATGAAAGCGTGGCCCGTGGTTACACAGCGCCTACGGCGGCGCGCGCATCGCGCAAGATCGGTCCCGGTTTGGGATCGCCGGGATTTCGGCTGGCGAATCCGATCGAGACTCCGATAGAGCCCACGACGGCATCCGACTCCTGCATGATCTGGCGAACCCTCGAAGCAACGAGCGGCGCCTGGGTAACCGGCGTCCCGTGGAGGAGAAGGCCGATTTCCCCCTCTGAGAGCATCCCCACGAGGTCTGAGGCGCGCATGTGCTTTCTGAGTCTGGCCATGGTGTCCTGGGTCAGGACGGAAGCGAACGATCGGTCCCGTAATGACACCACGACGGCTGTCACGGGCACGCCTCGTTCCACGGCGTGAGCCGCAAATTCCTCGACCACGTCGTCGAACCGCCGTGGCGCTGATCGGCGCTCGGCTGCGTGCGAGCGTCGTACGACGCGCATGGCCCATCGCTCCAGCAGGTCAGCCGCGACCTCGACGACCTTGACTTCCTGGGGCGTGATGTGCCGTCCGTCGGCTCTTGCGACACCGAGCACCAGCGAGAATTGGTCCTCAACGCGCCGGAGGACGACGAGACGAGATGCGGGGTCATGCGTACGCACTTCCGTTCGCTCCCAGTCGTCAACCACGATGAGCGGCGCGCCGGCAACCGATCTGACGATGACTGAGACCACAGCAAGCCCGAGAATCTCCCGCAGCTCTCCGGCGGCCTGCTCGGCGTTGTGCTGGTCCTGCTGGTCGTCATTGAACAGGTGACTGCTCATCGCCACCACGCACCGTTCCGCAGACGCCTGGGCGCCGTGCCGCATCGCCTGCTCCAGGAGTCTCGCGTACACACGAACCCTCACGCCATGGTGTGCCGCACCGGCGCCGCAGAGCACGAGGAGCCATCCGGGGTGGCTCCGTGTCCTCCACAAGGTCACATCCTGGCCGGTCACCAACTGCAGCCGCTCCGCGTCCGCTTTCGATAAGACGACCAGCTCCGAGCTCTCCGGCAGGACCGCGGCATCGATGATGGCAGGCATAGCGGAGGCGGCCGCGCCTGGAAGCGCCGCTTCATAAACGAAGTGGCCGCGCAGATCGTCCACATAGGCATAGACATCCGTGTCATGCCACACGGCAAGCACTTCGGCCCATGCCAGCAGCACCTCGCGGTCGGAACCGCCGGCGGCGGCCGCGTCAAGCACCTCCAGCAGCGTCGAGACGCGCTTGAGGTCGTCGCCAGCGCTTGAAGACAGGTGAGCCTCGACGCCGTTGCACAACCATTCGCCGACGGAGAGCAGTTCGGCCGTGGCGCGCTCACCCTCCTGCGCTCCTGCCGTGTCCACCCTTGCGGCGATCAACACGCCGCGAGTGACGCGCTCTGCGCTGATCGGAAAACAGATGACCCGTGCGGAGCCGACGACCAGCGTTTGCGGAAGTCGTGTGCGCAGAGCCGCCAAGACGGCGTTTCGAACCGCAGGCTTTTCGGATCGCAGAAGTGCCACGATGTCCACGGGCAGCGACGCCTGCGTGCGGCTCAACATCGGCGTGCAGTGCTCATCAAGAAGTTGCAGATCCACAGCGAGACGAAGGCGTAATGCCAGCAGCCATTCCCAGGACCGGCTGCGTACGGCAAGCTCGAACTCAATGGGTTCGGGAGCGAACAACGTTGACGTCGCCGCGGAGCGTATCTGATCAGACACCATGATGCATTCATCTCCGCCATTGCAACTCGGCAGCCACGCGTCAGGAGTGACGAAGCCCGGCCAGTGATGCCCTTAATGCCGCGTGAGGCCCAGAAGACCCCTCGTACGGCGACCTTTGGCTGCCTCATGACCGACTCGAATGACGCCGCCCGCGTCAGCGAGGTCCTGCTTTCTGATCCTCGGAGCCGTTATTCGGCTGCGCGCGACCGTCTCGCGGCGTACCGACGAGGACGCGACGCGTCGCCGCCGCCGTTCCGTCAAGAACAGCGACCATGCGTCTCCCGAGGCGCGCTGGGGAGTCGGCAAACGAATCAACCGCCGTCGTCAGGACGGACCAGATGCCGTTGTACAGCCCGTTCCACACTGGCCGCAGGGCACGAGCCATTTGAGGTGCAGCGTCGTCTCGGATCACACGGACAGCCGCGACCAGACCGGTCCGCGTGGCGACCGAATAACCGAAGGTCGACAGCGGATTGTTGTCGGGCCCGCACGCGCGAACGACGAACACGATCACGATGACGAGAAGGAGGTGAATGACGCGACGCATCAGCAGCCCTGCCCGCGTTCACACCGACCGCCGCCACGGCCGTGGATGCCAGGTCATGGCTCCGGGGCAAAGTACCCGCGCTGCGCGGCCACGGCGAGCGCCTCGCGTCGCGGCCGGATCTCGACTTGCCGCCACTGCCCATCGTTCTCCGAATTGGTCGATGTGTAGCCCACGCGGTAACGCCGGCGCAGGTTGTCCACGACGAGCTGAAACTGCGTGCTGAGCTCTGCCGCGTCGAGCGATAGATACGTCTCGCCCCCTGATTCCTGCGAGAGCCGCGTGAGGGCGGCCTGGTCGACACGGCTACCCAGACCGATCGTGAAGACGGCGGCGCCAACCCTCCGCGTGAGCTCCATGACCTCGGACAGCGCGTGCACGCTTCCAGCAGCGGTGCCGGCATTATTCTCATCGCGGCCATCGCTGAGAATCACAATCGCGTGCCGCCCGGGTACGTCCTTAAGCTGTTCCAGCGAGGTCCATGCGGCATCGTAGAGCGCCGTACCGCCCACGGGCTCGTACTTGGCGATGGCGTCCAGCGATCGCTGGCGCTGTGTTGTCAGCGGGTGTGCCAGCGTCGGCTGATCCGCGAACATGATTAGGGACAGGCTGTCTTCCGGCCTCACAGCCGCCACGAAATCTGCGGCCGTCCGGCGCACGTCCGCGGCCGCACGACGCATGCTGCCGCTCGCATCAAGGGTCAGCACGATCGAAACCGGTTCGACCGCTTCCTGAAATGTGTCGACGGTCTGAACCACGCCGTTCTCCACCACCTCGAAATCGTCGGGGGAGACTTCCAGGGATTCCCTCGATGCGTTCGCGATCGAGAATTCAATAGTCGGTCGAATCGGCGGAGGTGCCGGCGCCCGGTACCCGGCTCGCGTCCGAACGCGAAGGCCTGCGCCGGCATCGACCGAGATGACGCGCCATGTGCCGTCGCGCTTCTGGTTGATCGGCGTGTACGTAATGAGATATCGGCTGTCCGAGTCGGCTGCCACCGCATGAGCAATCGCCGTCAGCTCGGAGTCACGCCAAGGGAAGTACACGCGGCCACCAGTGCGGCCGGTGAGATCGCGAAGAAGCCGTTCGCCAGGCAGCGTGATACCCGCTACGCCGCCGATGCCGACTGCGTAGACGGTGATCCCTGCGGCCTGCGTACGGGTCAATGCCGTGCCGACGTCGGCCTTGCTATTCTCGTCGAATCCGTCCGTGATCAGAATGATCGCGCGTCGGCCCTGAACACCTTCAAGCAGCCGGACACCTTCGATGATGCCGTCGAGGATTGCGGTCCCGCCGCCCGCGCGCATCGCGCCGATCGCGTCAGCCACAGTCTCGGGGTCGTCGGTCGGGCCTGTAATGGCTCCAATGCGGGCGTTGAACGGCGCGATAATCACCCGATCGCCCTTGCGCAGGGTCTGTCCAAATCGCTTGGCGGCGCGGCGCACATCCGCTATCCGCCGCGACATGCTCTCGCTGTTGTCGACGAGAAGCACCACCGTCGTCGGCATCGTCTCGCGTGCCGCCACGTCGATCGGCTGGACGACGTCATTTTCGCGAACGGTGAACGCGCCGGCTGTGAGCGTCGACACGGGGCGATCTCTCTCGTCGTACACACCGGCGTCCAGCAGAATCCGCCTGACTTCGGTCAGGTCGACAATCTCGAATGGGGGCAGTACCACGCGGTCGCGCACCACCGCACCGGATGGGTCGTCGGCCTCGGCGACGATTTCACGCGCCTCGAACGGGTTTTCGTCTGTCCACTCGACGGCGTACGGAGGACCGTTTTCAACGGTGCCGACGAGCACACCATCGACAAGGAACCTAACCCGGATGGCATCTGATTCGTCGGACGCGTTCGACGGCGTCTGCACGCGGGCCACGAGCCGCAGGCGCCCGCCCAGTCCGGTCCGTCCGAGCGGCGACGTAATCCGCACGGTCGTCGCAACAGCCGCATGGCTGGCGGCTACCGGCGACTGGTGAGCCGCCGGACGCACGACGATCGTGGCGACCAGCGCCAGCCCCAGTCCGATACTGCACCGGGTGGGTCGCCGGGCTGTCATACTGCCTCGAGTTCTTCGTCGACGACGAAGTACGTGGCACATGCACTCGCCAGGAGCTCGCGTGTCAGTGCACGCGGCTGTCCGCAATACGTGGCCAGCGCGAGCGCGTGCTCAATCAAGTCGCGGGGATGACACCCGCGCAGCGGGATACCCCTCGAACGCAACTCGTCTGCGACGATCGACTCGGCAAGGCGCCGATCGAACGTCAGATTCCGGTCGCGGCAGTAGTTGGCGAAAATCTCGACGAATTCCGCTGTGGTCGGCGAGGTCGCGAGCACCTTGTACTGAATTCGGCGCAGGAACGCTTCATCGACCAGGTCGGCCGGTTTCAAGTTCGTCGCGAATACGACGAACACCTGAAACGGCACCTCGAACTTCTGGCCCGTCTGCAGCGTGAGGTGATCCACGCGGCTTTCGAGCGGAACGATCCAGCGGTTGAGCAAGTCGCGCGGGGTCGCATGCTGCCGCCCGAAGTCATCAATGACCAGCACGCCGCCATTCGCCAGCAACTGCAGCGGCGCGCGATAGAAACCCGATTGTCCGGCCTGTCCAAGCTCCAGCGCATCCAGCGTCAACTCACCGCCGACGGTGACCAAGGGCCGGCGGCACATGACCCACCGTGCGTCGCCTTCTTGCGAGCGCTCAAGTGCGTGCTCAACGGGGAGCCCGGCGACCGGCTCGTGATTGACCGGGTCGAAGAGCCGGATAATCTGCCCTTCGACTTCGATCGCGTGTGGAATGAGCATGTTGCCTTCCAGCACGTTGCGTATCGCCTGGGCGATCACGGTCTTGCCGTTTCCGGGAGGCCCGTACACGAAGAGCGAGTGGCGTGCAGCAATGGCTGGCCCGAGCTGGTCGAGCACGCGGCGGCTCAGAACCAGATGTGAAAACGCCTTGCCGATCGCGTCTTGTGTGACGTCGGCGGCAGTCGCCCTGGCGAGATCGCCCATATACGCGGTGTATTGAACGAGCGGCACCGGAAGGGGGCCGACATAGTGGCTCTGGTCGATGAACAGCGACGCGCGGACGCGCCCGGCGTCGGTCAGACGGTAGCGGTACGACGGTGCGCCGACGACCGAGCCACCTGCGATCTCGCAATGCTGATCGCGACGAAGCAGTTCGAGAACGGGTTCCACGATCTGAAAGCCGACGGCCAGGCGATTCGCCAATTCGACGCCCGTCAGCTCACCCGCAAAGTACAGCGTCTTGGCGACGATCTGAAGAATGAGGTCGCGCGACAGTCCCGTATCGTCGAGAGTGGCAGGCGCGTGCAGTCTCGCTCCGGTTTCGCGGCCCGCCATCAGCGTGTGCCTTCCTGAGCATCGGCAGCCACGCGTGCCTGAAGCGACCGCCGCGCAATCCGCATGGAGTACGGATTCGCCTGCAGCGCCGACGCGAACTGGCGCGCCGCCGCGCGGTAATCGCGCATGGCCATATGCAGGATTCCCATGTTGTAGTCGGCGGCCGCGTGGCCGACCCGTGTGAACTCTTCCCGCGCCTTCGCGAGATCGCCGGCTGCCGCATAGGCAAGGCCCAGATTGTTCCTCGCCACCGATGACTGGGGGGCCGCGGCGACCGCCCGCCGGCAGGCGTCCACCGCGTCCGGCTGCTCGAGGAGAATCAGCGAGTAACAGAAGTTGTTCAGCGCGAACGCAGCGTCCGGCTCAAGGGCAATGGCCTGCGCATACCACTGGCGCGCGAGCCGCAGCTGACCTGTAGCCTCGAGCACCGTCCCCAATGTATTGGCAGCTACCGCTGACTTCGGCGCGAGGCGAACGGCGCGGTACGCAGCCGGGAGGCCGAGGTGCGGCGTGCCCCAGTCGCGCCAGATTCGCGCCAGTGCATCAAACGACGCCGGGTCTTTCGGATCCAGATCCGTCGCACGTGTGTAGTGCTCATGCGCCATATCCAAAATCCTGAGCCGGCTGTACTCGCCCGCGACGCGCCGGTGCGCCTCGGCGCCAGGATTGGACGCCAGCACGAGCAACGCCTGCGACAGCCGTTCGTCGAACGATTCCAGTGTCGGCGACAGCGTCGACACCCGCGCGGCCCGTTCGTGGCCGACGGGTGCCGTGGATGCGCGGGATCCGCCTCGCGCCGCGCAAGCCGACAGGAGCGCGGCAGCGAGGCACGCCAGTGCCGCCACGGCAGGCCTGCGCCAGGCCGTTGTTGCGGTCCGCCACGCGAGCATCATCAGTCTTCCTGATTCAGGCGGGCACGACGTCTCATGACGTACAAAACCGTCAGGACGGCCACAACGGCCAGCGAGATGAATGATGTTGTGTTGAGTTCCATACTCCAACCTCCTAGAGCTCTAGTTCAGGAAAAAACGCCCGTGCGATCTTCACGACTACCGGACCGAAGCAGACGACGTAGAGCGCGGGGAACAGGCACAGCACCAGCGGAAATACGAGCTTGACGCCGACCTTGTTCGCCCGCTCTTCCGCGTGCTGGCGGCGCTTCGTACGAGATGTCTCCGCCTGGACGCGAAGGGCATCGCTGACGCTCGTCCCGAAGCGGTCAGTCTGTGAGAGCATTGAGACCAACGTGCGCACATCCTCGACGCCGGTCCGTTGTGAGAAATTGCGAAAAGCCTCAAGCCGTGCCTTTCCGGCTCGCGTTTCGGTGACGATCATCCGAAGTTCATCCGCCAATGCGGGGTGCGCGATGTGCAGTTCCTCAGAAGCCTTCGCGAGCGCCTGATCCAACGCGCTTCCCGCTTCGACGCACACCGTCAGCAGATCGAGAGCGTCTGGGAGCCCGTTCTGAATGGCTTTTTGCCGCATCCCCGTCTTACGGCCGAGGTACAGTCCGGGAGCGGCATATCCGAGGGCGCCAACGAAGAGTGCCGGAAGTACCCCGTTTCGAAAGCCGAATATGGTGAGAGCGGCAAGCCCCAGGACGACAGGAAGTAACATCTCCGACAGCGCAAAGACAACAACAGCTTTGTAGGCCGGATACCCTGCCCGAGTGAGCCGCCGCTGCAGCCGCGACATGTCCTTCGGGCTTTTCGGGATGAGTCGCGTCAACCGCGCAAGCATCGGATCGGGCGCGTCGGCCAATGCGGCGGGGCCGTTCACCATGCCAGAGGCGCTTGCACCAACTACGGCGCGCAACCGCCGATGGGTCGCCGTGTCGTCGATCAGCCACCGTGATGCCATCGTGGCTGTCACCACAGCCACGAGAACGAAGATGCCGCCTATCGCAATCAGCACTGCAGGCGTCATGAACTAGTACTCCACTCTCACAATGCGGCGAATGATCAACACGCCGACGGTCTGCAACACGAGAGCACCGACAACCATGTACACACCAAGCGAATCCTCAACCAGGAGACGGATATGTTGCGGGGAGACGACGAAGAGCATCGCCGCGATCGCCGGAGGCAAGAACCCCAGGACAAGGCCTGTGATTCGACCATGCGCACTGACCGCGCGCACGTGGCGCTTGACCTTGAATCGTTCGCGAATGACCGCCGCCAGGTTATCGAGCACCTCAGACAGATTTCCGCCCATTTCACGCTGGGTGAGCACGGCTGTCACAAAGAATCGCGCATCGAGGAGAGGCACCCGCTGCCCGAACGCCTTGAGTGCGTCGGAGAGCGGCATCCCATAGCTCTGCTGGTCGTACAGCCGTTTGAATTCCGATCCGGCCGGCGCAGGGATCTCTTCGGACACCATCTCGAGCGCGGTGGGAAGGGTATGACCGGCGCGCAGTGCCCGCGCCATCATGTCGATCGCCTCGGGAAACTGCTCTTCGAAGGTTGCGAGCCGCTTGGCGGCCATCCGGCGGACGTGCAGGAGCGGCAGGCATGTGGCGACCGCGGCAATGACGGTGGCGGCGAGAGCCGAGGCGGTGAAGTAAAAGGCTATCGCCCAGCCGGCGACCAATAGAAACGCCGAGGCGAGGACGACCGTTCCTACGGTATACGAGAGCCCCGACCGAGACACTACGTCGCGAAGCGGATCGATCGTCCGGCTCGAGCGATTCAGGAAGCGTGCGAGCGGTGCAAATGCGCTCAGGACGTCCGTCCGCTCGACCATTGTCACCGCCGCGGCGCGTGACCCTCCGAGCTTGAGACGCTTGCGAACCGCTCGCGTCTCGCCCTGCTCAGGACGGGCGACAAACAGCCAGTACGCGCCGAAGATGATGGCGAGTACGACGACGAAGACGCCAAGGGCAATCAACATGAGACCTCAGGCAACGAGCTTGGTATGCTCGAACATGGAGACCGGAAGCTGGTGACCAGACGCAGCCAGTTGCTCGGCGCATTTGGGCCGGATGCCTGTGGCCTTGAAGCGCCCGCGCACCCGTCCGTCTTCCCCGATTCCCGTCTTCTCAAAAAGAAAAATGTCCTGCATGGCGATCACATCGCGCTCCATGCCGGTGATCTCCGTGATCGCGACAACACGCCTCGTGCCATCGGCCTGTCGCGCGATCTGCACGACAAGGTCGAGCGCCGAGGCAACCTGCTGACGGATTGCCCTTTCGGGAATATTCAGGTTGGCCATCGCCACCATCGTGTCGAGCCGGTACAGCGCGTCACGCGAGCTGTTCGCGTGAATGGTCGTCAAGCTGCCGTCATGCCCCGTATTCATCGCCTGAAGCATGTCGAGCGCTTCTTCGCCTCGCACCTCGCCGACGACGATGCGGTCGGGTCGCATACGCAGGGCGTTGACCACCAGTTCGCGCTGGCGCACGTGCCCTTTCCCTTCAATATTGGCGGGCCGGGTCTCGAGCCGCACCACATGCCGCTGCCGCAGCATGAGCTCCGCCGCGTCCTCAATCGTCACGACGCGCTCGGTGTTGCCGATGAAGCTCGAGAGCACATTCAACAGCGTCGTCTTCCCCGCGCCGGTGCCCCCAGACACGATAACGTTCAACCGGCACGAGACTGCGGCATGGAGAAAGTCGAGCATCGGCTGTGTGAGTGAATTGCGATTGACCAGGTCCTGTGCGCCGAGACGATCTGTACGAAAGCGGCGGATGGACAGCACGGGGCCGTCAAGCGCCAGCGGCGGAATGATGGCGTTGACGCGGGAACCGTCCTTCAGCCGCGCGTCCACCATCGGGCTCGACTCGTCGATGCGTCTGCCGACGGCGCTGACGATTCGTTCGATGATCTGGAGGAGATGACGATCGTCCCGGAAGACGATGTCAGCCTCCTCGAGACGCCCTTCACGCTCGATGTAGACCTGATCGCATCGGTTGACCAGGATGTCCGAGACGGAGGGATCGGCCAGCAGCGCCTCCAGCGGACCAAGACCGAACAGTTCGTTCAGGACGTCGACGATGAGCAGCTCGCGCTCGGCCAGCGTGAGCGGCAGCTTCTCCTCCTCACGTCGAAGCATCCCGAGAATCAGCGTGCGGAGCTCCTGCTCCGCATCCTCGCGTTTCACCTGTGTCAGGCGGTCCAGGTTGAGCCGATTCAGCAGCTCCGAGTGGATGCGTCCTTTGAGCGCCTGATACTGCGGAACGCGGGTATCGGCGGAGACTGATTGCGTCATTACCGGTGTCGGCACCTGTGTCCTCCTGGGCCTCTTTCGTCGTGTACCCTCACTGCGGCCGCCTCGGCGCGAGCCGTCCGAACAGCCCCTTGCGAGGTGCCGTTGAGCGCTCGTGCGTCGCGCCGGCGAGCCTGTGAGCGAATGTGGTGAACGCCGCGGATAGATCGTTGTGGTTGTCCAGCGTCAGCGGCCGGCCCTGGTTCATCGCCTGCAGGGCCCGCCGATAGTCGCTGGGAAAGGTGTGCACGACGTCGCAGCCAGTGGCACGCTGGATGTCCATCGGGCCGATTTCTGCGTGGCTGTCGGGCCGCGTCACAAGCACCTTGACCTTTTCTTGGCCGTACCGGCGCCTCAGCAATTCCGCAACCCGACTGCCGCTCCTCACACTCGCGAGCTCCTGATTCGCGACCACGAATACGGCGCTGAGCTCGTCGAGAACGTCGAGGACGGCGGCATCCGAGCGGGGCAGGTCCAGCACCGTGTACCGGTATGCCATTCGCGCAAACGCGATGAACGTGCGGATGCGGTCCTTGTCCCGATCACGTGACGGCCCGTCCGGAGACGCCAGGAAATCGGTATGCGGTGTCACCTCTGTGACGAGACTGCGGAAGAAGTTCTGGTCCAGGCGGTGCACGTTCTGAAGCGCATCCACGACCGAAAACCGCGGCTCGACCCCCAGAAACAGGGCCGCATCGCCCCCCGCCTCGTGAAGATCGATGAGCAGCGTCCTGCCTGGCTTACTGATCGCCCCAAGCGTCGTCGCCGTATTCACGGACACCGTCGTGGTGCCCACGCCGCCCTTTGCCCCGATAAACCCGAACACCTGACCTGCGTCCGTCGCCCGGTGTCCCGCGACACGCGCGAGCGCGTTCTGCAGGTCCTCCTGTGTTACGGGAACCGTGAGGACTTCGTTGATGCCGGCGCGCATCGCCTCGACAAGGAGCGCCGTCTCCAGCGCTGAGACCACGAGCACGATACCGACATCAGGGTGGTGTCGGCGGATCGACGCCACCGCGGACGGAATCGAATTTCGATCGCGGACATCAATCACGATCGCATCGACCGAACGCCCGGAGCCAGCCGCGGCTGCGGCCTCCAGAGTGACAATCCGGACCTGGGCGCCGCACGCGCGGACGAGTTCATCGAGCTGGTGGTCTGGCGACGAAACGAGATTCACATGCATTACGGGGTTCTCTGTTACCTAACGAGTTGAACACTGACGAGAAACGCTTCGTCCACGTCCACGGCGGGGTTTCCCACAACGAACTCCCCGGGATACATGACGAGATATCCGACGATGTCGCTGCCGGCCATGTGGCTCGCGAAGAATCCGAGGATATTCACAACGCGGACGCATTGGCCGCCGATAGGGCAGTCGCTCCAATCCTGTGTGATGTTGCGTTTCTGAAAATCGTCCATATCGAACACGGCAATCGGAATAATGCGGGGACTAAACGGCCCACAGTCGGGGGCACAGCTGTTGTCGACTGTGTCAGTCGCGTCGTTCCACGTCGCGTACGGATCAGTTGCCTTCAGCAGATTGAAGCCCTGCTGGGTAGGCCCCACCATTACGCCGGTTTCCGTCGGAAGGTAGTCACCGATGCCGACGGGATTGCCGATGCAGTTCGCAATCGCCCACTTGTAATCTTGGGCGCCGCTGTACCATCCACCGTCTCCGTCGGGCAGTTGCGTGGCAAGGAACCACCCCGGCTCAATCCCCGACTCGGATTCGGAAGGGATTCCCGACTTCATCACGAGCTCGGTCCCGATATCAGCGGGAGTGCCATCCGGGTTGGTGACCTTGTACCCGGTCGAATTGCCGCTGCCCGGCGGTCCATAGATATCGTGTGGATTCAGTTCGGAGAGGGTCCCTGATACCTTCTTCCAATGGTTGTAGCGTTGAGGGTCGGCAGCCTGCTCGAGCCACTTGTCAGCCACCGCAAATGGCCGCATGCAGTTGACCGCATTCCCAAACGCGACGCGCGCGGTGGCCGTCGCCCGTACGTCCTGTGACGTCAGGCCGAAGAGGTTCGCGAAAAAGGTGGGCAGCGCCGTACTGCCGTTGGTGCCGTCGCGAAACGCATCGACCCGCACGCACTTGCTTCCGGCGACAAAAGTAGGACAGTCCCAGCTCACGGCGATGCCTGGCACCTCGCTGAGCACAAGGTTCGCCTGGGTCGCATTGAACGCGCTGTCGAACGCAGCGCCGTCGGCGGTAGGAGGATCGTCTGTCTCGTCAAACGCCCGAGCGATCGCTCCGGCGAGCGCACCCGCGTCGGCTGCGTTTTGTGCCTGTCCGCGCGCAAGCCACATCACACCGTGATCGAGCACAAACGTACTGAAGCCAGTGAGCACGAAGATGGCAATCGCGACGAAGATGAGGGCGGATCCTCTTTCGGAACGAACCCTGCGGGCCAGAGGTCGATGTGTCATATCTCCTACTTCGCGAGTTCGGGCGCGTCGATCTGACCGCCGCCTCCCTCGAGCGCCTCGCCGAGGTCCCCGCCCCGAGGCAGGAAACGCCGCTGAAGCGTGGGCAACGGCGGCACCTCGTCGGGGTTCAGCGGCCGCACCAGAATTGGTGTGATGAGGACGAGCAGTTCAGTCTGTTCCGCGCGCTCGGCCTTGCTCCGGAAGAGATGGCCGATGATCGGAATCCGCGCGAGCCCGGGGACTTCCTGGACATCGTCCTGCGACAGGTTGTTGAGCAGCCCCGCGATGGCGAATGACTGGCCGTCACGAAGTTCCACATCCGTCTCCGCGCGCCTCGTCGCGAGCGCCGGGATACGAAATCCCGACAGGACGATCCCGTTCGGGAAATCGAGCGTGCTCACTTCCGGCCGCACGCGAAGGCGAATGGTGTCGCCGGCGACCGTAGGCGTGAAATTCAGGCGAACACCGTATTCCTTGTACTCAATCGAGACTGCATTGCTGATTCCCGAGACGACAGGGATCGGGATTTCACCGCCAGCCAGAAAGCTTGCTTCCTGACCGTTGTAGGCGATGAGATTGGGCTCGGCGAGACTCTGAAACAGTCCGCGCCCGCGAAGGGCGCGAATCATGGCGCCAACGTCGTACTTCTGGCTGAAGAGGAAGATGTTGAGAAAGTCCCCGAACGTGAACTCGCCCTTCGCGCTCGTCACGTCCGCGCCGATATCGCTGCTTGCCTTCGACGACTCCAGCCCGTCAAAGCCAGGCGCCGCGAACTGCTCCGTCGTGGTGCGCCCAAGCGTGTTCTTGATGCCTGTTGGGCTGGTGAACAGCGAAACGCCGAGCTCCATCAGGGCACGGCGGCTGACTTCAGCAAACCGGACCTGCAGCATCACCTGCTGACTGCCGGCGCCGCCGGGAAGCTGCAGGAGGTTGATCACCTTTGATTTCGGCGCCGTGGCCGCGGCGATCTCACCGGAACGCAGTGACACCGCGTTGCTCGAGGCCCTCCCCGAAAGAATGACGGCGTCGCCGTTTGTGCTGACGCTGATGTCCTCTCCCGGAAACAGCGCCTGCAGCCGCTGCTGGAGCGTCGAGATACCCGGATCCACCACGATGTCGTACTGGCGGCGCTCGGTGCCTCCCCAGACGATGAGGCTGATCGTCCCGGGCGCCTTTCCGTCGATCAGCACCTCTCGGGGCTGTACGACCACCGCGTCGGCGACGGCTGGATCGGTCACCGCAATCCGCGTGATGTCGAAGTCGGTCGGCAGCACGGTCGATCGGCCGGCGGTCAGCGTAATCTTCGGGAACGCCGCCGGGCCAGCCTGCTGGGCTCCGATCACGAGGGCAGGCGACCCCATCCCGGTCACGAGCGTCAGCACCACAATCGTCGCAAGTCGCTTCTGAACCACGGCACGCATCCTCATCACGTCGTCACCTGCTCAATGAACTGCGTCTGGGCTTTCTCAACGAACGGCATCCAGGACCTTTTCTTCGACCCGCTTGGCCGCGCGGATCGTCTCGACGGTATAGGTCGTCCGAACCATCGGCACTACGGGCGGCATCGGGGGCGGCGGGGCGGACGCCGGCTTCGCGCGTGGCGCGCGCGCGGCTGGAGCCGGTGACGGCGCCGGCCCGAACAGCGTGGCCTTTCGGACGCCAACCGTCGCGCTCGGTTCGACATCAAGTGGATTTCGAAGCGCGAGCATCAGCTCCCCCTGTGATTGCGCAAGGGCGACCTTCTCCGCGTCCTCCGCGGTGACCATCAGCGTCACGACCGTCGAGCGAATCGGCTTACCCTCCTGCTTCGCTTCCTCCTGGTCGTACCGTGTTCCCGCACTCAGGACCTGAACATTGCTGACGACAACGCGCGCCATCGTATCGTTCCTGTTGTCGCCTTCGATGATGGTGAGGACGTCCACACGGGTGCCGGGCACGACGAATCCCGCCACACCGATGACTTCATTGACCTTCACCGACATCGCGCGCATCCCCGGTGTGATGGTCGGAGGAAGACCGGCGCCGGCCTCCTTCGGGGCAAGTTTGGATTCGGTGAGCGGCTCATTTTCGACAATCGGGACGATCAGCCCACGATCCACGACGTCCTCAACACTGGAAAACCCGTGCTGCAGCGGCGTCCTCGCGGGCCAGTCCACCAGCTTCACCGACTCAGCGGTGATCAGCGTGCCGACCGGCATCGCCGCGGCCGCGACCACGGCGTGCTGGGTCGCGATCTCGACCCGCCGCTCCGGAATGCTCGCGATGGCGGCGTACACGCCGTAGCTGGCGATCGCTGCCGCACCAACCGCAATGACGAGGACGAGTAGCGTTCTTCTTTGACGATTCATCTGATGACCTCACTGCAATCAGGGACACTCTCCGGCGGACGCCTCCGTCCGCATGATGGACGATGCGCTCAACGTCACTGTGCCCCAGCTGCCGCCGAAGTAACTGGCGATGCCGCTGAGAAAGGTGACTGGATGCGGGTACGACACGTCGACGTCGATCGTCCATGCACAGCTCGCTCCGACCGGCAGCGCCACAGGGGCACCAACACTTGCGGTGGCAAGGGACGAATCCAAACCGGCTGCGTCAAGATATTGGTCCACCCTCGTAATCGCATCGTCTGGCTCATAGGTCGGCAGGACCGCAATACGCGCGCCTTCCCGCGCCGCGTTCGTGACGACCTCGTACTGCTGAAACATGAACCCGAATTCGATGATCCCGAGCACCACGAGCAGCAGGAGTGGAAACGTCAGCGCGAATTCGATCACCTCGGCGCCCTGCTCATCGCGCCACGCGCCCGTTCGCAGCCGTCGTTTCAGGGGCGAAGAAACCATGCCGCCTCCGCCTGCGCCGATGAATAGCGCCATATCGTCACCACCAAGCCAGCGAGTATCGGAACTGCATAGGCGAGGCGAGGGCCGCGACTCCCCGCCAGTGATACCTCGGGCAGCGGTCGAAACCCGGCGACTCGCCAATGCATCAGCAAGAGAGAAATGTTCGAGAGAGCTTTCCTCAGGTATCCGTGAGACAGGCCGATGACGACTGCGAGCCCCCCCCCGATGATTCCCGTGTAGAGCGCCGTCCATACAACAGCCGCGGGACCAACCCATGCGCCAATGGCCGCGAGCAGCTTGACGTCGCCCCCTCCCAGCCCTCCGAGGGCGAACGGGATGAAGAACACAGCCGCCCCTGCCAGCCAGCCGGCAACGGAAACAAGAAGGCCCTCCCCGCGGCCAACCACCGCGTAGAAGAAGAATGCGGCCAGGGCAGCCAGAAGTGTCAGCACATTGGGAATCTTTCGCGTCCGGAGATCCGTGACGCATGCCACCGCGGCGATGCCTAGCGCGACTATGTAAGGTGTTTCCATAAATCCTCAGGGTGCGGGGTCATTCGGAATCCATGCGTTGTAGACAGCTGTTCCCCAGTCGCTGAACACCACACCGATTCGGTCCTGTATCGCGGGTAAGAACGCGATCCCGGCGATCCCGATAATCGCCGCCAGCAACCCATACTCGACCAGGTCCTGGCCGATGTCGTTTCGTATCAGGCGACGGATGATATCGGGCATGAATCTCCAAAGCTTCTCTTTACAAAATTGGTGGGGCGGACTGTTGTCCGCCCCACCCAGGAACCTGCTAACAGGTGATGGCGGCGCAGAGGCCGTCGAAGTACCCCTGGACCTTGGGACCAATCGTAAGGATGGTGGCAACCGCGCCCACCGTGATGATCCCCACCAGCAGCCCGTACTCGATCAGGTCCTGACCCGAGTCCTGAGCGACGAACCGAACCAACAGTGCCCTCATGAAACATCTCCTCCTGAAACAAGTTCCGCACCCGGCCGCTCGTCGACTCGGGCTCCGGCGCCCACTTGAGCAACGAGGCTGCCACGCCTCACGCGGATGACGAGCGACGCTTAGCCGATGCAAGCGAAGCACTTAGTGCCTGCGGCGGCGTGCGCGTTCTTGTCCCTCAGACTCAGGAGTCTGCGTTCTTGTGGACTTTTCTCTGGTCGACTTCGGTGAGCCGGCGGGGGCGAGTCTGCGCCGGACGTGAGCAATCCGGCTGGTGAGGAGCGATGGTGAGGACGTCGCCCGGAACGACGCCCGATTCGGCAAGGGTCCCGGCCGGCAGTTCGATGACCGCGTACGCACCCCAGGCGGCCGCACATCGCCACGGCGGAACGGCGGCGCGTATTTTCAGCACGCGACCGTCCCGCGCGACGAAGGCGACGTCAATCGGATAGCGCATGCCCCATGTGTGAATGGCGTTCGTGGGCGCAATCACCATCGCCTCTCCACGTTCGAACGTGTCGGTACGGAGAAGCCCGGTGCGGCGGGTGCGTGAGTCGAAGGCCCCGCGGAGTCGCGAGGCGATGGTGTGGCCCGTCCGTGTATTGGTCAACCGGTGCCGCCCACCGGGTTCGCGAACGAGTGGTTCCAGGAACGTCAAAGGCCGAGCGCTCACCCTGCCGTTGAGGTGCACAACTCGCGCCGCTCAGCCACTTGGGGCTCGACGTCTAACGAATCAGGAAAGTGTTTGCAGAAGGGCGCGCCACCGCGGCAGGGCATCATCCGTGATCGACGCGCCGCAGATCCACGTGGATTCGTCCCGCTCGAGGGTCCAGACAAGCTTTGCTGTCACAGACTGACCGATCGATACAAAATTGAGTACGACGTCTGGCGGCAACGCCCCGTCCCTGCTTACGCCAACCTCGAAGCCGACACCCCGCTCGCTGACATCCAGCACGCGCCCGGGCTTGTCCACCACGCGTATCGCCACCGGGATCACAAGGCGCCTCCGCGGTGCTGCTCGTCTCGCCGAATTCGCCGCCCCTTGCCCTTTTGCCTCCTCAAGCATCCGTGCGATCAGACTCAGAAGGGCCTCGGGAGAGATCGGCTTCACCACGTAATCGGCTCCCAGACGCCTCGCTTCCGCTTCGAGAGTCGAATCAGTGTGTTCCATGACGACGACAGTCGGAATCGACTTTGGCGCCATGGCGAGTACATGCAGCCCGTTCTGCATGCCGACACGAACATCAGTAATCAGGAGATCAGGGTCGGCATCCGTCATGGCCTGCATGGCGGAGGGTACATTTCCAACCGTCACCGCCTTATAACCGGCGCCCGCAAGAAGTATCGCGAGCCTTTCGCGGGTTGCCGAATCGTCATCGACGACGAGGATCTTGGACATCTTTTCGACGGTCTCAGAGGGAGGGGTACGAATCATCCTGGAGGCGGGACAACCTGTCAACCCAAGAATCCCGGCTCGATCCGGTGCAGGTTCTGACCCCAGCCAGAAGAATTATCGGGCCGTGGCCTCTTGAGCAATACCCGTCGGTCCTCTAAGTTCCTGAGCGCCTGCCAGATACAGCCCCCGTGCCACGCAGCCGAGCCGGCGGCGCTCTGCTTGCTCAAACCAGGGCAACCGCGGCGACACGACGTCGCCGTCAGGAGGCAAAGAGCGCGCATGCGCATACTGATTACCGGCGGCGCGGGCTTCATCGGCTCGCACCTTGCCGAAACGCTGCTGGACCAGGGGCACGACGTCGCCGTCCTGGACGATTTTTCGACCGGCCAGTTCCAGAACATCCGGCATCTGGAGCCGCATCGGCATTTCACGTGGGTGCTGGGCTCGGTGAGGGACGAGCGCGTGGTCGGTCCCCTGGTGCGACGCGCCGATGTGGTCTTCCATCTGGCCGCGGCGGTCGGTGTCAGGCTGGTCGTCGACGCGCCTATTCACACTATCGACACAAATGTGGGCGGCAGCGAGACGGTGCTCCGGCATGCGAAAGCGTCCGGAGCCCTCGTGGTGATCGCCTCCACTTCAGAGGTGTACGGAAAAGGGATTCAGCTCCCGTTCCGGGAAGACGCCGACCTTGTGCTGGGCCCGCCCCATAAATGCCGCTGGGGGTACGCGGCCAGCAAGCTCATAGACGAATTCCTCGCGCTGGCGTACTGGAAGGAGCACCGCCTTCCCACGATCGTCGTGCGGTTCTTCAACACCGTTGGACCGCGGCAGAACAGCCGCTATGGAATGGTCTTGCCGAATTTCGTCCGCCAGGCGCTGGCGAACGAGCCGATCACGATTCACGGCGATGGCTCCCAGACTCGCAGCTTCACCTGGGTGGGCGACGTCGTCGGAGCGCTGACGTCGCTCATGGCCGAGCGGCAGGCATTCGGGCAGGTGTTCAACGTCGGAAACAATCACGAAGTCGCGATCCGCGATCTCGCACAGATGGTGAAAACCATCGCGCGCAGCAGCTCCGACCTGCACTTCGTACCCTATTCGAAGGTGTGGGACGCCCACTTCGAGGACATGCCGCGCCGGGTCCCTGATATCACGAAGATCCGGGCCCTGGTGGGATTCGAGCCCAGAGTTCAGCTGCCTGACATTATCAAGAGAACGCTCGCATATTGGCGGCGCGCCGACGGGGAGCCGGCTGTTGCCGCATCGCGTCAGGTGCGGTCGCTCGGAACACCCGAGTACGCAGCCACTGGAGCCGCGCTGTGAAGCGGGGCGTTTGCATGGCCTGCGTCTCGATGGTCTGCCTCGCGGGTGCAGCATCCGCGTTCGCTCAGAGCGGACCGTTTCTCGAAACGGCCGCGGAAGCGTCTCCCGTGCGCATCGGCGACACAGACACGCTCTGGCAAGTCGCACATGCCGCGGGCGGGGTGCAGCAGGACGGCCGGTACGGCTGGGTTGTCTCGGCAGACCGGCATCGACGGAATCGCGTGGTGAACTGGTCGTTCGGGGCGCAGGGATTCCGCCGCGCAGGCGCCTGGACGGTGAGCGGATCGGCGGCCTTCGTCGACAGGCCTGATTTCCTGTTTCGCCGGTCGCTCGAAGGAGAGGTGTCGCGCACGTTGTTTGGTTCGGTAGTCCTTCACGGCGGGTATCGCCACCTCGAATTCCCCAGCACCACCGTGCGCATCCTGCAGCCTTCCCTCTCCTGGTATCTCCCGCGCGGCGAGATTCAGGGCCGTGGATTTCTTGTTCGCAACGACGGTACGGGTACCCGTTCCTCGACCATCCTGGTCCGCAGCTCGATCGATGCGTCCCCGCGCGTGCGCCTCGGCGGTGGGGCAGCGATCGGGGACCGGATCTTCGATGTCGCCACCTTTGCCGACGTCGAGGCGAGGTCGTGGATCGCGTTCGGATCGATTCGCGTCGCGATGACTCCTCAATGGCACATGGAGCTCGGGATTGGTGGCGCCCACGAGGACCCGTTGTTTTCGCAGCGCACCCTCTCGCTCCGGCTCAGGAGGACCTTCTAATGGGCCCGCTGCTTGACGCGCTGCTGCTGACAGCTGTCCTCGGCTGGGTCTGCCTTGCAACGGCAGCACTCCTCGATCGTGCGCGGCACGACCGCCGCGTCAGCCGAATGATCGCCGTGCGGAATCGTTTGCGGGTCGCGGAAGACGGCGAGCTCGAGCGCATCGCGGGGCGGCTGTCGCTTGCCGATGTCGGCGACCTCGTCTCCGACGACGATCTGCCTGGGCCGATTGCCGAACGCGTGGCGCAGGCGCTGCTCGCCGGGAAGAATCAGACGCGCATCGTCGAGATGGCGAAAGGCCGAACGACGACACATGTATTGACGCGAATCAGGGCCGCTCAGATCCTCGTGGCCGCAAGGGCCGGTACCGCCCATTTCGTCCTGGATGGCATGCTGCGCTCCACCCACCGCCAGCTGGCGACCGGCGCACTCCGCATGCTGGTGCGGTTGAACGACCGCCGGTCTGCACGGCTGCTCATCCGCGCCCTGGCTGACGGCGTGTTCGCGCGCTCGCGTATCGCGGCAGCGTTTCATGCGATGTCAGTCGAGCGCGTCGACATGCTGGGTACGCTCTTACGGTCGGACGAAGCGATCGTCCGGTACTGGGGCGCGCGTCTGGCGCTGTTTCTCGGCGCCACGCAGTGGGCAGACACGATGCGGGGGCTCGTGAACGATCACAACCCGCTCGTCCGGCGCGCCGCCGTGGAAGTGATCGGCGCGCTCGGTGAAGAGCGAGATGTCAAGGTCGTCATCGAGCTGTTCGACGATCCCGCTCCCGCCGTCCGCGCGCATGCCGTCCGCGCATCGGCTGCGTTCTCATCGCCGGGACTCGTCGCCGCCTGGCGCCGCCTGCGGCATGACGAGGCGGCGGTCGTGCGGCTGGCGGCGTCGGATCTTCTGGCCACGCAACCCGCGCATCAACATCATGTTGCGCCGCTTCCGGCATAACCAATGATGACCAGCACCGTACTTGCAGCGTTCGCGTGGTGGGCCTTCCTCATCTGCGCCGTCTACCTTGTGGCACTCACGGTGTTGCTGCTTGCGATGCTGGTGGTTGCCGTCCGGGAGAACCGGTTACGCGCCGATGAGGCCCGGCTTGACGATTTCGCGACGGTTCGGCACTCACCGTTCACCATTCCGGTGAGCATCATCGCTCCTGCCTACAACGAGGAGGCCTGCATTTCCGCATCGATCTCGTCGCTGCTGGCGCTTGACTATCCGGAGTACGAAGTCATTGTAGTCAACGACGGCTCGCGCGACGGCACGTTCCAGGAGTTGAGACGTCGCTTCGAACTCGAGCCGGTCGAGGTCTACCCCGCGGACTCGCTGCCGACGTCTGAGATTCGGCAGGTGTATCGCAGCCGCCAGCATCCCCGTCTCACGGTCGTCGACAAAGACAACGGGGGCAAGGCTGATGCACTGAACTGCGGGGTCAATCTGGCGCGCTTCCGGTATGTCTGCTGTGTCGACGCGGACACCGTCTATTACCCGCATGCGCTGCTGTCCGGGATGCGTCACATCGTGCAGGATCCCCAGCACGTGGTCGGCGTGACGAGCCAGATCGCCCTCAGCCGCCATCCCGAGCGGACGCCACGCACAGAGAGGCTTCGAATCGATCGCCACCCGATGCTCGTGTTCCAGACGTTCGACTATCTCAGGGCCTTTGCCGCTGCGCGGCTCGCCTGGAGCCGGTGGAACTACATGCTGTGCTCCGTCGGCGCATTTGCGATCTGGCGGCGCGACATCGTCTCTGAACTCGGCGGATTCTCCACGTCCTTCACCTGCGAAGACATCGAGTTCACCTTCCGCGTGCATGAACACTTTCGGTCCACTGGGACACCGTACGCCGTCCTCTCTCTGACGGACATCGTCGGTGTGACCGAGGGCCCTCAGAGCGTCGGGAGCCTCGTCAGCCAGCGCGCCCGCTGGCAGCGGGTGATCGCGGAAACCGTCTGGCGGTACCGACGGATGTTCTGGAATCCGACGTACGGCGCCGTCGGATTCGCGGGGATGACCTATTACGTAGTGGCTGAAGTCCTCGCTCCGCTGTTCCAGATCCTGGCGATCGTCGCGGTGCCGGCCGGCGCTGTCGCCGGCGTCATCGCGTGGCCGGACTTCTGGCGTGTTCTCGCGACCGTGGCGATTGTCAATGGCATGTTCACCATCGCCGCAATGCTGTTGCAGCAGCGGGCATTCAAAACATTTTCCGCCGCGGACCTCCGGTACATGATCGCGCTCGGTCCGCTGGAGCTGCTTCTGTACCGCCCCTTCATCATGTTCGCCCAGGTGAAGGGCACGATCGACTTTCTCTTGCGGGATCGGCGGTGGAACAAGTTCGAGCGGAACCCCAGAGGCGGGGTGTTCTCGCCGGTGTCAGCCTCACGCGGCCTCGGTCTCCTTGAACAAAGGAGTCTTCCAGAAAATGCTCTGCCTCTCCAATGACATTACTACCGGCGCGTGAGAACGGACATGCGATGCAAGTTCTTCATTCAACAAACGTTACATCAGCCAGCACCGGGAATGACTGGATGGGCAGGGACTTGCACAGTCACAAGGCGCGTGAGGCTGATGTGCCCACGCGTTCTTGCCCTCTGGCCCGGGGCCGGGGGCGAAATGGAGACACGGGAGTCAGACGAATGAATCGCTGGTATTTCGTGCAGGCAGTGCTGGTCGTCGGCGGTCTGAGCGGCGTCGCGTGCGACACATCGTATTCGAGCTCGAACCCCGGTCCCCTTCTGCCCACTCCGCTCGTCGCGGAGGTGGGCGGCATGTGGAACGGCTCGACGACCCTTTCGAAAGTGGCCGAGGGCGAGTGCGTCGGCGCGATGCTGCTGCCATTGCTGGGCAGCGTCAGCGCCAATACGATTGCGATTGAGCAAACGGGAACCACCCTCACCGCAAAACTGACATCGGCGGACACCGGCCTGGCCTGCGCTTACCGGGGGACGATTTCCCTGAACAACGTGGTCCTCGAGTCCTCCTCGTGCAGCGCGAATCCGGTCAATCAGGTCGTTCAGTGCCCGAATGGCAGCGTGCGGCAATTGGAATTGATCGGTTCGAGCGTCACCGCGACTGTCGCAGGTGGAATCATGACCGGAACGGTGGCGGATACATTCAACGTACGCGATGCCGACGAGAAGCCGGTCGCCGGCCTCGTGGTTAACCAGAGTCTGACGACGACGCGACGCTGACCGATGCGCGTCGACGTGTGTGCAGCCCCTGCTGCCGGAGGTGCAAGATGCCGTTGCTGAAATCGACATCCCTTGTCTGCTGCTTCCTGGTCACCAGTGCCATGCCCGCGCTGGCTCAAGAGCCGCGGCCTGCGTCAGCGCCTGCCGAACGTGGCTATTTGATCGGCGGCGGGGGCGCGTCATTCGGTCCGCAGACTGCATCGACCTTCGGCGTCGAGATCGGCGAGAAGATGGGCCCCGTCCTTCAGGCCTACGTCGCGTTCTCCTACTTCGACGACCTGATGCCCGATGAGGCTCGGAGCAACCTGGTTCTCGCCGCTCAACGCCTCGAGGCTCTGACCTTGACGCCGTGGGACTTTCACGGCCGGGATCGCGGTCGAGCGTTCACCGCGGGGGCTAAAGTCGCCCTGCCCGGAACGGTGCGGCCTTACGTTGGCGGCGGGGTCGGTGCCCTGAACCTGAAGAGAGTCGTCACCGAGCGGTACCTGGGGAATGTGACCGAGAGTTTTCGAGCGCAGTTCGGAACGACCGGAGATGTGCTGGACAGCAGCCAGGCCTCAACGACGAAGCCCATGGTCGAAGCTGCGGCGGGAGTCGGACTCATCGCCGGACGTGCGTACCTCGACGTCGGATATCGCTACCGCCGGGCGTTTCATGCCTTCGAAGGGACGTTCGATTTCTCTCAGTTCACGGTGAGCGCCGGCATCGCCTTCTGATGGAGCAGACAAAAGTCTTCCTGTCGGCCGACAAGGACCGCCGAGGAGTCTTCGGTCATGCGTCAGGCAATCACATCGACAAAGATCGATGCGCCGCGACCGCGTCCTTGATGTACGATCCGCGTTCGTCGGCATTCCATTGGACAGCGACGTGACGGGTTCGATGTCCACTGTGATGTCCCGCAGTTCGCCGTGAACGCCGGTACGGCGTCTCGCGCGTGATGTTGCAACGGCCCAGATTTCTCCGATGGATGTGTCGAAGGCAGTAGAAGAAGGACCCTCAGGGTTCGGATCGTTCGAACTCTATCCCAGGCTACGGGAAATACGCAGGGGGTCAACGCGCATCCGGTTGCAGCAGCAGCCCTTCGACATACTGTGCATGATGCTCGACCGCCCCGGGGAGCTCCTGGCACGGGACGACATCCGCCTGAAGCTCTGGCCTGAGGGAACGTTTGTGGACTTCGAGCACAGTCTGAACGCGGCGATCAAGCGGCTGCGCTCCGCGCTTGGGGATAGCGCGCACAACCCCCGATTCATCGAGACGCTTTCCCGTCGTGGATACCGGTTCATCGGCGCGCTCGCCGACGAGCAGAAGGGTCCGCCAACGCTCCCTTCATGCGCTCGGCTGGCCGTACTGCCGTTCTCCAACCTCAGCCCGGATCCAGCTCAGGATGTGTTCTGTGATGGCCTGACCGAGGACGTCATTACACAGATCGGCCAGCGCTTCCGCGGCCGGGTTGACGTCGTTGCACGACGATCGATCATGGCGTTCAAGGGCAGCACCGATCGCGTGAGTCAGATCGGCGAACACCTGCAGACCGACTACCTGCTGGAAGGAAGCGTCCGGCGGGATGACGAGCGTCTGCGCATGACCGCACGCCTGGTCGATGCATTAACCGAAACACACCTCTGGGCCGAGGCATACGAGCGGCCGCTAACGGATCCCCTTTCCGCCCAGTACGAGACTGCGTCTCTCATCGCGGCATCGCTGCTGCTCGAGGCCGCGACGTGGCTGACCGTCCCGGCACCGAGAGCGATGGGGCAGGTGCGCGCACAGCGTAGCCTTGAGAGATTTGAAACGGGGATGCTCCGCATCGATCCCCATGGAGGGGCGACCCGGTTGCAACAGCTTGCGCCTACTCGCGTGGATTTTGTCGACCACAGTGCACGGAGGCAGAACCGTTGACGCGGTGCAGGTCCGGCCGAAGGGGGCCAGGGGTTACGGTGCGAATCGCTGTCCGGCCACCGAGGCCACGCGTGCACGCTCATCAGACGACAGCTCAGAAACACTGAATATGTCGGGACTCTTGCCGAGAGCATCAGAGTCTTCCATGACGGCCGACGCGGTGAACACGTGTCCGCAGCGGTCGCATTGGAACCAATCTTCGGCGTCGTTGCGCATGATTCGAGGCAATGGTTCCACATGCTGGCTGTCGCAGGTGACACAGTGCGGGATCCAGGGCGTTTGCATGGGGCGTCCAATTTCAAGCCACGTGCCAGCCGTGTTTCGCATTCGTGACGAAGTGCTCCCACCGCCTCCCCCCTGATGAAGAACTCCAGTCATGGCGTACACGATCCTGGTTGTAGACGACGATCCAACGACCCGCCAGGCCCTCGCGATGCTGGTTGCGGAGGCGGGGTACGAGGTCCTCACGTCCGGCGATGTGCCATCCGCCCTTCACGTGCTGGAGGACAGCCGGCCGGATCTCTTGATCACCGACGTCCGGCTTGCCAACCACAATGGCCTCCAGCTCATCGCGATGGCACCCAGACCCATTCCGACGATTGTGCTCACGGGCTTCGCCGATCCCAGTATCGAAGCCGACGCACGACGGTTGGGGGCGGAATATCGGACCAAGCCGGTTGAGCCGAGTGCCCTGCGCGACCTCATCGCGCGGATGCTCGCACCGGCTGAACCCTTCAAGGCCCTGACAGGGAGACGCGGCGCCGGCCGCCGCCGTCTGCCAAACTCAGCGTCGGTACGCGTCGGCCAGCATCTCGGACGCGTCGTCGAGGTAAGCGCCGGAGGCATGCGCATCGAAGTGCATTGCGCTGAGGAGGCGGACCTACCGGACACCCTCGTGCTCCACATCGCTGCGTCAGGCATCAGTGTCCCGATCGCCATCGTATGGAAACAGCGGCGGGCCGATCGTACCTGGCTGTGCGGTGCGGCGATTACTCACCAGGCGGAGGCGAAGTGGCGCGCCTTTCTGGCCACACTCTAATCAGCGCGCACTGAGCGACACTACCCTCGGCGATGTTTCCTTCGCGCACCGTGAGCCGCTTCTCCACACGCAGCGGCTTCGATGTCGGCTTTTAGCATCCGATTCTGTTTTGTCAGCGCGCGCAGATGCCGCAGCAGATCGGCAGTACGTTTTCGGCTGAGCGGACCGTCGTGCAAGTCGCCGCCGCGACGCTTCGCCATGACCTGGAACCTCAGCAACATTACCGGTTCGTCAGGCAGCGGGCAAACGGAAAAAGAGCAAAGGGCGACACGATAAATGTCGCTGACAAAAGTCTGCTCTATGAGGCAGACAACAAACGCACCGGACTTCACTCGTTGACGAGATCGAGCAGCCCACAAGCGCGCCACTGAGGTAACATTCGCATTAACATTTCCTCTGCAGTCGCGCAGCGCCTTGATGCCGGTGTCGTAGGCGTTCTCCACAAGATGTCACGCGTCGTAATCATGGATCAGAGTTTCGGCACTCGACTTCGGCTCCAGCGTGAACAACAGCAGGTCAGCCTCTCAGCGGTTGCGGCAAAGACGAAGATCAAGCTCTCCTTGCTCGAAGGACTGGAGCGTGACGATGTGTCTGCCTGGCCGTTCGGCATCTTCCGTCGGGCGCACATCCGTGCCTACGCGGAAGCAGTCGGCCTAGAGTCTGATGCGGCGGTCCATGAGTTCTTGGCGCTCTATCCTGATCCCGTCGAAGTACTGCCCGCAGGGACTACCG
Organism: Acidobacteria bacterium RIFCSPLOWO2_02_FULL_67_21; assembly: GCA_001767195.1. Classification (GTDB taxonomy): domain Bacteria; phylum Acidobacteriota; class Vicinamibacteria; order Vicinamibacterales; family UBA2999; genus MEKU01. The sequence continues at coordinate 44,454 of MEKU01000003.1, forward strand.
TCTGGCCTGATCCCAAAGAGGAGTTGACGCGTCCGCAGGTTGATTCCGGATTTCGGCGTCTTGTGACCTCGGTAATGACCGCGGTTCCCACGTTTCTTCAGCGTGTGGACCGCAGCGCTCCCCTTCTTCCCGTTCTTGTTCTTGAGAAGGAACCGGCGCCTGAACCTGCCAAGCCTGCAGGCACCGAGCTCGCCTCGCAGCGCACCGCCACGGTTGAGCGCGAGCGTCCTGGTGATGTTCCAGTGCTCCCGCGAGTGGACCTGCTCGCGGTGGCGCAGTTCTGTAACCGGGTCGGACGTGCGCAATGTATGGATGAGGTTGCTGCGGTCCTTCGAGACGCCTCCATGTGCCTTGACGCCATCGGTCTCATCGTATGGTGCTGGGACGGCGATACAACCGCCCTGAAACCTCTCTTGGCGTACGGATACTCCGATGCCACTCTCGCGCGATTTGGATCGATTCCTCAAGACGAACAGAATGCCGTCGCCGCCGCATTTCGCTCGGCAGAACCATGCGTCGTCACAGGTTCGGACGGTCGCACTGGCGCGCTCGTCGTCCCGTCCATCGCATCGGGCAAGTGTCTCGGCGCTCTTGCTCTGGAATTTCAGGACAACAAGGAACAATGCCAGCGGGTGCATGCAGCCGCGACCATCCTGGCCGCGCAGCTGGTGCCGTGGCTCAGATGGCGACCGGTGGCCGACGCGTTGACCGCGTGAGGAGCTTCGCGTTACGGCGGGGCTTTTAGGCATTCGACGCTTTTGAGTCGGCCGTGTTCTATTTCGATGCCCACCCTCCCGGAGCTTGGATGACCCGAAACCGTATCCATCGGTGTGGCAACAACTTCTCGGCGCTGGCTCCGCGGCATCCCAATTGCCGTAGTGCGCGCATCCGGCACGCGGATGACCATCCTAACTATTGTTGGACGTCGACCTCAGATGCCGCCGAATCGTGCGCGCATCGCCACGGCGCACCTCCAGGCTGCAATTGCGCATCTCAACAATGAGGCACAGCGCCGCGTACTGAACGCCCTGCCAGGAAACGCGGGCGGTGCCGACGAGCTGCGATTGATTGTCCGGGCGTTGTGTGACGTTGTGGATGCACTTCAGCCGTCGCGCTCCGAGGCGCGGCGAGACACCGCCTGAATTAGATACTACCTGGGAACATGCTTATCCGTTGGTGCTCGGTTGTTGCCGGTTGGGCCGAATATTGTTCGTTACGTATGACTCATCTCTTCAACTGCATATGACTCAGAAGCTGTCGATGTCGCCTGCGAACCCACCACTCATCGTTGGAGAGAGCCCCGCGATACAGACTCTTCGCAATGACATCGCGCGGGCCGCCCGTTCGAAAGCCAAGGTGCTCATCCTCGGGGAGACGGGCGTTGGAAAGGAAGTCGTCGCGCGATGTATCCATGCGGGAAGCGACCGGCGCAATCAGTCGTGGGTCGCGGTGAACTGCAACGGTATTCCAGAGACGCTGCTCGAGTCCGAATTGTTTGGGCACGTGCGTGGAAGTTTTACGGGGGCATTTCGCGACAAGATTGGCCTCGTCCAGCAGGCGAACCACGGAACGCTCTTTCTCGACGAAGTCGGCGAAATGAGCCAGCGAATGCAGGCGGTGCTGCTGCGGTTCATGGAGACCGGCGAGGTGCAGCAAGTGGGCGCCCACTCTGCCGCGACCTATGCCGCCGTGCGGTTGATTGCCGCCACGAACCGCGAACTATATGCGCAGGTTGCGGCTGGCGCCTTCCGTGCAGATCTGTACTACCGCCTCAACGTCATTCTCATCCGCGTGCCGCCACTCCGCGACCGCGGCGACGATGTGCTGCTGCTGCTGCTGCTGCTGCTGCACTATGCTCAATCAGGCCGCCCAGCTGCACGGCCTGCATTGTCCCGGGCTATCGCCCGATGCGGTCGCATCGCGTATGGCGTATCCGTGGCCAGGTAACGTCCGAGAATTGAAGAACGTCGCTGAGCGCCTCGTGTTGAAGGAATCGAACGCATTGACAACAGCAGACGTCCCGACCGAAATCCGCCGCGGGCCCGCCCGCTTCGCCGCCGGTCACACGTACCAACCGGAGGCGCCGCCGATCGCTTCACCAGCCAGCAACGTCGTAACGGAGCGCATGGAGCAAGCCTGGCAGCGCATACGAGCCGGTGAGGATTTTTGGACGGTGGTGCAACCGGCCTTCAAGGCGCGGGAGTTCACACGAAGCGATCTTGTCTCGTTGATCGATCGCGGACTGCACGAGGCGGGCGGGAGCTATCGCGAGCTCTTGAAAGTGTTTCATCTTCCATCGGAGGAGTGCAAGCGCTTCCACTCCTTTCTCTATCAACAGCAGTGCAACCTTCCTGTCTCACAATACCGACAACAGCGTCGGCCCAGGGCGTCCGACGAATCGAAGGGCGATCAGAAGGCCTCATGAAGATCCTAAGACTGATGGGCGCAGCGACCCCTGTTCTCGTGCCAACGGTCCGCCATCGCCACCTAACCCGCGGTCATGATTGTCTGAGGGGGTGAGTCTGCGGGTCTCCATTGCCGCAGGGCGGCAACGGCCTGCTCGACGGTAGCCACCAACGGAAGTCGTAGCAGCAGGTCGACGCCGGGATGTCTGTCGGAAGAGACCTGCAGCCACCAGGCGTCTCCATCTCGGTGCACACCGACGACAAGCGCTTTCCACGGTCGATCGTCCTCAAAGACGCGTTCGTCGAGAGCGGCGATCACCCGGTCGAGGCGGTGGCTGACACGCGAATCTGCGGGAAGAACCATGTCGTCCAGCGTTTGTTTTTCAACCCTCATGCCGACGCCGCGTCACGTCTCGACGTTCCGTAAATGCTTGTTCCTATTGAGATCAGGCATCTTCCGACGACATCTGAATGTCAGAAGTCACACGTTCGGGAGTTATCAGGCTCTCAGGAGTCCGACTGTTGTCCGGCGGTTGTCGTGATTTCTGAATTCCGCCACAACGTCGTTCGTAGTCTAAAGTGCAGTCAGGAGGCACAGCAGTCCGGCGATGAGAGGTTGCACTCGACGCGAGAGGCCGGTCAGCGAGATCGCTTCCGAGGCAACGCCGGATTCGGCACGGTTGGTCGCGCCCGAGGTTGTCCGATCCGTCGATGCCCGGAGTGCGGCCGCCGCGTCTCGGAACTCCCGAGCGGCTTCCGCCACCTGACTCGAAATACTCTGCTCGAATGCGTCGAGTCTCGTCTGCGGTGCACGAGGGAATCGTGCGCGGCGCGCGTGCGTCGGCATAAGCGGATTTCATGAGCCCATAGACGCCGAGCAGCGGCAATGCCGACAAGTAGTGGCGGCACTCGCCGGCTCGAAGCGCGGCAACGACGCGCCGATGTGGCCCACAAGAGCTCGCGGGTGCGGTAGCGCGCCTTCCGCAGGATCGCTTTCAGCTTCGCAAACGCGTGCTCGATCGGATTCAGATCCGGACTGTATTTCGGGAATACCAGAGACTCGCGCCGGCGCTCTCAATCGCACGGCGAACCGCCGGACTCTTGTGACACGACAGATTGTCCAGGATGACGATATCGCCAGGCGCCAGCGTCGGGACCAGGATCTGCTCGATGTAGGCGAGGAAGCTGGGTCCGGCGAGGGATCCATCAAAGACGGCGGGCGCGGTGAGGCCCGCCGTCACGCCCAGAGCGACCAGACACGTCGTGGTGCGCCAGCGTCCGTCGGACGCGTGGTCGGTCACCCGCGCGCCGTAGCGCCGCACGAGATCGGTCCGCACCCCGCTTTCATCTAAATTTAGGAAATACCAGGCGTGTGGGATCGAGCGTCGGCGCGGCCGCCTGCCACACCGTGCGGGCGAGCGCCACGTCAGCGCGATCGTGTTCGGACGCGCGTACCGTTCTTCTTAAACCGGAAGCCGAGCTGCTTGATTGGTCCGGCTGAGCGTGGGAAGACTGGCCGGGGTCCGCAGCGCCTCCTGCAATTCGGCCAGCGTGCGATCCGGCTGCTTGCGGATCAACGCTTCCAGCTGCGCGAGTTGGGCGTGGAGGATCGGCGTGCGCCAGGGCGTTTGCTTGCGCGGCGCGATCTCACCCGTCTCGCGGCGCCGCTGCTTCAACCGATCGACCCACCCCCGACTGACGGAGTACTTCTCAGCGAGCTCGTCGGACGCGAGGCCGGCATCCGCGTCGCGCAGCACCCGCAGTCGGAGATCCATGGAGTACGCGGCCATCGGCACCTCCTGCGCGCCAGGAGTACCGCGACCGCGCACTAACCTTAGGTACGAGCACAATCCGCTTTAGGGGCCGCCTTCTACGGCGAGCACGATCCGGTAGGGGACCGGAGAGGCGGCCCTGACTGCTGGTGTGAACGTGAATTGCTTTGCGCGGCTGAGCAACATCGCGTCGTTCATGGTCCGTGAAGGTGCCAGCAGCCGCACCCGTTCGACGATGCCCGTAGCTGATACCCACAGTTCAATGAGGCTCCTGCTCGACAGGCCGAGTCCGGTGGCTCGCGGAGGCACGAACCCGCGCGACAGCAACTGTGGAGGCACGACGTCGACGTCGTCCTGCGAATAGGTACGGCCCTCGTCAGCTCGTACCGGCGAAGCCGCCGGCTCCGCCAGCTGACCCGCACTCGAAAGGGCGTCATCGACGTCACCAATCGTAGGGCCTGACGGCACCACGGCATGCTGCTGGATCGCGAGTGTGGGCGTGGGTGTCACCGAGCTGTGGCCTTCGGTTACGACGGACTGCGGCCGGGCTGTGGTGCGAGTTTCTGGAAGCCGGACGGGCGCCACGGGGCCTTCTCCCTGCGGCGGAAGGAGGATGTCGGGGCCCGTGGGCACTGCGGTGGCGGCAGCTGCCTCTGCGGGGGTGCTGGGTGAGGGCCGACGGTGCATCCACCAGTTGTAGCTCACAAGGCTTACAACGGCGACGATCGCCAGACCTGCGGCAACAATCCACGCCAGCGGGCGATGCCGCGGTGTCAGCCCGGACTCGTCTTCCGCCACCGATGGAAGGTCGGGCGTACGGGGAAGTGCTTGTTCAGAGCCTGTCTCCAGAGACAGGAAAGGAACCCGGGAGGTGGGCGGCCAGGCGAAATCTTCCCGCATTGCCGAACGGCTGAGCAACGAGCGTACCACGCTGTTCTTCCGCTGGGCGTGCGTAGCGCGCCGCGGAACGCACGGTAAGTGCTTCCCCAGGCAGACATCTGACTGGCTGTGCTCGACTTGAACTTCGGGTGGCGCTAGCGACCAAAGCGGAACCGCAACAGCCACCAGCGCCCACCGCTGCTCCCCGCGCAGACTCCAGCGGCGCTGATCGTCTCGCGGCGGACGCCCGTCGTCTGCTGGATACGCGACAGCGTCCAGCCGAGACGGCCCAGTCCGAGGATTTGCTGCTGCTTCGTGTCGTCTGCGGTCGGGAACCTACTTGAGGGATTGGCTGGCATGCAATCTGCTCCATCGGCAGATGAGAACAGACAACCCTCATGGAGCCGTTCCTCAGCACCACCGTGTTCGTGGGCCCAGCATTCATCGCTGTAGCGGCCAGTCGGGCCATCCTCAGCCTCGTGCTGCGCGTGATAACAACAGCTGCGTTGAGCGAGGCAGACCCAGGAGCGTCCGCCGCGAGAGTGTGACGGCCACCAGGCTCCTCGTCATTCGTCCTTTACAGCATTCATCGTCACTGCACACTATTTCGGGGGTGCGCCCTGCGCGCCGATCGATCAAAAGAAGGCAACAGACGACACGGGGATGTGACGAGGACCTGCTGCACGCAATTTGTCATTAGGGCGTCACTTTCGTTACTTCACCCTCTCACCGCCGAGAGGATTGATCCACTGGTGCTGAGACACTTGACTGGCATTTGAGTTGCTAGCCAGCGATCACGAGGGAGGACACCTGATGGAGTTCGCTATTTACGTTGCAGGCGGAACCCTCGTCATCCTCGGGATCGTGCGACGGACGGCACGCGCGCCTCGAGCGCGCATCAATGTCACTCCGTTGAGCGACCAGTGGCTTGCCGAGCAGAGACTGACGCGACACAGCTGGTAGGTTGCGACGGTACGTGCGGACAGCATGCCGACCATCGGGAACCGCGAGCTACCAGCGTGAGAGCCATATGGGTCAGACCATCCTGATTGTTGAGGACGATCCGAGCACGTGCGAAGCCGAGGTCGGGTTACTGGCGGAGGCGGGCTATGACACGATCACCGCCAGCACTGTCCCATCAGCCCTCGAAATTCTGAAGACACGCCGCCCCGACCTGCTGCTCACGGACGTCCGGCTCGACGCCTACAACGGCCTGCAACTGATCGCAATGGCGCCAGAACCGATCCCCGCGATCGTGCTCACTGGGTATGACGATCCGAGTCTCAAGGCAGAAGCGCAGCGGATGGGCGCCGAGTACCTGGTCAAGCCCGTGACGCCGACCGTCCTGCGTGAGGTCGTTGCCCGCAAGTTGGCAAGTGCGGCGCAGGCTGGCGTCTTCCGTGAGGCCAGACGCGCGCCCCGGCGACGTGTTGTGATGCCCCTTTCGGTGCAGGCGGGCACCCATGTGGCACATCTGATCGATATCAGCGCCGGTGGATTACGCCTCGAAATACGTTGTGTGCCGGGCCAAGGGTTACCGCCATCCATATCGGTCCGGTTTGTTGCGTTCGACGTCTCTCTACGCGTCGCGGTCGTCTGGAAGCGGCGCCTCAACGACACCACGTGGATGTGCGGTGCCGCGATTGACCCAAGCGATAAGCCCCAGTGGCAACGGGTGCTCGCTACTGTCTGAACGGTGCCGCGTGCCGTCAGGTGGCGCCGGGACTACGACGGACCGGTCCAGGACGTCTTCGGTCCCATGTACACGGGTATCGATGATCGCCTGCGTAGGTTGCGATAGGGGGCGACGGGAAGGTTCGCGCGCTGCTGGTATAAGAACGCATGAAACCGCTTGTAGTCTGACGGGGGGAGGTGAAAGAGCCTGAGCATGTCGCGGTAGTGGCCGCATGTCTCCTGAAGCGCGCGATCGATTATGCTGACCAGTTCTGCTCGTGTCAGCTCCCGTGTCTTGAACGCTTCATGCACGACGGCCCAGAAATCTTCCCCGCTTTCAAGGCGCGCCCAAAGCTGCTGCGCCTGTTCGGTCATGCCGGTGTCCGCCATCATCGGCCGCGGCACCGAGTCCTCCGACGGCAGCGCACCGACAATGACGCCTGTGGCGCTGGTGCCACGGATTTCGAGTTGCAGGTCCTCGGGCATTAGGGGCCCCACTCGATCCTGCAGCACGAGCCGCTCTGCTACATTGCGCAACTCGCGGACGTTGCCCGGCCACGCGTACGTCAAGAGCAACCGGGCGGCGTCCTCGCTCAACGACGGCATCGGCAAATCATGAGCCCGAGCAGCGCACTGCAGGTAGTGTTCAAGGAGCAAGAGGACATCTTCGCCCCGCTCCCGCAGTGGGGGAACCTGGATCCGAATGAGATTGAGACGGTAATACAGGTCCTCGCGGAATGCGCCTGCGTCAATCTGGGCCCTCAGATCGCGGTTCGTGGCCGTGATCAGCCGCACATCCGTGCGGAGCGTGCCGGAATCCGACCCCACCCGCTGCACTTCCCCCGTTTCCGCAAATCGCAGCAGCATCGCCTGCATCCGCAGACTCATTTCCCCCAACTCGTCAAGGAAGAGTGTGCCTCCGTTGGCCTGCTGGATGAGCCCCACTTTGTCGCGAAAGGCCCCCGTGAAACTGCCGCGCACATGACCAAAAAGTTCCGATTCGAGGAGAGTTTCGGGAATCCCGCTGCAGTTCACCGCCACAAACGGACAGCCCGCACGGGCGCCATGCATGTGGACCAGTCGAGCGACCACCTCTTTGCCAACGCCCGTTTCGCCGAGGATCAGCACCTTCGCGTGGCTGCGCGCGGCTAGCGCCACCTCGGCGCGTAGTCTCTTTATCATGACACTTGCGCCGAGCAGTGATGGCCCTTGCATCAGCACCTCTCTTGTGAAGACCTTCCGACGGGAAGAGTTAGGATGAACGCCAGAGTTTCGCTCTTGAGACAGCCCAGATCAATCACGAAATGATGCCTTGTCAGTCATTACATCCTTGTGATCACATCCTTGTGATCGGAGCCGCGGGGTATGCGCACATCCGCACACACCACCGGCTGCGGAAATCATCTCTTTCGGCGTGGGCGCTCACAGCGACCGTGTCGCAATGTCCGGGGCCCCGGTCCCGCCCAGTCAACCTACACGTTCAATGATGTTGCGGGTTTGGGCGGCTTCTTACGGGATTACCTGAAGAGCCTTGAACAGGGAACGGCTGGGTCCCTGCATGCCGCGGTGGATCGTCCGACAGAAGACTGCCAGTCCGCTGGCGGTGTGTGATGCGGATCGACGCCTCGTCGTCTCACAGCCCTTGCTGGCGAACGACGTGAAACGAGGACGGCCCACCGGTCGACAGGTCGACGTCCGCACCGGTCGCCCTTCGGCCAGCAACGGCGTCTGACGAAACCTCTCTGTTCAGGTATCGATCAGGAATCGGCACTCGTCGAACCGCACCGCGGCGACTCCTGCCGGTGTGGTGCGCACCACATCGGCGACACACACAAGTTGGCCTGGTGGCATCGAGCCGAGCCACACCGGCGTCGAAAACACCACCTCAATGGATGCGCCGGGTTCAAGATTGGCCGGCGCAAACATGGCGCCGGACTCGCTGATATTGATCACTCGGGCCTGCGTCCACTCGGCCTGACCGGGGCGACGGTACAGGAGCGGGACGGTCAACGTGAGGCGGGTCGCACGCGACTGCTCGATCTGCACGGCCGAACCTCTCTTACGACTCAGCCGATTGGCGGAGGTCCAAGCGGATAATGGAGCGCCCCGATCTGACAGAGCCGGATGAATTCGCTCACGAGATCGCGGCGCCGCCACCCAATTTCTGCCTCATGGGCTAGTACGTGACACGCGGCCTCCGGCCCTTGGGCCGCTCGGTACGGCCGGACTGTGGTCAGCGCATCATACGCATCGACAATCCCGACCATCTGCGCCAGTAATGAAACATCTTCACCGGAGATTCCGTCTGGATAGCCGCTGCCATCCAGGCGTTCATGGTGCTGGCGAATAATCGGTCGCACCAGCCGAAGCGTCTTCAGGTCCTGGCAGAGATGCTCCCCGATTTGCGTATGCCGTTTCATGACATCAGGCTCAGCGGATGTCAGCGGGCCGGCTTTGAGCAGGATCGCGTCCGGCAATGCGACCTTGCCAAGATCATGCAGCACTCCCCCGCGCCTGAGGGCCACCACCTCGTCCGATGCGAGTCCGAGGTGCGTCCCAAAGATGCCTGCATACTGGGTCATCCGATCGCAATGGCCGGCGGTGTACGGATCCCGCGCTTCGATGGTGCGCGCCAGGGTTGCCAAGATCGTGTCCGCGGAATCGAGGTCATCGGTGTAGCGCTTCAGGCGAATCAACGACCGCACTTTCTGGATCAGTTCGCCGGAGCAAACCGGCGTGCACAGCACGTCGGTTGCCACGGCCTCGATGCCGAGGAGTCGCGCCTCCTCGTTCCTGTCGCCGATCAGCACGACCGGCACGAACCGGGCCAGTGGATCATCCCTCAGCCGCGCACACAGCTCCGCGCCAGCGCTCCCGGCGTCGCTGATCACCACGTCTGGCGTCCGCTGCCGAACAATCTCCAACGCCTCCCGCTGGTCCTGAGCAGCGTGCACGACGTAACCGCAGGCATGCAGCAGCCCGCCAACCCGCGCTCGGTTGTGAACGTCGCCCACCACCACGATCGTTCCAGCTGGGTGGTTGCCCCCGTCCGATGATCGTGGACCAGAACGCACGCCGGCGCCGTGGAGCGTCGTCTGTGCCACGGGTCTGGGTCTGCTCTGCCCGTCCATTCGAGGGCGATGCCGGGGGACCTGGTTGGCGTGCGGATCGATGAGGAGCCGAAGCGCATACCCACTCGGCATGCCCGTCGCCGCGCTGGAAGACATGATCCGGTACACCGCGGCCATGACGTATCCCCTCCGCAGTGCGGCCGGTAGATTCGCACGATCGTGTTCGGTGGGCTCCAGATGAAGATGGACCAGGCGGTGCAGCGGAATGAAGGCGGCTCCCCGGCATTCGACAAAGACGTCATATTCACTGACGTTCCGGGTGATCACAGGCACGTGGCGCACCGCACCCCGACCGTCTCGCCACCGGAGCCACCCGGGGACGGCAATTCGGTGCCGCTGCCCACGGCGGGACTGGTACGGGGCCGGCGCTGACGAACCGACGTCCATCGGTCCACCACGGCGCGCAGAGAGAGGCCTTTCGGGAGCCCGCTCGCCGTCGGACTCGGGCATCACCATTCGAACGCTTTTCCGTCGTTTCCGCACGTGACCGGCTGCTGTGGACATGCATCTCGGGTGTCCGCGGAACGGCGGACCGGACACCATTGGTATGAATCGGCCCCAGGCGCTATGGGTGTAATCGGCGCTCCGGGAGGCAGGGCGGCGCCGATCAGCCGATCAGTGGGAGGGTTATATGTCTTGTGCGCGATCACTGGAGGCAGGATGCGTCGTCAGCTGCCCCTCACAGGTGCCGCCGAGCGAGCGGGCCAGCACATGAAGCATGGTCCGAAGCGATTCGTACCCGTTCGGGCCCACGGCGCGTTGTATGTGCTGCTCCATCTGGCGGTCGAATACCATCATTAGACGAATCACCGCCTGCCCGCGCAATGTGGCAACGATGAGAGGCAGCCGCCCGGGGGCGCTGGGCTTACGTTGCACATACTGAGCCCGCTCGAGTTCGTCAACGAGCGCGCCCATCGCCGCTTTGCCGAGACCAGCCCGCGACGCCAGCAGCGCAACGGGCGTCCCCTTCGGATCAAGGTGTGTAAGCACGGCCCCGTGACGGGGATGCACGTCCGTGTACCCGGCCCCGTGCAACGCACTCGTCAGCCGCGGCCAGAGCGTCCGAACCGCACTGAGCAGCAGCATGCGTGTGGACATGTCACCCATTGTGATGAGTTCGTGTAATCGCGTTCTCTTCAATTCGCCACGATGACCCGTTCAACGTCTCCCAATTCGGCCATCAACGGCGCCCCTTCGGCCTATCACGAACCGTACGTGTCGCGTGGCGTAGCCCTCCCAACCGTTTCCGTCGAGCGACATCCATCGCCGTGCCACGGTCAACGATGGCTCATCGGATCCATGTCGATCTCTCGCCGCGCGCGTCGGGGTGTGGCGCAACAGCGGACGCGAGGAAGCGAAGCAGCGTCCTCGCGATAACGAGAAAGACGACAAGACGGATTCGAAGATACTCACCATCGCATCTCGCTGCAATAGGGAAGATGCGGGGGCGGTGGTCTATCGCCTTTGTCTACCCGATGGCAGACTTTTGTCTGACAGAGCATTGCCGCGGGATCAGGCACTGGGCATCCAGACGCTGAGACCTACTTGACGACCCGACCACGCTTGCGTCCCGGCCGCGCGGATCCCGCAAATTCGTCCAGCCGGGCTACGATCGTTGCGAAGCTCCGCCAATTGTCGGTCTGCTGTTTCCCTTGATGACGCCTTTTCTTGTTTGCTCGTCTAGTTGCCATCGGTTCCAACTGAGTACTATGCGGCGTAACTTCGTCGCTTGGTTGACCGCTTGAAACGAAGCGGCGCGCATCACCCGCCCTCGTGCCTGAGGCGACCTTCGTGGCTTCCGTCGCCTGGTGGTCAACTGCGACACCGATCGCCTTCATGTCCGCTTCATTCGGCGTCTCTTGGTTCGACTCTCGGTTGTGAAGATGCTCGTTTCCGAGTGGCGTATCGGCGGCGGTCCGGGCAGCTTCCGCAGCTACGCGGCGGGCCTCGGCGGCTCTCCCATCTGCCGCTATCCGGGCGACTTCCTCGGCAGCGCGCTGCTCCTGCTGCATTCTCGCCTCGGCAGCCGCCCTAGCGGCCGTTGCGACGGCACGCCGCTCTTCAGCCACAAGTGCCTCGGCCGCGGCTTTGGCGCCGCGTTCCTCGGCGGCCTTCGCGTCCGCGATGATTCCCGCGGCTTGCTGCTCGTCGGCGATGCATGCTTCAGCTGAGACCCGAGCGACGTTGTGGACCGCCTGCCGCTCGTGCATGGTTTTGGCCTCCGCCGCCGAAGACGTTGCCTGGCGCTCTTCCACCGCACGATCGACCGCCCCCGTGAGACTGGCCGGGGTCGCGCGAGGCTTTTGCGGTGGCTTCGGCTCTGCCACGCCCTCGCGATCATAGGCGGAGCCCGCTTCACGGACCTCGTCACTCGGCGCGAGCGCCCATTCTCCATACCGCGATGTTCGCCACGTGGTCATGCGCATCGGTCTTCGCGAATGACCGGCGATCTCTGTCAGAGAGACGCCAGGTTTTCAACAGCCGAAAATAAGATCATGGTCCTGAAGACAAGAGACTGACGACAGGATGAATATCAGTTGTACAAATGGTCGCGAAGATCATGAATCCGACAACGCATCGGAGTAGGCGTGCGGCTCACCGCAGGTCGTCGTCTCGATGCCGTTAGTCGCCAAGTACGACAGAGCCTGGCGCCGTGGCCAGAAATCATCAGAGCTTTCCGAGTAGAATCCGGCGACGCCAGCCGGATCTTGAGCACGCGCCATGAGCACATTCGTGTTGCCACGGTTTCACATCGCCGACCTCTGAGGAGGAACAATGAGAATGTTCGCAAAAGACAGTGTTAGCCGCTGTGATGCTCACCGCAACGCTTGCGACCAGCCGAGACGCGTTTGCGCAGTCTGAGAACGACTGTACGAGTTTGCTGAGCTACACCGACCTGAAGAACGCAATGGGGATCGCCGCCGCAGGCGCCGGCTCCGGCATCACCTGTGCGAACCGGGGTTTTGGGAACCCGATGTGGGGACCCGTCGTGAATCGCGACGGAGTTGTCTGCGTCGTCGTGTTCACAGGGACGACACGCGACGACCAATGGCCAGGCAGCAGAGTCATCTCTGCGCAGAAGGCCACTACTGCGAACGCGTTCAGCCTGAACAGTCTGGCATTGTCCACGGCGAACCCATATCGACTGGTGCAGCCAGGCCACAGTCTCTTCGGGCTGCCAGAAAGCAATCCCGTTGACACTGACGTTGCCTACAAGGGACCGAGCGCACCTACGGACAACCCAACGACGCCATGGTGGGGCCAAAGAATCGGTGGTGTGAATGTCTTTGGCGGGGGCTTGGCGCGCTCCAAAGACGGTCAGGTAATCGGCGGATTAGGCGTCAGCGGCGATACGTCATGCCGTAAGCTTCCCCGATCGATTGACAGTCGAAGGTAGACTGCTCCGGGTCTGCTATTGAAATTGAAGTGGGCTACCGCTCACCCGATCCGGTCGGCTGGCGGCTGTTGATCCCTGGGTGACTCCCGCAGGACAAACGTCACTCACCTCCCATCTAGCGGGAGGTTCGGGTGGCATTTCTAGAGATCGGCAGAAACACTCCTGGAATTTCAGAGAGTTCCGCACGGAAGGAGATGCGGCGGTTGCTGATTACCATGCGGTTAAGGCCATCTTTGCATCTGGGCGTCGTCTGGCAGGGGCTTTGCTCGGCCAGGATTCAGGCGTGATGAACTCTCTTCAAAGCGTGTGCGCGTTCCAAAGGGGGATTACCATCGACGGCGTCGCGGCACGGCAATCCGCGCCCAGTCACGCCGGGGACACTCCCCTCCGCTGGCTTGGGCTCCTTGCAGCGGCGCTATCAGGCATCCTTAGCGGCTCACTGCTCGTGACGATCGGATGGTTCGTGAGTTCGTGGCGTGGCGGTCGAATCGTCGGACTTGTTTTGGTGGGACTTGGGGCGGCCGGCCCCATACTCACTGTGGCCGCAGTTACCGCAGTTCAGACCGCACCAAAACTCCAGCGTCCATAAACTCGGTGCCGCGAATCCTGCTGAACCACGCAACTGACGCCGATTCGAAGAACAGCGCGATCTCGCTCCAACTTGGAACGATCAGGGACGCCAACGCCCGTTGCATTCGACGACACCCTCAAGTAATCCGTTAATCACGTCACCTATCTACCGTAATCGGGTGCCCTTCGCTCGAAACGTGCCCATAACGTTTCAGCGATTCTGTGACCGGCATCGAGGTCCGCCACGACCCCCCTTCGTCGATGGCTTGCCGCTTTCAGCTCCCACTTCTTGCGGGCGTAGAACGCAGCGATGATCTTCTAAGATCCAGCAAGTCTGCGTCTTGCGGCGTCGACGACACTCGACAAGACGATTGCTCCTACCGAGCGTGAGCACGAAGAGCCGCGTGCGTCGGTACTGGCCCGTCTGCGGGTGGCGCACCATCGGGCCGTCGCCGTAGTCGACCTGGCCTTCCTCGCCGGGCGCCGTGGTGATCACCACCCGTGCCTCCGCCGCCGTCGTCCCGCGGAGCGTCTGCACAAAGCGCCGGACACTGGCATACCGCGCGCGCAAGCCGTGATCGTCGACGAGGTCCTGCCAGATCGCCATCGCGTTGCGTCCGCGCCCGAGCGCCTCGGCGACGAGCTCTCGGTACGGCTCGCATGCGCTCGCACTCGGCGCACGGCCCGGACGCGCGGCCGGAGCTGAGTCGGTGGACACCTCCGCCCACCCTGGTGGCCGGTTTTGGGGCCTCCGAGTCGGTGGACACCTCCTCGGAAATTGCCGGTTTTGGTTCTGATTCGCTGGAACGACCGCGGCCCCGTACCGGAATGCCGGCCGCTTTCAGGTAGCCGCCGATCGTCTCGCGGCGGACGCCGGTCGCCTCCTGGATGCGGGACAGCGTCCCGCCCAAACGCCCCAGCGCGCGGATTTCCTGCTGTTTGTGGTCGTCCAAGACGTTGCTCATGCCAGCGACGGAACCTGCGTTCCGTGCCCGCGTCAACGTCTCGGCCGGGTCAGTTAATTGCCGGTTTTGGGTGTCCACCGAGGGGTGGTTGCGGGCGTCGCGGACGCCAGTGGGATTGAACTTCTTTCATCCCAAATGGTTGAGAACCTGCAGCCGGGGTGGCAACCTTCACCCATCAGCCACACCAATCGTCGACAAAGACATTTCACGGATAAGTCTGATTGTCTCCAGATTCCTGAGTCGGCCTCACGCCACGCGTCATGGTTTGCAGCAGCACTCGCGATGGCAGCGCCATTGCTCACAACCCTTCTGTGGCCGATTGCATTTCCGATATCAAGCGTCGCATGGCGTTGCTCGAACTGTTATCCATAACGGATGCGGCAGACGCACGCCGCCGCCGTCGCCATGTTAGTTCTTCAGGGACGCCCGATCGACATGAACAGGTACCAGCGATCGTAGCGGCGTACGTGCAAATGAGGCTGAGCGAATTGCATGAACGGGAAATGCTTCGCCACGCAAGGGAATCATGAACAAGCTGCTGCGGCTGTGTCTCGCGTGCATTTCTATCTGGCATCGTGAACGCGAAGATTGGCTGATGGAAGGCGGGATGCCGCGGTGAGAGCGTCCAGCACGATTTCTACTCACGCCAGCATGGGCCACACGGACTGATATTCATCACTTGCACCCCTCCATCCGCGCGAGAGTGCCGAGCATACGCCGCTCGCGCTCTCGCGTCCCGCCTCGGGAGTGTTCCGCGCGAATCCCATCGAGCCCACATGTGGGGACTGTCTCCCGATTCGGCTGCGCATGTGCAATAATCATCCGTTTCATGTCGACGTGCTCATCGTCGACGAGCTGGGCTTCGTGCCCTTTGACCGCCCCGGGGGCGAGCTGCTCTTCAATCTGCTCACCGACCGCTATGAGCGCCGCGCCACCGTCGTCACGACCAATCTTGCCTTCGCCGAATGGGTCACCGTCTTCGCCGGCGACGAGAAGCTGACGACCGCCCTGCTGGACCGCTTGGCGCATCACGCGACCGTGCTCACCACCAAAGGCAAGAGCTATCGCATGCGCAAGCGCCGCAACCGCGAGGAGCCGTCGTGATCCCGTCGAGCGACCGTGGTCACCTCGTCACGTCCATCTTCGCCGTACACGGTGGGCGCTCGCCGGCCCAGGCCGGCTCACGCTGCCTGGAAGATCCCGAAGGAGGGATCAGATGTTTTGTCGTCAGGTCAGGACCACGTAGAATGAACCGCCCTCAGGTGGATCACTTTCCGAGCGGCGCGCGCAGATTACAGGCTCCTCCCGCGCGTCAACGTCTCGGCCGCGGTCAGTTAATTGCCGGTTTTGAGGTGTCGATTAATTGCCGGTTTTGGGTGTCCACCGAGGCGATCGACCGTGACGGACACACGACGCTCTACGGCCGTGCAGCTTCCGTTTGGTGAAACCTTCTTTTGCGCTGGGTTATAAGGCCTGAACGCGTCCGCATTGCATGCCGCTTCGTTCTCGCTGCTCTATCGATGGATTGCCGTGCCTGGCACTGATCCGATTCGGTGGACGGTTTAGTTACGCTGTTTGAGTCTCCGTAGTTCTGTCTTGTTTCCATGCAAACGACGAGGACCGGCTTGTGGGAATGTGGGAATCTCGCGTGGTGTGCGAGATTTCCAAGTCCCTGTGGAAACCGTTCTTGGGTTTCCATAGGGACGTCATTTCCACAGCCGTCTGGTCCGTGCGCGTCAGCGCGCCCGGAATTCAGGGATGCTGTACCCCTGTCGGCTCGTCGATCATCGTTCCTGGCGCCTCCTACGCGGCCGTTGTGATCGGCCGATCCATCTGATCGCTCACCGGCGGTTTCCCCGAGTCCCTGGTGGGCGCGTGCTTCGCGTCCACAGGGACGACGGCGTCCGCGCCTTAGGCCGCCGCGCGCCGCTCGAACGCCGCCGGACTGATCTGGCCCAGCGTTGAGTGTCGCCGCCGTTGGTTATAGAACACTTCGATGTATCGAACTTATGTGGCCGGTTTAGTCCAAGTTCGATTATGTTGGCGTCGTACTTATGTGGCGGCGCGCGGATTGTCGCCGTGAAATCGGCAGTGATTCTCATTGTGCCGTCACATAAGGAAGGGCTACAGACTCCGAAGAAAGGTGAGGAGGTCCCGGTTGTCCTTCCAGATCGGCGGTCCACTATCGTCCGGCTGGACGGCGCAGGTCGCGAGTGCCTTGGCCTTGGTGGCGAGGTCGATCTCGGCATAGATGTTCGTGGTTTCGATCGAGACGTGGCCAAGCCACGCGCGGATGGTGTTGATATCGACGCCGGCCCGGAGCAAGTGGGTCGCGGTCGTGTGCCGAATCGTGTGGGGGCTCACGCGCTTGCGCTGAAGACTCGGCATGTGAGATGCGGCGTGCCGCGCGTGCCGCGCCACGAGATCATGCACACCGAATCGCGTCATCGCACGAGCGCGTCGGTTGACGAAGACCGGCGCCGTCGCCAGCCGATCGGCGATCAGCGTGTTCAGGACCGTCGCTGTGTTCGTCCACAGTGGACACCGCCGCACTTTCGATCCCTTGCCCAGGAGTCGGACTGAGGCGGGATGCGTATCCGGACAGATCGAGGTCACCGATGGTGACGTTGGCGACTTCGGTGGCACGCGCGCCGGAGTTGTAGAGGAAGAGGAGCACCGCGTAGTCGCGGAAACCCTGTCGCGTCGTGCGGTCAGGCGCGTCGAGCAGCGCGTCCATCTCTGGTTTTTCGAGGTAACAGACGGCGTCGCGCATCGCTCTCTTGAACGGAATCCGACAGACGTCGGTACACCATGGCAGATGTTCGGGGCTGCGTTCGCCGATGTACCGGGCCAGCGAGTGGAGCGCGGCTAATCGTTGATTTCGTGTCGCGACACCGCAGTGGCGCGTGCTTTCGAGGTGGCTGAGGAATCGGCGGATGCTGTCTGCCGTCGCGTGACTGATGGTCAGTCGATCGACGGTGGCCTTCGTGGTGGCCGCGAGGAATGGGATCAAGAGGCACAGGGTGTCCCGATAGCTGCGCTGCGTGTTCGACGCGAAGTTGCGCTCGCCGACCAGGTACTCCAGCAGGAAACGCCGTACCCATGGGCCCAGCATATCGGTGTCACGCACGGGACACCTCCAGGGCATAGCGCTCGAAACGGCGATTCGCCTGCTCGAGGAGTTCGGGAATCATCGTGAGATACCGCTGCGTCGAGACCATCCGGCGATGACCGAGGTAGGTTGACAGATGCGGCACAAGACGTTGGACATCTGCACCTTCGCGGTACCACGCCACCAGCCGGTTCACCGCGAAGGAATGCCGCAGGTCATGCAGCCGAGCACGGCCATCGATGCCCGCACGTGCGCGCAGGTGCACGAAATTCAGCCGTGCCATCGGGATGGTGATCGCCGTGCTCCGAGTGGTGATGAAAAACGGCGCGTCGGCTTCCCGTGCCGGACCGCGCGGCGCGCGCGCCGCGTGGGTGATCAGGCGATCGAGGAGGGTGGGACCGAGTGGCAGCGCGCGTGCCTTGAAAAACTTCGTCTCGCGAATCAGCAGCACGCCAGCCTCCAGGTCGACGTCGCCGCGCGTGAGGTTCACAGCTTCGCTGATGCGCAGCCCGGCGCCGTAGAGGAGGAGCAGGAGCACTCGAAACGTCGGAGCTGCGATCTGACACCCTCGCCGGGCCTGATTGCTATCGATCGCGGCGAGCAACCGGCGCAGCTCGTCGTCATCATAGATGTGTGGCACAAACGTCGATACGATGCGGGGCACGACCGTGGGCACCGGTGTCTGCGTGATGCGGCCTCGGGCGATCCAGTGGCGATAGAAGGCGCGGAGGGTGCGATGTTTGTTGAGCCACGTCGTAGTCATGCGCCCGCGCCCTGATAGAAAGGCGGACACGGCATCGGGCGCTACGTCGGCGAGTTGCACATCACCGACGTGGCGACGAAACGCCTGCAAGATTTGGCGTTGGCTCCGAAAGCGCATGCCCATCGACTGCTTGAGATCGACGTAATGAGTGATCGCATCCGCCAGCCTCATCGCAGCCCTCCGAGATCGAAACGGGCCACTTCTCGAAGACCGGGGAAGTCGACTTTGGCGTAGATGGCGGTCGCGTCCGCACTCTGATGGCCGAGGTGGTCACCGATGTCCTTCAATGACCAGCCTTCGGCAAGTAATCGCGTCGCACACGCGTGGCGCAAGGCGTGCGGCCCGTGATGCCGCGTCTGCACGCCGCGCGCGAGCAGCGGCTGACTCGCGAGGCTCCAGAGCCCGGCGCAGGAGAGCGGCCGGTACGGGGCGAGCAACGTGAGAAACACGTGTCGCCACTCACATCGCGCACGGACGGTGGCGATGTAGCGCACCAGCGCCCCACCCGTTTCGTTGGTCAGAGGATACACGTGCACGTCCTGCCGCTTGGACCGACGCACGCGAATGAGGTTGTGCTCCCAGTCGAGATCGTCCAGCGTCAGCCGCGCGACTTCACCGACGCGAAATCCGTAGGTGGCAAACAGCAGCAGTGCGGCCCGGCGCCGAATGTCGGCCGGACGATTCGTGTCGTACCGCCGGATCATGGTCATCACGTCGGCCCACGACGGTCCCGCCGGCAGCGTTTCATGATCGAAGAGTCGCGGACCAGTAATGGTCACTGCAATGCCGGCCCGACACTGCTGCGTCGCTTCCGCATAGCGAAAGAACGCGCGCAGCGCCTGGGCGGCAATCGCGATCGATCGCCGACTCCACGTGCCCTTCCCCTTCACGGCGAGAAAATCATCGACGTCCTGAATCGTCACGTCGGCAAACGGCCGATCGAGGCGCGCGTACCACGCGAGGAAGGTCCCCGTTTTCCATCGATGCGACTGGATCGAGGCCGGCGCCAGCCCTTGCGCGTCCGTCATGTCGGCGGTGAAATCGTCGAGCACGGTCTGGAATGGAGGCACGGTCGGTGGTATCTCGCTCCAGCGGCCCAGATACCGGAGCCACTGTTCCGCCCAGTACCGAAAGTTCCGGATTGACAGCCGGCGACTCGTGCTGTGATGGCGCCGCAGTTGATGCGCGGCCCAACGCCGCGCCGCGGCCTGCACGACCGCTGCCTCCAAGGGGCCTGTGCCGGAGAGATCGAGACGGGTCGCGATGACGATCAGTTCGCACGCGACGGCTCTCAGGGTGTCGCGCGCGTACCCGAGGCCCTTCAAGTGAACGAGAAAGCGTCGTCGCTCTTCAGAAAACGGGCTTTCGCACTGGCGGGAACGAGCGATGGGACCGGCGAATAATTCCTCAAACATCGGCGGACTCCTTTCAACGGAATCCGCAATTCTGAGCCTGGTACTTATGTGGACTTCGCCGCGGGCTCGCCTCGCAGCCGTTGCGCAACCGGCGGCCGTTCACCACATAACTGCGGCGCCAACATAATCGAACAACTCCATCTTCGCGTCCCCATGGCTGTCGAAGTGCTCGCCGAGCTCGCTCTTGACCGTCGAGAAGAAACTTTCCATCACCGCGTTGTCGTAGCAGTTGCCGCGCCGGCTCATGCTGCACACGATACCGCGCGTGTCCAGGCGTGCCTGGTAATCCTCGCTCGCGTAGGTGCAGCCCTGGTCGGAGTGATGGAGTAGGCCGATCTCGGGACACCGCCGTTTGAGCGCCATCTCCAGGGCTTTGAGCGTCAGATGCCGGTCGTTCACGGCGCTGACGGCCCAGCCGACGATGAATCGCGAGAACAGATCCAGGATCGCCGCGAGGTAGAGCTTGCCACTGCTGCCGATGACGAACTCGGTCGTGTCCCCGACCCAGCGCTGATTCGGTGCCTCCGCCTCGAACCGCCGGTCCAAGAGATTCGCGGCGACCGGCTGATCGTGATCACTCATCGTGGTGCACTTGTACCGCTTCCGGGCCCGCGCCTTGAGGCCCTCCTCCTGCATCAACCGCACGACGCGCTTGCGGCTGACCGGCTCCTGCTGCTCGAGGAGGTCCTTGTGGATGCGCGGGCTGCCGTACCGGTGCTTGCTCTCATCGAACGCGGCCCGCACCAGGACTTTCAATCGCCGGTCGTCCCGCGCGTGCGTCGACTCCGGTCGGCCTTGAGCGGCATAGAAGCCACTCGGGGACACCTGCAGGGTCTGACAGAGCACCGTGACCGGGAACTCGGCCTTCTCCGCGGCGATCCAGGCAAACGTCACGCCTGGTGCCTGGCGAAGAAGGCCGCGGCTTTTTTAGGATGTCACGCTCCATCCGCAACTCGCGGACTTCTTTGCGCAGCCGGGCCAACTCCGCCCGTTCCTCGGTCGTCAGGCCCGTCTTCCCCTGGCTCCGATCTGCACGCGCCTGTCGCCCCACTTCGCCAGCGACGAGGGCGTCAGGTCCAACTCGCGGGCGACGGCGCCGACCGTCTTGCCCTCCTCCAACACCAGCCGGACCGCGCCGACCATGAACTCGTCAGAAAACTGCCGGCGTGGCCGCCGGCTCGCGCTGCGCTTGGCCATTCGGGACATCGTATCCACCTTTCGGAAGATGTCCACGAAACCGGATCAAGCCCAATGTGCCCCTGCATCCATTCGAAGGAGCGATTGCCAACTCACACTCGCGCTCTGAATCGAACGTGCGAGGTGCCCACTCAGGCTCACTGATGTCATTTTCCCACTGGACGCCATTCACGCCCCGTCGTTCTGCTGAACGCTTACTGCGCCATGACGGATTTGTGATCGTGGTGATGGTCGTCTGAAGCTTTCTGGTACCCGGTTTGAAATGATGGTCGGTGCATGCAGACGCTATCCATCCTTGAATGTCTCACCTGCGGAAGCGCACGCGTGGAACGATTGCCTCGAGTTATGAGCGACGACCTCGAAGAGTGGTGCGAATGCGACGCCTGCGGCCGCGTATTCGCCGTGCCGGTTGCCGAAGGAGACCAAGAGGTTCCAGAAGGTATTCTGGAGATGTTCAGTTGTTCTGACCTGACGGCTGACGATTACGGATTTGTCGCTTCACTGCGACGACAACGCCGAATCGGGCATCAGCCGAGGGAATGACCGCCCCGCCACTTCGGCCTTCGCATGGTTGCCACCGGACACGCTGCCCCACCTAGGAACGTTTCCGCAAGGACAGCAACCAGAGCGGGCGCTGTGTTTCTACGAGGCCACCAGGACGGTTCCCGCTGGTTTGGCACTGCCACTCGCCTGCTCCCACGTCACCATGACACCTGTCACGACTCCAGCTAATTCCGGGGGCGCGTCGAAGGCCGAAGTAAACCGTCCCTGACCGTCTGGCGACACGAAGCCGAGGCTGAGCGAGCCACGCGAGGTGACGAGCCAGGCTTGACCGATCTGTCCGGGCGGCGCAGGCGGAAGGCGGGTGGCCGTCAGCACGAGACCGCGCGACGGGCTCCACAGTGCCTGACCACTTGCCGCAGGGGCTCCGCGTTCTCCTCTGAGCTCGAAGCGCTGCAGGTCGGCGGCGGCGAGCACATGGACCACCCGCTCGGTTCTGGCTGCAGCCGATGCGGCGTCAGCGGTCGCCGACCGAAATGCTTCCCGCACCAATCCTATTTCCGTTGTGACGACCTGACGAACCTGGAGTGTCTCTTGTTCAGCGGCAGCCGCACGTTGGCCTGCCTCGCTCACGCGGGAATAGAGATACACACTGAAGATCAGCAGTGCAATCAGGAGGCACAACAGCCCGGCGATGAGGGGTTGCACTCGACGCGAGAGGCCGGTCAGCGAGATCGCTTCCGAGGCAACGCCGGATTCGGCACGGTTGGTCGCGCCCGAGGTTATCCGATCCGTCGATGCCCGGAGTGCGGCCGCCGCGTGTCGGAACTCCCGAGCGGCTTCCGCCACCTGACTCGAAATACTCTGCTCGAATGCGTCGAGTCTCGCCTGCGCGTGCACGAGGGAATCGTGCGCGGCCCGCGTGGCGTCGGCATATGTCTTACTCAACTCCGCGCCTCGGGCTTCCAGCACGCGAATGGGCTCCTCATGCAGCTGCCTGAGCGCTTCCCATTCACGTTGAAGCCGAAGCTCTAAATCATCGATGCGACGCGCCGACTCCTCGATCAGTCGCCGCTCCGTGTCCGTCCATCGCCCAACGAGGCGGTCGAACTCCGTCGTTGCGTCGTGAACGGCCGCAGCGCGGGTCAGCGCCGTCAGAAGCATGGCGCCCTGATCGACCTGTGCGGCCAATGCGTCCTGACGATCTCGGACGTGCTCGTCGTCCCAGGTGTTTTGGGACTCCGCCCCTATCTCGCCGGAGAATCGACGCTGGTCGTCGATTGCCTCGTCGCGACGCGTTGGAACGGCCATCGCTGTCTATCATAGGCCCGCTGGACTAACGTCGCGCTTGAAATGCATTGTTGACCTTCGTCCCGGGTTGATTCCCCGTAGTGCCGTCGCACGCCCGCTCCCGAGCCGAACCTCCTCGATTACTCCTCATAGGGTTGACCAAACATCACAGCTCCAGCTGCTACACCTTGCCTACCGGAGGGCGAAAAGATGGCGACCCTGTACACGGAGTTCGGCGTTTCCCGGAAGACCAAACCGTCGGAGCCTCCAGCCTCAGGAAATCGGTAGAGCACCTTACTATATCTGTCCCCGGAGGCAGAATTCTGTGCCAGTCGGCGGATGATCCGGAGCTCCTTGAAATCGGTAACCGCCGCTCGGCCGCGCACTTACGGAGTGGAATGAACGATGGCAAATCTCTTGCAGGATGAGCTTGACTGCCCCGTTGGTCAACACGGTTGCCGGTTTGCGACGGGATGCTTACCACCGGCACATTGAGCGTGAGCGTTCCTATGAATACCGGCCGCATCATTCGAACAGCCGCCGTCGTGGTCGCGATGGCGTTCGTTGGCAACGCCCTGTTGGGCCCGGTCACTGGCATGGCCCAGGTGCAGAGCAGCCGCCAGCCGACGGTGATGCAACCCAACCGCACCGACGTCTCTCAGCCCGTGCGTGACCTTCCAGTACGGCCGTCGAGGCCCGTGATTCTCGGCTCGATCTTCGAGCGCCCGTTCAAGCTCTTGCCGAATCGTCGGGGTAGCCCCGAAACCGATGTCTTCGATGGCGCGGTACAGAGCGTTGGCCCTGGCGTCGGTACTCCGACCGTCCTGAACGGCACCGAAGGCATCGGCAATGCAAACGGCGTGCTGCCGCCAGACCCCAACGGCGCCATAGGGCCAAACCACTATGTCCAGATCGTGAATCTCTCGTACGCCGTTTATGCGCGTGACCCAGCTGATCCCCAGCACTTGACGAAGGTGTACGGGCCTGTCGACAACAGTACGCTCTGGAGCGGCTTTGGCGGTCCCTGTGAGAACAATAACGACGGCGATCCGATCGTGCTCTACGACCAGTTGGCCGATCGGTGGCTGCTGAGCCAGTTTGCGCTGCCGAACTTTCCGTCGGGTCCGTTCTACGTCTGTATCGCCGTCTCGCAAACGGGCGATCCCCTGGGCGCGTACTACCGGTACGAATACACCTACAGTCAGTCCATTCTGAACGACTATCCGAAGTTCGGCGTGTGGCCCGACGGGTATTACATGACGGCGAACCAGTTTCAGTGCGTCTTCATCTTTTGCTCGTGGGCGGGCCAGGGGGTGGTCGCTTTCGAACGGGAGCAGATGCTTCAGGGCGGTCCCGCGCGTGGCGTCGGCTTCAGCCTCTATTCGATGGATCCGAATCTCGGAGGCATGCTGCCTGTCGACCTGGATGGCCAGCAAGTGCCACCCGTCGGCATGCCGGCCCCCTTTGTGCAAGTCGACGATGACGACTGGGGCTACTCGCCCGATCAGCTCCAACTGTGGGAGTTTCACGTCACCTGGAAGGGCGATCTGCGGAAGACGTCGACGTTCCGCCACGTGGCCAATCTCCCAACGGCGGCCTTCAACTCGAACATGTGCGGGTACGTCCGGAATTGCATCCCGATGAAGGACGGGACACCCGTCGACGCCATTTCCGACCGGCTGATGTTCCGGCTCCAGTACCGGAACTTCGGAGCTCATCAGACCCTCGTCGTGAATCACACGGTGGACGTGGATGGGACCGATCGTGCCGGCATCCGCTGGTACGAGCTGCGCAACGCGGGCGGCGGCTGGAGCACTTACCAACAGGGCACGTATGCACCCGCCACCGACAGCGACCATCGTTGGATGGGCAGCATCGCCATGAATGGAGCTGGCGATCTTGCGCTGGGCTACTCGCGGTCGAGCGCGACGACGTATCCGTCCGTCGCGGTGACCGGTCGGCTGGACGGCGACAGCGCGGGCGCCATGACGCAGGGAGAGAGCACGCTCGTGGCCGGTAGTGGGTCCCAAACACACAGTTCCGGCCGGTGGGGCGACTATAGCGCCATGACGGTGGACCCGCGTGACGACTGTACGTTCTGGTACACGCAGGAGTACTACGCCACGACGAGCGTGGCATCGTGGCAGACAATTATCGGCTCGGTCAAGCTGCGTGACTGCGGCGTCCTGCCTCCCACGGACACCGAGTCCCCAACGGTTTCCATTGCTGCGCCTGCCGGGAACTCCACCGTGTCAGGCACAGTCCTGGTGGCAGCGGACGCCACCGACAATGTGGGCGTGACGAGCGTCGAGTTCTACGTAGACGGCAGTCCCGAGGCGACCGTGGGTTTCCCCTATCAATGGTCCTGGGATACCACCCAGGTCGCCGACGGACCGCACGGCCTGGAAGCGAAGGCCTACGACGCCGCGGGCAACTCGGCCACGTCCGACCCGATGTCGGTCGGCGTCGACAATAGCACTCCCGCGGCCATCACGCTGTCGGTGAGCGCATACAAGGTGAGGGGGCAGCAAAAGGCAGACCTGACCTGGAGCCGCGCGACTTCCAGCGAGGTCAACGTCTACCGGGGTGGCGCCGTCGTCGCGACAACGGCCAACGATGGCGCCTACACGGACAACATCGACCAGAGAGGTGGAGGCAGCTACACGTACAAAATCTGTGAAGCGGGCACGAGCACCTGCTCGAACGACGCGGTTGCGAGTTTCTGATTGGGAGCTTGCTATTTGTCCGAAATCAAGGGAGGACAGTTCGAGAGAATTCTAATGACATAAGGGCGTGTCTGGTCCATTGTGAGCTCTTGGAGCGAGCGCCCAGCCCCAGCCGGTCTAACTGGACGGTGGTGTCGGAGATGGAAGTCCGCAGCCTGGAGGAGTACGCGGAAACGTCACGAAAGTCGATGGAGATGCCGGAGTTCCAGGATGCGATGAAGGGCTATCACGTACTGATCGATCACGGGCGGCGTGAGACTTACATGCTGGAACAATGACCGAGCATCGCACTTCCGCTCTCATGTCGCCGGAATGGCAGAAGCCTCACAGCGGCGACCGACGTGACGCCGATCCCGGGTTGGTGTTGTTACATGAACCGTGCACAATCGGCACGATCAGAGGTCGTGTCATGGTTCCGGCTGCGGTGCTCGTTGTCCTGCTATTCATGTCCGTGCCTGCGCGCGCACAGGCGCCGTACACCACAGCCGCTGTGGGTGTGGACGTCGCTCGTTTCGACCGCGTAGAAGCTGCCGGCGTCTCTGACGTGGAGGCGGGCGGAGAAGCCATTGCGTTTGCCTTGCGACTCGGCACGGCCATCGGCAACCAATGGGGCGTCGAGCTGGCACTCACGCGCCCATCCGAGGTCACACATGAGAGCCGGCAGGGATACCCGATTCCTCTGACGATCAGCGTTGGGGCACGTCAAACAGCCCCCATCGACGCGACGGGCCTCGTGATCCCTGTGGTCGAGTCGCGGATTCGGATGCAGCGACGGAACACAACCCTCGATGCCATGGCCTGGGTGGCACAGAGGGCCGGCGCTCGCGCCGACCTCGTCTATCTCGCCGGCATAGCGTTCTCGCGGATCACCGAGGATGTCGACTTCGCGTTCACCGGGCGTCCGGTCGCTCTTATCCTGCCCACGTCCACACGCACGACGATGTACGCCGTCGGACCAGTGGTGGGCGCGGAAGGACGGATTCGCCTGACCGATCACGTCATCCTGGTACCCGGAATCCGACTTCAGGCGCTCGGTGGGAATGGCAGGCATGGTTGGCTCTTGCGTGCAGCAGCGGGACTCGGGTGGCGCTTTTGAGCGTGAGATTCTCATCGAGGCCGACGTTCTGAACATTTCGGTGGTTATCGGCATCATAGACGTCGTGGCGGGACTATTAAACAAATCACCCCAGGCTCCAACCGCGCCGCTGCTGCATGTCGGACGCCATGGCCTGCAGCGACTTCTGCAGACTTCAGGGAAATGGCCGGCTTCGTTGACCATCCCGCCGAGCTGGCCGCCCATCCTCCGCGCTTCGCGCACCTAAAACGCCGCGAGCTACAGTCCCAGGCCGCGCAGCATCTTCGCCGTCGTGATGATCTGCCCGGCATGCCGCGTGGCGTGTTCGGCGGCGTGAAACAGCAGGCCGTGCACGGTCGCCGGCAACTGCGCGCGGCCGACGCCGCGGACGGCTTGCAGATCCGCGTCCGGTGTGGCCGCCAGCTGCCGGAGCGCCCCATCGACTCCGGCCTTCCACGCCCTCAGGAGCTCGTCGGCGGAGGGCCGTGGCTCCCCCGGCCTGCGCTCGGCGGCGAGCGCCGCCTTCTGCGCGTCCGACAGCGCGGCGCCGCGCGCATATGTCAGCAGACGATCGGTCGCACCAGCCAGGTGCATCAGGTGAAACCCGATCGAGGCGGCGCCGCCCGGCTGCAGCCAGAGCTGTGCGTCGGAGAGGCCGGCGACCGGCGCCACGACGTCTTCGGCGGCGGCCACAAACGCATGGGCCGCCGGCTGCAGCGGATCGGGAATGCCGGCCCCGGGGCCGCGCAACCAGGCTTCAGGTTCTGAGCTCATCACTCGTCTCCGTGTCTCCTGGCCCCCTCGCCCCCTCGTAACGCGCGCGGATGCGCCTTCCGGTACACCTCCAGCAGCTGCGCCGCGTTCACGTGCGTGTATCGCTGCGTGGTCGAGAGCTGCACGTGGCCGAGCAGCTCCTGAATCGCGCGCAGGTCGGCGCCCCGCTGGAGCAGATGCGTCGCAAACGAATGCCGCAGCGCGTGCGGACTGATGCCGAAGCGCGTGCTGCACCCCGACACGTAGCGCGCGACGAGCCGCTGCACGCTCCGCCCCGTCAGGCGACTCCCGCGCGCGTTGACAAACACGGGGTCGTCGCCGCCGGGTCCCGCCTTCGCCGCTCCGCGGCTTCGGCGAGGCAAGCTTTGGGCTTTGGGATTTGGGCTTTGGGATCTGGGATTTGACGGCGCCTTCAGGCGCAGCACCGCGCGATCCTGATACCACGCGCGCAGCGCGCGTTGAGCGTTCGTGTTGAACGGCACGAGCCGCTCCTTTCCGCCCTTGCCCGCCACACGCACAATCCGCCCGTGCAGATCGACATCCTCGACGTCGAGACCGACGAGCTCGCTGAGGCGCAGGCCCGACGCGTAGAACAGCTCGAGGATCGCGCGATCGCGACGGCCGAGCGGATCCGACGTATCGGGTGCGTCGAGCAGGCGCGACATCTCGTCCACGCTGAGGTGGGCCGGGACCTTCTGCTCGCGCCTGGGGGACACCGCGAGCGCCGCCGGGTCGCTCTTCACCCATCCCTCGCGCCGGAGAAACCGGACGAAGCTCCGAAGCGCCGACAGCTTGCGCGCCACCGACGCCCGCGACCGCCCCTGGCGGTACAGCTCGGCCATGAACGCGCGAATCAGCGCGAGATCGAGATCCCTCGGCCGAAGTTGCGCCGCCGGCCTCTCCAGATGCCGCCCCGCGAACGCGATCAGCTGCGACAGGTCGCTGTCGTAGGCCGACACCGTGTTGGCGGACGTGTTGCGGTTCAGGCGGAGGTGATCGAGAAATGCGTGGAGCTGAGGCTGCATCACGTAGTGCCCGGCTTTAGCCGGGCTGAAGCCCGGCACTACGTACGAACTTCTCCTCGTCCATCCACGCATCCAGCTCCCGCAGCGCCCGTTCCGCGATTGCCGTCTTGCGATCCCTGGTGCGCCGCGGGGCCGCCTCGTCTGGCGGCGCGATAATGCCGAAGGTGATGTTGGTCGGCTGGTAGTGTCCCGGATCGGCGTGCGAGACGTAATGCGCCAGCGCGCCAATGGCCGTCGTCCGCGGCGCCACGCGCGGCGTGCCGCCGAGCGCGAGCGCGGCGGCGTTGCGGCCAGCCATCAGCCCTGACGCCGCCGATTCGACGTAGCCTTCGACGCCCGACATCTGGCCGGCGAAGAGCAGGTCGGCGCGGCGGCGGGTCTGCCACGTGTCGCGGAGCACCCGCGGGCCGTTGACGTACGTGTTCCGGTGGACCATGCCGAAGCGCACGAATTCAGCCTGCTCCAGCCCGGGGATCAGCTTGAGCACCCGCGCCTGCTCGCCCCATTTCAACTGGGTTTGAAACCCGACCAGGCTGTAGTGGTCGCCGGCAATATTGTCCTGCCGCAGCTGAACGACGGCGTACGACGGGCGGTCGGTTCGAGGATCGACGAGCCCGACCGGCTTCATCGGGCCGAATCGCAACGTGTCGTGGCCGCGGTGGGCCATCACCTCGATGGGCAAACAGCCTTCGAAGAACCGCTCCTTGTCGAAGTCGTGGACCGTGGCCGATTCGGCTGTCACGAGCGCATCCCAGAACCGGTCGTACTCCTCCTTCGTCATCGGGCAGTTCAGGTAGTCGCCGTCGCTGGCATCAGGCGGACCTGAAGGTCCGCCTCTACGGACATCCCCGAGGCTCCGGTCCCATCGCGAGGCGCGGAAGATGCGCGTCATGTCGATGCTGTCGGCCAGCACGATCGGACTGATGGCGTCGTAGAAGTACAGGTGCTCGCCCCCGACGAAGGCGGCGATTGCCGCAGACAGCGCGTCCGAGGTCAGCGGCCCGGTGGCGACGACGAGCGGGTACATGGACGGATCGTCGGGAAGCCGTTCGACTTCCTCGCGCACGATCGAGATCGAGGGGTGCGCGGAGATGGCGTCGGTGATCGCCTGCGAGAACCCCTCCCGATCCACCGCGAGCGCGGCGCCTGCGGGAACGCGATTCGCGTCGGCCGCCCGCATCACGAGCGACCCGAGCCGGCGCATCTCCTCCTTCAGCAGCCCGACGGCGTTATCCAGCTTGTCGCCACGGAACGAGTTCGAGCAGACCAGCTCGGCGAGGCGATCGGTCTTGTGCACCGCGGTGGGACGCACCGGGCGCATTTCGTGAAGCACGACGCGGACGCCGCGCGACGCCGCCTGCCATGCCGCCTCGGACCCTGCGAGTCCGCCCCCGACGATGTGAATCATGTCAGGCGCCGGCGGCTTTGCGCCGGGCGGCGCGCGGCGCGGGCGCCGCGGCGGCGCCACGGCGACGGCCGCCGGCCCTCCGCGGTGAGGGCGCCGCGTTGCGGCGCGCCTCCAGCAACTCGACGGCCTGCTCGAACGTGACCGCATCGGGGCTGGTCCCCCTCGGAATCGACGCGTTGACGGTTCCGTCGGTGACGTACGGGCCGTATCGCCCGGCCAGCAGGCGCAGCGTCGCGCCGTCCCGGGTCAGCTCCCGGAGCACCTTCTTCTGCGCCGACTGCCGCCGGCGCGACTGCTTCGGCGCCCGCAGCAGGGCGAGCGCCGCATCGAACGAGACGTTGAACACGTCCTGGTCCGATTCAAGCGATCGGAACTCGTCGTTGTGCTTCACATAGGGGCCGAACCGGCCGACGTTGGTGGTGATCGGCTCGTTGTCGTCCGGATGCAGGCCGACCACGCGCGGCAGCGACAGCAGCCTGAGCGCCTCCTCCAGCGTCACGGTCGAATCCGTCATTCCCGCCTGCAGCGACGCGCGCTTCGGCTTCGGCGCCGGCACCGCCTTCACCTTCTTACTTCTGACTGTGGACTTCTGACTTGGTTCAGGCGTCTCGCCGAGCTGCACGTACGCGCCGTACCGCCCGCTCATCACATACACCTGCTGGCCCGTCGCCGGATCGACGCCGAGGCTTCTCGGCCCTTCCGCCTTGACGCGGACGAGCTCGAGCGCGCGGTCGGCGGTGAGATCCGCGGGCGCCACGTCCTCCGGCAGCGATGCGGTACGCCCCGGACCGCCCTCGCCCACCTGCACGAACGGCCCGAAGCGGCCGATCCGCACGCGGACCGGCTCGCCGGACTCCGGGTCAGTACCGAGGTCGAGCAGCGGATAGTCCGCCTGCTGCTCGCCGCGTTCGACGGCCGGCAGCAGGCCCCGGTGCTTCTTGTCGCCGAAGTAGAACTGACGGAGAAACGCCACCGACTCGCGCTCGCCGCGGGAGATCTCGTCGAGATCGTCCTCCATCTCGGCAGTGAAGTCGCTTTCAACGAAGTCGCCGAAGTGCTCGCGGAGCAGTTTGGTGACCGCGAACGCGGTGAAGCTGGGCACGAGCGCCTTGCCCTGCCGAAACACGTAGCCGCGGCGGACGATGGTGGCAATCGTCGGCGCGTACGTCGACGGACGGCCGATGCCGAGCCGCTCCAGCTCCTTGATGAGCGAAGCCTCGGTAAATCGCGCCGGAGGCGACGTCTCATGCCGCTTCGGCTCGACCCCGGCCAGCGTCATCGCAGCGCCGGCCGCCGGCGCCGCCTGATCCGCATGGACCCGGTCGCCCACCTGGCACTGCGGGAGGATCGCCTCCTGCTCCTCGAGCTCCGCGGCCGGATCGTCGCTGCCCTCGACGTACGCGCGGCGGAATCCGGCAAACTCGATCGCCTTGCCGCCGGCGGTGAACACCGCGGTCTCGCCGCCGTCGGCCTGCGCCGACAGTTCGAGCGTGGTGCGCAGCACGCGCGCGTCCACCATCTGCGACGCCATCGTCCGCTTCCAGACCAGGTCGTAGACCTTCAGGTCGTCCGGATCCACGATCCCTTCGAGCTGCGACGGCGCGAGACGGAAGTCGGTGGGCCGGATCGCCTCGTGGGCCTCCTGGGCATTCTTGACCTTCGTCTGATACCGCCGCGGGCCGTCGTGGTACTCCGCGCCGAACAGCTCGCGGATGACGCGCGCCGATTCCTGCAGCGCCTTGTCGGACAGCGTTGTCGAATCGGTGCGGTGATAGGTGATGAGGCCTTCCATCTCGCCGTTGCCGATGTCGACGCCCTGGAACAGCCGCTGCGCCGCCTGCATGGTCCGTTCGGTGGAGTACCCCAGCTTGCGGCTCGCCTCCTGGGTCAGCGTCGACGTCGTAAACGGCGGCGCGGGCCGCTCCACGCCCGGCTTCTGCTCCACCGCGCTGACGGTCCAGGGCACGTTGCGGCGGACGGCGTCGGCGAGCGCGCGGGTGGCCGCCTCGTCCAGCAGCCGCGCCTGGCCGCCGCGAAGCGCGCCGGTGCCCGCATCGAAATCCTTGCCGGTGGCGACGCGCCGGTCGCCAACGCGCACGAGCGTCGCCGTGAACTCACGGCCGTCGCCGCGCAGCGAGGCCTCGAGGTCCCAGTACACCGCGGCTCGAAACGCCCGCCGCTCTTCCTCGCGCTCGACGATCAGGCGCACGGCGACGCTCTGCACGCGCCCCGCGCTCAACCCGGTCTGCACCTTCTTCCACAGCAGCGGCGACAGCGTGTAGCCGTAGAGCCGGTCGAGGATGCGGCGGCTCTCCTGCGCGCGGACGAGGTTCTCGTCGAGGCGGCCCGGGTGATCGAGCGCCTCCTTCACGGCGTCCTCGGTGATCTCGTGGAAGACGATGCGGCGCACCGGCACCTTCGGCTTGAGCACCTGCGTCAGATGCCAGCTGATCGACTCGCCCTCGCGATCGGGGTCGGTCGCCAGCAGCACCTCCGACGCGTCCTTCAACGCGGTCTTGAGGTGCGCCACCTGCTTCTTCTTGTCGCCGGGGACAACGTAATAGGGCTTGAACTCGCGCTCGACATCCACGCCGAGGCGCCCCCACTCCTGGTCCTTGATCTCCTTGGGGACCTCCGCCGCCGACTCCGGCAGATCGCGGATGTGGCCGTAGCTCGCCTCGACGCGGTACTTCGAGCCGAGAAATCGGCCGAGCGTCTTCGCCTTGGCCGGCGATTCAACGATGACCAGCGGCTTTCCAGCCATGCGCGTTCACACTAACACGGGGCCGCCGACCTCATGAAACGGCCGCCGCCGACCCGCTGCACAAACCCCTGCAGCTCGAGCTCGAGCAGCCTGGGCAGCAAACGTGCGGCATCGACGCCCGCAAGCGAGGCCAGCTGGTCCAGATCGTACGCCTCCCCCACGTGCATGACGCGAAGGAGCGGCTCGCGGGCCGCCCGCGCGGGCGCGCCTGTTCGGGGCGCCGCGGCGCCCTCTGGCGGCCACCCCAGTTCCTCCACGATATCGTCCGCACGCTCCACAATCTTTGCGCCGTCGCGAATTAGGGCGTGCGCCCCGCGGTTGCGCCCGCTGAGGACGTTGCCGGGCACCGCCATCACCTCGCGACCCTGTTCCAGCGCGCAGGCGGCGGTGATGAGCGACCCCGACCGCTCCGATGCCTCGACCACGACGACCGCGCGCGACAGGCCGCTGATCAACCGGTTGCGGAGCGGGAAGTGGAACGCCAGCGGCGGCGTGCCCGGTGGATACTCGCTGAGCACGAGGCCGCGCTCGGCAATCGCGCCGGCCAGCGGGGCGTGCTCGTGCGGGTAGATGCGATCCACACCGGAACCGAGCACGGCAATCGTGCGACCGGTCCGCAGCGCGCCCCGGTGCGCCGCCGAGTCGACGCCGCGCGCCAGGCCGCTGACGACGGCGACGCCGCGCGCCGCGAGATCCTCGGCGAGCCGCCCGGCCGTTTCGAGCGCCACCGCCGAGGCGGCGCGCGAGCCGACGATGGCGACCGCCGGCTGGCGCAGGGCCTCGAGCGGACCGCGGAACCAGAGCGCAGGCGGCGCGTCCGGAATCGCGAGCAGCGCCGCCGGAAACTCCGAGGCGTTCCACGGCAGCACGCCGATCCCCTCCATGGCCGCGCGACGGCGCACGTCGCGCGCACGTGCGAGGAGCGGCGCGGCGCGCGCCAGCAGCGCCGGATCGGACGCGCGGAGCCGCGCCGTGAGATCGACGCGAGGCAAATCGGGAACGAGCGACAGCGCGACAGCCTCATCCATCGTCATTGAGGGCTCCCTGCGGGCGTGGCGCCCGGCTGCGCTGGCAGGTCGGAACGTCTGAAGACACCAAAGGCCGGAGCCTCCGCGTGACGCTGCACAGCGGCGGCATCCGGCCTCGATGTCCTGATTATAAGCAGCCGGCTCGCACGTTCGCAACGCGGCCGTGACGCATTACGGAAACAGCGGCCGGGCAGCGCGGCGGCGAACCGTATCTTTGGGCCTGAAATTGAACGATGGTGCGCTGGTACACGCCTTGCTCGGCCGTAGTAAGCTATTGAAATATCGACCACTTGCCCTCGACCGAGTGACTGACTAACATCAGGGCCTTCCACCATGCGTCCCTCCTGGCTGCTCGCGGCGCTGCTCCTGACCCTCGGCTCGGCCCCGCTCGCGGCCGACGCACGGAGCGACGCCCACAAGCAGGTCGAGTTCGGGATCGCCGTGGCGCAGCGCGGGCTGTGGCGCGAGGCGATCTACCGCTGGGAGCGGGCCGTTCAGATCGATCCCTCGTACGCCGCGGCGCACAACAACCTGGCCATCGCGTACGAGCACGAGGGCGAGCTCGACAAGGCGCGCACTGCGTACGAGAAGGCGATCGAGCTCGAGCCGAACAATACGTTCATCAAGCAGAACTACGAGCTGTTCAAGGAAATCAATGACCGCACCACTCGCCAGGACACTCAGTAGCCTGGCGGCGGTCGCGATGACCGCAGCCTGCAGCAGCTACTACGAGATTCCGATTGAGACGCCGATCAGGCCCAAGCTCGACGTGTCGGCGTTTCAGCGGGTCTTCGTCGCCGGCTTCATCGCCGGCGGCAGCGAGGACGTCGACGGGAACCTCGAGACGACCCGGCTGCTCCGCAGCCAGCTGCGCACCAAGTCGGAGCTGCGCGTCATCGATGCCGACGTCCTCCCCCTCATGGAGGTGGCGCTCGAGAACCGCGAGGCCCCAACCGGCCCGGCCGAGCCGGCGGCGGGCGCGATCAGGGACGACGATGATCTGGAGCAGTACGAGCACGTGTTCGCCAACGTGGAGTACTGGAAGCGGATCGGCGAGGAATTTCAGCAGCCGCTCATCGTGACCGGCACCGTGATGTTCGCGCCGCAGGCGCGCTCGGGAATCGTGCAGCGCGACCAGGAGGTCTACGACTCGTTCGGGCGCCGCCGCGTGGTGCCGGTCCGGACCTATATGGAGCGGAAGGGGTTCGTGCTGCGGCCGCGGTTCATCTTCATCGACGGCCGCAGCGGGACCGTGCTGCACTCCGAGAACTACCGGGAAGAGATCCTGTACAACACCAACCAGACCTCCCCGGCGCTCTCCTCGTACTTCGAGCTGATGGACCGGCTGATCCCGAGCTTTCTCAGCACGCTGAGCAGCCAGCACATCCGAGGCACCCGCATCCTTCTGCAGTAGGGCGGGTCCCGCGAAGCGTCTCGCTCCATCGCGAGCGGACCCGCCGATTGCCAGCGTCGCTGCCAAGGGGGGCTTCCATTGGCAGCGAAGTCGGGATAAGCTAACTTCTTTGTGCGCGCCGATTTCCGGCCCGCAGTGCACCCCGAGGAACCGACCGTGTACGCGATCATTCAGGCCCGCGGCAGGCAACTGAAGGTGACGCCAGGCGCTATTGTCGAGATCGACGGCCCCCCGGCCGAGGGCGGCGCTGAGCTGACCTTCGACCAGGTGCTGCTCGTCGAGAAGGACGCCGGCGACGTGGTGGCCGGGGCCCCGTATGTGGCCAACGCCCGCGTGCTCGGGGTGGTCGCCGGCGAGGCACGCGGGCCCAAGCTGCGGGTGTTCAAGAAGAAGCGGCGCAAGGGGTTCCGGAAGACGCGGGGCCACCGCAGCGTCTTCACCCGCGTGCGGATTACCGAAATTCAGATGTAGGCGGACCTGAAGGTCCGCCTCTCCGACGCGTAGCGCCGGGTCTTCAGACCCGGCGGGGGAATCAGCAATGGCTCATAAGAAAGGTCAAGGCAGCTCACGGAACGGCCGCGACAGCAACTCGCAGCGGCTCGGGGTGAAGCGGCACGACGGCAATACCGTGACCGGCGGGTCGATCCTCGTGCGCCAGAAGGGACGCCGCTTCGAGCCCGGCCTTAACGTCGGCCTCGGCAAGGACCACACCCTCTTCGCCAAGATCGACGGCAAAGTGCGGTTCGAGGATCACGGCCGGCGCGGCCGCCGCATCTCGATCATTCCTGTCCAATAAACAACACTCCCAACTTCACAACTTCCAACTCCCAATTCACTGGGGCGTTGGGAGTTGGCATTTTGGGAGTTGAGTCATACTGATACAGATGTTCGTCGATGAGGTGGACATCCATGTGACCGCGGGCGACGGCGGGCGCGGCTGCGTCAGCTTTCGGCGCGAGAAGTTCGTCCCGCGCGGCGGACCCGACGGGGGCGACGGCGGCGGGGGCGGCTCGGTCTACATTGTCGCCACACCCCGGAAGAACACGCTCATCGACTTCCGCTACCACCCCGAGTTCAAGGCCCCGCGCGGCCAGCACGGTCAGGGATCGAACCGGACCGGACACACAGCCGAGGATCTCGAAATCGAAGTTCCCGTCGGCACGCTCATCTATGACACGGGGCCGGACCCGGCGGCACCCGGCGAGGCGCTCCGTCTGGTGGCCGATCTGACCGAACCCGGGCAGCGCGTGCTGGTTGCCCGCGGAGGCCGCGGCGGCCGCGGCAACGCACGGTTCACGTCCTCGACCAATCGGGCGCCGCGCCGCGCGGAGCCGGGCGGCGAGGGCGACGAGCATCACCTGCGGCTTCAGCTCAAGCTGCTGGCGGACGTCGGGCTGGTCGGGTTTCCCAACGCCGGCAAGTCGACGCTGATCGCCCGCATCTCGGCGGCCCGCCCCAAGATTGCCGACTATCCGTTCACCACGCTGACGCCGAACCTCGGCGTCGTGAGGCTCGACGACGACCGCTCGTTCGTCGTGGCCGACGTGCCGGGCCTCATCGAAGGCGCGCACGCCGGCGAGGGGCTCGGCGACCGGTTTCTCCGGCACGTGGAGCGGACGAAGGTGCTGGTGCACCTGGTGGACGTGTCGGGCGCGTCGGGCCGCGACCCGGTGCGCGATTTCGACGTCATCCGCGAGGAGCTGCGCCTGTTCGACGCGCGGCTGGCCGCGAAGCCGCATCTGGTCGCGGCCAACAAGATCGACGCGCTCGACGACCCGGCGCGGCTCGAGCGGCTGGATCGCCACGTGCGCGACTGCGGGTTTCCGCTGTACCGGATCTCGGGCGTGACCGGCGAGGGCGTGACCGATCTGCTCGAGGCGGCCTGGCGGCAGATTGCGGCCGTGCGGGCGGCCGACGAGCCGCGGCCGAGCGGGGGGCCCACCGCAGAGGAGCTGGCATCACGGCACGCATGATGCGGCACCTCGGCGTGCTCGGCGGCACGTTCGATCCGATCCATTCCGGCCATCTCGACCTGGCGGCGGCCGCGCGCAGCGCGCTGGCACTGAGCGAGGTGGTGTTCGTGCCGTCGCACGATCCGCCGCACCGCGCCGCCGATCCTCACGCCAGCGCCTTTCACCGCTTCGCGCTCGTGGCGCTCGCCATCGACGGCCACCCCGGCTACCGCGTCTCCGATCGTGAGCTGGCGCGGCAGGGCCGCTCGTATACCGCCGACACGCTGGACGGCCTGCACGCGGAGGGGTGGGCGCCGTCGCAGCTTTTCTTCATTCTGGGCGCCGACGCGTTTGCAGAAATTGCCACCTGGCACGCCTACCCCGCCGTGCTCGATGCGGCCCACTTCGTCGTGGTGGCGCGGCCGGGGACGACGCTGGAGCAGGCGCTCGCGCGAACGCCCGACCTGATGCGGCGCGCGCATCCGGCGCCGGGCCCCGCCGATGCAGGCGCGTCGACCCGCATCCTGCTCGTCGAGGCGCGTACGCGCGAGATCTCATCGACGATGATCCGCCGGCGGCTTGCCGCCCGGCAGCCGATTGACGGCTTCGTGCCGGCGGCGGTGGCGCAGCATATCGCCGCGCACCGGTTGTATCAGACGCCTTCCTCCCCAGAGACCCTCGAAGACAATCCGCTGGAGACCGACTTGCATGGCGGTAACACGAACATCCAGGGCGCGTAAGACCACCCGTCCACGAGCGGCGGCGGCGCGCCGGACGCCGCGGCTTCCCCGCACGGTGACCGGCGCGGTGCAGGCGGCCCTGAGCAAGAAGGCGCGGGACGTCGTCGTCCTGGACTTGCGCAAGACGGGCGGGTTCACCGATTACTTCGTCATCGCCACCGGCGGCAATCCGCGCCAGATTCAGGCGGTGGCCGACGCCGTGAAGGAGACGTTGAAGAAGGACTTCGGCGAGCGGCCGGCGGTGGCCGAAGGGGTTGAAACGTCCGAATGGATCCTCCTCGACTACTTCAACTTCGTCATGCACGTCTTCAGCCCGGAGTGCCGGGCGTTCTACGCGCTCGAGCGGCTCTGGGGCGGCGCCGAGCGGCACGATTTTGCCGAACCGGCGTAGATGCACTGCTGGCGGCGCTGCTGGCGCCGCCGTGCGTCGTGTGCGCCGCCCCGCTCGATGCGCCGCTCGACGGCCCGGTCTGCGCCCTCTGCTGGCGCCGCGTGCGGCCGCCGGCGCCGCCGCTCTGCCGGACGTGCGGTGATCCGCTGCCGTCGTGGCGGATCATCAGTGCCGCGCTCGAGCACTGCCCCCGATGCCGGCGCGCTCCGGGTGCGGTCAGCGCGGCCCGCTCGGCCGGCGAATACGACGGGGCACTGCGCGCCATCATGCACGCATTCAAGTACGAACGTCGCCGCGGCCTGGCCAGGCCGCTGGCCGCGCTGATGCGCGAGGCCGGGCGGGACGTGCTGCGCGACGCCGACTGCGTCGTGCCGATCCCGCTGCATCCGTGGCGGCGGCTGCGCCGCGGGTTCAACCAGGCGGACGATCTCGCCCGGCAGCTCGGGCCGCCCGTTGTCCGCCTGCTGTGGCGCACGGCGCAGACGCCGGCCCAGACCGGGCTGCCGGCCGCCGCACGGCGCCGGAACGTCCGCGACGCATTCCGCCTCTCGCCGCTCCTGACGCGGGCGGCCCGCGATCGATGGCTCGGCGATTGTGTCGTGGTGCTGGTGGACGACGTGCGCACCACCGGCGCGACGCTCGACGCGTGCGCGACGGTGCTGCGGCGCGCGGGGGCGCGGGAGGTGCGGGCGCTCACGGCCGCGAGCGCGATCCTCCGCGCTACATCTGGAAGAAGCGCGTGACCTTGACGACGAACGAGCGGTTCTGGATGTCGGGGACCCCGCGGCTGAGCGTCGTCCGGCCGTCGCTGTAGACGACGAACAGCTCGCTGCCGGGCGTGTATTCCCAGCGGAAGCGGGCGTTGGTCGACACGGCATCGGTCCGTGACTGGTACTGCACCAGTCCCGACACGAACATGCGTGGCGACAACGTGTACGTGATGCGCGTGATACCCAGGTTCTCGTTCCCCTTCGCCCACGGCAGGTCGATCCGGTTCCAGGAGATCGTCGGCTCGACGTACAGCTGAGGCGAGAATTCGATCCGGCTGCGCCAGCTCAGCTCGCGCCGTGTGCCTTCATAGAAGCCTCCGTACCGCACGCTCGCGGTGCCGCTGAGCTTCCGCTGCGGCCCGAAGGTGTACGCGCCGCGGAACTGGCGGAAGACGAAGTCGCCCACCGGCACGCGGACATCCTTGGCCACGAGGAACGGCTCGTCGATCGATTCCCGCGTCCGCAGCATGTCGAACTGCATGTTGTCGCCGCTGTTGAGATCGACGCGCACGAAGGCCAGTTGGTCGCGAGTCTGGAGATGCTGTCGGTCCGGGTCGGTAAAGTAATCGACCTCAATGGTGTACGAGAGCTTGCGGACTCCGGGCAGGTTTCTCGGCCGCGGCTCGAAGGCAAACCTCGCGCGCGATCGCACGTATCCCTCGGGACGCTGCACGAACCCGACCTCGGGATTGAAGTTGCTGCCGGCGGCGGTCTGCTCGATATCAACGGTCCACCGGTCGGGGTTCCAGGCAAACCGCGACCGGTACGCGAGGTCGTCCCCGTGGCGCCCTGGCGTCTCCGACTTCGCGATGAAGTTGATGAACCCGACGTTCTCGTAGAAGTTCAGGACGGCGTCTGCGCCGTAGACGTAGTTGTGCGTCGCGCCGGACGCCGGGTTCCGGGTCGTGCTGATCACGCCGATGCGGCTGCGGCGCAGGAACTCCCGCTGCACGCGCACGGCGGTAAAGTCTGTGGTTACCGCCCCCACTGATGGCTCTTCGCCGGTGCGGATGGCCATGGCCCCCACCCGGTACTTGCCGCTCCGGCCGAGCAGCCGCGTGCCGCCCAGAATGGGCACGACCGTGCCGTTCTCGATGCCGATGCGGCGGCTGAAGAAGACGGTCGGCACCTCCGGATTCGTCGAGGCGGCCTGCTGCATGCCGAACGAGAAGAGCTGGTTGCTCTCGAGGAAGAACTCCCGCTTCTCCGGAAAGCGCACGGTGAACCGGGTCAGATTGACGACCTGCTCGTCGTCCTCGACCTGCGCGAAGTCGGTGTTGACGGTGAAGTCGGCCACGTAGCTCTGCGACACGCCCCAGCGCGCATCGGCCCCGAACTCGGCGTTGCCGTCGTTGGAGACGATCGGCCGCACCGCCCGGTTCGTCACCGACGACCCGAGCGCGTACCCCTTCAGCGTGATGTTGCGGAGATTTCGCGGCGGCTCGATGCCGACCAGCGTGGCGGCGTTTGACGCCCGGTTGAGCCCGTTCCGCTGGTACGACGCGGGCGTGGGCGTGAGATAGGTCATCTCGGTCTTCCAGCGGACGTTCCGCCGGAAATTGATGCCCCAGACGCTGCTCCCCTCCTTGAACCTGATCGAGTGGAACGGAATCCGGAACTCGAGCGTCCAGCCGCCGTCGAAATCGGCCGACCTGGCGTCCCAGATCGTGTTCCAGTCGGAAAGGGCGCTCTCGTTG
The DNA here is from genome assembly GCA_001767195.1 of Acidobacteria bacterium RIFCSPLOWO2_02_FULL_67_21. Taxonomy (GTDB): domain Bacteria; phylum Acidobacteriota; class Vicinamibacteria; order Vicinamibacterales; family UBA2999; genus MEKU01. The sequence goes on from MEKU01000003.1 coordinate 85,289, forward strand.
GTCACCTCCGCGTCGCTCATCCCGCCCTGCGCGTTGGCGTAGAAGACATAGCCGTTGCGCCGATCGTAGAAGGTGTCGAGCAGCACGGCGAAGTGGTCGTTGTTGTACAGGTTGTTCGCGTCGCGCCGCATGTCGCTCATGACGCGCTTCGACGAATCGCTCTCCCACAGGCGGGCCCCGACGTACAACGAGTCATCGTCGAAGGTGACCCAGACCTCGGTCTTGTCGGTCGCGGGGCGGCCCTCGAACGGCTCCTGCTGAATGAAATCGCCGATCGGCTCGTTGTCGTGGTAAAGCGCCTCGTCCAGGCGGCCGTCGAAGTCGAGCGGCTCGGTCAGCTGGATCGCGCGGACGGTGACGTGCCCGCTCTCGTCGCGCGACACGACGGCCGGCGGGACCGGCGCGGGAGGCCCGTCGATGAACGCGGTCTCCCCCTGGGCACGCTGCTGCCCGGCGATGGCAAACGAAGGAAAGAACGCGATGACGCCGAGTACAAGTAGGGCGGCCGAACGATTCAAAGGGGTCTGTCGATCATAGCCGATTTGCCACGGCCGTGTGGACGTCCGCGGCCACGGCGTCCCGGTCGCGCGTGGCGTCGATCGTGACCCATCCGGCGGCCGCCTGCCGCCGGTAACTGGCGCGTACGCGCCCGAGGAGCGCGAGGTCCTGCTCGTACCGGTCCCGGCCGAGCTGCTTGCGCCGCGCCGACACCTCAGGCGGAATATCGAGCAGGATCGTCACGTCCGGCTGCGGAAGATGCCGCTGGATCGTCTGGAGCCACTCCGGGTCGAGCCCCTGCGCCTCGCCGTAGGCCACGCTCGACGCCAGGTACCGATCGCACAGCAGGATCGCGCCGCGGGCGCGGCTGTCGGCCATCGCCTGCCGGAACTCGTACCGGTTGGCCACGTAAAGCAGCTGCATGACGTCCGGGCCGTACTCGCGCTCGCCCATGAGCGCGCGCCCGATCTCGCCGCCGATGACCGTGGTGTACTCCGGAAACGACCAGGTCTCCACCGTCCGCCCGCGCGCGAGGAGCCGCTCGCGCAGCAGCTCGACCTGCGTCTGCTTGCCGCTCTGATCGAGGCCCTCGAAGGCGATCAGGAGACCGCTCACGATTCGAGCGCCAGCATGTCGTCGATGGTTTGACGCCGGCGGATGAGCGCCCACCGCCCCTGGTCGACGAGCACCTCCGCGGGCAGGAGGTGCCGGTTGTAGTTTGACGCCATCGCCGAACCGTACGCGCCGGCGTCGAGAATCGCGACCAGATCGTCGACCTCGAGCGGCGGCAGCAGGCGGTCGCGGGCGAAGACGTCGCTGCTCTCGCAAATGGGGCCGACGACATCCCAGGACGTCTCGGCGCCGCGAGGCGGCCGCACCGGCACGATGCGATGGAACGAGCCGTACAGCGCCGGCCGCATCAGCTCCGCCATGCCGGCGTCGAGCACGGCAAACTGCCGTCCGCCGGTGTACCGCTTGGTATCGACGACACGGGCCACCAGCGCGCCGGCGCGGCCGACAATCGCGCGTCCCGGCTCGAGCAGCACCGGCAGCCCGGTCCGGCGAAGCTCTGGAATCACCGCCGCCGCGTAGTCGGCCGCACCAATCATCGGCCGTCCTTCGTACGGGATGCCGAGTCCTCCTCCGATATCCACGTGCTCGAGCGCGACGCCGTCGCTCTGAAGCTCCGAGGCGAGGGTTGCCGCCGCCGCGGCGGCGTGTCGAAGTGGATCGGCCGTGGTGATCTGCGATCCGATGTGCACGTGGACGCCGACGAACCGCAGACTCTTCTGCGATCGCCGCTCGCGATAGATGGCGCGGGCCTGGGGCAGCGGCACGCCGAACTTGTTGATCCTGAGACCGGTCGAGATATTCGGATGGCTGCAGGCGTCGATATCGGGGTTCACGCGCAGCGCCACCCGCGCCTCGCGCCCCTGGCCCGAGGCGAGCGCGTCGATGCGGTCGAGCTCGCCCGCTGATTCGGCGTTGATCACTCCGATGTCCGCGGCGATGGCGTGCTCGAGCTCGTCGCGAGTCTTGCCGACACCGGTGAACACGATGTCGCGCGGCCGATAGCCGGCGCGGAGCGCCACCTCGATCTCCCCTCGCGAGTTCGCATCGACCTTGCTGCCGATCGAGTGAAGCAGGCGTACGAGGGCGAGCGTCGAATTGGCCTTCATCCCGTAATGGATGGCATGCGGACAGGCGGCGAACGCGGCGTCCATCTCGCGGAACGCGTCGCGAACCGCACGGGCGCTGTAGACATACACCGGAGTGCCGACACGCTCGACGATCGACTCGATGCTCACGCCGTCGCACGCGAGCGCGTTCTGTGTGTGCGTGAACGATTCGGACACCGGCGCCCGCATGTTATCATGCGCCCATCGAGACCTCGCGCGTGCGCATGCGGCGAACAGAATGAACCTGAGCACGGATCGGCTGCAGGGGATCGCGATCGTGCGCGTCACCGAAACGCGACTGCTCTACCCGATGTTGTCCGAGTTCGCCGGGGCGATCGGCGCGCTCATCGACGGCGGCGATCGCCGGCTCGTGATCGATCTCTCCACCGTGACCTCGGTCGACAGCGCCACCGTGGGCTGCCTGATGGATCTCCACCGGCAGGCCGACGCGGCCGGCGGCGCATTGAGGCTGTGCGGGGTCCAGAAGCGCGTCGAGACGATGCTCGAGATGACCGGCGCGCAGGACGTGCTGAAGGTCTACGCCGACGAAGCGTCGGCGATCAAGAGCGCTAGTTGACCGCCGGCACGGCGCCCTTGACCGGCAGGGCGGCGGCGCGTTCGGCCGGCTGCAGCGGCGTTTCCACCAGCGTCCACGCCTCGGGCTCGTCCAGCAGGTGCGCGGCAAACGCCGTGTGCAGCGCGTGGCCGCCCCGGTGCGCCACGAGATGGCCGATGATCGGGTGCCCCACGAGCGCCATGTCGCCGATGACGTCCAGGATCTTGTGCCGGACGAACTCGTCGTCGAACCGCAGCGCCTGATTGAGCACGCCGGTGTCGCCGATGACCACCGCATTCTCCAGCGAGCCGCCGAGCGCCAGGCCCTGCTGCCGCATCATCTCGACCTCTTCGAGGAAGCCGAACGTGCGCGCGGGGGCGATCTCCTCCACGAACGACTCCTCCGTGATGCGGATCGTCCGCGACTGGTGCCGGAGGAGCGGGTGATCGAAGGCGATGCTGTAGGTCACCTTGAAGTGATCCGACGGGTAGACGGCGATGCGCTTGTCGCCCCGTGAGAGCGAGATCGGCCGCAGGATCTTGAGATAGCGGCGGGTCGCAGGCAGCGCCTTGAGCCCCGCTTCCTGAATCAGATAGATGAACGGCGCGGCGCTGCCGTCCATGATCGGCACTTCCGGCGAGTTCAGTTCCACGATCGCGTTGTCGACGCCCAGACTGACGAACGCCGCCAGGAGATGCTCGACGGTGTCGACGGTCGCGGTATCGCGGGTCAGGCCGGTGGCGTGATTGATGCCGCCGACATGCCTGACGGTGGCCGGCACTTCGAGACCGCCGAGATCCGACCGGCGGAAACGGATGCCCGAATCGACCGCGGCAGGCTTGAGGGAGAGGGTGACCTTGTTGCCTGAGTGAAGGCCGATCCCGACGCAGCGGATGGATCGGCGGAGCGTCCGTTGTGGGTGCATCAGGCTCCCTGGCTAGTGTGGGCTCTCCATCGAGAAGCAATCACAGTGCCGAGCTGTGCAATTTCTGAGTCACCCCTCTAACTTGTTGCCGGTTCGAGCCTTGTTGGGCGACCGCCGCACGCGTGCGCTGCATCGGATGCCCGCTTGTTGCGAGGCTGACACATGCAGCCGAGCTAAGACTGTGGCGAGTTTAACACACCTCGCAGGAACACGCCCGTGACCGACGGCTCGTGCAACGCGACGTCCTCGGGTGAGCCGGCCGCCACCAGGTACCCGCCGGCATCGCCCCCTTCCGGGCCGAGATCGATCAGATGGTCGGCCGACCGGATCACGTCGAGGTTGTGCTCGATGACGACGACGGTGTTGCCCTGATCGACGAGCTTGTTCAGCACGTCGAGCAGCTTGCGCGTGTCCTCGAAGTGCAGGCCCGTCGTCGGCTCGTCGAGGATGTAGAGCGTCCGGCCGGTGCTCCGGCGCGACAGCTCGCGCGCGAGTTTGACGCGCTGCGCTTCCCCGCCGCTGAGCGTGGTGGCCGACTGCCCGAGCTCGATGTAGCCGAGCCCCACCTCCTGCAGCGTGCGGAGCTTGCCGGCAATCGACGGGATGTTCTCGAGGAGCGGCAGCGCCTGATCGACGGTCAGGTCGAGCACTTCCGCAATCGACTTGCCGCGGTAGTGCACGTCGAGCGTCTCGCGGTTGTACCGCCGCCCCTTGCACTGCTCGCAGGTGACGTACACGTCGGGCAGGAAGTGCATTTCGATGACAATGACGCCGTCCCCCTGGCACGCCTCACAGCGTCCGCCCTTGACGTTGAAGGAGAACCGGCCCGGCCTGAAGCCCCGTGCCTTCGCCTCGGGCATCATCGCGAAGAGCTCGCGGATGAAGGTGAACATGCCCGTGTAGGTGGCGGGGTTCGACCGCGGCGTCCGGCCGATCGGCGACTGATCGATCTCGATCACCTTGTCGATCAGCTCCACCCCGTCGATGCGGTCGTGCGCGCCCGGCTCGGCGACGGCCTTGTAGATGGTGCGCGCGAGCGATCGGTAGAGGATGTCGTTGACGAGCGTCGACTTGCCGGAGCCGCTGACGCCGGTCACCGCCGTCAGCGTGCCGAGCGGAATCGCCACGTCGATGCTCTTCAGATTGTTGGCGCGCGCGCCGCGGATGACGATCTCGCCGCGGAGCGACGGCCGGCGGGAGCGCGGCGTCGGGATCGACCGCTCGCCGCGCAGGTAGGCGCCGGTGAGCGACCCGTGCCCACCTGTCAGGAGCTCGGCGGGCGGCCCCTGGAAGATGACGTGGCCGCCATGCTCGCCCGCGCCCGGCCCGAGGTCCACGACGTAGTCGGCCGTACGGATCGTCTCTTCGTCGTGCTCCACGACGACGACGGTGTTGCCGAGGTCGCGCAGGCGCGCCAGCGTCGACAGCAGCTTCCGGTTGTCGCGCTGATGGAGGCCAATCGAGGGCTCGTCGAGCACGTACAGGACGCCGGACAGGTTGGCGCCGATCTGCGTGGCCAGGCGGATGCGCTGCCCTTCGCCGCCCGACAGCGTGGCCGCGCTGCGATCGAGGGTGAGATAGCCGACGCCGACGTCGTGGAGAAACTGCAGCCGCTCGCGAATCTCGCGGAGAACCCGGCCGGCAATGAGCGTTTCCCGCTCGCTCAGATCGAATCGTCCGAACACGTCGAGCGCCTCGCTGATCGGCAGCCGCACGTACTCCGCGACCCCGCGCCCCTTGACACGCACCGCCAGGCTCTGCGGCTTCAGGCGATGGCCGTGGCACGCCGGACACTCGCGCAGGCGCCGGTACGGTTCGAGATCCTCCTGCACGGCCCAGGAGCCCTCGTCGTACCGGCGCCGCAGGTTCGGCACGATCCCCTCGAAGTCCCTGCCGAACGGCTCCAGGCCCGCGTCGCGCCTGCGTGCGCGCGGCGGCACGAACTCCTCGACCGCGCCATCGTCCTCGTCATCAACAATGCTGGCGGATCCGCGGCTCGATGAATCAGAACTCGCCGCGGAATCCGCCCCACGTACTGTTCTGGTTGCGTCGGGGCTCGCCGCGGAATCCGCCCCACGTACTTTCCTGGATCCGCTCCTGGGACCGAAGAGCAGGACGTCCTTCTGCTTCTTCGACAGCCTCGCGAACGACGCCTCGGGATCGATGCCGTAGATGCGCGCGAGCGACAGAATCGCATCGCGCACGAGCTTGCGGTCGCCGCGCGCCCATGGCGCGATGGCGCCTCCCAGCAGCGACTTCGAGTCGTCCGGGACGATGAGACGCGGGTCGAAGTCGTACGTGAAGCCGAGCCCCTGGCACTCGGGACAGGCGCCGTGCGGCGAGTTGAACGAGAACGCCCGCGGCGTCATCTCGGGCATCGAGATGCCACACTCGATGCACGCGAGCCGCCGCGAGAAGAGCTGGTCGCCGCCTTCGTACGAGTTGACGATGACGATGTCGTCGGCCAGAGTGAGGGCGAGCTCGAGCGACTGGGCGAGACGCCGCTCGATCCCCGACTTCACGATGAGCCGATCGACCACCACGTCGATGGAGTGGTTGCGGCGCCGATCGAGCTTGATCTCCTCGTCGAGCGAGCGGAACTGCCCGTCGACCCGCGCCTTGGTGAAGCCGCGCTGCCGGAGCGCCTGCAGCTCCTTCTTGAACTCCCCCTTGCGGCCGCGGACGATGGGCGCGAGCACGTTGATCCGCTCGTCCTGCGGGTAGAGCATCACGAGGTCGAGAATGCGCTCGAGCGACTGCGAGGCGATCGCGCGCCCGCAGCTGGAGCAGTGCGGCAGGCCGACGTTGGCGAACAGCAGCCGCAGGTAGTCGTAGATCTCGGTCACCGTGCCGACCGTGGAGCGCGGGTTCGAGCCGGTCGTCTTCTGCTCGATGGAGATGGCGGGCGACAGCCCTTCGATCAGGTCGACGTCCGGCTTCTCCATCTGCTCGAGAAACTGCCGGGCGTAGGCCGACAGCGACTCGACATAGCGCCGCTGCCCTTCGGCGTAGATCGTGTCGAAGGCCAGTGACGACTTGCCGGACCCGGACAGGCCGGTGATGACGACCATCCGGTCGCGGGGCAGGTCGACGTCGATGTTCTTGAGGTTGTGGACGCGGGCGCCGCGCACCGCAATCCAGTCGTGACCCATACCTTACTGCCAGGAATTCCGTCGGTGTCTGAAACCTTCATTCTACCCCGGCGGCAGGCGGACCTGAAGGTCCGCCTCTACGAAGCCTCTTCGCGGTGTCCGGCCGGCGTTGAGGCGGACCTCCAGGTCCGCCTGATTCGTCAGCTAGTTGAAGCGATAGGCGGTCTCATTGGAGGTGACGGCCATCGCGCCGCCGGGTCCGAACGCAATGCCGACCAGCGACGGCCCCGAGATCACGAGCTCAGGGCGGCCTTCAGGATCGGCAAACCGGTACACGCCGCTGGCGCCCGCCACCGCGTCGACCACATACAACGCGCCATCCGGTCCGAAGGCCAGCCCCTGCGGCCGGCCGAGCGGATGCGGCAGCGGCCGGCACTCACCCGTGCGGTCGATCCGGTAGACGTGGTCGAAGGCGCTGAGGGTCGGCGCCGTGACGAACAGCTCCTGGGCGGGGCTCATCGCCAGGTGAAAGGCCGCCACGCTGGCCGGGAGCGTCGCAAAGGGCGTGGCCCGCCCGTCGCGGACGCGGAAGACGGTACCCGACCGGTCGCCGACATACATCGAGCCGTCGCCGTCGAAGGCGATCCCGCACGCAACGCCGAGATCGCCGGCGGCCTGCTCGGCCGAGCCGTCCTCACGCACTCGATAGACGGCGCCCTCGAACCGGCTCGACACGTACAGCCGGCCGTCGGGGCCGATGGCCAGCGACGTCGGGTTGACAATCCCCGACGCAAACGGCTCGCGCGTGCCGTCCGGCGTGACGCGGAAGAGCGACACCGGCGCCTCCTGCCCGCGCGATCCGCTGTAGGTGACGAACAGATTGCCGTCCCGATCGAACACCGGGCTGTCGACCTGGTGCAGCCCGGTCGCCCACCGGCCACCGACGTCGATGTAGGTGGTCTGCAGCGGCACGCCCGGGACCTTGAGCGGCAGGCGCCCCTCGACCCCTTCGGGGATCACGATGACGATGCGGCTCGAGGAGGCAAACGAGACGCGGGCGGACCTGTCCCCGAGACACAGGGTGGAGAGATCGTCGAGGGGAAACGAGGAGCCGCCGATCGTGACCCGCCCGCCCTCGACCGCCCGAAGCGGCTGGACGGACGTGATGGTGGGCACAAAGGCGATCCTAACGTGCTTACGGGTCTTCTTCGAGCTCGAGGTTCCAGTAGAGGTAGTCGCGCCAGGTTTCGGGGGCGTTGCGCAGCCCGATCGTGATCCGGATGGCCGGCGCCGAATCGGGCCGCCGCGGCGGCCGCCCCATCTTCATCCCCGCCTCGGCCGGCGTGCGCCCCCCCTTCTTCCGGTTGCAGGCGATGCAGCAGGTGACGATGTTCTCCCAGTCCTTGCGGCCGCCGTGGGCGACGGGCACCACATGGTCGAACGTCAGCTCGTTGGTCGACATCGCCTCGCTGCAGTACTGGCACGTGTAGTTGTCGCGCGCGTAGATGTTCGCGCGGGAGAACGGGACGTAGTCGAACCGGCGTCTGATCTTGACGAAGCGGAGGAGGCGGATGACGGAGGGGAGCTTGAAGCTGAACGACACCGCCCGTACTTCGCGGTCGTGGACCGCGATGATCTCGACCTTCCCCTGGCACCAGAGCGTGACCGCCTTCTGCCAGTGCACGACCTTGAGCGGCTCGTACGAGGCGTTGAGGAGGAGTGCCTGCTCCATGGATCCGCGTTTATGATAACCGGCCCGAACCTGAGCTGTCTAGAACGCCAGACGTGGAAGACTAGTGTCCTCAGCGAGTTAGGCCGATAGGAGGGACGTGCTGCCACGCGTGCTGATCGTGCTGCTGGCGCTGACCGCCGGCGCCTGCGCCGCCCGGAGCGGCGGCCCCAGCGCCGTCCCGCGTCCGTTTCCCGGCGCTGCGCTTCCGCCTGGTGCGGGCGAGGCGCCGGTCGCCGACGCGGCCCCGCCGGCCGAAACCGCGGCGGACGCGGCGCCCGTGGCTCCGCTGCCTTTCGCGGGGGGCATGGTCGAGTCGGTCGTGCGCACGGCCATGAATTATCTGGGCGTGCCGTACCGAAACGGCGGGAGCAGCCCCTCGGGCTTCGACTGCAGCGGCTTCGTGCAGTACATCTTTGCGCAGTACGGGCGTCTGATCCCGCGCGAGGTCCGCGATCAGTACCGCATCGGGCACGAGATCGATCTGAAGGAGGTGCGGCCGGGCGACCTCCTCTTCTTCCAGACGGTCAGCCGTGGCGCCTCACACGTCGGGATGGCGATCGGCGAAGGCCGGTTCGTGCACGCCCCGAGCTCCCGCGGCGTGGTGCGCGTGGAGCCGTATACCGGGTCCTACTGGGCGCGCCGGTTCGTCGGCGCGCGCCGTGTGGCGGAGCCCGTGACGGCGGCCGCCCCGCGGCCGGCGGTCTTTCCCGGATCGATACGTTCGGCGAGGTAGAGGCCCGGCTGAAGCCGGGCACTACGTACAGAATTCGAGCGGCGTGTTCAGGCGGCGCGGACCTCGCGCCCATGCGCGGGCGCCAGCCGCCGCGACGCCGTGCGGAGGAACTGCCGCAGCACGAGGTCGTCCGCGGTGTATGACGCCCTCAGGCTCGGCACGGTGAGCGGCTCGACGCGGCACCGCACCCCGTCGGGCGATGGCGGCTGCGGGTCGAGCACCTGGATGTAGCGCTGCGGGTAGGAGGGGTAGCCGCGGAACGCCAGGCCGGCGATGCCGCCAGAGCGGCCGCACAGCTCGTCGAAGTGGTACCGCAGCACGTCCAGCACCGCGGGATCGGGCTTCGTCTCCAGATAGTGGTGCACCATCGCCACCACGTCCTCGAAAAACCGGTCGCCATGGCAGTTGGCGGAATAGGTGCCGTCCGCGCGCTCCATGCGGCGGATGCCGGGGCGGGCCGGGTCGATGTGATACAGCTCGTGGACGATCGTGTCGAGCTTGCCCACCCAGTTCGGCTGCCCCTTGTAGTGGACCTGCTTGCGCGAGCGCGCCAGCACCTGGTCGCAGAAGCGCGGCAGCGTGAACGACACCATGTAGTCGATCGGCTTCGTGCCGACCTGCACTTCAGGGGAGCGCGTGACGAACCACTGCGATCGTCGCGTGAGGCGCCCGGTCGTCCGGTCGCGCCAGAAGTAGTAGCCCGGCTCGCTCGGCGGGAGGCAGATGCAGTGGCAGGTGGCGAACGCCCCTTCCGCATCGGAACGGCCCGAGCGCGCGAACACGAGCACGCGGTTCATGTCGATGAAGGACAGCGTCGGCACACGCTGCACGATGTCCCGCATGAGGCGCGAGAGTCCGTCTGTGTAGTTGATCATTTCATCCGTCGCAAAAAGGCGTGACGCTGGCGGACGAAGACCAGACATCCTCGCAACTGTCTGCGCGTAGAAACCGTCTTTCAGTTGTACGAAAAGGTACGAGCGGTCCGATTATATAGCGTGTCGGCGCATGTGTGCCGACACTTCACTCAGCCGTTTCAAAAAAACGGGGAATCAGGGAACCGCCGGCTCGACCGGCGGCTCGGCCGTTTCCATTTCGGGGAGAGGCGGCGTGAGCATCTCGGGCGGTTCCATGACGGTCTCAGGCTGCGTCATGGTGTCGTCGGTGGGCGCGTCCGGCACCGCCGCCACCACCGGCACGGGCGGGGGCGGCGTGACCTCGCCCATCCGCCGGAGAATCAGCCGTTGCCGCGCATACAGCCGGGCTGAGGGCCGCGCGGGATTCAGCCGCCGGGGGTTGATGATGGCGCCCGCCAGAAGCGCCGCCTGCTCGGCGGTGACCGCGGACGCGGGAACGCCGAAATAGGTGCGGGCGGCCGCCTCGGCCCCCCAGATCCCGTCGCCCCACTCGATCGCGTTCAGGTAGATCTCGAAGATCCGCGCCTTCGGCAGCGCCGCCTCGAGCCGCCGCGCGATGATGAGCTCGCGCAGCTTGCGGAATGGATCGCGCGATGGCGAGAGATACAGGTTCTTGGCCAGCTGCTGCGTAATCGTGCTCGCCCCGCGGATGGCCCGCCCCTGCTCCCAGTTGATCCGGATCGACTCACGGATCTGCTCGAGATCGATCCCCTCGTGGTCCCAGAAGGCGGCGTCCTCCGCCACCAGCACCGCGCGCTTGAGGCTGGGCGAGATCCGCGAGTACGGCACCCACCGCTGCACCTGGCGCACCGTGCGCCCGTCGCGCGCCGCCTCGCGCGCGCGCAGCTCCATGAACGCCGTCGTCTCCGGGTTGCCGCGCGCCAGCACCCGCACGTCGGGGAGCGTCACGTAGACGTAAATGACGACGCCGAAGGCGGCCGCCGCAACCCCGGCGAGCGCGCCGATCAGACGCCGGCGCGGCTTACCCACCGACGACGATCTTGATGCGGCTGCCCTGTCGTGGCGGCGTGCCGGGCGCCGAGTTGTTCATGACGGCGAGCGTGGCCGGCGTGACGATGCCGCCCGAGCGCTCCGCGATCGCCGCCCAGCTGTCGCCCGCGCGCACGACGTAGAAGTCCACGCGGCTGGGACGGACGTTCTCCGCCTCCGCCGCCGACAGCCGCCGGAACGACCGGATGCTCGTCGTCAGCGCGCCGTCCGCCTGCTGGAAGAGGGCCGGCGCCGCCAGCCCGACGACCAGGTAGATCTGGCCGCCGTAGTCGATGTGCGCGGCGCGCGCGTTCACCGCGCCGAGCCCCTCGATTTGCCCCTGGTAGAGGCCGACGTACGCCGGGAGGCTGTCGATCGTCGCCTGCTCGCCCCGCACCTCGCGGAAGCCGGCGCCTCCCATGCTGTTGCCGGCAATCTCCCGGATGTTCCGCCCGCGCGGCTGCTCGACGAGCTCCAGGATCATGAAGACGTCGGCGCCCGGCGCCTTCGCCATCACCTGCTGCGGGCTGTTCTGGATCTCCCAGCTCTGCGGAAAGTCGATCCGGAACCGCAGCACCGGGTGCAGGAACACGCTGCCGCGCGCGATCCCCTGCTCGGGGTTGTCGCCGTAGACGATGCCGTCGATGCGCTGCTCGAAGGCGTCGCGGTTGGTGGCAAACGATCCGCCGCCGGCCTTGAGCTGCTGCACGGCCGGCTGGATGTCCTCCACGCGCGCGAGCGGCTCTGGATGCGTCGAGAGCCAGTTCGGGACGCCGCGCCGGTCGCCCGCCGCCTCGTCGAGCCGGCCGAGCGTGGAGAGGAAGGCGGGCACGCCCGCCGGGTCCCATCCGAGCTTCGCCTCGTATCCCGCCCCGAGGCCGTCCGCCTGCACCTCGTCGTCGCGCCCGTACTTGAGGAAGAGCACGCCGAGCGCCTGCGAGCCGAGGTCCCCGAAGGGGCGCGCGGCCGGCACGAAGATCGAGAGCGCGGTGAGCCCGATCATCCCGCTGATCTGACGCGTGTACTGCTGCGCCGAGTGGCGCGCGGTGACGTGGCCGATCTCGTGGCCGATCACGCCGGCGAGCTCCGCCTCGTTGTCGAGGAACGGCAGGATCCCGCGCGTGACGTAGATGGCGCCGCCCGGGACGGCAAACGCGTTCACCGCCGGGACGTCGACCACGGTGAAGCGCCAGGGGAGCTGCGGCCGCTCGGAGATCTTCGCGATGCGCCAGCCGATCTCGCTGACGTAGCGCTGCAGCTCGGGGTCGTTGTAGACCCCCATCTCTTCCTTGATCTCCGCCTCGGACTCGTTGGCGATCTGGATCTCCTGCGCCTCGCTCATGAACGTGAGCTCGCGGCGGCCGGTGACCGGGTTGGTGGCGCAGGCGGCCAGAACGGCCAGCAGCGTGATCGTAAGTGCGATGCGAAGGTTCATCTTTGCTCCCGCCGTTTCAGGCGGGTCTCAAGACCCGCCTCTACGATCGTCGTAGAGGCGGACCTTCAGGTCCGCCTGCCTTAGGAGTGAACGGCCTCGAGTAGTCCCAGCGCGTCGAGCTGCACGCGCACCGCGTCGACAATCGGCGGCGCCACCGGGCGGAGCGGCGGCCGCGGCGGCCCGGCGGCAAAGCCCATCAGCGTGAGCGCCGCCTTGAGCGCGGGCACGCCATGCCCGCCGCCAATCGTCCGCGCGAGCGGCACGAGCCGCCGCTGCAGATCGCGTGCCTCCTCGACCCGCCCCTCACGCACGAGCGCCACCAGCTGCACGCATGCGTCGGAGGCCAGCATGGCGAGCGCCAGCACCGCGCCGTCGCAGCCGACGCAAAGCGCCGGGAAGAGCGTGGCCGCCGAGCCCGCGAGCACCGTGAAGTCGTCCGGGGTGCGTGTGATGTACTCGGCAATCTGCACGAGGTCGCTCCCCGACTCCTTCAGGCCTGCGATATTCGGGTGCTCGGCCAGCTTCGCCACCGCATCCGGCGCCAGGTTCACACCGGTGTAGACCGTCACGTTGTACAGCAGCACCGGGAGCGGCGACGCATCGGCCACCTCGGCGTAATGCCGGACGAAGACGTCGGTGGTCATCTGCCCCTTGAAGAACGACGGCGTGCGCACGAGCACCGCATCGGCGCCGGCGGCGGCCGCGCGCGTCGTGGCCGCGATCGTGGCCCGGGTGGACTCGCGGCCGGTGCCGACAATCATCGGCCGGCTGCGCGGCATCTCCGACCGCACGATGTCGACCAGCCGATCCGCCTCGGCGTCCTCGAGCTGAGGCGCCTCGCCGTTGGACCCGAGGACGACCAGGCCGGTCAGCCGGCTCGCCATCCAGCGCCGCACGTTCGAGCGGAGCCCGGCCTCGTCCAGCGTGTCGTCCGGGAGAAACGGGGTCGCGATCGGGGTGAACACGCCTGTGAACTTCTTCATCGCTCCAATTGTACAGGCGAGCGCCCGCTCCCCTGCACCGCCAGGTTCACCGCGAGCGTCACGAGAAAGATGGCGCCGGCCGGCGCCAGCATCCAGGGCGCGTCGGCCACGAGCGACACGTTGGCCGCCTCCTGCAGCATCGTGCCCCAGGTGGGCACGCCGGCCGAAAAGCCGAAGCCGACGTAGGAGAGCGTCGCCTCTGCCAGGATGAACGCCGGGAGCAGCAGCGTCGCCTGCACCGCCAGGTACCCCGACGCGGCGGGGAGCAGATGGCGCACGAGCAGCCGCCAGGGCGTTGCGCCGAGCGCGCGGCCGGCGGCGACGTACTCCTGCTCGCGCTCGGAGGCGACGATCGCGCGCACGCCGCGCGCGACCACCGGCCAGCCGAGCAGCGCAAAGATGGCCGCCAGCAGCGCGAAGACCGTCGAGGCCGGCAGTACGAGCGGCAGCGCCGCGCGGAGCGCGAGCGCCACGTAGATGGCCGGCAGCAGGAGCACGAACTCGGTGGTGCGCGAGAGCGCTTCGTCAACCATGCCGCCGGCCAGGCCGGCGGCCCCGCCGAGCAGCGCGCCGACGACGAGCGCGAGCAGCGTCGCCACGGCGGCGAGCGCCAGCGTCGTCCGCGCGCCGTAGAGCAGACGCGAGAAGATGTCGCGGCCGAAGCCGTCGGCCCCAAGCAGCAGCAGCGGGCCGCCGTCTGCCTCCGGCAGCGTGACGAGACGGCCGCCGGCGAACCACCGGAGCGGAGCCGGCCTGGAGAGATCCGCCTCGAACCGTCGCTCCAGCCGGTTCACCAGGCGCTGGTGATAAATGAAAGGTGGGCGCGGGCCTGCCTCGCCGAAGCCTGCGCCCTCATGGAACAGGCGAAGGCGGGTCGGCGGCGCATAGAGCGCGTCGGTAAACGAGCGGTCCGGCGGGTTCGGCGCCAGCCACGGGGCGGCAACCGCGATAAGCGCGATGAAGACCAGGAGGGCGTAGCCTGCGCGCTTCATGCCCCTGGCCCCCTTGCCCCCTCGCCCCCTTCACGGATGCGAGCCTGCCTCGCCGAAACGACGCGAGTGGTCGATGCGTCGCGAAGGCGGGGGTCGGCCGCGGCGAGCATCAGATCTCCGATCAGGCTCCCTGCCGCCAGCAGCAGCCCGCCCATCGCGGCGCAGCCGGCCACCAGATAGATGTCGCGCGCGCGCAGCGCCTCGTACATCAGCCGCCCGAGCCCCGGCCACGCGGTGACGAACTCCACCACGAACGACCCCGACAGCAGCGTGCCGATCGCCAGGCCGTACACCGCGCAGAGCGGCGGCAGCGACGCGCGCCACGCGTGCCGCAGCACGAGGTCGCGGGGGCCGACGCCGCGGGCGGCCGCGGCGCGCGCGAACGGCCGGCCGAGCGACTCCCCGATCGCCTGCGCCTGCAGCCGCTCGAATGTGGCGGCTATC
>MEKU01000003.1:100286-104352 GCA_001767195.1 Acidobacteria bacterium RIFCSPLOWO2_02_FULL_67_21
GCGGCAGGTGCGCCGCCACGTCGGCCAGCCAGCCCGCCCACCCCGCCTCCCCCGCCCCCGCCGTCGTCATGCCGCCGGCCGGGAGCCAGCGGGTGGTGGCGGCGATGAAGACGAGCACGATCGAGGTGAGCAGCGGCGGAATGGAGAGGCAGACGATCGAGACGGCGCGGATGAGCGCGGCGGCCGCGCCGCGGCGGCTGCCCGACACGATGCCGAGCGGGATGCCGGCGAGCGTGGCGGCGGCCAGCGCGGCGGCCGCGAGGATGGCCGTGTTGGCGGCGGCGCCGGCGACGAGCCCGCGCACCGGGCGGTTGTAGAGAAACGAGTCGCCGAAGTCGAAGCGCGCCGCGCGCGAGACCCAGAGCGCCCACTGGCCCGCCGGGCTGCGGTCGAGATCGAAGCGTGCGCGAGTGGCGGCAATCTCCCGTGCGCCGGCAAACGGGCCGAGCTCCGCGGTGAGATCGCCCGGGGCCAGCCGCGCCAGCAGCAGTGCCGCCGACGAGACGATGAAAACGAGGAGGAGGGAAAAGAGGAGCCGCCGCGCAAGAAATCGCGCCATCACCCCGCTGTCGTAGTGCCCGGCTTCAGCCGGGCCCCTCTCATCCTCATTCGACGACGCTCAGCATGTCGGCATTCCACAACACCGGCGGCCGCTGCACCGACGCGACGACGCCGCGGACGCGCGTGCTGTGGGCATAGTACAGACGAGGCGCCGCAAAGTACAGCGCGGGCAGGTTCTCGGCCACGATCCGCTGCACGGCGTCGAACTGCTGCCGCCGGCGGGCGGGGTCGAGCGTGGCGGCCTGCTCGAGCATCAGCGTGTCGATCCGGCGCTCCCAGTCGGTGGTGGGCGCGCGCTGCTCCAGGTTCCAGAAGTGCGCCGACCCGGCGCTCAGCCAGAAGTCGAGATTGCCGGCGGGGTCGTGGTCGGTGGCCACCGGGCGATAGTAAATCGCGTCGTAGTCGCACGCGAGCAGCCGCTGGATCAGCGCGCCGACCTCGAGCGGGACGATGTCGATCGCGATCCCGATGCGCCACAACTCGTCCTGAAGGACGGCGGTGCCACGCTCGTACGAGCCGATGCCGCGCTGCGTCAACACGGTGAATCGCGCCTCGGCGCCGTTGAGATCTTCCCGTATGCCGTTCAGATTGAGATCTTCGAGGCCGATCGTATACAGCAGGTGGCGCGCCTGCTGGTCGTCGTGCCGGTAGCGAGGCACGTCGGCCCAGAACCACTGCTGATTGCCCGGCGTGATGGGGCCCCACACGGGCACCGCTGCACCCAGAAAGACCGTCTCGGCGAACGCCTCGCGGTCCACCGCATGCGAGATCGCCTGCCGGAACTCCGGTCGCTGCATGAACGCAAAGCGCGGATCCTTGCCTTTGACCTCCGGCTTGAGGCAGAACCAGAACGCGTCGGCATCGGGCGCCACGCCCAGCTCGATCAGCCGCAGCTCCCCGGCCTCTTCGGCGCGCCGCACCGGCACGTAGTCTTCGGGCCGCAGCTCGCTCGACATGAAATCGATCGCGCCCGACTGCAGCCGCAGCAGCTCCGCGTTCTGCTCCGGCACAATCTCGAGCACGAGGCGATCCAGATACGGCAGCGGGCCATCGTCCGGGGCACGGCGCCAGTAGCGCGGGTTGCGATCGAGCACCACGCGCTGCCCCACCTGGTATTCGCGCAGCACGAAGGGGCCGGTGCCGACGATCTCGTGCACCGGCGTGGCGCTCGTCCAGGCGGAGGCGAACGTGCCGCCCTTCAACGCCGACTCGAGCTTGTGCTTCGGCAGGATCGGCAGCCCGTCCAGCAGTCGAAGCCCTGGTCCGGACGGCCCGGCAAACGTGAGCACGACCGTCTGCGGATCGGGTGCGGCGGCACGGATCGGCTGGCTGCCGGGCCGCAGCGTCTCGGCGAGCACGCTGTCGACCTTCGGGTCGTAGAGCGCCGCAATCGAGAAGAGCACGTCGGCCGAGGTGAACGGCGTGCCGTCCGACCACGTGACGCGCGGACGCAGGTGCAGCGTGTGCACGCGGCCGTCTTCGGACGACTCCCATCGCTCGGCCAGCCAGGGCTCGATCTCGAAGGTGGCGCGATTGATCCGGACGAGCCGTCCCTGCGTGAGCGTGGTGAGGAGGTCGGTCGTCTGATCGCGAGCCACGAAGCGGTTGAACGACCGCGGCTCGGCGCGGATGGAGGCGACGACCTGGCCGCCGCGGTGCGGCGGTGCCCCGATGGGAGCGTCCGGCCCGCTTCGCAGCACGTACACGAGCGCCGCCAGCAGCGCCGCGGTGACCGCCACACCGGCCAGACGCGAGGGTTTGAGCTTCAGGTTCTTGCCATCCCGGCCAACTTCTTGGCCGCCAGGAGGAATCGTGCAGAGCGCACGGGTCAGTGTGCAGATTACACGATGCCGCCGGTTGCGGCCCGCGATCGGCCGGCTCGGCCAATCGTCTGGCTGATTCCGTCTGCCGCTTGCAGATCGATCGCCTCGTCACCTCCCGAGTAAGCGACGCCGAATCAGCGACTTGCGGCGCTCGGACCGCCCGCGGGCAAACGTGGCACCGGTCCTGCCACCAGTCGGCGCGGGAGGGCCCAACGTGAACACCGATCTTCTTTCGGAGCCGCTTGCGGCGATGCGCCTCGGGCGCAGCGTGTCGATCGACCAGGCGGCGCAGCTCCTCAAAGTATCGCGACGCACTATTTACTACCGCATTCGAGACGGCCGGCTGCAGACGATCCGCACGATGGGCGGCTCGCAGCGCGTGCTCGTCGACTCGCTCTATGCCGACGGGTTCCGTCCGCAGCCGTTTCCGACGTCGGCCTCGGCCGCGACCTTCGCGATCCGTTCCCATCGCAACTAACCGGTTCCCTGGAGACCCCATGACCCCGCGCCTGTCCCCCCGGCTCCCTCTCCTCTTCTTCCCGCTGCTCGCCCTCGCCCTGCTCGGCGCCGATGACGCGGCGGCGCAGGGGCGCCGGGCGCACCTCTCCAGCGACCTTGCGAGCCGCGTGCAGGCCGGGAGCGTCGAGGAGGAGTGCGTGATCCTCACCGGCACGTCGCAGCAGATCGACGCCGCGGCCGGCACGCACGGGCTGAAGGTCCGCAAGCGGCTCACGGGGGGCGCGGTGGTGCAGGTGCCGGCCGGCGGGCTCGGCGCGCTGGCCGCAGATGACTCGATCGAGGCCGTCTCCAGCAACTACGCCATCCGCGGGGAGATGGGCGTGACCACCGTGGCGATTGGCGCCGACCAGGTCTGGGAAGACGGGTGGATCGAGGGGGCGGTGGGTGTGACCGGCGACGGCATCGGCGTCGCGGTGATCGACACGGGCGTGGCCGACGTGCCGGAGCTCCGCAGCCGCATCGTCGTCAGCGTGGACTTCACCGCCTTCTCGAATCGCTCGGGGCAGAAGGTGGGGCGGTCGTCGGGCGACTGTCCGGGCGCGGCGGGCGTGCGCGGGCGCGCGGGCGACGACCATGGGCATGGTACGCACGTGGCGGGCATCATTGCGGCCGCCGGCGGCAGCCCGTCCGACGGCACGCGGGGTGTGGCGCCGGCGGCGCACATCGTCAGCCTCAAGGTGCTCGACGCGCAGGGCGAGGGCTTTGCGGGCGACGTGATCGACGCGATCGACTGGGCGATTGCGAACCGCGATCGCTATCGCATCCGCGTGATCAACCTCTCCCTCGGCGGAGCGGTGCTGCAGGCGTGCGCGGTCGACCCGCTCTGTCACGCGGTCCAGCGCGCCTACAGCGCGGGGCTCGTGGTGGTCGCCTCCGCGGGCAACTGGGGCAAGGACGCGAGCGGCAACGAAGTGCTCGGCGGCGTCACGGTGCCGGGCAACTCCCCCTTTGCGATCACGGCCGGCGCGCTCAACACCAAGCAGACGCCGCAGCGGTCTGACGATGGGGTGACGACGTACAGCTCGCGGGGGCCGACGGCGTATGAGGGGCTGCTGAAGCCGGACCTGGTGGCGCCGGGGAACAAGATCCTCGGCCTGCTGGCTCCGGGGTCGACGCTGGCGCGGGAGCATCCGGAGCTGGCGATCGACACGACGGAGGGGAAG
>MEKU01000004.1:0-24714 GCA_001767195.1 Acidobacteria bacterium RIFCSPLOWO2_02_FULL_67_21
GCGATTACCGTCCCGCAGCTCCTGGGTCATTTCCGTCGTCGCCTCCGCGCTGAACGGCGCGTCGCGCACGACCTCGCCGAACTCAAGCGGTTCGACGCCCATGATGTCGATCGGCGGCAAGCCGCGTTGCGCGCTCACAACGCCGCCGGATGCAACGAGGAGAATCCAGCACGCAAGAAACCGACGGTTCATACTCTTTCCTCGCTAATAGATGGGCGCGGACGCCGGGACCACCCGGACGCCTCGCGCCGTCCCATCGGTCGCGACAATCACTTCGAGATCGACGAGGCCATCGCCGTCAGGGTCGCTGAGAGCGTATCCCTGCGCGGCCAGCGCCGCGCTCGCGACGCGCACGTGGACGATTTGCAGGGACTCAGGCTCCGGGTCCAGCCACGCCAGCGTTTCCGAAGACGGCCAGGACGTCATCACTGCAGGCCCGACGCCCGGTTCAGGGCCTGCCGGCGGCACCGCGCCGCCGCCGCCCCACCAGTACGCGGCCGACGCCGCCACAACCATAGCGGCGGCTATTTTCAACACAGGCACCAGGAAAGACGGGCGACGCCCGGCGCCGGTGCCGCGCGCGTCGTCCCAGGCGCGCATCAATCGCGCTTCTACGTGAGGCCGCGCGGCGAGTCCCTGCTCCTCGCGGGCGAGGGCCTTGAGCGCGCTGAGCAACTCCTTCTCCTCGGTGTTCATGGCTTCGTTATCGTTCATATCAGGCACCGTTTCGCCACGGGCAGGCCGTCGCGCGGTCGCAGCCGCTCGAGCAGCATTTGGCGGCCCCTGTGCAGCCGCGATCGCACTGTCCCGATCGGCACGCTCAGCACCGCCGCCGTGGCCGCATAGTCGAGTTCCTGCAGATCGCACAGGATGATCACCTCACGGTACCGCGCGGGCAGGCCTGCGAGGCACCGGCGCAAGCGGCGACTTTCCTGACTGGCGGACAGGGCTGCGGCCGGGTCCTCGAATTCGGAGACCTCCTCGACCTGATCCAGCGAAATCAGGCGCCGCACGCTTCGCGCCTTGTACCGCGCGAGGTTGCGCGCGATGCCGAACAGGTACGTCCGCAGGCCCGCCCGCGTCGCATCGTAGCGCTCAAGGTCCCGCATGAGCGCGAGAAACACCTCCTGAACGATGTCCTCGGCCACAGCGGACGATCCGGTCATCGCACGCGCAAATCGATACACGTACGCCTGATGGCGGCGGTACAGGAAGCCAAAAGCTTCCCGCTCCCCTCCACGCGCGCGTTCGACCAACTCAGGGTCCGATGGCTCGGCCGCGTCTTCCACGGGCACCTATGGGGAATTGACACCAACTCGCCGGAAGTTCCCGAATCCACTATTTGGAACTTCTTCCCGCCGTGGCGCCAATGGTCCTGTAACCACAGTGTAAAGGGAGGTAGGGTGCGTCGATTGTCAGCAATCGCCGGCATGTTCGTGCTGTGTCTCGGACTCGCCTCAGCCGGGGCCGGGGACCCTCAGCGTCGCAACAAGGATACGCACGGTCGGGACGCGACGCCTGACTATGCGCGCGTGTTCGCGCAGGATGTGGTCAAGCGCCTCGACATCGTTGTCGCGGCCTCGGACTGGGATCGTCTTTCCGCCGACATGACGGAGATGGCTGGCGCGTACGGAGCGGCTGGGGGCGGCGGCCGAGGCGGATTCAACATGATGCCCGATCCGGCGGCGGTCGCGGCGTGCAATGGCCGTGTCGAAGGGGATTCGTGCACGTTTGCCACACCCCCGCAAAGCGGCCTCTGCACGCTGCTGCCGATGGGCGCTGGTCTCACATGCACGCCGCTTCCGAATCGGGGAAACCCTGGAGGCGGCTTTCCCGGCGGCGGCGCTCCTCCGGGTGGCGGCAATCAGCCGGGCGGCAATGTCGGTCGCGACGACGTCGAGTTCCTCCCGCGAACACCGATCTACATTCCGGCGACACTCACGTTCGATGGCATTTCGTTCAGCAATATCGGGCTCCGGCTGAAAGGGAACTCGAGCCTGCTGAATTCCTGGCGCAGCGGCGCTGCAAAGCTGCCCTTCCGGCTCAATGCAGACGGGCTTGAGGACGAAATCCCTGAGGTCCGCGACCAGACGTTTTTCGGTTTCCCCAATCTGAATCTGACCAACAACTCCCAGGATGCCTCCTTTTTGAGAGCGAAGGTCACGGGCGATCTTTTTCGCGAGGCCGGCGTGGCAGCTGCACGCACCGCCTTTGTCCGCGTCTTCTTCGATCGCGGCGCGGGCTCCCAGTATCTGGGGCTGTACACCCTCGTCGAAATTCCCGACCAGCCGATGCTCGAGATCCAATTCGGAAGCGAGAACGGCAATCTGTACAAGCCGAACGGAACCGGCGCGCGCTGGACGGTGTTCGACCCGGAGTCCTTTCCCAAGAAGACAAATCAGCGCGATGAAGACTGGACGGATGTCCAGGACGCGATTGCGGTATTGAACGAGTCGCGCGCCAATCCTGCCGTATGGCGTGCCCGACTTGAGGCGCGGTTCGCCGTTTCATCCTTTCTGCGATGGCTCGCTCTGAACACAATCATCGGCAACACCGACACGTATGGCGGGTTCGCGCCCCACAACTACTGGGTCTACGGCAGTCCGCGCCACCGCGACCGGCTTTTCTTCATTCCGTGGGACCACGATCTGGCGCTCAACGCGGCGGGACCCGGAGGAGCAGGAGCGGGTGGCGGCGCCAACACGGGACTGAATCTGTTTCACGATGGCGTGAACACGGCGTCCTGGCCGCTGGTTCGCTATCTCATGGACGACCCCGTTTATCGCGCGGCGTACCGGGGTTACATCGAGGAGCTGCTCAACACCGTGTTCGAGCCTTCGGCCGTGACGGCGCGCTTTCAGGCGGAGTACGCCCGGATTGCGCCCTACGTCGTCGGCCCGGAAGGAGAGCAGCCGGAACGCTCCTTTATCCAGTCGCCCGAGGAGTTCACACGGGCGGTCACCAGCCTCGTGACGTACGTCCAGACCCGCGGCTCAACCGTGCGACAGGCCCTGGTGAACAGCCGATGAACCGATATGTCTGCTGCTTTCTGGGGCTATGCGCTTCCATTGCGGCGCCGGCGGCGGGTCAGACCGTCCAGGAACCCGCGCCGCCTGAGCCTCCGCCGCCCGTCTTTGAACTGATGCCGGAGGCGTACATCCAGCTTGATTGGCGTGGCTATCCTGAATCTCCCGTGACACCCGGAACGGGGCGGCTCGAATTCAACACATTCGAGGTCCGCAGGATGAGAGCGGGTGCGACCGGCCAATGGCGCGGAATGCGTTTCGAGTTCACGCTCGACCCGCAGGACATCGACGGCACTTTGGTCAAGGACGCTTATGTGGAGTTTCGACCCGGTTCATACGAGATCCGCTTCGGTCAGTTCAAACCGTCCGGCAGCCGCGATTACGGCACGTCCGCGCGCCAGGCTGATTTCCTTGAACGCGCCGCGCTCGGGGGCTCCCTCTCCACTCAGCGCGATCTCGGCGTTTCGCTGCATGGCGATGTGGGCCAGTATTTCGATTACGACGTCGGGGTGTTCGCCGGCGACAACAACGGGGCATCGAGCCGGTCCGGCGTGACCGGTGCCGGCCGTTTGGAATGGGAGCCGCGTAGGGATCTCGTTCTGGCGATGTACGGAAGCGAAGGCCGCCTCAGAGCGGTCGAGACCGATCCGGAGAACGGACTGGAAGGGCGGCTGTCGTCCGGCTATCGTTTCTTTGAAAACGTATACGTGCAAGGGCAACGCACGCGCGTCGGCGGCGACATCGAGTGGAGCCCAGGTCCCTTCCAGTTCACGGTCGAGACGCTGCGTGTCCGCGACGAACGGCGGGAGCAGGGCGTCGATCTCGACAATCTTTCCCCGCTCGTGGGGGTCGCTACGAACTTCACGACACGGTGGCGGTTCGCGAGGCGACGCGACCTCGTCGTGCGCTACGAGTATCTCGGATTCGACGATGCTGGCCCCAAGACGGATATGGCGAGCGTGCGCCCCCGGGCGGCGGACGTCCGCGCGCGCGCGGCCCAGGCGGTGACCTTCGGCGGATCGTGGGGCGTTACCAACTGGCTGCGGCTGATGGGAAACGCCGGCGTTGAGTGGTTCTCCGATCCGCGGACGGCGCCGGAGGCTGGCGTCAATCGGGGCTACTGGACGCTCGGCACGCGTCTGCAGCTGGAACTCCCTGGCATCCTGGGGCTGCGCGTCAGGTGAGCGCGAAGGCCCTCCTCTCACCGTCACGCGATATGGAATTCGACGTCGTTCGAGCCTTCGAGATCGCGACGCCCGCGCTGGTCGAGGGGCGGTCCCTTCAACAGCGTATCGATCGCACGTACCTGCTGGCGGCAGACCACCTCGAGCCGCTGCTGGCGCGGCTACGCCTGGGCTACTGCCTGCTGCGCGCCGGCGAGCGGGGGTGGGCGCGGTACGAAAGCGTCTATCTCGACACCCCCGATCGCACTCTGTATCACGCCCACAGGTGCCGGCGGCGGCCCCGATACAAGGTCCGCATTCGTCATCACGTGGACCGGCAGCTCTCGTTTCTGGAGATCAAGAGCAAGACCAACAGCGGCCGCACGGTGAAACGCCGTCTCCCGCTTCCCTACGGGCAGAACCACCTCGGAGCTGCCGAGCGGCAGTTCATCGAAAACCATGCGCCGGTCGATGCCGTGCGGCTGATGCCGTGCCTCACGATTTCATTTATGCGACTGACGCTGGTCGGCAGGGGCCTCAATGAGCGTCTCACCTTCGACCGCGACCTGACGTGTGCTGGTGGTCCGCGCGAGGAGCGTTTCTCGCGGGTGGTCATCGCCGAGGTCAAACAGGCCGAGTATTCAAACCATCTCGGAGCCGTCGCCGCGCTCAGGAGCCTTCACGCGCGCGAGGCCGCCTTCAGCAAGTACTGCGTCGGGACAATCCTGGTGGCGCCCGTCGCCGGCAACATTTTCAAACCGACTCTTAGGGCGGTGGAGCGACTCTCGGCATGAACACTCTCTTCGGCGTTGTGGCCGCATCTCTGAGCAGCAGTGCCGTCGTGCTGCTGGCGCGGCTCGGCCTCAACATGCTGTTTACGGCGGTGGTGGTGCGGCTCGTCTACTACCGTCTGTACCGCAACCGTGACTATGTATTCACGTATTTCCTGATCAACCTCGTCACGTTCTCGCTCGCGTACCTGCTCAGCAATGTGCCGATCGAACTCGGATTTGCACTTGGCCTCTTCGCAGTATTCGGGATCCTGCGCTACCGCACCGAGGCGATCAAGGTTCGCAATCTCACCTATTTGTTCGTCGTCATCGGAATTGCGCTTCTGAATGCCCTGGCAAACGGGGGCATCACACTGGCCGAGCTTCTGGTGGCAAATGTGGTCATCGTCGGGACGGTCGGAATACTCGAAGCCGCGCCCTTTTCAGGGCGTGAGGAATCGCGATTGGTTCATTACGACCGGCTTGATCTGCTCAGTCCAGCCGACACTGCCGCATTGTTGGAGGACCTGCGCAAGCGAACGCATCTTCCGGTAGAACGTGTCGAGATCGGCGACGTTGACTTGCTGCGCGACTCTGCCTTGATCACAATTCACTATCGGTCTGAGTCACCTGGGCGGAAGTAGGGACGGCGGATTGTCAAATCCAGGAAACTGTCGGACGCCGATCTGACCATGCGGGGACGTGACGTTTCGCATTGGGTTGCGGCTCAGCTATGTCCGGGCTGCGCGCGACGACGAATGCAGGCCGAGAACCTCCGGCGATTGGGATCCATCGGTGGATACGGGCGTGACTGGACTCACGCGGATTCGATCAGCCAGGGTGCGACATTCGTCCAGTACGGTGAGCCATTTTTCACAAGTTTTCCAATCCCGCGGGGACAATTCGGGGACAATCCGCTGGACCACATGGGTGCTTCACTGTCCTGAGACAGCCCGAAGCGGCCGGCCTCAACTTACTTCCAGTCCCTTTCTTCGTCCGTGACGTTCAGGTAGCGTTGGTGCGCCACTCGCGACCGAATTTTATCAGTGCGGCGCCTGCGATTCCGGGTATGTTCTCAAAAGCCCGCTTGCAGGTGGTTTTGGGAGATGCGCGGTCGGCGGTATCCCCAACAAGATTGACGCGCTCAATCAGCTTTCCAGAGGCTCCCGCAGGCGTCAACCCTTGCGCCGTGGTGCTGGTGACAAGAGACTCGGAGGAAGACATGACCACGGGGTGATGGCACTGTGATGAGCGACGGGTTTACCAACCGTGAGGGGATTCAGATGACGATAACGAGACTTATCCTGCTGGTGATGGCGGCATTTCTCGTGGTCTTTGCGATTCGGGTCTTCGGCTCACGCTTTTTGAACAAGTAGACTATGACCTCGTCCTAGAGTTGACGCCGTACGATCCGAGAGTTCAGCTGAACGCGGCAGCACGAGTGCGAGCATGCCGGCGAGCCCATCAAGCATCAGGCAAACCGCAAGAGGCAGCATTCCCACGTTTCGTTGGAAGCTGACCGCCATGACGTTCTCCGTGTGCGCTTGAATCTGTCGTGTGTCAACCGCCGGAGCGTGCTCGAAACGCAAGGTAGGCGAAGATGATGACGAGCGCCACGAGAACGAATCGCGCCACTCCCATCAGTCGGGTGTTGGCGACGTGTCGCGTTCCCTTCGGTGTGATGCCGGTGATGGCGGCAACGGCGGTGATGAGTACTACGAGGCCAAGCCATACGAGCCAGCTCATGACGAACGACAGCATACACCTTGATCCGACGCTGCGCCGCAGTTCGGTCACGACCGCGGTTAACCGAGGAGGCACTCATGTCAGCCACACCGGGCGTCGTCAGTCTTGTCGCGGCGGCTGTACTGGCGCTGGGCGCGTGCACACGCGAAGGCAGTCTTCCCGCGTCCCCGGCAACGTCCGAGTCCCCGGAAGACGCGCCGCCGACGGAACGTGTCGTCGGGCCGCTGAGCCCGGCGGACGCGCAGGCCCTCGCGACCATGAATGACCGTCTGAAAGAGTACGTGGCCCTGCATATCAAGCTCGAGCGATCGCTGCCGAAGCTGCCGACGGAAGCGACGCCAGAGCAGATCGACAAGAACCAACGCGCGTTTGAAAGACTGCTGCGGGAGGCGCGGGCGACGGCGAAGCCCGGCGACATCTTTACGCCGCAGGCGCGTCCCGTTATCATCCGCTTGCTCGCGAGCGTTTTCGGCGGGCCCGACGGCAAGCAATTGAAGGCGTCGATCATGGACGAGAACCCGGTCGACCCGGTCGCGCTGAAGCTCACCGTGAATGGCCGCTATCCCGACACCGTGCCGCTCACCACGATTCCGCCTCAGGTGCTGCAAACGCTGCCGCAGCTGACGGAGGACCTCGAGTACCGATTCATCGGGGACTGGCTGATCCTGCTGGATACCCACGCCCACGTCATCGCGGACGTCATCGACAACGCGCTGCCCAAGTAAGCAGACAGAGGCCATCATGCGCACGCGTCATCTCGCTTCCGTGGTGCTCTGGTTCTTCGTCCTGGGGTTGACCGGCGCTGGTTGCCGAGACATCGGCGTCACGGCCGGCATCACCACCGTCGAGGCCCAACAGCCTCCTGCTGAACCGCCGGTGGCACTGCCGAACAAGGATGGCTCCTTCAAATTCTGCGTCCTCGGCGACTTTGGCACCGGCTCCCGGTCGCAGTACCAGCTCGCGGAGCAGATGGCCACACTCCAGGGGCTGTTCCAGTACGAGCTCGTCGTGCTGGTCGGGGACAACCTGTACGGAGCGGAGCGCCCGCAGGACTTCCGGACGAAGTTCGAGATCCCCTACAAACCACTACTGGATGCCGGGGTCAAGTTTTACGCGTCACTGGGTAACCACGACGCGCGCGAGCAGCGCTTCTACAAGCTGTTCAATATGGAAGGGAAGCTCTATTACGCGTTCAGCCCGAAGGCGGACGTGCGCCTCTTCGCGCTCGAGAGCACCTACCCGGCGCCGGAGCAGATCAAGTGGCTCGAGACGGAGCTCAAGGCGTCGAGCAGCAACTGGAAGATCGTCTTCTTCCACCACCCGTTGTACTCGTCAGGCGACCGGCACGGCTCGGACCTCCGCCTGCGCGACGTGCTCGAGCCGCTGTTCCTGAAGTACAACGTGAGCGTCGTGCTCACCGGGCACGATCACTTTTACGAGCGCGTCAAGCCGCAGAAGGGAATCGTGTATTTCGTCGTGGGATCAGGCGTCCTTACGCGCCGCACGATCACACCCTGATTCCAGGATGTCGTGTGGAGGCGCCGGCGGCGTGCCTGCATGCAAGCAAGCCCGGAGCAGTCTACCGCCGACTGTCGATCCACAGGCGAAGCTGTGCGCTTCTACCGCCCGAAATAGAATCCGCCGCCGCCGAGTAGTATCACCACAACAACGATGAGGAGGAGGGTGCTGAGGTTCATTGGTGAGTCTCTCCTGTATGCGTTTGTTTCTAGGGAGAGCGTAGCAGCGGCGAAGTCGGGTGTCTGTCTCTCTTTGAACAGGTAGCTAATTGGAGTCGAGCTTGTGCACGTCCCGTATCTCACGCAGGGTCCGTCGCATTTCCTCGACCACCTTCATCTGTTCGAGGGTCGCGTTCAGGGTATCGGCAGTCGCGCGCACACCATCCACCACCGCGTGCCGCGCCGCCTCGGCGGCGCCCCGTGTCTGCTCGTTGGCGGCGCGCGCCGTCTCAGCGGTGTCGCGTAGCCGCTCTCGCTCCTGTCGGATTGTTTCCAGCGCCTCGCGTTGGTGGTCGCGGACGTCACGCGCGTCCTCTGCCAGTTGCCTGACCTGTTCCGCCTCGTTCCTGGCCGTCTCCGCCGACATGCCGTGTGCTTCTGCTCCACGTTCCTGCTCGGCGTCCTCACGGTCGTCGCCGGTGTTCGCGGTAGGTCTGAGAGGCTCATTCATGCAATCCACCTACCGGCAGCGTACCAGCTTGCCGCGCAACGGGATGTCCTCAAAGAGACATTGAGACGTGTGTGCGCCAGAGCGACGGTCGACGTCCCGGCGGCACGCGCCGCGAGCAGAGTGCCCTGTCTTAGCCCGAGTGGCAGAACGGTAGAGGTCGTCACGCAGTACTGGCGAGGACGTGCGTTTTTGCACAGACGCAACACCGCTCCTCTTGCTACTGTCGAAACGTTACGTCGCCCGCGGTCATTCCGTAAGGAGGAGCGATGCTCACCATTCTGCTCGTTATCGTTGTGCTGATGCTGCTGGGGGCGATGCCAGCCTGGCCACACAGCCGGGGATGGGGGTATTACCCCAGCGGCGGCCTCGGTCTCGTCTTGTTGGTGCTGGTCGTCTTGATGCTATCGGGCCGGCTCTGACGCTCGAGCGTCAGACGGTAGTACTTCCGGCGGCGGCCGCTCTCCGACGATCCCCACTTCGACGCGACGAGGCCGTGACGCTCCAGCCGGTGCACGTATACATTGCGCTTCTATGTATAGTCGTCTGTCTACGTTAGAGTGACATTCAGGCGACGGCGCCATCCGTCCGGAATTACGGTGTGACCTACGTCTCAGGAGGGACAGGGCCAGGTGGAGGCAGCTGTGCGGTCGGTGACGGTCGTGCTGAGGCGCTTGGTCGCGGCAATCCGCGACTTCTGGATCGGCTATGCGCTCCCGGGCGGTAGTTGAGTGCCGGACCCGGCGTCCTGGATGCAGGACGCACGCACACGTCATCCTCGGGACGCCAGCGTGGACTGAGCGTCACAGTCGAGGGCGTTGAACCCGCTCGGCCTCGGTCGTCGGGATGAACCACCGCGGGCCTGCCGTCACCGGCCGCTCCGTGGCGTCCGCCTCGCGCATGAGCGAGAGAAGCCGTCCTCCTTCGACATAGGCGCATTCCGCGCACTGCCACGTGTCGATGAACTCCGCGGCCCCGTACGAGTCGCGGTGCCATCCCCTGATTCTCCTGCCGCGACGGGACAGGCAGCGCGGACAGGCCTTCGGGAAGAGCAGTAAGTACTCCTCTCTCGTTCGAGGCGCCGGGATCCCTCCGTCGCGTCGGCGGAGGCGGGTCACGCTGACAAATGCCGCCCCTTCTCGCGCGGCGAGCCCAAGGCCCATCAGGACGACGACCACACCGACGAGCTCGATCCACCAGACGCCGTAGCTGGCCATGTCTCTTCTGTCATGACGAGTTGTCTCGCCAACGTGCAAGCGAGGTCAAGAGGAAAGTGAGATAGAATTCGCGCCGGTCAAGGGCTCGTCCCGCGGATACGGGAGGTGGGACATGCGCAAGTCCGGCTTGCTGCTCCTTGCGTGGCTGATGACGGTCTCGGCTGCCGCCGTCATGGCGCAGCAGCCGCCTGCGGTGCTGGCGCCGGACGCGATCTACGACAACGGCAAAGTCGTCACCGTCGACCGGGCGTTCACGATCGCCGAGGCGTCTGCCGTCAGGAACGGGCGCTTCGTGGCCGTCGGGCGCAACGCCGACATCCGCGCGCTGGCAGGGCGCGCCACACAGCAGGTCGACCTGCACGGACGCTCGGTGATTCCAGGGCTGATGGACAATCACAACCATCAGATCTGGAAGGCGCGCAATCTGCGCCGCGGCGTCAGCATGGCCGGCGCCGCATCCATTCCGGAGATGATGGAGCGGCTCGCGCGTCAGGCGGCCACCCTGCGGCCCGGTCAGGTCGTGATCGGCAGCGGCGACTGGGCGCAGGCACAGCTGCGCGAGCGGCGGAATCCTACCCGCCAGGAGCTCGACGTGGCGGTGCCGGGCCACCCGGTCTTTCTCTTTCAGACCGGCCGCAACAACGCCCACCTGAACAGCGTCGCGCTGAAGATCAGATCAGGGACATTCTTCCGCTGGCGACCTATGTCGGAGGGCGGCAGGTGTTCGCCCGGCAAGGCGCCACGTTTTAGAAGGCGGTTTCATGACCGACGTAGTGCCCGGCTTGAGCCGGGCTGAAGCCCGGCACTACGTACGCACTTGGTGTCCGTGGTCGGTTATGAAACCGCTGCCAGGACTGTGAGGACTGCGATGGCACACGTTGGCGCGCGCGCATGGATCGGAACCGTGGTGGCCATACTGCTTGGCGGCGCGGCGAGCGTCGCGCAGACGCCTGAGTCGCCAAACGCCGGCTGGCGTCCGCCCGCCGAGTCCGAGCGCTGCCCGTCGAAGTGGGGTGCCGGCGATCAGCGCGGGTCGGGCAATCACATGAGCGCCACGTCCGTCATGCGGGCGGCGCAACTGATTCGCACCGGCCAGACGTTCGAGCTCGGCCAGGTGCTCTCGGCCGACATGCCGCTCATCGGCAACCGCCGGTGGGATGTGGTGTACCGGTATAGCGGGCGGCCGCCTCAGCCCGGACAGCGGCAGGGGCTGACCGAGCAGGTCACGTCGGAGCTCGGACAGGTCGGCACGCAGATGGATGGATTCGCCCACCAGGCGATCGGCGGCAGCCTGTACAACTGTTTCAAGCTGCAGGACATCGCGGGTTCCGGCGGCATGACCGCGCTCGGGATCGAGAAGGCGGGCACGCTCATCACACGCGGTGTGCTGCTGGACATTGCGAAGCTCAAAGGGGTCGACGCGCTCGGCGAGGCGTACGTCATTACGCCGGAGGACCTGCAGCAGGCGCTCGCCAGGCTCAAGCTGACCTTACAGCCAGGCGACGCGGTGCTCATCAACACCGGGTGGGGGACGCTGTGGATCGAGGACAACGTCCGGTACCTTCGGAGCTCGCCCGGGCTGGGCGTGGCAGCGGCGGAGTGGCTGCTGAAGCAGGACCCGATGTTGATTGCCGCCGACAACTGCTGCATCGAGGTGCGCCCGGTCGGCGTCGGCCCGCTGATTCACACGCTGTTCGTGGCCGTGCACGGCGTGCACCTGATCGAGAACCTGAAGCTCGACGAGATCTCCGCCGCCGGCGCGGGGGAGTTCGCCTTCGTCGTCCAGCCGCTCAAGATGCAGGGGGCCACCGGCTCTCCCGTCGCGCCGACGGCGATCCGCTGAAGGTACACTAGCGTCTGCATGATGACCCGGCTCATTGTCCTGATCTCACTCGTCGTGTCGCTTGCGGCGAGTGCCCGGCTCCTGGCCCAGACAGATGCGCCGCCCGACGTCCGCCCCGGCAGCATCACCGCGGAGGACGTGCCGTATCCGTATGCGGTGTCGTATCTGCCCTTCACGATTTACGGCCAGGACGTGCGGATGGCCTTCATGGACGTGCCGCCCGCCGGCCGTCCGAACGGGCGCACCGTCGTGCTGCTGCACGGCAACAACTTCGCCGGGTTCTACTTCGGCGGTCCGATCGAGGTCCTCACCAAAGAGGGCTTCCGTGTGATTGTCCCCGACCAGATTGGCTACGGCCGCTCGTCCAAGCCGATCATTCCGTACCACCTGTACGACATGGCGCGCAACACGCACCGCCTGCTGCAGAGCCTCAAGATCGAGAAGGCCATGGTGGTCGGCCACTCCATGGGCGGGATGCTGGCGGCGCGCTTCGCCACCCAGTACCCGCAGGCGGTCGAACGGCTGGTCCTGTACAACCCGGTGGGCCTCGTGGACGCCCGGTTCGAGCGTCCGCTCGAAAGCCCGGACGAGGCCTACCAGCGCACGCTCCGATCGACGTACCCGGCGGTGCGCGCCGCGATCATGCGCTACGTGGCGCACAACCCCTCAGCCTGGAACGAGGAGTTCGAGCGCTTCACGCGAGTCCGATACGCGTGGACGCTCGGCGCCGAGTGGCCGCGGCTCGCCATGATTCAGACGCTGCTCAGCCAGGTGCAGCATTTCGACAGCGTGGTCAACGACTGGGAGCATATTCAGGCGCAGACGCTCGTGTTTGGCGGGGCCGACGACATGCTGCCAGGCTCGTCAGCGGTGTTCCAGCAGCGGATGCGCTATGTGGCAGAGCGGATTCCGGGCGGACGCGGCCGGCTGCACCTGCTCCCGGGCCTCGGGCACGTGCCGCACCTCGAGGCTCCCGACCGAACCTATCCACCCTTGCTGGCATTCCTGAGGGAATGAAATCAGGCGGCGGCTACCGCGCGATCGTCCATGCCGCGCGCCTGGCGCATCGCGTCGGGTGGGCGCACATGTGGCGCGCCATGCGCAGCCGCAACGCCTGCAAGACGTGCGCGCTGGGCATGGGCGGCCAGAAGGGCGGAATGGTCAACGAAGCGGGCCATTTCCCCGAGGTCTGCAAGAAGTCGCTGCAGGCGATGGCGTCCGACATGCAGCCGCCGATCGCCCCGGACTTCTTTGCCCGCTGCTCGATCGCCCGGCTGCGTACGATGTCGGCGCGGGAGCTCGAGCACTGCGGCAGGCTCGTCGATCCCGTGTACGCGGGACCGGGCGACACGCACTACCGGACGATCGGCTGGGATGAGGCGCTCGACCGGCTCGCCACCGGGCTGAAGGCGAGCGGCCCCGGACAGAGCTTCTTCTATGCCAGCGGACGTTCGTCGAACGAAGCGGGGTTCCTGCTGCAGTTGCTGGCGCGGCTGTTCGGAACCAACCACGTCAACAACTGCTCGTACTACTGCCATCAGGCGAGCAGCGTCGGCCTGACGTCGAGCCTCGGCACCGGCACGGCCACCGTCCAGCTCGCCGACGTCGAACGGAGCGACCTCTATATCCTGCTCGGCGGCAACCCGGCCTCGAACCATCCGCGGCTGCTGCGCAGCCTGATGGCCATCCGCCGGCGCGGGGGCCACGTCATCGCCATCAACCCGCTCAGGGAGATCGGCCTCGTGAACTTCCGGGTGCCGAGCGATCCGCGGAGCCTGCTGTTCGGGAGCCGCATCGCGAGCCTCTACATTCAGCCGCATATCGGCGGCGACATCGCGCTGCTGACGGGTGTCGCGAAGCTCGTGCTGGAGCGGGGCAGCGAGGATCGGGCGTTCATCGAGCGGCATACGGAGGGGTTCGAGGACTTCAGAGGGCGGATCGAATCGACCGCATGGAGCGACATCGAAGCGGCCGCCGGCGTGCCCCGGGAGACGATCGGTCAGATGGCCGCGATGTACGCATCGGCCAGCAACGTCGTCATCGGCTGGACGATGGGGATGACTCATCATCTTCATGGCGTCCAGAACGTTCAGACGATCGCCAACCTCGCGCTGCTGCGCGGCATGGTCGGGCGGCTGCATGCCGGGCTGATGCCGATTCGCGGGCACAGCAACGTGCAGGGGATGGGCTCGGTGGGCGCGGCGCCGCTGCTGAAGCCGGAGGTCCTCACGCGGTTCGCGCAGCGGCTCGGCGTCGAGGCTCCCTCGATGCGTGGGCTCGACACGATGGGGTGTATGGAGGCGGCGGGCCGTGGTGAGATGCGGGCCGCGCTATGCCTCGGAGGAAATCTCTTCGGCAGCAATCCTGATTCCGCCTTCGCCGCCCGCGCCATCGGCAGTCTGAATTGCATGGCGTACCTGTCGACGACGCTCAACACGGGGCACGCCTGGGGCACCGCGAAAGAGACCCTGATCCTGCCGGTGGTGCCGCGCGACGAAGAGCCGCAGCCGACGACCCAGGAATCGATGTTCAGCTACGTGCGGCTGAGCGACGGGGGGCCGGCGCGGTATTCGGGGCCGCGAAGCGAGGTGTCCGTGCTCGCCGAGGCCGGCCGCCGTCTCCTGGGCGACGGCAGTCGAGTGCGCTGGGAGGATTTCGAGTCGCACCGGAACGTCCGGGCGCTGATCGCCCAGTTGATTCCCGGTCTCGCGCCGCTGGCCGACATCGACCGGACGCGCCGCGAGTTTCACATCGCCGGCCGGCACGTGAGCGCGCCGGACTTTCGCACCCCGTCCGGGAAGGCACGCTTCCACGCGCTCGGGCTGCCGGCGCTCTCCGCAGCCCGAGGCCGCCAGCTGCGGCTGATGACGGTGCGATCGGAGGGGCAGTTCAACACGGTCGTGTACGAGGACGAGGACATCTACCGCGGGCAGGTGCGGCGCGACGTCGTCCTCGTCAGCCCGGACGACATCGAGCGGCTGGGCCTCGCGGCCGATCGGCGGGTGACGGTCAGAAGCGCGACCGGCGAGCTGGCGTGCGTGGTGCGGCCGTTCGACATCCGCCCGGGCAATGCCGCGATGTACTACCCGGAGGCCAACGCGGTGGTGCCGCGCGACGTCGACCCGCAGTCGCGGACGCCCGCGTTCAAGTCAGTGCTCGTGGAGCTGATCACGGGTTAAGCGGACGTAGTGCCCGGCTTTAGCCGGGCTGAAGCCCGGCACTACGTGCCCGCTGTCTCCCACTACGCTAGAACGAGAGCCTGACCGACAGCTGCGCCTGCCGCCCGGCATCGGCGCTGGTGATCAGTCCGGCGGTCACGAGCGGGTTTTCGACGTCGCTCCGGGCGGCATACACCGTCCGGTTCGGCGATCCGAAATTCACCCGGTTGAGGACGTTGAAAACATCGACGCGCAGTTCGACGTTCGAGGTGCCCCCCGTGCCGACCACCTTCTGGAACGAGAGGTCCACCCGCGAATAGCCCGGTCCGCGGAGCGAGTTCCGCGGCGTGTTGCCGAGCGTCCCGATCGCCGGGATCGTGAAGGCACACGGGTCGTACCACCGCTCCGGCGTTCCCACGGGCGTGCCCGCTGCGATGTTGCCGCACCCTCGTGAGACGCCGCTCGTGATGTCGTTCAGGTTCACCCCCGGCACGACATCCGGCCGATCGAGCCCCGCCGGTCCGCCCAGCACCCCGGACCGCGAGCGGTTCGTCGTCAGCCCCGGCGTGAACGGCTGCCCGGTCGTGGCCTGGACGATGGTCGAAACCTGCCACGTGTTCAGCAGGCCGCCGAGGAACGACCCCGGTTCGAACGCGTCCGGGATGCGATAGACCAGGTTGAACCGGTAGTTGTGCCGGACGTCGTAGGGCGACGGCGCCCAGTCGAGGCTCCGGTCGAACGGGTTCGGGCCCGTCTGGGACTCCGATCCGCCGAAGTCAACGTTGGCGACGCCCGTATAGTTGTCCATCGCCTTGGAGAGCGTGTAGGAGTTCCGGAAGGTGAGCCCGCCGCGGAGCCGCTGGTTCAGGCTGAGCTGGAGCGAATTGTACTCGGACTTCGAATCCGACACCTTCAGCTCGACCGTGTCCCAGTTGGCGGTCGCCCGCGGTTCCCGGCCGGTCCAGAACGGGCGGCCGTCCGCCGTGGTCCCGGAGGGGGCTCTCGGGTTGCCGTCGATCGTTCTGAGCATGGACGACCCGCGCGAGCCGGCGTAGGCCACCGTCAGCGACATGTCGCTGATGAGTTCCCGCTCCACGGCGACGTTGTAGTGCCACATCTGGGGCTGCCCCAGGTCGTAGTCGTTGATGCGCAGCGCGCGGCCGAACGCCCCGGTGGGCAGCTGGAACGGCACCGAGAAGGTGCCCGGGTTGTTGGCGCGGCTGAACGCCGAGTACGGCGGCGTGCCCGAGGCCGACTGCACCAGCACCGTCCCCATGTTGGCCAGGTCGAAGAGGCGCGCGGCCGCGCCGCGCACCGCCGTCTTGCCGTCCCCAGTGACATCCCAGGCAAAGCCCAGGCGCGGGCTGATGTTCCCCAGGGAGTTGTTCAAGAGCATGGGCCCCGGCGTGGCCTCCGTGTCGTTCAGGATGTCGCGGACCGCCGACTCCCGTCCGAACTTCTCCTTGTACTGCGTCTGCGGCTCGTACCGCAGCCCGAGGTTCAGCGTCAGCCTGTCGGAGACCCTGAGATCGTCCTGCGCGTAGAAGCCGAACGAGAAGAAGTTGAACGTCTTGGAGTTGAACGAGCCGAGCGACGGGGCGCTCAGGAAGGTCGGCACGCCCTGCAGGAAGGCGGCGACGTTGGCGAAGTTGGCCTGGCCGCCCCGCTGGAACGACTGCTGCACGAACTGCTCGTGGCGGTTCACCAGCACGCCGAGCTTCAACGCCGATCGGCCCATCGTGACGTTCATGTCACTGGAGAACGACCAGAGGTTCTGCTCGAACGCGCGTGGCAGCGTCCCCGAGGGTCCGAGCCCGCTCACGCCCCCGATGTTGATGACCCCCATCGCCTCGCCCGGCAGGAAGTTGTACCGCGTATCCGTGAGCACCTGGGACGGGTATTCGCCCACCTGGTACGAGTTCGGATGGCTGTACGACACCCTGACGGTGTTGACGACCGTCGGGCTGAAGATCTGATTCTGCGAGACGGTCAGGTACTGGTTCCGGGTCTTGGACACGGTGTCGTACCCGGGAAACGCGCCGGAGCTCACCAGATTGCCGTTGTTGGCGGTGTACCGCACGAACATGTTGCTGTTCTGCGTGAGGGTGTAGTCCACGCGCACCTGCCCGTACAGGTCGGACGCCGGCTGCGTGTAGAGGTACCGATACTGATTGTTCGGGGCATTTGGCTCGGGGTACAGCTCGATGAGCGGCGCGACGGCTGGGTCAACCGCGGCGGTCCGCGCCGAGAGCGGGAGCGTGTTGGCGATTCGTGTCTCGCCGCGCCGCACCTTGGCGTACTCGACCGTCCCGTGGAACTGGATCCGGTCGCGCCGGATCGGTCCGCCGATGGATCCGCCGAAGTTGTTCCGCGAGAACTCGGGTTTCACGCCAGGCGCGTCGAAGTAGTTCGCCGCCTCGAGGGAGCGGCTCCGGTGATACTGGAAGAGCGAGCCGCTGAACCGGTTGCTCCCGCTCTTGCTCACCATCACCATCTGGCTGCCCATCACGCCGCCGTACTCGGCCGGGAAGGCGTTGGTGAGCACCCTGTATTCGCGAATGCCGTCGAGACCGAGCGTCTGGCCGGTCACCGACGAGGAGCTGACGCCGGCCATGTTCCGCAGGTCCGATCCGTCCAGCAGGTAGGAATTGGACCGGGGAGGGGCGCCGGAGCTGCTGAACCAGTTGCCGGGGTACGTGCTCGAGCCTTGTCTCCTGGTTTCGGTGACGCCGGGCTGCATCATCGTCAGGCCGATGTAGTTGCGGCCTTCGAGCGGCAGCGCGGCGATCTCCCGCTCCGTGACGACCGCGCCGAGCGAGCTGGTTGTCGTTTCGACCAGTGCAACGTC
Source organism: Acidobacteria bacterium RIFCSPLOWO2_02_FULL_67_21 (assembly GCA_001767195.1). Classification (GTDB taxonomy): domain Bacteria; phylum Acidobacteriota; class Vicinamibacteria; order Vicinamibacterales; family UBA2999; genus MEKU01. Next base: position 17,956 of record MEKU01000004.1, read on the forward strand.
CGCGGTGACCGTCACGGTCTCCTCGATTGCGCCCAGTTCGAGTGTGAAGTCGAGGTTCGCTTCCTGTCCCACGACCATTCGCACGCCGCTCCGCACCGCGGTCCGGAAGCCCTGAAGCTCCACCCGGATTTCATAGGGGCCTACCGGCAACGCAGGAAACCGGTACGACCCGTCGCCACTCGTCGGCGCGTTGCGGGTCAGGCCCGTATCCACGTTCCGGATCGTGACCGTCGCGCCCGGCAGAACGGCGCGGTCGGAATCCCGCACGACCCCCAGGATGGTGGCCGTGGGCAATTGTGCGAACGAGGGCGCGGTGCCCACGAGAAGAAGCGCTACGGCGAGGGTTGCGGCCACGCCATGGCGGTACGTGCTCATGAATATCCTCCCGACTAATCTGTTGGAACAGAGTCTCTTCGGCCCCCCCCATCTAGGGGACAAGAGCGCATCCCCCTGCATAGGGGATGGGGCCAAAGTGTGAGGAAGCTAACACCCGCTCACCGGCGGTGTCAAACTGGCGGAGCGGTTAGTATCTGCGCGGAGGCCAAGATGATGCCGTCAGCCACCCTGATCCGATGGAGGATTGCCGCCGCCGGCCCGCTCCTGGCGCTCGTCGTCCTGACGGCTCAGACGCCTTCTGGCCCCCGGGCCACGCTTTCTGGCAAGGTCACGGCCGAAAGCGGCCCGGTGCGGGCCGTCCGCATCCGCGCGCGCGATACCGTGCGCAGAATTGCCTATACCGTCTTCACCCACCGGGGGGGGCTACCAGATCTTCAACCTGCCGCCCGGCACCTATGAGATCGGCGCCGTCCAGGAAGGATTTGAGTCGACCACGCTCACACTCGAGCTGAAGGCCGGCGACGCCAGGATCGCCGACCTTGCGCTCCGCGCGGGACCTGCGGGCAACACGGTGGAGCGTGTCGACTACGACACGCTCTATCCGCCCGGGCGTGGCCGCGACGTTTTCATGAAGGAGTGCGGCGGCTGCCACGGCGTGATGCACATCCCGCTGCATCGACTCGGGCCCCGGAGCGAGGAGGCGTGGCGCCGCGGCGTCAACCGGATGTTCGAGGTGAACCGGAGCCTCGTACCGGTGGTGTCGCCCGACGCGGTGCCGGCGGCCGACCGCGAGCCGATCGTCAAGTACTTGAACGACAGCTTCGGCGTGCACACCACGCGCCGCGACCTGAAGCTCGATCCGCTCGTCGTGGACGAAGAGCCGCTCTTCCGCGCGATCTACGTCGAGTACGACCTGCCGCCGGTGGCGCCCGGCCCCGAGGGCAAGCCGGCCGGGTCGAGAGGCACGCACGACGTCTTTCCGAGCGCGGTCTCGCAGACCGTCTTCATGGTCGACACCCAGCAGAGCTCCATCCTTGGCATGGACCTCCGCACCCTCGAGTACCCGGTCCGCTTCCGCGAGTGGAAGATCCCGGTGCCCGGCAACGTGCACCCGCACGGCATCATCGAAGCCAGGGGCAAGGTGTACTGGAGCGAGCTGGCCGGCGGCGCGATTGGCGAGCTGGATCCGGCAACGGGAGCGATCAGCCGGTACCCCTCGCCGTCGAAAGGCGGATTGCATACGCTGCGGGCCGACTCGAAGGGAAATGTCTGGTACACGGGGGTGTACGGCCCGAGCCGCATCGGACGGGTCGACGCGGTGACGAAAGCCGTCACCGAATGGAACCCGTCGCGCGACCACCCGAACGCCCACTACTACGGGGTCGTCATCGACAAGCGCGACCGCGTCTGGACGACCGGCAACACGGCGCACATCGTGGCCCGGTTCGAGCCGCGCACCCAGGAATGGACGGCGTACCCGACGCCGACGCCGTCGGCGGGACCGCGCCGGCCGACGATCGATTCGAAGGGGCGGATCTGGTTCTCCGAGCACCTCAACGACGCGCTTGCCATGCTGGATCCCGACAGCGGGAAGATCGTCGAGTACACGTCGCCGCTCCGCCACAGCGGCGAGTACGAGGCGTATGCCGATCCGCAGGACAACATCTGGCTGAGCCTGCGGCCGTACGGAACGCTGGCGAGATTCGACCAGCAGACGAAGGCCTACACGTACTTCCCCTATCCCGAGCCGGGATCGCACACGCCGAAGATCGAGATCGACGCGCAGGGAACGATCTGGTTTGCCGCCGCGCGCAGACTGGTCAGCCTCCGTCCGAACGGCAACGTGCCGCCGCGCATGTAAACTGAAGTGCCGCCCGCGGGCACTCCGGTTACATGGATCATCTTCTGCTTCGCCTGGGCACGCGGCGCATTCTCATCGCCGACGTCTGCTCGAGCGCCGACGGCCACGGCGTCGGCTACGGCATTCTCCTGAAGCGCATCGACAAGGTGCTGATGCTGGCCCGTGCGGCCGGGGCGTCGGTCTTCTACAGCCGCGAAGCGACCGCGATCAACACCGCCGTGTTCCGCCTCTCCAGCGAGGAGGTGCGCGTGCTGCCGCAGTCCGGATGGCAGGCGGGGGGGCTGCGCGCCGTGTGGGCCGTCACCGCTCCGTTCCGCCTCAGGTCGCCGTGGCTCTGGGCGAAGCGGCTGATCGCCCGGGCGCTGCTCGGGTCGTTTCACGACAGGCTGGAGCGCTCTCCGCGCGTGCCGCGCGCCGTCCGCCAGTTCGTCGGGCGGCCGCGGCCACTGTACGAGCGGCTCCGCCGCGCCAATGGGACGTACGCCGAGCGCTCCGCGGCGGCGTGGAAGCACACCTACATGCAGCACGTCTATCGCCCGCTGCGGGTCAAGGGGCGGGGCGTGGAAGCCGAGCCGCCGCGCCTGTGGTTGCCGCCGGACCGCGAGCGCGAGGCGGTTGCGCAGGCGTCGGTGCTGGGCATCGGTCCCGCCGATCGGATCGTGACGGTCCACGTCCGCGAGACCGGCTATCGATCGGCCGCCGGGCTCCGGCAGCGCGACTGGGATGTCGTGCGCAACGCCCGCATTGAGACCTACGTCGAGGCGTTCACCGCGCTGGTCGCGCGAGGCTACGTCGTCGTCCGCCTCGGCGATCCGACGATGGCCCCGGTGGAGCTGGCGGGGGTGGTCGATCTGGCCACGTCGCCGGAGCGGACCGAATGGCTGGAAGCCTGGTGCGTCCTGCGCAGCGAATTTCTCATCGGCTGCGACTCGGGACCGTCGTGGCTGGCGGTGCTCGCCGGCGTGCCGGTGCTGACCGTCAACGCGATTCACTTCCGGGACATCGCCCGGCCGACGGATCGATTCATCTGCAAGCTCGCGCGCGATCGGTCCACGGGCGAGACGCTGTCGCTCCTCGAGATGCTGACGGAGCGCTATCTGCGGACCGGGCTCGACATGGAGAAGTACGAGCACCTCGACAACACGCCGAAGGACATCGCGCAGGCGATGCTCGACATGATTGACGTCATGGGGGGGGAGGAGCGGCTCTCGCTGCCGCAGCGCCGGTTCAACCGGGCGCTCGTGGCGCTCGGGCGCGAGTTGCCGCGCGACTGGAGCGGCCTCGAGGGCATCGGCTGCATCCGCCGGCCCAGGGGCGCGCTGTCACGCCGGTTCGCGAAGAAATATCTGGAACGGCGCCAGGTCGGGCCGGCGCCGTAGCCAATTCGGTGTACAACTGGCGTTCTCAGGAGGGGCCGATGACGATCTGGCCGAAGGTTCCGATGCGGAACACCGACGATCAGCATTCGAACGTATCGCGCCGCGATTTCGTGAGAACAACCGCCATCAGCATCGGCGGCCTGGGCGCCGGTATCGTGGCGGGCAGGGGCCTCGCGTCGGCGGCCGCGGCCCAGTCGGTCCAGCCGCCCGCGGCCGCGGACGCACGCGGCGCCCATGAGAAGCTGTGCATAACCGTCTCGCCGAGCGGGCAGGGGAGTTTCGTGCCGGCGCCGCCGGGCCCGCGTACGATCGCCGCGCACGCGGACGCCGCGCTCCAGGGCTTCAATGCCGGCGCCGCGATCGTGCATCTCCGTGGTGAGCGTGTCACGCAGGATCCGAAGGTCCCGCAGGGACGCCGAGGCCCCAACATTGAGAACTGGCGGCAGCTCACCGAGGCTGTCCGGTCGCGCTGCGACATCGTGATCAACTACGGCTCCTCCGCCATGGAGCCGGCGGTGCGGAAGCCGCTGCTCGCGCTGAAGCCGGAGGCCGGTTCGTTTCTCGTCGGCCATCACTACGGCGGCATGGCCGTGACCAGGGAGAACCAGCGCCAGTACGCAATCGATCATCTGGAAGCGGGCGTGCTCCCGGAAGTCGAGATCTTTCATACGGGCGACCTGGCGAATCTCAACGCCCTGATCGACACAGGCCTGCTGCGGCCTCCGTACTGCGTGACGCTGTTTCTCGAGTACGAGCGTGACTACTATCGCGTGCCGGCCACGCTGCTGCAGCTGCAAAGCATGTTGGAGCTGCTGCCGCCGAACACGCACTGGACGGCGTGTGTCAGAGGTCCGAAGCACCTGGAGATGGCGGCGCATGCGATTGCACTCGGTGGCCACGTGCGGACGGGCCTCGAAAACGACGTCGAGCTGGCGCCCGGCCGCCCGGCCCGCACGCAGGCCGAATGTGTGGAGCGGATCGTTCAGCTGGCGCGGAGTGTGGGTCGGGAAGTGGCGACGCCGCGTGAGGCGCGCCAGATGCTGGGCCTGCCACGAAAGCCGGAGAAGGCGAACTCATGAGGCGGACGTCGCCATCTCGTGTGGTGACGGCGGGCTAATTAAAACGTAGAGGCGGGGCTTCAGCCCCGCCTATGCATCCGCTTCCCGGTAGAACCCCAGCTTCTCGAACACCGGCCGGTCCGACTGCGAAAACAGGACGGCCGGCGCCTGCTCCGCATTGACGATGCTGTACGGCACCCAGGAGGGGATGGCCGTCACATCGAACCGTCCCGTGTGGAACTGCTGGTTGTCGGGCAGCTGGAACGTCACCGAGCCCTCGACAGTGATGAAGATGATGTTCTCGGTGCGGTGCTTCGGCTCGAGGCGCGACTTGCCCGGAACGAGCTGCAGCGCCGTGCTCATCGTCGGAAACGTCGACGCGCTGGTGACCGGGTTGACGTACTCGGTCCGCACGCCCTCGAACGGGTCCCGGACGCCAGCCTCGAGCAGCTTCTGCAGCGTGTCGCGAGCGCGGGCGTAGGGGTAGTACAGCAGCGGGTTGTTGTCTGACGGCCGCCGCGGCTGCCGGGCCGTCTGATATGACTCGCCGGCCACGTCCTTGAGCTCCTCGGAGAAGACCCCGCCGACCCAGTACGCCATCAGCACGTCCAGGCCGTCATACCAGATGGCATGCGAGTCGGACTCGTTGTGATGGTCGTGCCACGTCCAGTTGGGCGTCATCACCAGATCGCCCGGGTGCATCGGAATCCTGGTGCCGTCGACCACCGTCGAGGCGCCGGCCTCGGGCGCCTCCAGGATGAAGCGGAAGGCGTTGGCCGAATGGCGGTGCGTGTACGCGCGCTCGCCGGCCAGCAGCAGCTGGATGCCGCCGCGGAGCGTCGGCAGCGTGGCCGCCGGCATGAACGTCTTGAGCGCGGGATTGACGAAGTTGATGTTCCGGCGCTCGGCTTCCTCCACCGTCAGCAGTTCGCCCAGCGCAAACAGCTTCGCGCGGGCGTCCTGGTACTTCCACGAATACGGCACGGCCGGGCTGACCGGGGTGGGCGTGAACCGGAAGGCCTTGTTGCCGGTCGAATATTTCGGATGGGTGGCGGCGAAGAACGTCGTGAAGTTGCTCGACAGCAGCTCCTCGATGAACGCTTCCCGGCGGCTCTCGGCGTGTGGGGTCGCCACGGCAGGCACCTCTCGTCTGAAACAGACGTGCGCTAGACTGGTTTGCACTTCCACGTAGCCACAGAGTCACAGAGACACAGAGACAAATTAGCTCAAGAATCTCTGTGCCTCCGTGTCTCTGCGGCCCGTGCATGTAAAAAGCGCCTTATTCATCTGCGCGGACCGGGTTGACCAAGGCGCCAATCCGATCGATGGCGGCCCGCAGCACATCACCGGGCCGAAGGAAGCGCTCGTGCCCGAACGCCACGTCGTGCGGCGTGCCGGTGAGGATCACGTCCCCGGGCTCGAGCGTCAACCCGTCGGAGGCATGATAAATCAGGTCCGGGATGGTGTGCAGCATGCCGGACGTGCGTCCGGTCTGCCGCTCCTGCGGATCGTTCTCGAGCGTCAGCGCGATCTCCAGATCGTAGGGGTCCGGAATCTCGTCCGTCGTGACGAGCCATGGCCCGATCGGCGCGGCGGTATCCAGGTTCTTGAGCGTCAGCCAGTGCAGGCGGCCCGGGTTGGTTTCGCCGTTCACCATCCGGCGGTCGCGGAAGCTGAAGTCGTTCGCCACGGTATAGCCCGCCACGTAGTCCATCGCCTGCTCCCGCGTGATGTACTTGCCGCGCCGGCCGATGACGACGGCCAGCTCGATTTCGCTGTCGCACTTCTTCGAGGTCTTCGAGGCGATCACGGGCGCGCGGTGCGGCGTCAGCAGGTTCGGCATCTTGACGAAGAAGTACGGATCCTCCGACGGCCTGGAGACCCCGCTCGCCTGCGCGTGCGACAGATAGTTCATCGTGACGCACAGCACCTTGGCGGAGGCGCCGGCCGGCGGATGAAAGACAATGCGGTCTACGTCGTGGAGTGTCCTCGACAAATGACCTCCGACCCCATTTTCCGGCTCATTGTCCGGCGCGCCGCCGGCGTGTTCGACCACCTGGCGGGCCAGCGCGAGCGCCGGTTCGCCACCGCCGAGCAGCGCCGCCACCGAGCCGAACCAGTCCGG
>MEKU01000004.1:24735-59193 GCA_001767195.1 Acidobacteria bacterium RIFCSPLOWO2_02_FULL_67_21
CAGGTACGCGCCGAGCCGTGCCGCGGCGTCCCGAGCGGGGGAGAACGTCAGGAGCTTCATGGCAGCGACTCCAGAAACTCGTCGAGAGCCAGGTTGTACGCGGTCGGGTTCTCGAGGCTGCTGACGTGGCCCGTGTCCTGAATGACACGCAGGTGCGAGCCTCTGATGGCGCGGTTGAGCGCCGGCCCTGCGCCGGACGGAATGAACCCATCGTCGCTTCCGGTCGTGATCAACGTCGGCACGTCGATGGATCCCAGCACGGCGGTCTCGTCCGCCCTTGCCGCCATCGCCTCGAGCGTCGCGGCGTTGGCGTCCGCGCTGACCGTCAGGTTCATCATCGTGACCGCGTCGAGCACCCAGGGGCGGCGCTCGAGGGTCCGGGGCGATAGTCGCTTCGGCGCGCCCGTGCGGACGAACTCGGCCAGCCCATGCTGCCGGATCGCGGCGATCTGGGCGCGGCGGCGCGCCACGATCTCGTCCGAGTCGTGCTCGGCCTTGGTGTTGCTGAGCACGAGCGCTCCGATCCACGAGGCGTCGCGGGCCCACATCCGCAGCGCGAGGTAGCCGCCCATCGAGATGCCGGCGACGATCGCGCGCTGCAGTCCCAGCTGGGCGAACAGCTCGAGATAGGACTCCGCGATGCGATCGACGGTGTGCGCCCCGGGCTCGAACGTCGAGTCCCCATGGCCCGGCATGTCGGGTGCGACGACCCGGTAGCCCTTCTCGAGGCAGTGCGTGAGCTGCGGAAACCACATGGCCTTGGTATGGCCGAAGCTGTGGAGAAAGACGATGGGGCGCCCGGCGCCGCTGTCGTAGTAGGCGATCTCGACGCCGCTGGAGACGCGCCGCCTGTTCACGCGCGCTCCCGGGTCTTCTGTGGTCCGTGGTACAAGATTCGTCAATTATGCGTGAACTCAATTCTCTTGCCCCCTTCTCCCCTCGCCCCCTTGCCCCCTTGCCCCCTCGCCCCCTTCGCGCGGAGCTCCCATGTCCAGACTGCCATTGAGCTTTGCCTGCGGCCCGTACGACCGCATGGAGGCGTTGCGGTACGGCCAGATCGAGGTCGAGGGGATCGACCTGCGATTCATCCCGATCCAGGCGCCCCGCGAGATCTTCGATCGGATGGTCGGCGGGCGGGAGTTCGACGTCTCCGAGCTGTCGCTGGCCGAGTATGTCAGCCTCGAGGCCGGGGGCGACAATCCGTTCATCGCCATCCCGGTGTTTCCGTCCAAGGCGTTTCGCCACAGCTTCATCTGCATCAACCGGCAGGCGGGCATACAGGGCCCCAAGGACCTGGCGGGCAAGCGGATCGGCACGCCGCTCTACACGATGACGGCGGCCATCTGGATTCGCGGCGACATGGAGAACATCTACGGCGTCGATCTGTCGGGCGTGCGGTGGGTTCAGGGAGCGATGGAGAAGCCGGGCACGCACGGCCGGCCGCCGGCGCCGCCGAAACTGCTCAAGCCGATTGCCATCACGCCGAACACATCGGACAAATCACTGTCCGACATGCTGGCCGACGGCGAGATCGACGCGGTGCTCGGCTCGCGGATGCCGGAGTCGGTCCGCACGCATCCCGACAAGGTGACGCACCTGTTTCCGAATTTCCGGGAGGAAGAGAAGCGGTACTACCAGCAGTACCGGATCCATCCGATCATGCACCTCGTCGTGATCCGGAAGGACGTCTACCGGCAGCACCCGTGGATTGCGCAGAGCCTGTTCAAGGCGTTCGTGGCGGCGAAGGACTGGGCGGTGCAGATGATGTATTTCTCGGGGGCCCAGCGCTACATGCTGCCGTGGCTGTTCGACGACCTGCGGGAGGTCGACGAGATCTTTGGAGGCGATCCGTGGCCGTACGGCCTGGAGGAGAACCGCCCGACGCTGGCCGCCTTCATGCGGTACATGCGGCAGCAGGGGTTCATCCGCGAGGAGCTGCCGCTCGAAAGCCTCTTCGCGCCGCTTCATGGGCGCGTGACGTGACGCTGTTCCCCTTGCCCCTTGCCCCCCGCCCCTTGCCCCCTCGACCTACTGGACGCGCGTGAGCTGCCCGCGCGCGAAGCCGCCGGGATTGAGCGGTGAGTGCACGTTGAAGTAATAGCCCGCGGGGTTGGCCGTAATCGCCTGCACGAGCGCGGCATCCGCCGGTACGCTCGCCTTGAACTCGACCGTGCCGTCCGCCAGCGCCACTGGTGCGGCGCTGACGATTCCGGTGCTCAGGACCACCGGCCCATTGACACCGGCGGCTCCGGGGTGAATGTGCGCGCCGACAATCCTGGTGTCAGCCGGGAAGTTGGTGAGCTGGAAGTAGAAATGCGCGGTGCTGCCGTCGAACGCGATCTGCGCGGCGCCGCGTCCCGTCGATTCCGCGTTGCCGACCGGCGGCACTTCGTTGGATGGGCTGAGCACCGCAGAGAAGACGAGCGGCGGCGTCGAAGGGCTCGCCGGATTGTCGTCGCAGCCGCCGCAGAACACCGCCAGGGCCAACACCATCGTCGCCGGGGCTCGGCTGAAGCCGAGCACTACGTACGCGTGCGGTACGGAGTACGCGGGCAGTACGTAGTGCCCGGCTTCAGCCGGGCCCGTTACGGCCGCTGACTGGCCGGCGGCACCAGGCCGTTCAGACGCAGGTACACCACCATCTGGCCGTAGATGTCCTGCGAGTGCGCGATGGCGAAATACGCAATGCGCGCGCGCGTCGCCTGGCCCATGAAGCGCGGCCCCATCACCGCCTCCGCCAGCTGCTGATCGCTGAACTCCTTGAGCGCCGCGGCGCCGAAGTCGAACGACTGCTCGAGCGCCCGCAGCGCGCCGGCCTTGTCGGTCGCCTTGGTATTGACCGCGGGGGCCGTCGTCTTGGCACCCAGCGTGCCGAGCAGCCCGAGGTTCACCCCGGCGACGTGCGTGATCTGCTCCGCATAGCTGCGCTGGGCCGGGGTCGCCTTGAAGCCGAACTTGTCCTCCGGCATCTCGGCGGCAATCTTCATCATGAGATCCTTCTGCGCCGCCCAGTCCTTCTGGAGGTCGCCGGCCAGCGTGACGCCCTGAGCGGACGGCCGCGCGAGCGACGCAAGGACCAAGGCCACACCGAACAACATCCGACATCCAAGCTTCATCAAGTCCTCCCGAGAAACAGGTGTGACGACAACCGTCAATCCGACGGATCATACCCTGAGACGCCTCGCCGCAGCTGCAGCCGGCAGGGTAGTCTTGATGCGCACGTTCAGGAGGCGACGCGCATGACACATGTGTTCCACCCCACGGATTTTTCCCCGGCAAGCGATGTGGCGTTCGCCCACGCGCTCAAGCTGGCGCTCGTCAGCGTCGGGGCGCTGACGGTCTTTCACTACGCGCACCGCGACGAGGCGGAGCAGGAGCAGCATGAATTTCCAGCCGTCCGCGACACGCTGACGCAGTGGGGCCTGCTGCCGCCGGACAGCCCGCGGACCGCCGTGGGGGCGACGCTCGGGATTCACGTCCGCAAGGTGGCCATTGGCGGGGACGACCCCATCGACGCGATCTCGAGCTACATCGACAGGCACCCGGCTGACCTGATTGTGCTCGCCACGCATCAGCGAAGCGGCGTCGCCCGCTGGCTGTACCGCGAGGTGGCGGCGCCGCTCGCGCGCCGCCTCCAGGTGCCGGCGCTCTTCGTCCCTCCAGACGTGGACGGATTCGTGGACATCAAGACCGGCACCGTGCGCCTGCGCCGCATCGTCGTCCCGGTCGACAGGCACCCGAACCCCGGCACCGTGATCGACGCGCTGCCCGGATTCATCGCTTCGCTCTCGGCCGGCCCGGTCAGCGTGGACCTCGTGCACGTCGGCACCGCCGCGACGATGCCGCATCTCCGCCTTCCGGAGGAGGGCGGCAACATCACCTGGACGACGCGCGTGGCGGAGGGACCGGTGCTGGAGGAGATCCTGCGCTCCGCGGCGGTACCGCCGGCGGATCTGGTGGTGATGTCTACCGAAGGCCGCCGCGGCTTCCTGGACGCCCTGCGCGGCAGCACGACCGAGCAGGTCGTGCGGACGGCGGGCTGTCCGGTGCTCGCGATCCCGGCGGCCGCGGTGGAAGCCGCTCCTGTGTGATCGTCGCTTCCACGTTGCCACAGAGTCACAGAGACACAGAGAAAAATTGGACTCAAGAATCTCTGTGGCTCTGTGTCTCTGTGGCCCGTCACGTTTTGACTACGGGCGCGGGGGCGGCAGCAGTGCGCCCCTCGGCGCGCCCATGCCCTTGACGACGAACCGCTGGAACCGCCGGCCGTCAAAGTTCTCGCCCACGTAGAGGTTCCCGCGGCTGTCGGCCGCCAGCGCGTGCGGCACGTTCAGGAACCCGCCGAAGATCCCCTGCTGGCCGATGCGGTCGACCACCTCCAGCGTGTCGCGGCGGAGGATCCAGACGTGATGGTTGGCGCCGTCGATCACGTACAGGAAGCGCTGGTCGGGCGAGAAGGCGAGCCCTGACGCGGCGCCGGCCAGCAGCGTCCTCCGCGCGATGAACCCCTCGCGTACGAACGCGCCGTCGGTCTTGAAGACCTGAATGCGGTTGTTCGGGCGATCGGCGACGTACACGAATCCGTCCTTCGAGACCGCCACATTGTGGGGCAGCCGGAATTGCCGGGCCGGGGGTGCATCCGGATTGTAGGGACCCAGGTCGGTGTCGTCCGGCGCGTTGCCGTACGCGCCCCAGAGACGTTTGACGGCCAGCGTGTCGATGTCGAGCACGATCACGCGGCGGTTCCGGTAGCCGTCGGCGACGTAGAGCTCGTTGGCGGCGGGATCGACCGTCAGATTCGCCGGGCCGCCGAGATTCTCGCGATCGGCGCTCCCCTTGCCGCGGCCCTGTCGCCCGAACTGCGCGAGGAACCTGCCCTGCCGGGTGAACTTGAGGACATGGGCGTCTTTCGCGCCGCTGCCGCCGATCCAGACGTTGTCCTTGTGGTCCACGACGATGCCATGTTCGATCTGCGGCCATTCGTAGCCGTCGCCCGGGCCGCCCCACGACGCGACGAGCGTGCCGGCCTGATCGAACTCGAGCACGGGCGGCGCCGGGATGCAGCAGTCCGCTTTCGGCGGCGTGTCGTCCGCTCCAGCGAACCGTTCGTTCGCCTGCAGCGGGGCAGGCCGATGCAGCACCCAGATGTGATCGCGGCCGTCGACGGCCATCCCGCCGATGGCGCCGATCGCCCACTGCGCGGGCAGCGGCTGCGGAAACGTCGGGTCGTACTGGAACGTCGGCACGCTCGCGCGTGATGGCGCCTGCGTGAAGAGAACCGCCTGCGATGCGATCGCCGCCGCCGCGATCGTCACCGCTCGAAGCACACGGGATCGGGGCATCATCCGTCTCCTTGTCTGCCGGCTCATTGTAGGCGCGTGTCCATCAGCGACCGGCTGACGCCTGGAGGTCCGACGTGCAGTGCGGGCACCGCGTCGCCTTGACCGGGATCGTGGTCGCGCAGAACGGGCAGTCCCGGCTCGTCGGCGCCGCCGGCGGCTCGCGTGCGCTCATGATGCGGTTGACCGGCTTCACCATGAGAAAGACGCTGAAGCCCACGATCACGAAGCCGATCGCCTCGTTGATGAACTGACCGTACGCGATGACGGGAATCCCCTGCGCCTTCGCTTCGGCCAGCGAGGCGGGGATGCCCTTCGAGGCATCGAGCACGTGAAACAGGCTCGAGAAATCGACCCGGCCCGTGATCAGGCCGATGGGCGGCATCAGGATCCCGTCGACCAGCGTCGACACGATCCGGCCGAACGCCGCGCCCATGATGACGGCGACCGCCAGGTCCATCACGTTGCCGCGGGCGATGAATGCACGGAACTCTTTCAACATCGATGCCTCCAGGGCAGGAGCCCGGCTAAAGCCGGGCACTACGGTATCGAAGCCGGTGTGCGGGAGTTTATGCTTAGATGCGGAACATGGCACGTCGATCTGTCTGGGTGAAGGTCCTCGTCTTCGCCGCGGTGCTCGCGGTGCTGGTGTTTCTGTTCCTCCGATCCGTGCGGACGACGCGGACGGCGCCGTTCGTCGTCGAGCGGGGCATGCTGACCGGCTGGACGCTCGCGGCACGGCCGGGTGGCGACGCCGCGACGGCGTGGCTCGGGCTCGGCGCCCCGGAGCGCCTGGCGCCGCCGCTCGGGCGGGAGATCTTCGGGCGCACCGCCGAGTCGCTCGCGTTTCCGTCGGAGCCGGTGATACCGCTGCTGCTGCAGGCGGAGTTCGACGCCGCGTTTGACGGCCCCGGGATGCCTGACACGATCCTGCGGCTCGCGCGGGATGCCGGGCTCGAGTCGGGCGTCTGGACGCCGCGCTGCATGGGGTACCGCCGGATCAGCGAGCCCGGCGGGACGAGAAGCGTGTACTTCCTGCTGTTCGAGGGGACGCGGTTCGAGCGCTTCCGGGATCGGCTGGCGGATCTGCTGCGCGCCGAAGGGCGCGACGCCTCGCGCTTCGATCCGCGGGGGCTCTCACCGGTATTGATGGTGGCGGGCGGCGACGGCGACTTCGGCCGCTGGATCCCGCTGCGGGCGGATCCAGCGACCGACTGCCTGGCGCCGGTTGAGGTGGAGTAAGGCGGGCCTGAAGGCCCGCCTCTACGGATTATCTCAGGACGTTATCTAAACTCGACCTTGGCGATCTTCTGCGTGCCCGTGTACGGGATCCAGAGCACGGGACGCGCGCCGCTGCTGTCCACGACCATGTGCCGGCTGTTGGTGCCGCGCGACGGCAGCGGATAGCGCGTGAACTGCTCGGTCTCCGGGTTGAACTTGAAGAACACGTCGCCGTTGGCGGCCGTGACATACGCCATGTGATTCTTGTCGACGACGATCTTGTACGGGTGGATGTAGCGGCCATCGGGCAGGTCGTACTCCTTCAGCTGCCGCGTGCGGATGTGGGTGCGCGCAATCTTCCCTGCCCAGTAGTAGCCGCTGTACATGTAGTCGCCGTTGGGGTCGACGCCCATCCGCCGCGGCCCCTTCTGGTACAGCGAGGCCACCATGTTCCAGCCGCCGCCCGCCCGCTTGTCGTTCTGCGCGTCGGCCGGCAGCATCGGCTCGTCCAGCGGTGCAAGCCGGATCTCGCTGATGTCGTCGGTGCGTGAGTCGACGATCCCGATGCGGTCCGCGCCGAGCTGGTGGAACCAGACCCGTTCTTCGCGGTCGATCACCATGTCGTACGTGCGGCCGTACGGCGTGACCGCGCGGTACTCCTTGTACTCGCCCGTCTTCGGGTCGACGCGGAAGAGGCCGTTCGGCTGCGATCCCCAGAGGAAGCCCTTCGAATCGACCTGCTTTCCGTTGGCAAACCCACCCCCGAGCCCCTGCGGCCTGGGGTAGAAGCGGAGCTTCTGCGTCGCAATATCGAGCCGGTAGAGGGTGCCGAACCAGATGGCGCCGCTCGGGTCGTTGGTCGAGCCGATGCCCGAGTAGTAGATGTTGCCGTCGCTGCCGAGCGCGACGTCGTGGATCGTGCCGCCTTCCTGTTCGTCCGACCGGGTGGCCAGGAACCAGTCGGCGCCGCTGCGGTACTCGTTATACGGCGGCGGCGTTTCCTCGACGATCGTTTCTCCGTTCCGGTACGAATACCGCTGCGTCCTGCCGGTGCGAGGATCGAGGCGCCCCACCTCCGCCCGGTCTCCGGTGACGTCGTATTCGGTCACCACAATGCGCGTCGCCTCGCCGGTCGGCCGCGGGAACGGCTTCGGCGTCATGGCCAGCGGCTCGGGTCCCGCCACCCGCGTCAGATACGAAATGATGTCCTGCTTCCGGTGCTCGAAGAGCTGCTGCTGCACGCCCATCGGCTTGCCGCTGGCGTCGAGCACCGGCGGGTCGTACTTGCCGCCGCCGGGCCTCTCGGGCGGATCGCCCGCCGCAATGAGCCTGCCCATGTGGTTGACGATGATCTCCCAGCCGGCGCGGTCGAACCGCTTTTCCAGCACGAAGCCGGGCTGATGACACGTGCTGCACGTGTTGATGAGAATCCGCTTCATCCGGCCCGGCACGCCGCGATCTTCCGGCGTCAGATCGGGAAGGCTGTTCAGCCACTCCACGTCCGAGAGCTGCCGGACGTAGTTCTGGACCGGCTTCATCGTGAAGTCGCGCTGCGCCTTCTGCCCCGACATGAGCGGCTGCTCGCCGGCCTCGCGTGCAAAGCCGACCGCCTGCGCCCAGACGCGGTATTTTCCGTTCGGGAGCTGGGGAAACGCGTACTGGCCGGTGCGGTCGGTCCAGACCGATGTCGTGATCGTCGACCCCTCGGCTTTCGCCGAGATCGTGACCCCCTCCATCGGCTGGCCGTCGGCGCCTTTGACCGTGCCGGTCAGGACGCCGCCGGACGGAGTCTGGGACGCCGCCACCACGCCGAATGAGAGGACGGCCGCAAGGATGATGAATGGATGTCTCACGTGCGTTCTCCTCTACCGGACTTTCAGGTAGGCGATGAGATCGTCGAGATCTCCGCCGGTAATGCTGTAACGGAAGGCCGGCATCAGCCCCGGAATCCCTTCCTGGACCGTACGCCGCACGGTGGCTTCGTTTGCAGTCGGCCTCTTGAAGAAACCGACCAGATCCGTGGACGCCTGAATGCCTTGTGCCTTCTTCTGGCCCGACGGGACGTGGCAGAGCGGACACCGCTGCAGGAACAGCGCCTCGCCCTTCTTCTGCTGATCGGTCAAAGTGGGAACGGTCGGCGATCCGGCCTGCGCGGCAAGCGAGGCGGGCGCGGCAAGCGTGCCGGCCAGCAGGGCGACGAGAACGACACGACGGACGTTGGGCATACCTGCTCCTTGGAACCCGGGTGCCTGGGACGCCTGTATATGGCGTGCCGGCGGCGCCGAGTCAACAGGAAAATGCGGGCCGCCAGGGGGCGTCCCCTCGGCGTGGTATTGCATCCCGAACTCGTCTGTGCTGAAAGTGAGGAAGGATGCGACACGGAGCGCCGCGGACGTGACAGGGGTTCCATGGACGGTCGGGTGGACGATTGGCGGGAGCATCCTTGTCCGGCCGTTGCGCACGGGGGCTGCAACTGTGGCTCGCGCCGTGCGGGAGGTCGCCCCACGCCGCCGCATTCGCGTGTCACCGATGAGCGGCGAGTGGCTGCGCCAGCATCAGGCCAACGAGCCGAAACATCCCCGGGACGGCGGCTGACCCTTCATCACGTGAGGCATTGACGCTCGGGTACCGCTTCCGATCGCGTCGTGTCCTGTCGTTGCCGTACCCGCGATGCGCGCGTGAACCTCGACCGTGGGTTACGGCGCGGGTAACTGCTTACCAGGCTCGCAGAGGGCCGCGAGACGACTCCTTCGAGACGCGCGGAATCCACGCGCGACACGGTATTGACCGGCGGGTACCATCCTTGCCCAGCGCCGCGCGTGAGGAGCCGTCACTGGTCTCCGGCGAGGTGCTCATGTTTCATTGGACCGGGCTCGCCACCGCTGCGGCCGCGGCGCTCGCGCTGGCGGCGTGCGGTGGCGACGGGAACTCCAGCACGCCGACCGCTCCATCGACGGACGGTGGCGTGGGCGCCACGGTCGTAATTACCGCAAGCGGCGTCAGCGGCTCGACGCCGCGAGTCGGGCTCGGCCAGCGCATTCGGTTCACCAATAACGATTCGCGGCCGCACCAGCTGCTCTCGACGCCCCACGGCAGTCACACCGATTGTCCGGCGCTCAACGAGATCGATCTGCTCTCACCGGGGCAGAGCCGGGACTCCGGCGTTCTCAACGTCCGGCGTGGATGCGGATTCCACGACCATCTGAATCCGGACGACCAGCGCTTTCGCGGGCAGGTGCTGGTGGGACTGAGCGAGAACGATCCCGTTCCGCCGGATCCGGATTACTGAACCAGCGTAGTGCCCGGCTTCAGCCGGGCTGAAGCCCGGCGCCACGTACGAAACGTCAGTCTGTGGCCGCGGACGTCGCCGCGTTCGAAGCACGGAAGGCATCCCACTCGCGCTTCCCGCGCTCGAACAGGCGCAGGATCCGGTCGCTGCCGCGGAACTCGGCGAGGATGGCGGCCTGGCGGCTCGCGCGCTGCGTGACCAGCACGTAGCCGAGCGTCGTCGCCATGATGGTGCCCTCCTCGGTCCTGGTGGCCTCGAACTTCGAGCGGAAGTCGCGAAGGACCGCGTCGAAGGCCGGCCGGTCCCATTCCTCGAGCGGGACGTCCAGCCGCAGGAAGTCGTTCAGCACCTGCGCGTACTCCGCGCTGGGCGGCAGGTGCCAGAACGCGATGTCGGGGCCGAGTGCGGCCACGTGGGACGGAAGGTAGATCGCCGCGCCGGCGGGCACCCGCTGTTTCAGCGCGGGATTGTAGCGGCGCACCTCGTCGGTCGAGAGCTTCGCGGCGCGAACGACCTCGGTCAACGTGACCGCGCGGCGCGCGCGCATCCCATAGATCCGCTCCTGGGGCGTCGTGGCGATCAGCTGGGCGACATTGGCCGCGTTGCCGAAGACCATCTCGGCATAGAGCGCGGAGCGCACGCCGTAGGTGCCGTACACGTCACGGAAGGTCCTGGGCGACAGCTGGCGGAGATCGCGGGCGAACGCGGACCCGAGAAAATACCGTTCGCGGTTGTCGGCGCCGCCGAGCCGCTCGCCGTTGATCAGCACGCGGCCGACGTTGGTGCCGCCGGTGTGATGCTCCGACAGCGCCGGCACGAAGCTGCCGTACTTGGTGGCCAGAATCGAGAGATAGGCGGCGCAGTACGGCGCCTGGGTCGTCTGGTTGTAGCCCTCGATGGCGTGGGGTGCCAGCCGCTTCATGACGTTCCAGTTCCGCAGCAGCCACTGGCAGAAGCCGAGCGCGCGCGCCTCCGAGCGCACGGTGCCGTTGAGGCCCGACTCGACGATGGCCTGTGCCAGCCCGACTTCCGCGGGCACGCCGAATCGCTCGTAGATGGCGCCCCACTCGGCGAGGAACGCGCCGTACCGCCGCGCATTGGGCCGCAGCGACAGCCCGCGCGTGGCGTTCTGGATCAGCGGGCCGACGGACGGCTCCAGCAGCCGCGCGAGCTCATCCCGCCGCTGTTCCAGGCGGGCCGGCAGGCGCCGTCCGTCCAGGAGCGGGGCGAGCGACGGATCTTCCCATGCGGCCTCGCGCGACCAGTTGCCCCTGGCGGGCACGGTGACGATCAGCCGTCCGTCCACCCCACTGCCGAACGCGATCAGGCCGTCCGGAATGGTGAAGATATGGCGCCAGAAGCGGAACGCCGGCCGGAAGCGCTGCAGGGTCTCGAAGTCGATCGTGAGGCGAGCGGTCGCGTGCTCCCGCACCAGGGTGGCAAACGAGGGCGACGCGGCGGGAGTTTCAGCCAGCCCCGCGAGAGCCTGCCGGCGCCCCGCAACGGGCTCACTGGTCTGCGCCGCTGGCAGCTCGATGGCTGCGCCCAGGACGCACGCAGCCATCGCCGTAAGCGCCAAGCGTGTCGTCGTCGTTCTCACGATGAATCTCCGCGGCACGCCGTCTGGGCCACGGCGCCCTAAATAGCGCTTTCGATTATGCGGGAGTGATCCAGGATGTCAAGCGCCGCCATCCAGGCGGCGGCCGTTCCCCTCGTCGAACAGGTGCAGCCGCTCGCGCGGGAGCGCCACCGCGACGTCGGCGCCGACCGGCGGCGGTCGATCGGGCACGAGTGCGAGAAGAACCGGGGCGCCGGGCGCCGACAGGCGCAGATGGACGAGGCTGTCGTGGCCTCGGGGCTCCACCACGTCGACCGTGGCACGCAGCGGGCCTTGGGCGCCGAGTACCACATCCTGAGGCCGGATCCCCGCAAGGACCCCGGGACGCGCGCCGGCCATCAGGATCGGCGCCGGCAGCAGGTTCATCGGCGGCGCCCCGATGAAGCGCGCGACGAAGGCATTGGCGGGCCGGTGGTACACGTCGAGCGGCGGCGCCGCCTGCTCGATCGCACCGTCGCGCATCACCACGACCCGGCTGCCGAGCGTCATGGCCTCTTCCTGATCGTGCGTCACGTGAACGATCGTCGCGCCGATCGTCCGATGCAACCGGCGGAGCTCGGCACGCGCCTGCGCCCGCAGTGAAGGATCGAGATTGGAGAGCGGCTCGTCCAGCAGGAAGGCCTTCGGTTTGCGCACGATCGCCCGTCCGAGCGCCACGCGCTGCCGCTGGCCGCCCGAAAGCTGCGCCGGCCGACGGCCCAGCAGCTCCGTAATGGCCAGCGCCGCCGCCACAGCCTCCACCTCGCGCACGATGATCGCGCGCGCCACGCCGCGCGCGCGCAGCCCGTAGGCCAGATTCTCACGGACCGTCATGTGCGGGTACAGCGCATAGGTCTGGAAGACCATCGCGACGTCGCGGTCCTGCGGCGGCAGCCCGGTGACGTCGGTGCCGCCGATGGTGATGGCCCCGGCCGTGAGCGGTTCGAGCCCCGCAATCAGCCGGAGCAGCGTGCTCTTGCCGCATCCGGACGGACCGACGAGCACGAGGAACTCGCCATCGGCCACGTCGAGGTCGACGCCCGCCACGGCCACGTGCCCGTTGGGGAACGTCTTGGCGACCCGGTGCAGGCGAATCTCGGCCATCGCTGCTATCCCTTGGTGGCGCCGGCCGTCAGGCCTGCAACGATCCGCCGCTGCAGCGCGAGCACGATCAGTACCGCCGGAGCCGTGGCGAGCGCCGCCGCGGCCATCACCTGTCCCCACGGCACCTGATAGCGGCCACGGAACAGCGCCACGGCCACCGGCACCGTGTGGTGCTCCGGCCCGAGCATGAACGAGAGCGCGAACAGGAACTCGTTCCAGCAGTACAGGAACGTCAGGATGGCGGTGGCGCCGAGGGCTGGCGCGGCCAGCGGCAGCACGACGGTCCGGAGTACGCGCAGGCGCGACGCGCCGTCCAGCATCGCGGCCTCCTCGATGTCGCGCGGCAGCTGGCGGAGAAAGGCGGTGAGCATCCAGACCGCCAGCGGTGTCGAAAAAGTCAGGTACGGCAGCACCAGTCCTGGATAGGTGTCGAGCAGGCGCAGCTCGCGCAGCACCAGATACAGCGGCGGCACGATCGAGATCTGCGGAAACATCGACACCGCCAGGATGAACGCCAGCAAGAGGGATTTGCCTCGCACCCGGAGGCGTGCGAGCGGATAGGCACAGAGTGCCGCAACCGGCACGGCCAGAAGCGTGGTCGCCCCGGCCACGAGCAGCGAGTTCCGAATCGGGATCAGGAAATCGCGTTCGCCGACCAGCGCCCGGTAATGCTCGAGCGAGAGGGCCGTCGGCACGAGCGGACGGGCGCCAAAGAGCTGTGCCTCCGGCGTCAGCGCCGCCGTCGCGATCCAGTAGATCGGGAACAGCAGGACGCCCAGCAGGGCCAGCTGTGCCGCGCGCATCGCCGCGGTGCGCCCCGTCATGCCGGCTCCTTCTCGACGAGCGAGCGGCCGAGCGCGCGTACCCAGACGAGCGCGAACGCAAACGTCAGCAGAAACACGGAGATCGACAGGGCGGCGCCGTAGCCGAACCGCAGCCGCTGCATCACGGTCGCGAACGCGTAGAGCGACAACGGTTCGGTGGCCGTTCCCGGGCCGCCGCCGGTGAGCACGTACGCGAGATCGAAGATCCGCAGGGCGTCGAGCATCCGGAACGCGGCGGCGACGACGACGGCGGGCGCCAGGAGCGGCAGCGTAATCGTGAACAGCCGCCGCGCTGCTCCGGCGCCATCCACGCGCGCCGCTTCGTCGAGCGAGGGATCGATCGCCTGGAGACCGGCCAGCAGCAGGAGCGCGACAAAAGGGGTCGTCTTCCAGATGTCGGCGACGACGATCGGTACCCAGGCGGCCCAGGGATGCACGAACCAGTCAAAGGAAGCGGCCACGACGCCGGCATCCCGAAGAGTCGTCGACACGAGCCCTCCCTGGGACTCGAAGAGGAAGCGCCAGACGAGCGCCGCGACGACCGTGGGCACGGCCCACGGCAGCAGCACCATGGCGCGGATGGGACCACGTCCCCGCGTGACGGAGTGCATCAACAGCGCAAAAGCGACGCCGAGCACCAGCTCGAACGCGACGCTCACGATGGCAAAGCCGAGCGTGTGGACGACGGCGCCGCGGAAACGCGCGTCCTGCGCCGCTTCCACGAAATTGTCCAGGCCGCTGAACGGCCGGCCGAGCCACGGCAGCCGCAGGTCGTGGACGTGCAGCGCTTCCCAGGCCGTCATGCCGATCGGAACGATGGCCACCACGATCATCACGAGGAATGCAGGGGCCATGAGCAGCCACGCCACACGCGCGTCCGTGCGATCGAGCCGGCCGGCCGGACGGTTCATGGCGCAGTGCCCGGGGCGGCCAGCCCGCTGCGGGCCAGGAGCATCCGGATCTCCGCTGCCGCGTCGCGCAGCGCGGTGGCCGGCGTCTCTTGGCCGCTCAGCGCGCGATGGAGGTGCACCTGCAGGATCTCGGACAGCTCGCTGTAGACGGGCGTCACTGGCCGCGGCCGCGCCGCGGCCAGTGCGGCCCGCACCTGGTCGAGGGGGAGCGGCAGGGCGTCGGCCAGTGCCGGAGCCTCGTAGAGCGACTGCCGCGCGGGGAGCTGGCTGACGAATCGGGCGCGTTCGAGCATCTGCTCGGGAGCCGTGAGGAATGCGACCAGATCGCGCGCGAGCGAGGGGTTCGCGCTGTGCGCGTTCACGGCGAGCTGCGCCCCGCCGAGGGCTGCCGTGATCTCTCCTCCGGCGGCCGAAGGGAATGGCGCAATGGAGTACCGGCCCGCCACGCGGGAACGCGCCGAGTCCGCCAGCAAGGTCCAGGCATAGGGCCAGTTGCGCATGAACATCGCGTCACCATTCTGAAACGCGAACCGCACCTGTTCTTCCTGCCACGTCAGCGCCGACGGCGGGACGAACCCCCGGGGGCCGAGCGCATCGCGCATGAAGGTGAGCGCCCTCACGGCGGCCGGCTCGTCGACGGTGACACGGCCGTCGGGTGCGAGTATGCGGCCGCCGAACGCGCCGAGGTGTTCGAGAAAGACGGTCACCAGCCCTTCGTAGCGCGCTCCCTGCCAGACGAGCCCGAAGGGCACGGCGCCGGTGCTGACGGCGTGGCGCGCCGCGTCACCCAGCTCAGGCAGCGATCGCGGCGCCTCAGGCAGCAGATCGGTCCGCCAGTAGAGCAGGCCGACGTCGACAAACCAGGGCGCCGCGTACAGCCCGCCGTTCCACTGCGCGGCCGCGAGGGCCGCCGGGAGAAAGTCGCCGACGTCGGGCAGCGCGTCATCGAGCGACATGATCCAGCCCGCGGCGGCGAACTCGGCCGTCCAGATCACATCGAGCTGCAGGACATCGGGGTGCCGTACGCGCGCGTTGAGCCACTGAACGTACAGCTGGTGGCGCTGGTCGGCCGCATCGGGCGTCACCCGAAGCTCGACGCGGACGCCGGGGTGCCGCTCCTCGAATCGCGCGAGCTGACTGCGCACGAGGGTGCCTTCGGTCCCGAGGGCGCTGCCCGAGAACGTCAGCGGCTCGGGCCCCTCTGGGAGACTGCACGCCGCGCCTGCGCACGCGAGGAGCAGAAGCAGCCGCACCGATCGCGAGGACATCGGTCAATGATGCGCGCAGCGGCGCCGATTGCCAATTTGACAACCATAACCGGGTGCAGCATTCTTCGGCTCTGGCGAGGAGGGAATATGCAGTCGAGATGGGCGATCGCAGGAGTGCTTTGTTTGGCCTCGAGCGTGGCGCTGTCGGGTCAGGGGCAAGGAGGTCGGGGCGCGGCAGCCCCTCAGGCGCCGCTCAAGGAAACCGTCGCTCCTGATATTCCAGGCGTCGTCAAGGGCGGCACACCGGTGCAGATCGTCAAGACCGGCTTCGCGGCAACGGAGGGGCCGATTGCCATGGCGGACGGAAGCCTCCTGCTGACCGAGGCTGCGGCCAACCGGGTCAACAAGATCGACAGGGACGGCAACGTCACCGCCTTTCTCGAGAACACGAATGGCACCAACGCCCTGGCCTTCGACGCCAAAGGGCGGCTGATCAGCGTCGACCGGGCGCCGGGGAAGATGCAGATTGCCGTCATCTATCCCCGCGGCAGCGAGGCCGTGCTGGTGAACGGTTATGAAGGGCGTCCGTTCGGCGGGCCGAACGACCTGGTCGTGGATCGGCGCGGCGGCGTCTACTTCACCGAGCCGGGGCCGGGCGGCGGCAGGGGCGCGGCGCCACCACCAGAGCCCCCGCTGCCGTCGAGCGTCTACTACGTGCCGGCGGGACGCAACGCGGCCGTCAAAGTGGCCGACGGGTTCCGCCCGAATGGTATCCAGCTCAGCCCGGACGAGAAGACGCTGTATGTCAACGACACGGGCGGCGAGTACCTGCTCGCGTTCGACGTCCGTCCCGACGGGACCGTCGGAAGTCAGCGGCAGTTTGCGAAGTACGAAGGGGTCCGCAAGACCGAGACCGGGTTTGCCAGCGGCGCCGACGGCCTGGCCGTCGACAGCGAGGGCCGGGTCTACATTGCGGTGCCCGTCGGCGTGCAGGTCGTCAGTCCGAAGGGGATGACGCTTGGGGTCATCCCGCTGCCCGGTTCCCCGCAGAACCTGGCGTTCGCCGGGCCGGACAAGAAGACGCTCTACGTGGTCGGCCGCGGCAACGTGTACAAGATTCAGATGCAGGCGCAGGGCTACAAGGGACGCGCGAAGTAGGGAGCATATGGAGCGTCGCAAGAAGAAAATCAGCCGCCGCGCGTTTGTCGGCCGGGCGGGGCTTGGCGCCGCCGCGTTCGCCGGCGTGGGCGCGATTGGCGAACCCGCAGAGGCGCAGGCGCCGCGGAGCAGCGCCGGGTCGCCGATTCCCGCGAAATGGGATCTCGAGGCCGATGTTGTCGTGATCGGGTCGGGCGCATGCGGCCTGCCGGCGGCCATCCGCGCGGCCGACCAGGGCGCGTCGGTCGTTGTCGTCGAGGCGAACTACGACATCGGCGGTCACGGCATTCTCAACGGCGGACAGGTGCCGCTCGGCGGCGGCACCAGCGCCCAGAAGAAGCACGGCATCGTGGATTCTCCCGAGGTCCTGTTCAAGGACCTGACCGACTGGTCGGTCGTGGAGATCAACGGGATGCCGGAGTACCGGTACAACGACCGCGCCGTGCAGCGCGCGCTCGCCGATCGCGAGGCGCAGGCGTACGAGTTCCTGGTCGAGAACGGGGTGGTGTTCGATCCGGATCGGGCCCCGGGCGTGAGCGGTGGGCATGCGATCGGCATCTCGGCGCCGCGGGAGCACTACGCGGCGCGCTGGACCAAAGGACAGGGCGCGGAAAGTCCCGCCGGCGCGGCGGGCACCAACATTTATCGGCCGCTCGAGAACAGCGCGAAGAAGAAGGGTGTGCGCTTCCTGCTCAACTACCACATGGATGCGGTCGTCCGCGAAGCGCCCTCGTCCGGCCGCGTGCTGGGGGTCACCGCGAGCTACACGCCAAAGCTCCAGCCCGGCAGCACGACCCCGATGCGGCCGTTCCGGTCCGACGGTGTGATCCAGATGGCGGCCGCGACGGTGACGGTGAAGGCACGGAAAGCGGTGATCATCGCCACCGGCGGCAGCAGCAGCAACGTGAACTTCCGCCGCATGTTCGACAGCCGTCTGACCGACGTCTACCCGGTCGCCGGAGAGCCGTACTCCGCGCAGGATGCCAGCGGCGAGCTCGCCGGGATGGCGATCGGCGCCTCGCTCTGGGGGACGGCCAACCAGACGCTCGAGCGGAACGGCGCGTTCCGCAAGCGGCCTGTCATCGGCGCGCAGTACATCTATCCGGTCTGGAGGCCCTCGAGCCCCATCTTCCCGTTCGCGCGGGCGAGCGGGCTGCAGGTGGCCGACTGGCAGGACGTGATTCTGGTCAACCAGGTCGGCAGGCGCTTCTACAACGAGCTGGCTGAGGGATGGCCCTACGGCACGCATCACGGGTTCCTGGATCCGTACGTCCAGGGTGACTGGCGCAACATGCGCCGGATCACCTACAAACCGGACGGCTTCCTCGACGCCGTGCTCGCGCCGAACGAGGGCTCGCACCCGCCCGACTTCGAGGCTGGTCCGATCTGGGCGATCTTCGACGCCGACGCGATCCGCCGCGAGAAGTGGGAGCCGACGCCGCCACATATCGATCCGAAGTTCTTCTTCAGCGCGCAGACGCTTGGCGAGCTGGCACGCGCCATCCGCGGGAACCCGTATCAGCGGGTCGATATGCCCCCGGCCGGCCTCGAGGCCACCGTCGCGCGCTACAACACCATCGTCGACTTCGGCTTCGACCCCGACTTCGAGCGGCCCAATCCGACACACACGATTCAGACGCCGCCGTTCTATGCGGCGTGGGCGACGCCGGTCGTGCACGATACGTATGCGGGGCTGCGGATCAACATGAAGTGCCAGGTCGTCGACATCAAGGGCCAGGTGATTCCGGGCCTGTACTGCGGCGGCGAGTCGGCCGGCGGCTGCAGCCAGCATGGCCAGGGGCGCTGCATCACGCAGGGGTACATTGCCGGCACCGAAGCCGCGGGAGAGCGGAGCTGGACGTAGACCGTTGTGTCTCGTAGTGCCCGGCTTCAGCCGGGCTGAAGCCGGGCGCCACGTACGAGAATTGCGAAGAATCCAGGAGACGCGAAATGCGCAGACACGTGCTGTTGGTGACTTTGGGGCTGCTGGCGTTCTGGGCCGCCGGGGCTCTGCAGGCGCAGGTTGACGATCCGCTACCGAATCACGTCGAGAAGCGCGGTCTGGTGGTCGAGGTTCAGGACCTCGCACGCCTGCCCGACTCGCGCGGCCGGCATCCCGCCGATCAGGATGTGGCGCCGGCGGCATGGGCGCGCGTCAGCTACGTGCGCGACCTGCCCGACGGCCGCCGCTTCGCCAACGATTCCCGCGGCACGCTGTACCTGCTGGACGCGAACAACCGTCCGTCGCCGTATCTGGACTTCGGCGCGGCGTTTCCGCTCACCGTCTACAACCGGCTCGAGAGCGGGTTCATCGGGTTCGCCTTCCATCCCGAGTTTGCGAAGAACGGACTGCTCTACACCGTGCACGGTGAGCGCGGCCCGGGCAACCCCGGAACGGTGAACTTCATCCCGCCCGGCTTCACGCTGAACCAGGTCACGTACCACAACGTGATCACCGAGTGGCATGCGGCCAATCCGGCGGCGGACACGTTCCAGGGCACCCGGCGCGAGCTGCTGCGCGTCGGCCACATCGTGCAGAACCTCACGCATCCGATGGGGCACCTCGATTTCAATCCGACCGCGAAGCCTGGATCACCGGACTACGGCCTGCTGTACACGAGCGGCAGCGATCTCGGCTTCAGCAACGGCGGCGGCCCGCACGCGAGCAACCCGGGCCAGACGCAGCGGCTCGACACGGTCGTCACCGCGATCCTTCGGATCGATCCGCGCAGTCCCTCGGCGTCTGGCGGGACCAAAGGGCTCGGCGACTACACGATTCCGGCGATCAACAAGTTCCAGGCCGACGGGGACCCGAAGACGCTTGGCGAGATCTACGCCTACGGCTTCCGCAACGCCCACCGGCTCTCCTGGGATCTCACGACCGGCACGATGTACGCCTCTGACATCGGGATGAACCAGATCGAGGAGGTCAATATCGTCCGCGAAGGCGAGAACTACGGCTGGATGCGCCGCGAGGGCTTCTTCGAGAACGGCGTCACGCGGCCCGGCGGCGCGCTCAACCAGCTCTTTGCGCTGCCCGCGGACGTGCTGTCGGGGAAGACGAAGGACGAATTCACGTATCCGGTGGCGGTCTACGACCACCACGACGGACAGGCCATCACCGACGGCTTTGCGTACTACGGCCGCATCCAGGCGCTGCGCGGCAAGTTCGTCTTCGGCGACATCACGCGCGGCCGCATCTTTGCCGCGGACCTGGCCGCCATGAAGGCGGCTGACGACGGTGTGCCGCAGACGGTGGCGCCGATCGAGGAAGTGCAGCTCTACGTGCGCGGGCCGAACGGCACCCGCGTCTACATGACGTTCCGCGAGCTGATCGAGAAGACGATGGGGATGACGATCCTGCGCGCGGACCTCCACATCAGCCGCACGCGCGACGGCGAGCTGCTGATTCATTCCCGCCAGGACGGGACGATCCGGATGCTCGTCCCCGACTCGGGCGGTGCCGCCACCGCGTCGCTGCGCTAAATGGGTTCGACCTCCGACCCCATTTATCCGCTTCGCGCTCACCTGGTCCGGATGCTCGACTGGGACGAGGCGCACGTCGGGTTCGACAAGGCGGTCGCCGGTCTTCCGCCCGATCGGCGCGGCGCCCGGCCGGCCGGGTTCGACCGCTCGCCGTGGCAGCTCCTGGAGCACATGCGAATCGCGCAGGAGGACATCCTCGACTTCTGCGTGAACGATCGCTATGTGCACCGCCGGAAGTGGCCGGACG
The DNA here is from genome assembly GCA_001767195.1 of Acidobacteria bacterium RIFCSPLOWO2_02_FULL_67_21. GTDB lineage: Bacteria > Acidobacteriota > Vicinamibacteria > Vicinamibacterales > UBA2999 > MEKU01. The sequence continues at coordinate 45,120 of MEKU01000004.1, forward strand.
ACTACTGGCCGGCGGCGCCCGCTCCACCGGGCGCCGGAGCGTGGGACGCCAGCATCGCCGCCTTCAAGGCCGATCGGGAGAAGCTGAAGGAGCTGGCGCGCGACGAGCGCATCCCTCTGTTCTCGACCGTTCCAACCGGCAGCGGACAGCAGACGTACCTGCGCGCGCTGCTGCTCGTCCTGGACCACAACTCCTATCATCTGGGCCAGCTCATCGCTGTCCGCCGCGCACTCGGGCGCTGGCCGTAGGGACGGCGGGTCCAGGGCTCGATGTTTTCCGACTCACCCTGGAGCCGCCCCACATACGCCGGCTTGGCTGCCGGGGCATTTCGCGGGAGGATAGGCTCGATGCCAGGGCGACCGATGCCTGCCGTGGACCGTGCACCCCTCGTCAGCCGGTTTCTGCAACTCCGCGAACGCTCGCGCCGGCTGTTCGATCTGCTGACGCCGGACGCGTACTACATCCGTCCGATCGCGCTCCGCCACCCGATCGTCTTCTATGAAGGCCATCTGGCCGCGTTCAGCTTCAACACCGTCGTCAAACGGGCGCTAGGCCAACCGGGAATCGACGCGCACCTCGAGCAGCTGTTCGCCCGCGGGATCGATCCGGAAGACGTCCACGCGCCGGCCGCATCGAAGGAACGATCCGGCTGGCCGTCGCGGGAGCAGGTACGCGCCTTCGTGGACGAAGCCGATCGGCGTGTGCTCGAGGCGCTCTCCACGGGGCCGATCGAACAGCCTGGACATCCGCTCCTCGATCGCGCACAGGCGGTCCATGCGATTCTGGAGCACGAGGCGATGCACCAGGAAACGATGCTGTACATGTGGCACCAGCTCGCGCACGAGCAGAAGCGGCCGCCGGCCGGTGCCGCGATAAAGATCGGCGGCCCGCCGCCGCCGCAGGAGAGCATTGCGGTTCCGGAAGGCCGCACGACGCTCGGCGCGAGGCGCGGAGAGATCCCGTTCGGGTGGGACAACGAATTCGAAGCCGTCGACGTCGAGGTGCCGGCGTTCGTCATCGACCGGCACAACGTGACGAACGCCGCGTTGCTCGAGTTTGTCGAGGAGGGCGGCTATCACGACCCGCAGTGGTGGACGCCTGAGGCCTATGCGTGGCTCCGCGCCGAAAGGATGGAACACCCGCGATTCTGGATATCGGACGAGGGGCGGTGGTGGTGGCGTGGGATGTTTCAGCGGGTGGCGCTTCCGGAGGCGTGGCCGGTCTATGTGAGCCACAGCGAAGCGTCTGCCTACGCGCGATGGCGCGGCGGACGGCTGCCGACGGAGGCAGAGTATTGCCGGGCGGCGTACGGGACACCGGCCGGCGTCGAGCGCCCGTATCCGTGGGGCGACGATCCGCCTGACGCCGCCCGCGGCCACTTCGATTTCGCCGGCTGGGATCCGCACCCGGTGGGGGAGCACCCCGCGGGACGCAGCGCGTGGGGCATCGACGATCTGGTCGGCAACGGATGGGAATGGACCTCGACGGTCTTTGCGCCCCTTCCCGGATTCACGCCGCTGGCGTCGTATCCTGAATACTCGGCCGACTTCTTCGACGGCCGCCACTACGTGATGCGAGGCGCTTCGTGCGCCACCTCACGCGATCTGGTGCGCCGCAGCTTCCGCAACTGGTTCCGGCCGCTGTACCCCCATGTCTACGCGGCGTTCCGCTGCGTATCGGACCGAGCCGCATGACGCCCGGGACGCGGCTCGCGCCGGGCCGGACGCTCACCGATCGCGACATCGAGGAGATTCACTACTACCTGGCGCAGACGCCGCGGCAGTTGCCCTCGCGCCTGCTGTACGACGCGCTCGGGTCGACGCTCTTCGAGGCCATTTGCCTGCTGCCGTGGTACCGGATCACGCGCGCGGAGAAGGCTTTGCTGGCCCGGCATGGTGCGGCCATCGCCAGGCGGACCCCGCCGACCGAGCTGGTGGAGCTGGGATGCGGCAACGGACAGAAGCTCGTCACGCTGCTGCGCGCGCTGGGCTGGCCGCCTGCCGACGTGCACCTGATCGATGTGTCGCGCGAGGCGCTCGACCGGACCACCCAGATGGTGGCGGCCGAGGGCCCCTCCCGGGTGCACGCCGTTCACGCGTCCTACGAAGAGGGGCTCATGCACCTGCCGTCCACACCGGACGGCGGTTGTCGTCTCGTGCTGTTCCTGGGATCGAACATCGGCAACTTCGACCCCCCGGCCGGGGCCGCGTTCCTTCATCTCGTCCGACGAGCGCTCGGTCCGAGCGACGCGCTGCTGCTCGGCGTCGACCTGGTGAAGCCGCACGACGATCTGATGCTCGCCTACGACGATCCGCTGGGTGTGACGGCGGCCTTCAACAAGAACCTGCTTCAGCGCCTCAATTCCGAAATCGGCGCCACGTTCGATCTCGACGAGTTCGAGCACCTGGTCCACTGGAATGCCGGCGCGTCGAGAATCGAGATGCACCTGGTCAGCCGCCGGCGACAGGACGTTCGTGTGCCGGGAGTCACCGGACCGCTGGCGTTCACGCTCGAGCCGGGCGAGTCGATCTGGACGGAGAGCTCGTACAAATACGAGCCAGACGCCGTCCGGACGCTCGTCGAGTCCGCCGGTTTCGACCTGCGCGCGCGCTGGATCGACGACGAGGCGCGCTTTCTGCTCGCGCTCTGCGAGGGGCGGTAGGAGGAAGACGACGAAATGAGGAACCGCTTCGCGACCCCCGTCCGAAATAGATGGGGTCGGGACTCCCGACCCCATCTAATCCGCTCGCTGGAGGCGTTCATGGCGGGCATCGTCCTTTCCCGCGGCAGGCTGCTGTCGGCTGCCGCCGTTCTCCTCGCTGCGCCCGCTCTGGCAGGCGCGCAGACCTGCGAGTCGATCTCGTCGCTGCGGCTGCCGTCCACCACCATCACGTCCGCAGCGTCGGTTGCGGCCGGCGCGCTCGGCCGGGCCGCGGCCGCCCTGCAGAATCTCCCCGCGTTCTGTCGCGTGGAGATGACCATTGCACCGACGCCCGACTCCGACATCACAGTGGAAGTCTGGATGCCGGCGAGCGGCTGGAACGGCAAGTTCCTGGCGGTCGGCAATGGCGGCTGGGCCGGCAGCCTCAACACCGCGGGGCTCGCCGCCGGGATCCGGCGCGGGTATGCCACCGCGAGCACCGACACGGGCCACACCGCCGGAGCGGGCGGTGGCGGCGGACCGTGGATGCAGAACCGCGAGAAGCGCGTCGACTTCGGCTACCGCGCCGTCCATGAAACAGCCGAGAAGGGCAAGGCGGTCGTCAGGACGTTCTACGGGAGCGCCGCCCGGCTGGCGTACTTCGACGGGTGCTCGGGCGGCGGCCGTCAGGGCCTGAAGGCGGCGCAGCGATTTCCGGCAGATTTCGACGGGATCGTCGCCGGCGCGCCCGCGCTCAACGCGACCGGCCGCGCCGCCTTCGCGATGTCGATTGCGCAGACCGTCCACGCCGACGCCGCCAGCTTCATACCGAGCTCGAAGTTTCTCCTCATTCACAAGGCCGTGCTCGACGCCTGCGACGCGCGCGACGGCGTCGCCGACGGCGTGCTCGAGAATCCGAAGGCCTGCGCCTTCGATCCCGCCGTCTTGCAGTGCACGGCGGGCGACGGCGCGGCGTGCCTGACGCCGGCCCAGGTGGCCTCGACGCGGGCGATGTACGCGCCGCTCGCGCACGCGCGATCGAAGGACCGCCTCTTCCCGGGCCTCTCGCCCGGCAGCGAGCTCGGATGGACGACATTCGCCGGGCCCGAGCCGTTCGAGATCGCCCGACAGATGTACGAGTTCATGGTCTTCAACGATCCCGAATGGAACTTCAAGGCGCTCAATTTCGATTCCGACATGGACCGTGTCCGGACGATCGAAGCCGGCGTCATCGACGCCAGGGACCCGAACCTCGCGCCGTTCGCCGCCCGCGGCGGCAAGCTGATTCAGTACCACGGGTGGGCCGATCCGCAGATCCCGGCGCTCAGCAGCGTCGAGTACTACGAGTCGGTCGTGAAGACGAGGGGCGGCACAGGCCGGGTGCACGACGCGTATCGGTTGTTCATGGTGCCCGGCATGGGCCACTGCGGCGGCGGCAGCGGGACGTCGACCTTCGACATGCTCGGCGCGCTGGAGCGCTGGGTCGAGCAGCGGCAGCCCCCGGATCGCATTCCGGCTGCACGGATTCTGAAGGGCGTGACCGACCGCACGCGCCCGCTCTGTCCGTATCCGCAGGTCGCCCGCTACACGGGGACGGGCAACACTGACGACGCGGCGAATTTTTCGTGTGGGCCACCATAACGTGAGGGAAGCTCTCGATGACCGAAACCGGCTGACCCGTCGTATACTCCCTCAGCTGCGGTCAGAGACTGTAGGAGCCGTTTCATGCACTCGTAGTGCCCGGCTGTAGCCGGGCTGACCACCTTCGCCAAGGCTACGGTGGTCCGCCGAAGCTTCACGCGAAGGCGGAAGCCCGGCACTACGTTGCGAATTAATGGAGGAGACGATGTCGCGAACTGTGAGTCGGACGGCGCCCGTATGGATATCACTCCTCATCGGACTGCTGTGGCTGAATGCCGGGACCGGGATCTCGGGCCAGCAGGGACAGCCGTCCACGAAGAACGGGGAATGGCCGCACTACACGGCCGACCTCCAAGGGACCCGGTACTCGCCGCTCGACCAGATCAACGCCTCGAACTTCAACAGGCTCGAGGTGGCGTGGCGGTTCAAGACCGACAACCTGGGGCCGTTCCCAGAATACAAGCTCGAAGGCACGCCGCTGATGGTCAAGGGCGTGCTCTACACGACCGGCGGCACGCGGCGCTCCGTGATCGCGCTCGACGCGAAGACGGGCGAGCTGATCTGGTCGCACAGCTACCGGGAAGGCAAGCGCGCCGCCAACTCGCCGCGGCAGCTCTCGGGGCGTGGCGTGTCGTACTGGACCGACGGCAAGGGCGACGAGCGGGTCATCTACGTGACGACCGGCTACCGGCTGATCGAGCTCAACGCGAAGACTGGCGCGATCATCCCGTCGTTCGGCACCGACGGCGTCGTCGATCTGAAGATGGGCGTCTACAAGGGCATCAAGGAGCAGATCGATCTCGAGGCGGGCGAGATCGGCGTCCATTCGACGCCGACGGTCGTGCGCGACATGATCATCGTCGGGTCGGCGATGCGCGAGGGCGCCACCGTGTCGACGCACAACAACACGAAGGGGCTCGTGCGGGCGTTCGACGCCCGGACCGGCAAGCAGCTCTGGCGCTTCAACACGATTCCGATGCCGGGCGAGTTCGGCAACGAGACGTGGCAGGACGATTCGTGGGTCGTCAACGGCAACGTCGGCGTGTGGAATCAGATTACCGTCGACGAGGAGCTCGGGCTCGTGTACCTCCCGGTGGAGACGCCGACCTCCGACTACTACGGCGGCCATCGGCCCGGCAACAACCTCTTTGCCGAGAGCATCGTCGCCGTCGATCTCAAGACCGGCCAGCGGAAGTGGCATTACCAGCTCGTGCACCATCCGCTCTGGAACTACGACATGCCGGCCCCGCCGATGCTCGCCGACATCAACGTCAACGGACGGCCGATCAAGGCGCTCGCGCAGCTGACCAAGCAGGCGTGGGTGTACGTCCTCAATCGTGAGACGGGGGAGCCGGTCTGGCCGATCGAGGAGCGGCCGGTGCCGCAGTCGGACGTGCCGGGCGAGAGGAGCGCCCGCACGCAGCCGCATGTGACCAAGCCGCCTGCGTACGCGCGCAACATCCTCAGGGTGCCGGACGATCTCATCGACTTCACACCGGAGCTGCGCGCCAAGGCGCTCGAGCAGATCAAGCGCTACAGGGTGGCCGACACCCCGTTCAACCCGCCCATGCTCGGCGACCTGCGCGGCATGCTCGGGGCGATCGTCCCGGCAACGGCCACCAACTGGCCCGGCGGCGCCTACGATCCCGAGCTTCACATCGTCTTCGCGCCGGCCGGCAACACGTTCGGCTCGCGGACCATCGTCGCGCCGCCGCCCGGCTTCTCTGACATCCGGTACGTGTCGGGCATCGCCGGGCGTCCGTTCCAGGAAGTGCTCGGTCCCGGCGACTGCTGTGCCGCCGATGCCGGCCGACGGGATCGCGAGGCGCCTCCGCCTCCGGCGGGTGGCCGTGGCGCGGGCGCAAACGCCAACATCGCGCCTTCCGGAGCCGACGGCGGCGGCCTCAATCCCGGCGGGCTGCCGATCGTGAAGCCGCCGTACGGGCTGCTCGCGGCGATCGATCTCGATCGCGGCGAGCTGTTGTGGCAGACGCCGCACGGCGACACGCCCGACAACATCCGCACCCACGCGGCGTTGAAGGGGATCGACATCCCCAAGACGGGTCAGGTGGGGACCTCCGGCGTCGGCCTGATGGTGACCCGCACGCTCGCGGTCATGGGCGATCCGCAGATCACGGCGCCGCCCGGGCGGCCGAGGGGCGCGATGCTGCGCGCGTACGACAAGAAGACGGGACAGCAGGTGGGCGCCGTGCTGATGCCGGCGATCCAGAGCGGTATCCCGATGACGTACATGGTGGACGGCAAGCAGTACATCATTGTCGCCGTCAGCGGCGGCAACTACTCGGGCGAGTACCTCGCATTCACGCTGCCCGCGAACGAAAAATAGACGTGAAAACAGACACCCGAGACGGGCCACAGAGGCACAGAGGCACAGAGAAAATCTGGCTCTGTGTCTCGGTGTCTCTGTGGCTTCTGATCGGCACCGTGGCGATCGGTCAAACCGTGTGGGACGGCGTGTACACCGAGGCCCAGGCCACGCGCGGAGAGGCGACCTACAACGAGCGCTGCTCGGCCTGCCACGGCACGGAGCTCGAAGGGGGCGACATGACGCCGGGATTGACGACCGGCATGTTCACGTCGAACTGGAACGAGTTGACCGTCGGCGATCTGTTCGAGCGTATCCGCATTACGATGCCCCTTGACAATCCCAGTTCGCTGTCGCGCCAGCAGGTGGCCGACGTCGTCGCCTTCCTTCTCAAGGCCAACAAGTGGCCGGCGGGGGAGAGCGAACTGCCGCGCGAGACGTTCGCGCTCAAAGAAATTAAGATTCTGAGCCTCAAGCCGTAGTCCGGCGGCATTCAGCCGCCCAGCGCACTGGGAGTAGATTCGTCATGAAGTCGATTATTCGATTCGTTGTCCAGATCGCACTGCTCACCGCCGTGCTCGCGGGGCTGCCAGCGGCCGGCTACGCGCAGGAAGCCACGATGAGCGGCACCGTGAGCGATTCAACCGGCGGCGTGCTGCCGGGGGTTACCATCACGGCCGTGCACGAGGCGTCCGGCAATACCTTCGAAACGGCGACCGATGAGCGCGGAATCTACCGGATTCCGCTCCGCATTGGCGGGTATCGCGTGACCGCCGCGCTCGCAGGCTTCGCGACCGTGACGCGCACCGGGCTCGAAGTCCTCGTAGGGCAGCAGACGACGGTGAACCTGCAGATGGCCCCCTCGTCGCTGCAGGAATCGGTGACGGTGACGGCCGAAGCGCCGCTGGTGGACGTGTCGCAGTCGCGCGCGAGCGGTAACGTCGGCTCACGCCAGATGTGAGGAGCTGCCGGTGAACGGCCGCAACTGGCAGGATCTGGCGCTGCTCGCGCCTGGCGCGCGGGTGAATGCGGTCGTGCAGGTGGCCGTGTCCGGCAACGGCATGCAGGGCAACTACCACGTCAACCTGGACGGCCAGCAGGTGACCCAGAACACCGGCGGCGGGCTCGGTGCCTTCGGGCAGCCCCGGTTCAGCCGCGATTCGATCGCGGAGTTCGAGTTCGTCGCCAACCGGTTCGACGCCACGCAGGGCCGGTCGGCCGGCGTGCAGGTGAACGCCATCACGAAGTCGGGCACGAACGCGTTTGCCGGAACGGCATCCGGGTACTTCCGGGACGATCGGTTCAGGGCTGAAGACTTCATCCAGCGCCGCGTGCTGCCGTATTCGGACCAGCAGTACAGTTTCACCGGCGGCGGGCCGATCGTCCGCGACAAGTTTCATTTCTTCGCCAACTACGAGTACGAGCGCGAGCCGCAGACGCTCACCTCGTCCAGCCCGTTTCCGAGCTTCAACATCGATCTGAGCAGCGTGAGGACGGTCGATCTGAGCGGCCTGCGGCTCGACAACCAGTTCTCGCCGCGTATGCGCTATTCCATGCGTGCGTCCCACTACGAGGAAGTGATTCCCAACGAGAGCGCCGGCGGGGCGGTGCGTCATCCGTCGACCGGCCTGATGCGGAAGCTGTCGGGCGATCAGATCATCAACACGTTCACGCAGGTGCTCAGCAACCGGTCCGTGAACGAACTCCGGGCGGGGTGGCTTGGCTACACGTGGCGCCTGGAAACCATGCTCGACGTGCCGAACCCCATCTATCAGGTGCCCGGCCTGGAAGACCAGGTCGGCCCACCCGTGATTCAGCTGCGCGGCTACACGATCGGCGGCGGCAATGCGAACACGCCGGAGCGGATGGGGAACAACACCTGGTCGATTCGCGACGACTTCACGCGATCCTTCGATCTCGGCGGACGCATGGACGTGAAGCTCGGCGGCGAGTACCTGTTCGTCGATCACTATATCTATCTGTGCCGGTTCTGCATGGGCGTACTCGACGTCCAGAACGGTCCGATTCCGGCCAACATCGAGTCGCTGTTCCCGGTGTGGAACGATCCCTCCACGTGGAACATCAACGCGCTGTCGCCCCTCTCCCGCCGGTTCCAGATGGGGATCGGTAACTTCCAGTTCTACCCGCCACGGCACGTAGGCGCGTTCTGGGTGCAGGACGACTGGGCGATCTCACCGAAGGTGACGCTGAATCTCGGCGTCCGTTACGACGTCGCAAAGGGCATCTGGGGCGAGGATTACGAACTGCTGCCATTTGTGAAGAAAGGCGCTCCGATCGACAAGAACAACATCGGTCCGCGCGTCGGCATGGCGTACAGCCTGGACGATCGCACCGTCATTCGCGGCGGCTGGGGCAAGTACTTCGGCGACATGAGCGACCAGCCGACCCACGGCCTCGTGGGCTATGTCGAGAGCTTCGTGCCCGAAGTGAATTACGACCGCCGGGCCGACTTCGCGATCAATCCCTTCAACGGTCCGACACCGAGCTACCAGGAGATCGCGCAACGGCAGTGCCCGGTGAACCCGGCGCCGAACTGCGTGCGCCAGAACCTGCTGTCGCACATGGTCGGGCCGGTCAACGAAACGACCTACAGCTATCAGACGTCGATTGGCGTGCAGCGTCAGCTCGCCGCGTCGATGGCGGTCGAGGCGGACTACGTCTCCACCCGGAGTCGCGCGGAGGTCTACACGCACAATATCAATCTGAGCTACAACCCCGCGACCGGTGTGAACTATCCGTTCACCGACATCAGCCGGCGTCCCTTCCCCGACTGGGGCGTCGTGGAGCCGTACTATCCGGACGGCTGGACGAACTACCAGGCACTGCAGATGGCGTTCTCGAAGCGCTTCAGCAACCGCTGGCAGGCGTCGGCCACCTACCTCCTGTCGTCCACGAAGGACGGCACGCCGCCTCCCCGCACAGGCCTGTACGATGTTGTGACGTTCCCGGTAGCGGAGGACCTGGGCGGTGAGTACACCTACGCCGGCTCCGATCAGCGGCACCGGGCCGTCTTCAACGGCATCTGGGACATGGGATACGGCTTCCAACTGAGCGGCGTCTACTTCTACGGCTCCGGTCTCCGTTACGGAACGACATACGGCGGCGACCTCCGCGCCTACGGGACCGGACGTGGTGCCCGTCTGCGCCCGAACGGGACGATCGTGCCGCGGAATGATCTTGTCGGCGAGCCGAACCATCGCATGGACATGCGGGTGCAGCGGCGCTTCGGTATCCGCCGCGTGCGGGTCGACGGGATTCTCGAAGTGTTCAACGTGTTCAACCGTGAGAACTATGGCTCGTACACGACGCAGGAGAGCAGTGCCAGCTACGGGCGCCCCTCGCAGAATCTGAACGTGGCGTACCAGCCGCGGATGCTGCAGCTCGGTTTCCGTGTGGCGTTCTGAGGGAGATTGATATGCGTATCGTAACCGTCGCACTGTCGCTGGGCATCGCCGTGCTGTGTGCCTCGGTCCGGCCTCAGGCCGCCGATGCCGTGATCCGTGGAGTGGTGGCCGATTCGGCCGGCAAGCCGATCGCCGGCGCGCTCGTCAAGGCGACGCTCGGCAGCAAGAGCGTGTCGCGCTACACGGGCGCGGACGGCCGCTACGAGCTGACCGTCGCCCCCGGGACGTACGCGCTCGTCGCGGAGGCGTTCGGGTACGCCACCGAGCGGCGCTCGCGGGACTCCGCGGCCGATGGCCCCGCGAACTTCTCCCTCGGATCGAGCTGGAGCGTGACGCAGTTTACCGGCGCCGACATCGACCGGCTGATCCCGGACGATCACGCGCCGGCTCAGCTGCTCAAGTCGACGTGCATCAACTGCCACGCGCTCGACGTGATGCTGCGGCGGCGCGGCTCGACGGCCGCGCAGTGGCGGGCCTACGTCGAGAAGCAGATGCCGCTCCGCTACGGCCGAAACTTCGGCGCGAGCGAGGCGGAATGGAAAGTCATCACCGGCGAGCTGGAGCGCTGGTTCGGGCCCAAGGGCCAGTATTTCGGGCCCGGCGCCGAGCCGCCGAAGCCGGAGCAGGTCCGCCGTCCGACGATGGCCCCCGAAGTGGCCCGCGCGACCTTCCTTGAATACACGCTGCCGAACCCGCGGAGCATGCCGCACAGCCTCGCGGTCGACCAGGCCGGACGCGTCTGGATTGCCGGTTGGGACAATCCGACCAACGCGGTGCTTCGCTTCGATATCGCGACGGAGCAGTTCAAGACGTACCCGGTGCCGACGCCGAATGCAGTGCCGCATACACCGTGCGTCACGCGGGACGGCCGCGTCTGGATGGCGCTCAACGCCCGCGGCACCGCGAAGGTGGCGCTCATCGACCCGAAGACCGATCAGCTCGTGGAATTGAAATGGGACGCCAAGGGGCCTGGCACGCACAGCTGCCAGGAAGACAGGGAGGGCAACGTCTGGTTCTCCTCGCTCGGTGAAAGCGACGAGGGATTCTACGTATACAACCCGAAGACGTCGCAGTTCCGGAGCTACAAGTACCGCCTGCCGAGCGCCTATCCGGCCGGGTCGAAGGCGCTGCGCGATACCGCCGAAGGGGACGCCCCGCCGCAGCAGGTGCGCGCAGGGATGTACGACGTGGACGTCGATTCGGGCGGCGCCGGGTGGGGCGGCGCGTACTCGATGGGCATGATCGTGCGGGTGGATCCGAAGACCGGCGATACGAAGGAGTACTACCCGCCCGATACGCCGCAGATCCGCGGGGTGTTCGTCGATTCGCAGGACACCGTCTGGTTCGCCGCCTTCGACAGCCACAAGATCGGCAAGCTCAACCCGAAGACGGGCGAAATGAAGTTCTACCAGCCGCCGACCGAGAAGGCCGCGCCGTACAGCTTCGTGGAAGACCGGCGCCGCGGCGTTCTCTGGTTCGGCGACCTGAACGGCAACAATCTCACGCGATTCGACCCACGGACGGAGACGTTCATCGAGTATCCGTTCCCGAGCCGCAACGTCAACCCGCGGCTCGGCATCGGCATCGACCCGCAGGGCCGGATCTGGTTCACGGAGTTCCTCAACGGCCGGATTGGCGTGCTCGATCCGGGCGACCTGCCGCGCACAGCGGTGATCGCTCGGTAAACGATATCGCGCCCCGCCTACCGCTTGATGCTCTTGCCCACGTCCTCGATCGAACGGCCCACGCGCCGGCGCGCGCGGCCGAAGCCCTCGCGCAGACGGCCCTTCGCCTCGTCGACCTCACCCTCGGCCCTCATCCGTTCATCGTCGGTCAGGTCGCCGACCGCCTGCCGCACCTTCCCGCGCAGCTGCTCGCCGCGCCCTTTCAGCTCATCGCGGTTCCTCATGTGTTCCTCCATGTTCACGAGCTGAAAGAGCAGGATGCGTGCCTCAAACGGACCGGCGTAGTGCCCGGCTTTAAGCCGGGCTGAAGCCCGGCACTACGTACGAACTCACGCGGCTGGATCCAAGGCAAATAACGACTCGGTTCGGACACGAGCGGACTTGAGCGGTCGCGGACCCTCTGGAACGAAAATCGCTATAGCAAAGCGTGAAAAACCACCCTATATTGTGGTCGCGCGAGCTATGACCCCAATACTCGCCAGACTGGTCGCCCTGACGGATGAGGCCCAGACCGCGCTCGGCGGGCGCCGGGAAGTCCCCGTCTCCCGGTGGCCATTCAGGGTCGGTCGGCACCGGCGCCAATTGGTCGACGGGGATGCTGCCGTCGGCCAGGAGCGCCGAGGTGACAGCGAGCCAGCGGAGAACGACTTGTACCTCCGGGAAACCAACGGAGGCCATTCTCTGCACATCTCCGGCACCCATTTCCAGATAGGGCTGGAAAGCGACGGCTTCGTGCTCGTCGATCGCGGCAGCGCGTGCGGGACGATCGTGGCGGGGCGCCGGGTTGGCGGCCACCGGCGCGGCGGATTCGCCAGGCTCCGCGACGGTGACGAAGTGGTCGTCGGCACCAGCAAGTCGCCCTACGTGTTTCGCTTCGCGGTGGACGATCCCGCCGGGCTCGGGCACGCCTGAGTTCAGCGGACCACCTGCCGGTTCAGTGTCGCCCCGCTTCTTCGTATAATCGCGTCCGATGGCTCGCCTTCGTGTCAGGCATGCCGGATGGCCGCTTGCGGCGGCCCTCGTCTGGCTGGTGGCCGCGGCCGCCCGTGGCGGCCCCGCCGGGACCGCCCCTCCGGAGCGGCCGGAGTCCCGGGCCCAGTTCGCAGTAGATCCTCGTCCCGTCGAGCCGGCCACCCCGTGGAATCCGGAGACCGTCGACGCGGCGGCACAGTCGCTCCCCCGGCTGCACAGTCTGCTCGTCAGCCGCGGCGGCGAGCTTGTGTTCGAACGCTACTACAACGGCGCTCGCCGCGACCGGCCGGCCAACATCAAGTCGGCATCGAAGAGCGTCATGTCGGCCCTGGTCGGGATAGCGATCGACCGCGGGCTCATCCCCTCGCTCGAGACGCCCATCGTGCGCTACTTCCCCGAGCTGGCGCAGGATCCGGACTCGCGCAAGCGCGCGATCACGGTCGAGCATCTCCTGGCCATGCGGCCGGGTCTCGAAGGGACGAGCAACCGGAACTATGGCGCCTGGGTGACGAGCCGCAACTGGGTGCGGCATGCGCTCGCCCGTCCGATGTTTGCCGCTCCGGGCGAGGAGATGGAGTACAGCACGGGCAACACGCACCTGCTCTCGGCGATCCTCACCAAAGCCACCGGCCGGAGTACGTGGGAGTTCGCCAACGAAGCGCTGGCGCGCCCCCTCGGGTTCTCGCTGCCGCAATGGCCCCGCGATCCGCAGGGCATTTACTTCGGCGGGAACGACATGCTGATGACGCCGCGCCAGATGCTGGCGTTTGGCGAGCTGTATCTGAACGGTGGACGCGGCGGAGCGGGCGCCGCGGCCGCGCAGATCGTACCGGAGGCATGGGTGGAGCGGTCGTGTGAAGGTCGCACGCGCACCCGTCGCCCCGGGAATCCTGTCTTCGACGCGGGCCGCGGCTTCGATCCGATGCGCGACCGCCGGTACGGGCATGGATGGTGGGTGCACGACATCCGCGACCGGGAGACCTGCTTTGCGTGGGGCTACGGCGGGCAGTACATCTTCGTGATGCCCGCGCTCGATCTGGTCATGGTGACGACCTCGTCGCCCGACGTCAGCGACGAGCGCCGGGGCCACCGGCGGGTCGTGTTCGAGATTCTCGACCAGATGGTGGTGGCGCCCCTCGCCACACGCACGCCGGGCCAGACGAATTAGCTGGCGATTCGTAGGAACCACCGTTCGATCAGGACGTGGCGCGTGAACGCCCGCGATCGCAGCAGAGCCCGGCCGGCGGCCCTGACGGCGGCCGCGAGCGGCTTCGGCGCCGGTCGTGCCGCAGGATAGCGCCTCCGCAGCTCGGATTCGTATTCACCAAGGTCTTCAACCCGGACGCGGCCGCCTGCCGCGGCCAGCGTCTCCGCGGCGAGCCGG
>MEKU01000004.1:59208-59435 GCA_001767195.1 Acidobacteria bacterium RIFCSPLOWO2_02_FULL_67_21
GGCTTGATACCCTCGCCGCTCTCGGGGTACGCCAGCCCGGCGGCGTCGCCGCAGAGGAGCACGCCGTCTCCGACCAGCCGGCGCAATCCCGTCCCGGAGGCGAGATACGCGTGCCCGCGCCAGCGAACACGCGACGCGCGGCGCGCCAGGCCATGACCCTCGAGAAAGGCAGCGAAGTCGCTGACATGCTGGTTCAGATCGCCGTGGTCGCGCCGGCCGATCCCGAT
>MEKU01000004.1:59623-60055 GCA_001767195.1 Acidobacteria bacterium RIFCSPLOWO2_02_FULL_67_21
CCCTCATGTCCACGAGCGGACCCGCCACCTCGATCGAGCTGGCGCGCCACGGGGCAGTAGTGGCCGCCGGCCCCCACAACGACCGGCGCCGAGACCATGTCATTGGCGATCCACCCGTCGCCCTGGCGGACGAGCGAGGTCAGCGATGTGCCTTCGAGGATGCGCGCGCCGGACCTTCGAAGCAGGAAGTCATCGAACTCGCAGCGCCGGATCGCGTAGCTGATCACCCGGGAGTACCGGGTATCGACCGGCCGGCGGCCGATGAGCGACGTCCGGAAGCCCGTGATCGCCTGCAGGGTGCAGCCTGTGGCGCGGTACTCCTCCGGGTTCAGGTCGAGCAGCTCGAAGACGGGGGGCGTGACCCATCCCGCGCAGACCTTGTCGCGCGGGAACCGGGCCCGGTCCAGCACGACGACGTCCCAGCCGGCCTGG
>MEKU01000005.1:0-438 GCA_001767195.1 Acidobacteria bacterium RIFCSPLOWO2_02_FULL_67_21
CGTCTGGAGCTCGCCGGCCAGCGCCTGCGCTTCGGCAAGCTTCTGCCGCTCCGCCTGCTCGGACGCCAGCACGGTCAGCGGCACAATCCGGACGATCGTGCCCTCCACCGTGTAGCCGAGCCTATTCGCGCGCAGGATGATGTCGAGCGCCTGGTCCCACGGGACGTCCCGGAGCGCCACGTCGACGGTGCCCTGGATGGACGGATCGATCACGATGTTCAGGCCGCTGATCTCGGCAAACGTCCGCAGCACGGCGCGAAGATCGGCCCCCTGAAAATCAAGGCTCACGGGAAACCCGGTGAACCTCGACGGGGGTGCCTGAGGTACCTGAGGTGCCTGAAGTGCCTGAAGTGCCTGGGGTGCTGGAGCAGGTGCCGGTACCTGAGGTGCAGGTGCCTGCGGCGGAGCCTGCGCTTGTGCCATTAGAGTGGCGACCTG
>MEKU01000005.1:491-32844 GCA_001767195.1 Acidobacteria bacterium RIFCSPLOWO2_02_FULL_67_21
AGGCGCCGCCGGCTTCCGATCCAGCCGGTCCGCCTCGACATAGATCACATTCCGGGCGCTGCGCACGCGCGGCCGCACCGCCTCGGTGAGCGTCATCCGCACCCGCGCCAGCATCGCTCCGTCGGCTGCGATGGCGCTCTCCACCTCGACCGCCGAGAACGGATGGCGCGGGTCGGGCTTGAAGTTGTCGGCGAAGCCGCGCGCGCTCACGTCGCGAAGCTCGATCACGAACAGCCGCGGGTCCGGCTGGGCCGCCACGTAGGCGACCGGATCCGACGCCTCGATCGCGACGACCCCGGCGCGGCTCTCGACGCGCGAGGCAATCTTCTTGAGCGTCGCCACCCCGGTGGCCGCGCCGCTGGCGGCCAGCGACACGGCGCCAGCCGCCGCGAGGGCGGCGCAGAACACCAGCACGGTCGTGTGTCGGTACATGTGTAGTCGCCTGGTTGACGTGCTCTCCATCAATTCGCCTCGGTCTGTCGGAGCACCTTCCGCACCTCGCGCTGCTTGTCCAGCGAGAGCGGATCGTTGACCTGCTGCAGGATCACCATGTCGTTCTGGGAGATCGTCCGGATCGTCCCGTCGAGCAGCTTGTCGCCCGCCCGCACGATGTACGTCCGCTGGTCGGCGCCCTGCAGAATGGCCACGAACCCCTCCCGGCTGCGCACGGTGCCGCGCAGCGTGATGTCGTTGACGCTCAGGCCGCCAAGTCCGGCCGGGCGCGCCGCGCCGGCGCTGCTGCGCGCATCCGTGCCCCGGCGCAGCAGGCTCACAAATGGATCCCGCCGGCCTTCGGCGTTGTAGGCGAACCCCGGCGGCTCGATCAGCTGATCGGTCCGGGCTGCGTCGATCGCGCCGGCCGGCTTCGCAGGCGCCGGCTGCCCGCCGCGACCCACAGGCGCCTGCGCAGCGGGCGGCGCCCCTTGGGCCGCCGAAGCCGCTTGCGGCGCCTGCGCCGCCGCGGCGCGCACGGCGCCGGCCAGCCCGATCACGAGAAGACCGATCGTCACCAGGCGCACGTCAGCCTCGTCCCCCTGCCGCCGCTCGCCCTGCCGCCGCGCCCCGGCCCCGCCCTCTCGCGCCCGCGCCGCGGCCGCGCGCGGCGGGCGCGGGCTCCTCGCGCGGGTCGATCAGCACGAACGTCGTCGCCGTGCACACCGCGGTAATCGTGGCTGCGGCCGGCGCGTTGTCGCGGGCGCGGATCGTGATGCCGTTGACGTTGATGATGCGCGGGAACCTGCTGACCCGTTCGAGGAAGGCCCCGAGATTGTGGTAGGTGCCCTCGAGCTGAAGGCCGATCGGCCACTCCGCATGGAGCTCCTGGGTCGTAATCGCCTGCGGCGAGAAGCCGAGGATCGTGAGATTCGACTGGGTCGCCATCGCCTGCACGCGGCGCAGCAGGTCCGCGACGTCCCGCTCCTCGGGCAGCACGACGCGCAGCCGGTCGAGCTGTGCCTGCAGGTCGCCGACCTCGCGGCGGAACTCCGGCAGCCGCCGGGCAATGGCGAGGCCGCGGTCGATTTCGCTGTTCAGGCCCGCCAGCTGGGTGCGCTTCTCCGCCAGGCTCGTCTCGGTCGGGCCGGCATACCCGTACCAGAACGCCGCCACACCGGCGATCGCCAGCGCCGCAAACGCTCCGAGCTGTCCGTACCACGGCAGCCGGCCGAAGTTGAGGTTCATCGCCATTGCTGGGTATCGGGTTCCCGCCCGCGCGCTTTAGCGCGCGCCTCCCTGCCCGCCACGGGCCGCCGCGCCGCGCCCTGCCACGGCCTCCGCCGGTGCCGCCGGCTGCCCCGGAACGTTGATTCGAGCGCGCACGGTGAACTGGATCAGCTCCGGGGTCGCCTGCGGGCCCGTTCCCGCGGCCGGCTGGACCTGGCTGTTCACGATCTCAATCGGGCGCTGCAGCAGGGTGCCGCCGCTGAGATTGCCCACGAAGTCGGACAGGGCGATGAGCGTCGTGCTGCGGCCCTCGATCGTGACCTGCTCGCCCTCCTGCTGCATCATCGTGAGCCACAGCATGTCCGGGAGGCTCCGGCTCACGTGGTCGAGCAGCTGCACCGGGAGGCTCTGACCGCTGCGGAGCTGCTCGATGAGCGCCACCCGCTGCTGCAGCTGCTGCCGCTGCTGTTCGAACTGCTGCACTTCCGCCAGCAGCGATCGCAGGCGCGTCGCTTCCTGCTGCGCCGACGCGAGCTCGGCGTCGAGCCTCGCCGACTCCCGGCTGAGCGACCAGTACCACCACCCGACGGCCAGGACGGCGGCCACGACGATGAGGCTGGCGCCGAGCGTGAGGCGCTGGCCGAGGTCGAAGGCCATCGCCCGCTTCGCCCGCGGCCGCTCCACCCCCAGAAGGTTGATGCGAATCATCGGTCGCCCACCCGGCGGAGCGCGAGGCCAACCGCGACGGCGGCGGTCGCCGCGATCTCTGCGGGGTTCCCATCCAGCTTCGTCGCGTCCCATGCGACCGCGCGGAACGGGTCGAACTCCTCCACCGGCACGCCGAAGCGGTCCTGCACCATGTCGCGGAACCCGTCGGCACGGGAGGCGCCGCCGCTGACCACGATCCGATCGATCTGATCGGAGGCCGCCGTCGCCTTGAAGAAGTCGAACGTCTTCTGAATCTCGAGCAGGACGTTTCCGGTCATCGCGTGCAGGACAGGCTGCGCCTCTTCGAAGGTGGCGCCGTCGACCGCGATGCCCTTCTTCAGCCTCTCGGCGGCCTCGAACGGGAGATTCAGCTCCTTCTGCACCGCTTCGGTATAGGCGTTGCCGCCGATCGAAATGTCGCGCGTGAAGACCGACTGATCGCCCTGGAGGATGTTGATGTTGATCGCGCTCGCCCCGGCGTTCATCAGCACGACCACTTCACGCGGGTCGAGGCCGTAATTGGCCTCGTAGGCGTTCTGCAGGGCGAAGGCGTCGACGTCCACGATCACCGGCGTCCGGCCGGCCTGCGCGATCACGCCCGTGTAGTCGCCGATCTTCTCCTTCTTCGCGGCCACGAGCAGCACGTCCATGCTGCCGCGCGACTCGGGGCCGGTGCCCGGGTCGAGAATCTGGTAGTCGAGGTTGACGTCCTGCACGTCGAACGGGATGTACTGCTCGGCCTCCCACGCAATCGAGTCGTCCAGCTCGGAGGGCGTCATCACCGGCAGGGTAATCTTCTTGACGATCACCGCGTTGCCCGAGAGCGACGCGCAGACGTCCTTCGTCTTGAACGCCTTGTTCTCCTCGAACACGCGGCGGATCGCCTCGGCCACCGCGCCGGCGTCGATGATGGCGCCGTCGACGATCGAGTCGGGCGGCACGGGCTGCATGCCGAAAGCGGCCACGCGGTACCCTTTGCCCGCCGCCTTGAGCTCAACCGCTTTCACCGCGCTCGAGCCGATGTCGAGCCCGACGAGATTCCTGCTTCTCCCAAACACGGCAGCCTCGCTGATCTCATGAGCCGGATCGGAGCGACCCGGGGCCGCCGCCGCGCCTTACGCAAGCCGTAAGGCGCCCGGCGCGGCCAGACAGACCTGAGAGACCTGTCGTGTCTGCTTATCGGACGATGTGGCAGCAGCAACACGTCGGGCCGCCGGGGGCGCGGTCGGCTTGACAGTGGCGGCAAGTATCCGTATCATCGGGGTTTGCGGCTGTCGGTCTTTTCCCGTACAGATCGGGGCGTGTCCCGGTCGGACCTACCCGCGAGGGATTCCCTTTTCATGCGTACGTTTGTGGCAAGCGCGCGGAGCGCAGACAGCCGGTGGCACGTCATCGACGCCCAGGGCCAGGTGCTCGGGCGGTTGGCGACGCTCGCCGCCACACTGCTGCAGGGCAAGCACAAGCCGTCCTACACGCCGTTCATCGACACCGGCGACCATGTCGTGGTCGTGAACGCGGCGCAGGTCCGGCTGACCGGCCGCAAGGAAGAGCAGAAGATTTACCGGCGTCACAGCGGCTACGAGGGCGGCCTGCGCGAGGAGCGTGCGGCTGTCGTCCGGCAGCGGCAGCCGATCCGGCTCGTCGAGGAGGCGGTGCGCGGCATGCTGCCGAAATCCAAAATGGGGGACGCGATGTACCGGAAGCTGAAGGTCTACGCCGGGCCCGACCATCCGCACGTCGCGCAGCACCCCACGAAGACCGAGGTCGCGTAATTTGGCCAGCATCGAATACTACGCAACAGGACGCCGCAAGACTTCCGCCGCTCGCGTGTTTCTTCGCCCGGGCAAAGGACTCATCACCGTCAATCATCGGGAATTCAGCGCTTACTTCCCCACCGACGCGATGCAGACGCAGGTGCGGCGGCCGCTGCTGCTCACCGAGACCGGCGAGAAGTTCGACATTCTGGCGACGGTGGCCGGCGGGGGCGTCAACGGACAGGCCGGCGCGCTCCGGCTCGGCATTGCCCGCGCGCTGGTGGAGTTCAATGCGGAGCTGCGACCCCAGCTGAAGAAGGACGGCCTCCTGACCTCCGACGCGCGGGTCAAGGAGCGCAAGAAGTACGGCATGGCCGGCGCGCGTAAACGGTTCCAGTTCAGCAAACGCTAAATGTAGGGCGGGCCTGAAGGCCCGCCGGAAGGGAGGGATCTTGCCCGGGATCGCGATCAAGGACCTGCTGGAAGCCGGAGTGCACTTCGGCCACCAGACCAAGCGGTGGAACCCGAAGATGAAGGAGTACATCTTCGGCGAGCGCAACGGCATCTACATCATCGACCTGAACAAGACGGCCCGGAAGTTCCGCGATGCTGAAGCGTTCGTCTCCAATCTGGCTTCGGAAGGCAAGACGGTGCTGTTTGTCGGCACCAAGCGGCAGGCCCAGGACGCGATCGCCGAAGAGGCCCAGCGCTGCGGGATGTTCTACGTGAACCAGCGCTGGCTCGGCGGGCTCCTCACCAACTTCACCACCATTCAGCGCAGCCTCGGCCGCCTGCGCGATCTCGAGGCCATGGTCACCGACGGCCGGTACGACACCCTCTCCAAGAAGGAAATCGCCCGCGCGGAAAAGGAGAAGCGGAAGCTCCTGAAGAACCTCGAGGGCATCCGGAACATGTCGCGGCTCCCGGACACGGTGTTCGTCGTCGACACCCGCAAGGAAAAGATCGCGGTGGACGAGGCCCGCAAGCTGAAGATCCCGGTCATCGGCGTCGTCGACACCAACTGCGATCCCGACGAGGTCGATTACGTCATTCCGGGCAACGACGACGCGCTCCGCGCGATCAAGCTCTTCACGTCGAAGATTGCCGACGCGGTGACGGGCGGGCGCGGGCTGCGCGAGGCCAAGCTGGCCGAAGAGGCGTCGGCGCAGGCCGAGGAGGCCGCCGCGGCCGACGCGGCCGCGCGGCTGATACGCGTCACGCGGCCGCAGCGCCGCCCCGAGACGACGACCGCCGGCGCCTGAGCTCGGCCGCGGAGCGCGGAGTTCGATGCGCCGGCCGTGTCCGGCGCTTCTTGTGTACGGAAACCACGAAGTTCACAAAGAACACGAAGAACACGAAGAACACGAACACAAGTCTGGTCTTCGGGCCCTTCGCGACCTTCGTGGCCTTCGTGGTTGAAACGGAGCAGGGACGACAATGGCAGCAATTACGGCAGAACAGGTCAAGCAGCTCCGCGACAGGACCGGCGCGGGAATGATGGAGTGCAAGGCCGCCCTCGCCGAGGCGAACGGCAACATGGAGGAGGCGGTGACCCTCCTGCGCAAGCGGGGGCTGGCGCAGGCCGCGAAACGGGCCGGCCGGGCCACCGCCCAGGGGCTCATCGGCAGCTATATCCACATGGGCGGCCGGATCGGCGTGCTCATCGAGGTGAACTGCGAGACCGACTTCGTGGCGCGCACCGAGGCGTTTCAGAATCTCGTCAAGGAGCTCGCGATGCACGTCGCGGCGTCCGATCCGAGATGGGTGCGGCGCGAGGACGTCACACCAGAGGCGGTCGAGAAGGAGAAGAGCATCTACCGCGCCCAGATGGAGGGATCCGGCAAGCCGGCGCCTGTGCTCGACAAGATCATCGAGGGAAAGCTGAACAGCTTCTACTCACAGTTCGTCCTGCTGGAGCAGCCGTCGATCCGCGACCCCAACGTCACGGTGTCGCAGCTCGTGGCCGAGACGTCAGCCAAGACGGGCGAGAACATCACGGTCAGCCGCTTCACGCGGTACCGCGTCGGCGAAGGAGTCGACTAGATCGACCGGCTATAATCTGACCCGCATGCCCGCCCCCTCCCCTGCCCCGCTCTACCGGCGCATCCTGCTGAAGCTGTCAGGGGAGGCGCTGATGGGCGAACAGCAGTTCGGGATCGATCCCGCCGTCACCACCCGGATTGCGCGCGACGTCGGCGACATCCAGGGGCTCGGCGTCCAGACGGCCATCGTGATCGGCGGGGGCAACATCTTTCGAGGGGTGGCGGCCAGCGTGCGCGGGATGGATCGCGCCACGGCCGACTACATGGGTATGCTGGCCACCGTCATCAACGGGCTGGCGCTGCAGGACGCGCTCGAGCAGCAGGATGTCCTCACCCGCGTGGTCACCGCGATCGAGATGCGGGCCGTCGCGGAGCCGTTCATCCGGCGCCGCGCGATCCGCCATCTCGAAAAGGGCCGGGTCGTCATCTTCGCGGCGGGGACCGGCAATCCCTACTTCACCACCGACACCGCCGCGGCGCTGCGCGCCATGGAAATCAGGGCCGATGTGATCCTCAAGGGGACGAAGGTCGACGGCGTGTACACGGCCGACCCGATGATCCATCCGGACGCCACGAAATATCCGGCGATTTCCTACCTCCAGGTGCTCGAGAAGCAGCTCAAGGTGATGGACGCGACGGCGATTTCGCTGTGCATGGACAACAAGCTCCCGATCGTCGTCTTCAACCTGCTCGAGGCCGGCAACATCCGGCGCGTCGTGCTCGGGGAAGCGGTCGGGACGATGGTTGGTGGCTAATCATGGACTTCAACGATCTGAAGGGAATGTTCTCGGAAGTCAAGACGCGGATGGACGCGGCGATCGACCGCGTGCGCCGCGAGATGGCCGGCGTGCGGACCGGCCGTGCGACCGTCAGCCTGCTCGACGGCATCCAGGTCGAGGCGTACGGCTCGAAGATGCCGATCAATCAGGTGGCCACACTCTCGGTGCCGGAACCGGCGATGATCGTCGCCCAGCCGTTCGACCCGTCGCTGATGGCGGCAATCGAGAAGGCGATCAGAGCGTCCGATCTCGGGCTGAATCCGGCGAATGACGGCAAGGTGGTGCGGGTCCCGATTCCGCCGCTCACCGACGAGCGCCGGAAGGAGCTCTCACGGCACGTGCACAAGCAGGCCGAAGACGGCCGGAACACCGTCCGGCAGGTCCGGCGCGACGCCAACGAGCGCCTGAAGAAGCTGCTCAAGGAGCACAAGATCTCCGAAGACGACGAGCGGAAGGGCCTCGATCACGTCCAGAAGATCACCGACGATCACGTGAAGATGATCGACGAGCTCCAGAAGAAAAAAGACCAGGAGTTACTGGGGCACTAATCGCCGAACGAAACGCCGAGCGCCCGGGCGGTGTGCACGAGGTCGTAGTCGAGCGGCACCGTGCGCAGCTTGCCGACGACGTCGCCGAGCGGCACCGGCACGATGTCCGGCGGGTGGTTCGCGACCATGACGCCGAACTGCCCCTGGAGCAGCAGCTCGACGGCCTTGCCGCCGAATCGCGTCGCCAGCGTCCGGTCGAACGCCGTCGGCGCGCCGCCGCGCTGCAGGTGACCGAGCACGACGTACCGCGTCTCCTTCCCCGTACGGTCCTCCAGCTCCCTGGCGACCTGCATTCCCGCTCCCCCCAGGCGCTCCGGCTGCGCCCCGCGTGCCTGCTGAATCAGCGACACCTGGCCGCCTCGTGCCCGCGCCCCCTCCGCCACCACGACAATGCTGAAGCGCGCACCCCACTCGTCCCGATCGCGGATGCACGTCGCCACCTTCTCGAGGTCGTATGGAATCTCGGGGATCAGGATGACGTCCGCGCCGCCCGCGACGCCGCCGTGCAGCGCGATCCAGCCGGCATAGCGGCCCATGACTTCCACCACCATGATCCGGCGGTGCGCCTCCGCCGTCGTGTGGAGGCGGTCGATCGCCTCGGTCGCGAAGCTCACCGCGGTGTCGAAGCCGAAGGAGCTGTTGGTCCCCGCGATGTCGTTGTCGATCGTCTTGGGAACGCCGACGAGCGGCATCCCCTTCCTGTGAAACTCGTAGGAGATGGCGAGGGTGCCGTCGCCGCCGATGCAGACGAGCGCGTCGAGCTTCGTGCGGTGGAACATCTCGATCACGCGCGCGGCGTAGTCGAACGTCCCCTCCGGTGTCGTAATCGGCTCGAGAAACGGGTTTCCGCGGTTCACGGTCCCGAGGATCGTGCCGCCCAGCCGCAGGATGCCGGTGACATCGCGGGGCGTCAGCGGTCTCGCCTTCTCGGGATAGATCAGGCCGTCGAAGCTGTCTTCGAGGCCGACGACCTCGAGCCCGGCGTTGCAGCCCGCCTTGACGACAGCACGGATGACGGCGTTCAGGCCAGGAGCGTCGCCGCCGCCGGTGAGCACGCCGATTTTCTTGAGTGTGGGCATTCGTGAGGGAAGGTTGGTGGTGGACGGCAGGGGGATCGAACCCCTGACCTCTGCATTGCGAACGCAGCGCTCTCCCAGCTGAGCTAGCCGCCCGAGGATTCCCGATGGAAGATGCTTCAGTTTAGCATGCGCGCGGCCCTCTCCTTGCACCCTCCGGCTTCGACAGACACTTCGACAGACAGCTGGAGGACTTAATGGAGATTCTTGGCTGGATTCTCTTCGGCTTGGTGATTGGTGCCTTGGCGAAGCTCGTCATGCCCGGACGCGATCCCGGTGGCATCATCGTGACCATCCTGCTCGGGATCGCCGGCGCGCTGCTCGGCGGTTTCGTGGGGCGCGCGCTCGGGTTCTACGGCGGAGGCGAGCCGGCGGGCTGGATCATGTCGTTCCTCGGCGCCGTTGTGCTGCTCGTGGTCTACCGGATGATGGTCGGCCGCAGAACGATCGCGCGGCCGTAGCGTGACGGGCTCAGGACTCAAGGCTCAAGGCTCAGGGTACGACAGCAGGTACAATTCGAGCGTTGTGCCTTCAGCCTTGCGCCTTGAGCCCTGATCCGACGCCCCGTCGCCGCATGTCCCTGGGGCGGGCGCATATGCTTGCCGCGGCGGTCGTTCGCGAAACCCGGCGGGCGGGCATCGGCGCCGACGCGTTGACGTGGGTGGGCAGCCTCCGTCGCTTTGCGCCCGATGTCGGCGATATCGCCCTGCTCAGCGTCGTCCCTCCACCGCGCCACGCTCACATCCTGAAGGCATTCTCTCGTCTGCCGTTTGCCACGTCGATCGCCGCGCGCACGGCCTCGAGCGTCGCTGTGGAGACGGCTCGCGGCGTGGTCACGCTGCACCTCACCACGCCCGAGCAGGCGGGCGCCGGGCTCGTCTGGCACACCGGATCGAGAGCGCACGTGGATCAGCTGCAGGCACGCGCCGACCGGCTCGGCATCCGTTTCGACGAGGGCGCACTGGTGCGGCCCGGTGCGGGGCCGATCGCCTGCACCACCGAAGAGGCGCTGTACGCACACCTCGAGCTGCCCTATGTCGCTGCCGAGCTGCGGAGCGGCAACGGCGAGATCGCCGCCGCGGTCGGAGGCCGCCTGCCGCGGCTGATTTCCGAGGCTCACATCCGGGGCGACCTTCATACGCACAGCGCCTGGAGCGACGGTCAGAACACGATCGCCGACATGGTGAGCGCGGCCCGGCAGCTCGGGTACGAATACCTCGCGATCACCGACCACTCCGAGCGCGCCTGGTCGTCGCGCAGGCTGGGAGCGGACGATGTCGCGCGGCAGCGCGAGGAGATCGAGACCGTGCGGGCGCGCAGCCGGGATATCGCGATTCTGCACGGCGTCGAGGTCGACATCATGCACGACGGCAGCCTCGACTTCAGCGACGAGCTGCTCAGCGGATTCGACATCGTACTCGCCTCGCTGCACGAGTCGGGGGGACACGACGGCCCCCGGCTCACGGAGCGGTACCTCCGCGCGATCCGCCACCCGCTCGTGAATGTCATCACCCATCCCGCCAACCGTGCGCCGGCGCACTCGGCCGGCTACGCGGTCGACTTCGACCGCCTGTTTGCGGCCGCGGCCGAGACGGGAACGGCGATGGAGATTGACGGCGCGCCCGCACATCTCGACATGGACGGCGAGGTCGCACGCCGCGCCGTTGCCGCCGACGTGACGGTCGTGATCGACAGCGACTGCCATCGCGTGGAGGCGCTCGCGCGGCAGATGCAGTTCGGCATCGGCACGGCGCGCCGCGGCTGGATCGAGCCGCAGCAGGTCCTCAACACGCGCGGCGTCGAGGCCGTGCGCGCCTTCGTGACCCGCAAGCGCGGGTGTCCGTGAGACGTGTCGATCGCGCACCACCTGAAGCATTCGGCGGCACAAATGGCGAAATGCCGTGCTTTCCGGACGCCGGCTGGTTGGCCCGAACCTTGAAGGTCATGCCGGATCCAGCGATGCGTCCCGTCCTGCTTCCCGTCGTCTTCCTGGCACTGGCCGCGATCGCGGCGGCTCAGTCGCGCCCGGCGCCCGACGCGCTGGCGCGCGCGCTCCAGCAGCGCTATCAGGGCGTCCGGGACTTCTCCGCCGACTTCGTGCACTCGTATCGGGGCGGCGTGCTCCGCACGCAGACGACCGAACGCGGCCGCGTGGTGATCAAGAAGCCCGGGCTCATGCGATGGGTCTATACCGCACCCGAGCGGAAGGAGTTCGTCTCCGACGGCCGCAAGGTGTATGCGTACATCCCTGAGGACCGGCAGGTGATCGTCAACGATGTGCCGGCCGACGATCAGGCGACGACGCCGGCGCTCTTTCTGGCCGGCAGAGGCGACATCGCGCGCGACTTTACGGCCGCCTACCCGCCCGCGGCCCCTTCCGGCGGCGTGACGCTGAGGCTCACGCCGCGGCGGCAGGAGCCCGAGTACGAGTACCTGGACGTGACCGTTGATCCCGCCACGCTCCAGATCCGCGTGCTGACGACACGCGACCGCCAGGGGGGAGATTCGACGCTCACGTTTGCGAATCTGCAGGAAAACCGCGGAATATCCGATAAGGAGTTTGTGTTTCGCATCCCCCGCGGGGTCGACGTCATTACGAATGACCGCACATCGAACTAGCCGGGTCCTGATGGTCGTCGCCGCGCTGGCCGTTGCCGGCTGCGCGACCACGGCCAGCCTTCGCCTGGCCGAGCGGGCGGAGCTCGCCCAGGACTACGACCGCGCGATCGTGGAGTACACGCGCGCCCTGCAAGCCGATCCCGATAACCGGGCGGCCCGCCAGGGGCTCGATCGCTCCACGCTCCGGGGCGCCGAGGACCACTTCCTGCGCGGCCGCCGCCACCATGCCGCGGGCCGGCTGGACGAAGCGCTCGTGGAGCTGCAGCTGGCCGCGGAGCTCAATCCCGGCGACGGCAACATCGAGGACCTGCTCACCGGCGTGAGGACGCAGCTCCGCACGAAAGTCGCGATCGCCCGCGAGGGCAAGACGCAGCTCGAAAGCCTCATCGAGCGCTCGCAGGGCTTTCAGCCGGCGGGCCTCGAGCTGCCGGCTGACGCGCGGCTCCCGGCATCGCTGACCTTCCGGGATGCGAGCGGCCGCGACGTCTACACGGCCCTGGCCCGATTCGCCAACCTGAACATCGTGTTCGATCCGCAGTTCCGGGATCAGCCGGTCACGATCGACCTGCGAAACGCACGCCTGGACGAGGCGTTGACGTCCCTGTCCGCGGCAACCCGCAACTTCTACCGGGTCACCGCGCAGCGCACGATCACCGTCGTCCCCGATACGCCTGCCAAACGCACCGAGTACGAGGACGAAATCGTCCGCACGTTCTATCTCAGCAACGCTGACGTCAAGGAGACGCTCGACCTGCTGCGGATCGTGATCGACAACCGGCGGCTGGCGCCGATCACGGCGACCAACGCGCTCTCCATCAAGGACACGCCGGAGCGCGTGGCGGCCGCCGGACGCCTGATTTCCGCCATCGACAAGGCACGGCCGGAGGTCGTGATCGACGTCGAGCTGCTCGAGATCGACCGCACACGCCTGCGTGAATACGGGCTGCAGATCGCCTCTCCGGGCTCGCCGGGCCTCGACGGCAGCGCCGACGCCAACCGGGACGATCTCACGCTTCGCGACCTCCGCAACCTGACGCAGTCGGACATCTTCCTGACGAACCTGCCGGCGCTCTTCTACCGCCTGCTGAAGACCGACAGCAACACGCGGACGCTGGCCAACCCGCAGCTCCGGACGTCGGAGGGCATGACCGCGTCGGCCCGGTTCGGCGAGCGCGTCCCGGTGCCGGTGACCACGTTCGCGCCGATCGCCACCGGCGGCGTCGCGCAGCAGCCGATTACGTCGTTCAACTACGAGAACATCGGCGTGAATATCGACATCACGCCGCGCACGCATCATGACGACGAGGTGACGCTCTCGCTGAAGATTCTGGTGAGCAGCATCTCCGGGTCGGGCTTCGGGGGCTTGCCGACGTTCGGCAACCGCGAGATCAGCACCGTGATCCGGCTTCGTGACGGGGAGACGAATCTGCTCGCCGGGTTGATCCGCGATGACGAGCGCCGCGTGGCGGCCGGCATCCCGGGGCTCAGCGATCTGCCGATCGTCGGCCGTCTGTTCGCCCACAATCGCCGTGAGACGCAGGAAACGGACATCGTCCTCACGCTCACACCGCACATCGTGCGCATGCTGGATCTGTCGGAAGACGACCTGCGCCCGTTCCGCGTGGGCCGCGGCGCCGCCGGCACCGGCACCGTGCTCGACCTGCCGATCTCAACCGAACCGCCGCCAGGCCCGCCCGGCGCTCCGCCACCCGCCCCGCCCGCAACGCCGTCGCCGGCGGCCCCGATCCAGCCGCCGACCTCGCAGCCGGCGCCCGGTCAGCCGCCCACAGGGCAGCCGTAGGGTGCAAGCCCGCTGACGCAGGTCGGTGCAACTCCGACTGACGGTTGTCGGTGCAATCGCACTGACGATGCTGGTGCAATCGCACCGACCACCGTCAGTCCCCTGTCCTCTACTCCACCTTCGCGACCTTGGCCCCCAGCGCGTGCAGCCGTTCGACCAGCTGGCTGTAGCCGCGTTCGACGGTCTCGAGCGGCTGGACCCGGGTCTGGCCGTCGGCCGCGAGCCCGGCGGCAATCAGCGACATCCCCGACCGCAGGTCGCGGCTGTCGAGCACGCGGCCGCCCCGCAGGCGCGTGGGCCCCGTCACGATGATCCGGTGAGCGTCGGCCAGAAACAGGTCCGCGCCCATGCCGCTCAGCTGCTCGAGCGCGAAGAGACGGAGCTCGTACATCCAGTCGTGGACGAGCGTGCGGCCGTCGGCCTGCGTGGCCAGGACGGTGAAGAGGCTCACGAGGTCGCTCGGAAAGGCCGGCCACAGGCCGGTCGTGATCCGGCGCACCGCTTTCGGCGACGAAGGCTTCACCTCGAAGATGCCGTCCTTGAACGCACACCGCACGTTCATCCGTTTGAGGACCGCGCCGACCACCTCCATCTCGGCCTCACACGCCCCCTCGATGTCAATCTCGCCGCCGGTGATGGCGCCGACCACCGCCCAGCTGCCCGCCTCGATGTAATCGCCCCGCAACTGGTGCGTCGCCCCGCAAAGCCGGGCGGCGCCCTCGACCCGGAGCGTCGAGCTGCCAATGCCGGTCACGCCGGCGCCCAACTGCTGCAGGAACTCGCACAGCTCGACGACGTGCGGCTCCATGGCGGCGTGGCGGATCTCGGTGACGCCGTGGGCCGCGGCGGCCGCCAGCAGCGCCGTCTCGGTGCCGGTGACGGACGCTTCGTACAGGTACATCGAGGCACCCTTCAGCCCGTCCGATGCCTCGAGCAGGTGATCCGACCCGCTGCCCTGCCGCGCCCCCATGGCCAGGAGCGCCTCCAGATGCGTCGAGATCGAGCGCCGGGCCGGGAAGTCCCCCCCTGGAGGGGCCAGATGCGCCCGGCCCACGCGCGCCAGCAGGGGCCCGAGCAGCAGCACCGATCCGCGGAGCCGGCCCACCAGCGTCCGGTCTGGCGCGTGGCTGTGCAGGCGCGGAGCGCGGACCCGCAGGGTGGTGCTCCCGATCCCGTCCACCTCGGCGCCGAGATCGAGCAGCAGGCGCGCCATGACCTCGACGTCGCCGATTCGCGGCACATTGGTCAGCACGCACTCCTCCCCGGTGAGGAGGCAGGCGGCCAGCAGCGGGAGTGCGGCGTTCTTGTTGCCTTCGACGGCGACTCGGCCCTGCAACCGGTGGCCGCCCTCTACGAGGAGTGTCGACATTCAGCGCTTCTCCAGCAGGTAGCGGACATCCGCGTCCCCGTCGAATCCGACGAACACCGGCTCGGGCACGAGCCAGATCCCGAACCGATCCGCGACCTGCCGCTTGATTCGCGCGGCCAGCTGCAGCACATCGCGTGCCGTCGCACCGCCCCGATTGACGAGCGCGAGCGGATGCTTCGACGAAAGCCCGACGGCCCCGCACTGGTAGCCGCGCGCGAACCCCGCACGTTCGATCAACCAGGCGGCCGGCACCTTCACCGCGCCATCCGGCTGCGGAAATCCCGGGACCGGGCCGGGCGACACGGCCGCGAGCCCTTCGTACACGCCCGCGGTCACGACCGGGTTCATGAAGAATGAACCGACACTCCGGGTGTCGGGATCGGCCCGGTCCAGGACCATTCCCTTGCGGCGCCGGACCGAGAGTACTGCCTCTCGGACATCGATCAGCCCTGGCGCCTCGATCGCGCCACGCTGCAGCTCGTCGATCAGTTCAGGATACGCAATGGCCGGCGGCCCGGCGCGGAGCTGCAGCGTCACGCCGCAGACCACGAAGCGCCCGGCATCCGTGTGCTTGAAGCGGCTGGTCCGGTAGCCGAACCCGCACTCGCCCGCGGCCAGCGCCACAACTTCGCCCGACGCACGATCGAACGCCGTGACACCGGCAATCGACTGCGACACCTCCTGGCCGTACGCGCCGACATTCTGAATCGGCGTGCCGCCGGCGCTGCCCGGAATCCCCGACAGGCACTCGAGTCCCGCCAGCCCGCGCAACACCGCCATCTCGACGATCGGGTCCCAGGCTTCGCCGGCGCCCGCCTGCACCCGCGCTTCGCCGTCTCGCCCGCTGAAATCAACCCCGCCGATGGCGATGTGCAGCACCAGCCCCTCGATGCTGCGATCCGCCACGACCACGTTGCTGCCGCCGCCGAGCACGACGAGCGGCACGCGGCGCGCCTCGCACCACCGGTGCGCGCGCGCGACGTCTTCGGCTGTCCGCGCCCGGAAGAACCACCGTGCGGCCCCGCCGATCCCGAGCGTCGTCATGGGCGCCAGCGGTACGCCGGCCTCAGGCTGAATCGAACGCTCAGCGGAGGTCAACGACTGCCTCGCTCTGCGCCGCAAGCGCGTCGATCGCATCCCGGTGGCTGCACGGCTGGAACTCGATCCAGTCGCCCGGCCGAAGCTGCGCGGCCAGCGGAATGTCCGCCGCGATCACCACGCCAATCTGGGGATAGCCACCGGTCGTTTGACGGTCGACCATCAGAAGGATCGGATCTCCGGACGGCGGCACCTGCAACCCGCCGATGAAAGCGGCGTCGGAGATCATCTCACCGGTCGGCGGAGCCGGAAGCGGGGCGCCGCCGGTCAGCCGATAGCCCATCCGGTCCGACTGCGGCGTGAGCGTGTACCGGGCCTCCTGCAGGCGCTCGAGCACCGCGGCATCGAAACAGTCGATCTGCGGACCGGGGAGAATCCGGAGACGAGCCCCGTTGGACGGCACGGCGGCAGGATCCCGTCGCAGGGCCGACGTCAGTGGACGCGGCTCGCCGTGCGGCGTCCCGAGCGCAATCCGATCGCCCGCCCGGAGGGCGCGCCCGTCAAGCCCGCCGAGGCCGCTGCGCACATCGGTGGCGCGACTCCCGAGTGCCGGCGGCGTGGCAATGCCGCCGCCCAACGCCACATAGGCGCGCGCGCCTGACCGCCGCGCGCCAAACCGAAGCACGGTCCCGGTCCGGCACCTCACCGCCTGATACCGCGGCACCTCTGCGCCGTCGAGGGATGGCTGGAGGTCCGCCCCTGCAATCGCAATCCACGTCTCCTGCTCGAAGCGCAGCTCGGGCCCCACCAGCGTCGCTTCAAGACCGGCGGCATCGGGGGTGTTGCCGGCGATGAGATTGGCAAGCCGGTGCGCGACGCCATCCATGGGCCCGGCCACGGGAACGCCCATGTTCTGGTACCCCCAGCGTCCCGCGTCCTGAATCGTCGTCAGCAAGCCGGGTTTGAGAACGGTGAGCGAGCGGCCGGCCCTCTCGAACGCAGTGTCCGCCTTCAGGCGGACCTCGGTCCGGCTGAAGCCGGACACTACGTACGAACTCCGCTCAGAAACCGGGACGAATCTCACCTCGTCGCCCGGCGCCAGCAGCGCAGGCGGCGTGGCTGCGGCATCGAAGAGCGTCATCGACGTGCGCCCGATGATCTGCCAGCCGCCCGGCGACTCGCGCGGATAGATGCCGGTCTGCCGGCCGGCAATACCCACGGATCCGGCGGGGACGCGAACGCGCGGCATCGATTTGCGTGGGACGGCGATGGTGGGATCGACGGTTCCCAGGTACGCAAACCCGGGAAGAAAGCCGAGCATGAAGACGCGGTAAGTGCGCGATGAATGCCGCTCGACCACCTCCTGCCCGGCGCAGCCTGCGAACGCGGCCACCTCCGCCAGGTCGGGGCCGGCGTCGCCACCGTACACAACGGGCACGTCGACAACCCGACCGGCAGCCTCAACCGCCTCAGCGCCGGCAGCCTCCCCGAGCACGGACGTCACGGCGCGCACGTCCGCCCTCAAGGGGTCCACGAACACCGCCACCGACCGGAAGGTTGACACGACGTCGCGGACGCCGTCGAGGCGGCGCTGCTCGACCTGCCGTGCCGCGGCCACCGCGCGTCCGTTGATGCCGCTGTCGAGGGCGTCCCCTGCGGCCGGCGGGGCGGCCAGCTCCATGAGCAGTGCCGAGTCTCCTGCTTCGCGAATACGCCCCGCAGGCAACGGCGACCCGTGTGTCACGCCGGAAGCGCCTTCAGCAGCTTCTGATGGATCCCGCCGAACCCGCCGTTCGACATCAGCACCACCACATCGCCGGGCTGATGCTCGTCCACGATCGTCCGGACGATATCGTCGACGAGCGGGATTGACCGGGCGCGCCGGCCCTGCGCGCGGAGATCGGCGACAAGCTGCTCTTCGGACAGGCGCTCGGCCTCGGGCAGCGTCGATCGGAAGACGGCCGCGAGCACGACTTCGTCGGCCGCGCCGAAGGCACGCGCGAAGTCCGCCTGAAACACACGACGGCAGGATGAAGCCGACCGTGGTTCGAAGATGGCCCAGATGCGCCGGGATGGATAGCCCGTCCGCAGCGCCGCCAGCGTCTCACGCACGGCGGTAGGATGATGCGCGAAATCGTCGAGCACGGTCACGCCATGGCGTATGCCGACCGTCTCGAGCCGGCGCTTGACCCCTTTGAACCGCCGCAAACCGTCCGCGAGGCGCGCCACATCGACTCCAGCCCGCCGCCCGACCGCGATTGCCGCCAGCGCATTGCGCACGTTGTGCAGTCCGAGCAGCGGCGATTCGAACCGGCCCACGTCGCGTCCTGCGTGCCGCACCACAAAACGGGTGATACCGTCCGCATGGCTGACCTCGGAGGCCTGCCACGTGGCCCCCGGATCGACCCCGAACGTCTCGACCGGGCTGACCGCGACATCGCGCAGGGCCGCCGCCGGCGGGCTGTCGTGCCCGAGCAGCAGCAGACCGCTGCGTGGCACCAGATTCACGAGCCGGCGAAACGCCAGCTGCACCGCTTCGAAATTGGCGTAAATGTCGGCATGGTCGAACTCGATGTTGTTGATGACGGCGATGTCGGGCAGGTACTTCAGGAACTTCGCCGACTTGTCGAAGTACGCGCTGTCGTACTCGTCGCCTTCGAGGACGAAGTCGCGGCCATGGCCCAGCCGGTAGCTCGAACCGTCCTGGCCAAAGTTCAGGGCCACCCCGCCGACGAGGACCGTCGGGTCGAGACCCCCATCCGCCAGCAGCCATCCCGCGAGCGCCGTCGTCGTCGTCTTTCCGTGCGTGCCCGCGACGACGATTGACCTCGACGACCAGAGGAACTGGTCGCGAATCGCCTCGGGCACCGAGCAGTAGCGAATCTTCCGATCGAGCACGGCTTCGAGCTCCGGGTTGCCCCGGGAGATGGCGTTGCCGACGATGACGAGGTCGAGCGCGGCGGACACGTGATCCTCCGCAAACGGGCTCAGGATCGGAATGCCCTCGCGCTGCAGAAAATCGCTCATGGGCGGGTAGACGTTCCGATCAGATCCCTGCACGGCGTGGCCACGCTGCTTCAACAGCGCCGCGACCGTTGCCATGGCCGTCCCGCAGATGCCAATGAGGTGAATCCGCATCATTCAACCGGGGACTCCTCGACCACCAGGGATGGCCGGGCACGAGCGCGAACACGGACGCGAACCCCGAGCGGCAGCGTCCAGCAGGGACCGGTCGTATGTCCGGAGGGAAATCCACGAAGCACCGGGCCTCGGAAGCCCGCGGCGGCCGACCGGATCACGTCCTCCACCGAGGGGCCGTCTCCGCTGCCCGTGCAGCCGCGCATCTCGCCAAAGACGATCGCCGCGGCGCGATCGAGGATGCCGCTCTGCCGCAGCTGGGTCAGCATCCGGTCGACCCGGTACGGCCGCTCGTTGACGTCCTCGAGAAACAGCACACACCCCGCCGGCGGCGTAAAAGCGAAGGAGGTCCCGAGCGAGCCGACGAGCTGCGTCATGGTGCCGCCGAAGAGCGGGCCCGACACCTCCCCTTCACGGACAACGTCCAGGCCATCGGGCTGCAGCTCGAGCCCCGTCGACCCGCCCTGCATCATGGCCAGAAGCGATTGACGGTCGTACGCCGCCTCCCCCGCCGCCAGCCGGCGCTCCAGCATCGGACCATGCAGCGCGGTCAGCCCGCACTGGCACGTCAGCCATGAAAGCAGCGACGTGTTGTCGCTGTAGCCGACGAACAGCTTCGGCGTCCGCTGCGGCTGCCACGAGTCGAACAGGGGCAGAAGCTGGACGCTCCCGTAGCCGCCTCGAATCGCAATCAGCGCGGCCACCGACGGGTCCGACCACGCGCGCATGAAGGCGGCCGCCCGTACATCCGCCGGACCTGACGTGAACATCGCAGTTTCGAAGATGGAGTCGTCGTAGACGGGCTCGTACCCGAGAGCCCGGAGCTCGGCGGCTCCCCGATCCAGCTCGTCGCGCGAAAAGGGACTGGCCGGCGAGACGATGGCGATCCGGTCGCCGGGCCGGACGGGTCTCGGCTTGATCACAGGTGGCGGGCCATTTCTTCGGCGATGCGGCGATGCGCATCGCAGCCGAGGACCTCGCGATACGCCGCACCGGGCCGACCGGCGAGCGCCCCGGCCGCCAGAAACCGTTCTTTCGCCCGCCGCTGCCGCACGAGCGCGTCCTCCAGCCGCTTGTACGGAACGCGGCCGTCCTCGACGGCATGCACCAGCGCCTCCAGGACCTGCGCCTGCGCCTCGACGTCCTGCCCGCGATCGCCCGGTGCGGCCCGGCATACGAGCACGCCGTCGCACCCGGCCGCGATCGCGGCGACGGCCGCGTCGGGGACGGTGTACGTACCGGCAATGGCCTTCATCTCCAGGTCGTCGCTCAGAATGACCCCTTCGAAGCCCAGCTCCTGCCTGAGCAGCCCGCCGACAATTCGGGGTGACAGCGTCGCCGGATGCTCCTCGTCGAACGCGGGAACCAGAACATGGGCGGTCATCATGAAGGCAGCCCCCGCCTTGATGGCCTCCTGAAAGGGCGCGCATTCCACCCGGCGGATGCGATCGGGCGGGTGCTCGACCAGCGGCAGCTCGAGGTGGGAATCCACAGATGTATCTCCGTGGCCCGGGAAGTGCTTGCCGCAGGCCGCGACACTGTTTTCCTGCAGACCGCGGACAATCGCCGATCCAAGGCGGCCGACCGTCCCGGCGTCGTCCGCCAGTGCGCGGTCGCCGATGACGGGGTTGTCGGGGTTCGTGTGAATGTCGAGCACCGGTGCGTAGTCGAGCGTGATCCCGACCGATCGCAGCTCCGCGGCGAGCGCCGATGCAAACCGGTACGCCAGCGACTCGTCGCCGCTCCGTCCGAGCGCCGCCATCGGCGGCCATTCAGTGAACGGCGCCCGGAGACGGGCCACCCGGCCGCCTTCCTGATCGACGCTCACCCAGAGCGGCCGCTCGCCGGCCAGCGACTGCAGCTCGAAGGCGAGCTCGGCCACCTGCTCGGGCGCTTCGATATTCCTGCCAAACAGAATCACGCCTCCCAATCCGAACTCGCGGGCCAGCGTACGCATCTCGCCGGGGATCGTCGTGCCCGGAAGGCTGCCGATCAGCAGCTGACCGACGGCGCGGCGGATCGATGCAGGCATCGATGTGATTATCGTACAGTTCGAACCTCTATAATCGTCCCGTGCGCATCGCGACCTCCGCGCCGACCCGGATCGACCTGGCGGGTGGCACGCTCGACATCTGGCCGCTCTACCTGTTTCATCCCGGCGCACAAACGATCAACGCGGCGATCAGCCTCCGCGCCCGGGCGGTCGTCGAGACCCGGCCCGACGATCGCATCGTGCTCACGTCGCTCGATACCGGCGTCACCGTCGAAGCGGGCGACTGGCGCGAGCTCCGCGCCCGGACATCGCTTCGTCTGCTGTCTCGGCTTGCCTGTTTCTTCGAGGCGCGCGGGATCGCTCTGACCACGTCGTGTGAGTCACCGGCAGGCGCCGGGATCGCCGGGTCATCGGCCCTGAATGTGGCGGTCTGCGCGGCGCTGGCCGAATGGAACCGCACGCATTACGAGCCCGAGGCTCTCCTGCAGCTCGCCATGAATGTCGAAGCGCAGGCCATCGGCGTGCCGACCGGGCTTCAGGACTACCGTCCCGCCATGTACGGAGGAATCGCCGCGCTGCAACTGGAGGCCGACACGGTTCGGCGCGTGCCGCTCGACCTCGACCCGGAGGACCTCGAGGGCCGGCTCGTCCTCTGCTATACGGGCGAGCCGCGCAACTCGGGGACGAACAACTGGGAGATCATGAAGCGCCACATCGACGGCGACCGGCACGTGTTCGACTGCTTCGAGCGTATCCGCGACGCGGCCGCGGCGCTCCGTGAGGCGCTCGACCGGGGCGACTGGGACGCGGTCGGCCGCGCGATCGACTGCGAGTGGGAGCACCGGAAGCGCCTGGCGCCGGGGGTGACAACGCCGGCCATCGACGACCTCATCGCGCGGGCCAGGCGCGCCGGCGCCACCGCCGCGAAGGTCTGCGGCGCCGGTGGGGGCGGGTGCCTGTTCTGCTTCGGACCGTGCGAGCGGCGAGGCGCCATTCAGGCCGCTCTCGCTGCCGGCGGCGCCCGGCTTCTCGATTTCCGGGTCGACCGCCACGGGCTGACGCGTGGATAACCGGCAGATCGCGCAGGTGTTTGCCGAGATCGGCGACCTGCTCGAAGTCGCAGGCGACAACGCGTTCAAGATCCGCGCGTACCGCACGGCCGCCGATACCATCGCCGCCTGCGCGGATCCGGTTGCGCGCATGGACGACGGGGATCTGCGTGCGCTGCCGGGCATCGGCAAGGAGCTGGCCGCGACGGTCCGCGAGCTGGCCGACACGGGGGCGTGCAGGTTCCACCAGGAGCTGCTGCAGGAGTTCCCACCCACTATCCTCGATCTGCTGCGGCTGCAGGGCGTCGGGCCGAAGACCGTCGCGATGCTGTACTCGGCGCTCAACATCCGGACGGTCGACGAGCTGGCCGACGCCGCGCGGGGCGGGCGGCTGCGCGAGCTGCGTGGGATGGGCCCCCGCAAGGAGGCGCTCATCCTGAAGGCGATCGAAGAGCGGCAGAAGGACGCGGGCCGGCACCTGCTGGCGGACACGACTGCGGCCGCCGCGGAGCTCGTGAGCTATCTCCGTGCACAGGCGCCGGCCGTCGACTTCATTCCGGTCGGGAGCCTGCGACGCGGCTGCGACACCTGCGGCGACATCGACGTGCTCGCGGTGGGCGGGGCGCCCGCGTTGATGGATGCGTTCCTGGCCTTTCCAAAGGTCGATCGCGTGCTGGGGCATGGCGACACGAAATCGAGCGTGCGCCTGCGCGGCGGCTATCAGGCGGACCTGCGCCTGGTGCCGCCTGAGAGCCGCGGCGCCGCCGTGCAGTACTTCACCGGGTCGAAGGCGCACAATATCGTGCTGCGCGACCGGGCCATGCAGCGCGGACTGAAGCTCAACGAATACGGGCTGTTCAGGACCTCCGGCGAGCAGCGCGTGGCCGGTGACACCGAAGAAGGCATCTACGCGGCGCTCGGGCTGGGCTGGATCGAGCCGGAGCTGCGGGAGAATCGCGGAGAGATCCAGGCGGCGGAGAGCCGCCGGCTGCCGCGTCTGGTGACCGCCGCCGATCTCCTCGGCGACCTCCACATGCACACGACGGCGACCGACGGCCGCGACGATCTGGAGGCGATGGCGACGGCGGCGCTGCGGCTTCGGTGACCGCGCTGGGGAACCTCCGCTGGGGGGTGCAGGTGGCGCGCCGCGCGTGGGCGGAGCCGGACGACATCCTCAACACCAGGCCGATCGACGACATCCGTCGTCTGCTCCGCCGGCATCGCCACGCCGCATGAGCGACGGCAAACCGTCATTCGTGCCGCTCAAGTCCCTTCGCCGCGGCGCGCCGAGCGCGCAGCAAGCGCTGGCGGACATCCGGACGATCTATTTCTCGACCACCAAACGGACCATCCACCACGATCTGGCGCACGCGATCGGGCTCCTCAAGGCGCTGCCGACCGAGGAGGATCGCGAAAAGGCGCGGGTCTACATGGACGGGCTGGCGCAGCTCCGCACGGAATGGGGCGGTACAAGTGGAACAAGTGGAGAAAGTGGAAGAAGTGGAAAAGCAGGTGGAAGAAGTGGGGACAAGAAGAAGGGCGCGCCCGAGCGCTAACCCAACGCGGCGCCTATCTGCACTGTTTGAGAAGAGAGAGCCGGATGCGGGAGCACACCCGCCTGATGGATCCACCCCACCAACCGGCGGAAGCCGTCCCTGGTTAATGAAGTCAATTGGTCACACTCAGTGGCCGTCGTGGGTCGGCCGCTGGATGGTCCACGCACGCGTTGTCCTGCGTCCCATACGTCCTTGTTGAGTGCGGTGTGCTCGTCGGACAGGCGCGCGACCTCGTCGAGCAACGGAACCATCGTCGGCAGATCGTCAATCGTGGCTGCGGTCTGAAGATCCTTGAGCGTCAGTGGTGGTGTCTTCGTCGCCATGTCCCCGCGGTGTCCCGCGGCGAGCGTGCTCCACCAGATCGTCAAGAAACAGGTTGCGAGAGGCACGGCGATTCTCTCGCCACCAGTCGTCGATCGTGCGGATCTGAGTGTCGGCCTCCGGTGTGGTGGTAACTGGCAGGCTCACCGTCGCTGGCGCAACTCGTCGAGGATTGCAGAGGCCGGACGGACACGAGCGGCTTCAGCCGAAGCCCACGCTGTCGACAGCGCAGCGTGTAGCGCGCGACGCTCCTCGTCGGTCAAGTCGTCTCCTTCGTCGTCCGCGACGAGGTCGATGACTGTTCCATCGGGCAGGTGGCAGGGACGCCACCTCGCGGTCTAATCCGGAGACGTGGGTAATAGCCTATTCCGGAGACAAGCAGGCTACGGAATCCGGACTATGGTCTAATGTTGCGCGCGGACGGCGGCCGTCGGTCCACGGTGTAAGGGGAAAGTCATGCTGAGTGCGGGATGGCCCTTGGGCGGCCTCTCGCCCATGCCGCAGCCGAAGTCGACTGAGAGTCCTTCGGCGGGGAGAGCCACTATGTCATCACGCATCCTTCTGTCCATCCTGCTCATTGGCGCCGTGGCCGGGTTGGCCGGCTGCGCCGCCGACTCGGCCGACGTCACGTCGACGGCCATGGGCAACCCGATCACCGGAGAGGGGATCCCGAACCCGGCACCGAACGTCACGGCCAAATGGGGACAGCTGCCCGCGGGGCGAACGATGGGCACGAGCGCCGGCATGGAGATCGATCCGACCGACGGGCACATCTGGACGTACGAGCGATGCGGCTCGGGCTCGGCCGGGGGGCCCGGCGTCAACTGCGACAGCAACCCGGTTGCGCCGATCTTCAAGCTCGATCGCAACACGGGCGCGATCCTCGCCAATATCGGCGCCGGCGTCATGGTCACGCCGCACGGCATGCACGTCGACCGGCAGGGCAACGTCTGGGTGACCGACTTCAACGTGAACGAGGCGGGAACCAAGGGCCACCAGGTGCACAAATTCAGCCCCTCGGGCAAGCTGTTGATGTCGCTCGGCGCTCCCGGTCAGGCGGGGAACGATGAGCGCCACTTCAACCAGCCCAACGACGTCATCACTGCGCCCGACGGCAGCATCTTCGTCTCCGACGGTCACAGCGGCCAAGGTATGACCACGAACCAGGCGATCGAGGAGGGGAGAAAAAAGGGGCTGACGGGCCGCATCATGAAGTTCACGGCGGACGGCACATTCGTCACGCAGTGGGGGCAGATCGGCGCCCTGCACGGCGAGTTCCGCACGCCGCACGCGATGGCGTTCGACTCGCGCGGACGCCTCTGGGTCGCCGACAGGGGCAACCACCGCATCGAGATCTTCGACCAGAGCGGCACGTATCTCGAGTCGCGCTACATGTACGGGCGCATCAGTGGGATCCACATCACCCCGGATGACATGGTCTACGCCATCGACTCCGAGTCGAGCCCGACCAGCCACCCGAATTGGAGGAATGGCGTGCGCATCGGCCGGATCGACGCCGACTGGATCGTCGGGTTTGTCCCGCCGTTTACAGCGGACACGCGGCCGTACCAGGGCGCCGCGGGCGAGGGCGTCGCGGTCGACGCGGACGGCAACGTCTATGCCGCCGAGGGACCGAACTCCATGCGGTTCGCGGGCGGGCCGTTCACCAAGTACTCGGTCGGCGCGGGACAGTGAGAGCCCGAGGCACGCAGGGACCGGCGCCACGCAGCCGCGGGCCCTGCGTGGCGCTCTGCTCTGGCCACGAGTAGCCGAAGACCTCGAATCCTGGAATCGGCCCGAACCGCGATTGATGTCGGGCCGGTGCACCTCGAGGAAGCGCCGCAGTGCCTCCCGAATCACATCGCCCTCGTCCTGGAACCAGCCGAGCGCCACGAGCGAGCGGAGCTGCGCGTACAGTTGCTCGGGAACCTCCGTCTGGACGGTCTTCATCCCTTTATGCTCCTGGACGATGGTAACAGAGGCCGTGCGACACAAGAGTCCTTCGGGCTGGCGCGTGAAAACAGGTCAACGACCCGCCGAGATCGGCGCTGCGCGCCGTAAAGCCCTTCGCAAGAACTTTCACCGGCTTGAGCATTTGAGCCAGCGCTTGCTCAAGGACGTTGAGCCTTTCTTTGTCGTCCACTGAATACCTCGACGGTTCTTATCGACCGAGCCGACCAAGGAACACGCACGGTAGGGTGAACCAGTCTCAATGTCGGTGCAGGATAACGATCCTGTTGGTGTTGGTCCCCTTTGCGTTATTCCTGACGCCCCAGCAGTTCGCCGTCTTGGTGAATTCCTGCTGGTTCACCATGACGAACAGGCGGTCAAACGGGAGCCCTTCCGCAGCTTCCCATACTAGACGTTCAAGAAGGACCTTGCCGTTACGGACCTCGCCAACCTCGAAGGCGACATGCCCGCCGGGCTTAACAACCCGCGCCAATTCGTTCAGCGTCTCCCGAACCATGTTCTGCCACCCCGCCTCGGTTCGGTGGTGCGCAATGGCGACGCTTGCCACGTCGATGCCAGCGAACCAGCTTCTGAGCCAGTTGTCTTCGGCGTATTGCACAATGTCGAGGAACGGTGGGGACGTGACGACCAACTGAACCGAACCGCTGCCAATCGCAGGTGTCGACTGCGCTGTGCCGGTGACCAACAGCGACGGTGGGTGGGATGCCACGGGTCCGTCACTCAGCAGCGACGCTGTCTTTTTCAAAATCAGCTTCTTTACGTCGCGGTCCGGGGGTGTCTGTCCCCTCCGTTCATTGATCTTCCGCTGCGACTGAGCGGATACGGCTTGATTCGGCGGAAGTGTGTAGACGGAGAAGAAGCCCGGTGAATGGCCGGACAATCGGTTGATCGCCACCATCCTGATCCAGTCGTCGACGGGGTCTGGGGTGCGGTCTACTGGAGCTCGTTCAATCAGCCAACTGCGAAGCGCGCAGATGTGACGCAATGTCCGCGGGCTGTAGAAAGCGAGAAGCTCGGGGTCATCGACCTCCCCCTCATCCCACCTGACTTGGTCCAACCTGCGAGCGACCTCGCCGATCGCCGGTGGTTCCAATCGGGGTCGGCTGAACAGGACGCTCAAGGGGTTGATGTCGTTGCCGATCGGCTGGCGGCCCATGAGAGCCGCCTGAACGGGAGTTGTCCCCCGCCCCATAAACGGATCGTAGACGGCGTCGCGGGGCTTAGTGAGACGCTTGATGAAGAACTCGGGAAGCTGCGGCTTGAAGCAAGCCCGGTAGCTCACCTCGTGGACCGAATGGGCCTGACGCTGACCTGAGGTCCAGAATTCGTTGATCAGGTAACGGATGGGGCCTTCCCACACTTGGACCGAAGGCTGACCGAACTCGCTGAAATTTTGGACCAGATCGACGAAAGGCGGCACCGCTCCATCGCTTACGGATTCCGGAACCGCGGAAACCGGCTCGAACAGGGGAAGCGTATTGCGAGCCGAATAGGTCATACCAAATGTTAGCGGACATCCTGAACCTTCCGCCCGCCCTTGTTGGGAAGATCCCTTTCGCGAAGTGTAGATCAGGACACCGTTCTGAGCGGAAGGAAAACAGGCCGACACCCCGCGAGAGCATCGGCCTGTATTTCCTGGTGGCTAGTCGA
Source organism: Acidobacteria bacterium RIFCSPLOWO2_02_FULL_67_21 (assembly GCA_001767195.1). Taxonomy (GTDB): domain Bacteria; phylum Acidobacteriota; class Vicinamibacteria; order Vicinamibacterales; family UBA2999; genus MEKU01. Next base: position 27,566 of record MEKU01000005.1, read on the forward strand.
TCGTGTAGCTGGCTGCTCCGCTCGGCCGTGACAGTGTTGGCGGACGACGACGCTGACGCTTGGCTTTCTTCTCCTCCTGCTTCTTCTGTTGTTCCTGTTCCTCGTGGAACCGTTCCAGCCGGTCAGCCGCCTGCGGCAGACTCGCCTGCGTGATGCGGAGGTAGATGGACGTGGTTTTGATATCGGTGTGGCCGAGCCACGCGCTGATTTCGTGGAGCGAGACGTAATCGCTGCCGCTAAAGCCGCAGATTCAGTTGGAGAACTCGCAAGGTCCTGGGCGAGTGGATGCCAGTTCATGAACGAGCGCGGCATCGTCGCATTGGCCGCGCCCTTGGAAGCCGTCCGAATAGAGCGCACACGGCAGCGGCACATCTCCGTTTCCGAAACTGATCGGCCCGCTCGGCGTGGCGCATTGCAGGCTGCGAGCGGTGCGCCAGTACGTGCCGGCCCCGGCGAAGGTCACTTCCGCACGTACTTCGTGATGCCCCGCACAGTCGCCTCGGCCGTGTAGATGTTGTCGGCGGCGTCGACGGCGATCCCCTCGCCCATGGCGCCCTCCTCCGCGTTCGTCATGTGCGGCGGAATGAACATCGTCACCTTGCCGTCCTTCAGGCTGCCGATGCGGATCCCTTTCAGCCAGCCGGGGTGCCGGCGCGCGTCCGACTCCGAGTCCGCTGCGTAGAGTATGTCGTTGCGGTCCACGGCAATCCCGCTCACCCGGCTGAACTCCTTGTACTCGGTGATGTACTTGCCTTCCTTGGTGAGGATCTGCACGCGGTGGTTGTGGCGATCGGCCACGATCAGCCGGCCCTGAGAGTCCCACGCCAGCATGTGCGGCGTCCGGAACTCGCCGGGCGCGGTGCCCGTTCGGCCGATCGTCCGCAGGTACCTCCCGTTGCGATCGAAAACGGAAATCCGCCCGACCAGATTCGGATCCTCGACGTCGGTGTGGCTCTCAGCCACGTAGACGTCGCCCGTCGCCGGGTCGGTAATCGCGTGCGTCGGATCGGTCAGCGCGTTCGGCGGGTTACCCACCACGCCCGGAGTGCCGATCGTCATCAGCACGTTGCCGTTGGGGCTGAACTTCACGACGACGCTCCCCTTCTTCTGCTCGTTCGGGTACGCCTGCCGGTCCTTCGCGTTCGGCGCGCGCGCGTCGGCGACCCAGGCGTTGCCGTCGCGGTCGACGTGCAGGCCGTGCGGCCACACGAACATGCCGCCGCCGAACGCGGTCACCCGGCTGCCGTTCTCGTCGAACTTATGCACCGGGTGCGCCGTGCTCCCGAGACATCCCGGCGTCGTGCCCGGCGAGCATCGATCGACGGCCCAGAGGGAGCGGCCGTCGCGATCGATAGCCACGCCGTTCGACCCGCCCCAGGGCCGATCGGGAATCTTCGCCCAGTCGCGGATCGTGACGTACGGGTTGGCGCCGTTGTTCACGGGCGCGATGCCCTGTGTGAGGACGGCGGTGGCAAGTTCGGCGGCCATCGCCGCGCCCAGCGCGAATCGCAGCAAAGCCGACGAAGCCATGCGCGTTACCCTACAGCGAAACCGGCACGTGCGCAACGGCAGGGATGCCTGCGCGTCACGACGCCCCGCGCACGGCGGGCAGCCGCTTCAGGCTCACGACGCCTCGAACGTCGCCGACGAGCGCGTGAGCTACGGTTGGCAAGCCAAAGCGAAGGTCGCCCACCGTAGCGGCAGTCGCGCTCGCCGCCTCTTGCGGCATCACCGCCCGATCAGCCGTGCCACCCAGCCAGACAGATCGTGGAACTCGACGGGCTCCTCCCGCAGGCGCTTGCGCGAGATGGGCGGGGTGACGATCTGGCTCCCGCCCGGCGCGACGCGACGGACGGTGTCGGGAAGCGGCGCGAGCGGCTCTGTGTGCTCGATGTCCATCCGCGGCTGGGGCTCGCTCAGGAAGGACTCGAACGAGTGCGACGCGGCGACCCGTTCACTGAGAAACGGCTTGTCGGCGCCAAGGAATCGCGCGAGCACCGTCTTCACGATCGAGCAGTGATCGAGCGCGACGCTCGGTCCCTTGCCCGGCGGGACCCACGGCGAGACAACGAAGGTCGGCACCCGCATGCCATACGGGATGGGCACGTGGTCGGGCAACGAAACAGGGTCCGGCTGGTCCGTGTCCGCCGTCGCCACCTCCAGCGTGTCGAGGCCGATCGCGACATCGCGCAGGTGCCCCAGTCGCCCCAGTGGATCGCGGCCGCCGGGCCGTCCCTCGCCTTCGGGCACGAGCACCTCCTCAGCGAGCCGACCCGGATCTGCTGTGTCCGGGGCGGCGCGAGCGCCAAGGGATCGTGGCGGCGTCGCAGAACGGGCTTTCGTTAATGTCGGGAGGCTGCTAATGCTTCCTACCGTCCTCATCTGGGCGCAAGTCTCCTGCGAGCGGCGGTCCTGATCACGTCCGGCACGTTGCGATCGGCCGCCAGGGTCTTCACCTCCGCCTCGTGCAGCCGCGACAGCAGGGTGAGCGAGACCGGGATCGGCGTCTTCGGGTTCTTCGTCAGCGCCGCCACAATCGAATAGTTCTTCGCCCACGCCCGCGTCTGGCCGATGATGCGCAGCACGTCATCGGAGACGTTGGCCATCTTGGCGATGCGCTCCACCTCCGAGTCGGTGATCTTCGGGCTGCTCAGTACGGCCACCGCCACGATCTTGTTCGGGTCGCGCACGAGAACCGCCCGTTCCTCGCGTGTGCCCTTCATGGCCAGCGCCAGACGCTGGCCCGGGCTCATGGCCGCAATCTTCTGCAGCGTCGTTCCTTCCGGCACCGCTTCCCCGGCGCCCGGCCCGGCAGGCTCCGCCGGCTCGCCGGGCGGACCGGTCATCATGCGCAGACCGTCGGCCGCGAGACGCGCAATCTCCGGATCCGCGTCGGTGACCAGCAGCTCGAGCAGGCCGCGCTGCTCGTGGTCGCGGAGGCCCAGCTCCCGCCGCGCCACCATGAGCCGGATGTCGCGGTCGACCTCGCCGCGCTTGAAGAAATCCAGAAGAGGGGTCGTCGCGCCGGGATCCATGTCGAGGCTGCCGCGGGTGCCGCCCGATCAGTTCCGGAGCGTCATCGTCACCAGCAGCGCGGCGCCGAGCAGCGCCGAAAGAACGACGACGACAATCACTGCGGTGATGCCGACGCGCCTGCGGACATCGGCCGCGTCGCTGTCCTGGAGCGCCTGAGGGCTTCCGACGGTGGAGTCGTGGGGAAACTGCACGAGGAAATCACGGACCGTCTGCTCGGGATCGAGGCCGACCTCGGTCGCGTACGAGCGGACGAACGCGCGTGTGAAGATGCCGCCCGGCAGCCTGGAAATATCGTTGCGCTCGAGCGCTTCGAGCGCGCCGACCGACAGCTTGGTGGCGTCGGCGATCTGACGCAGGGTGACGCCGCGCTCTTCACGCAGCCGCTTCATCTTCGTCCCGAAGTCGGGCTTCAACGATTCGGCCATCACCATGCTGCGCCCAAATGGTAGGGAAGGCGTCAGGGGGTGTCAAACACGTGCGCCGCGGCCGCGACCGCCGGGCCGAGCGCATCGACGGCGCAGTCGGCGAACAGTCCGATCGCCGCAAAGCCGGCCGCGCCGGCCCGTCCGACCCCGTTGAGACGCCCGGCGGACATGCCGCCAACGGCCAGAACCGGCAGTGCAACGGCCGTACACGTTTCGGCAAGGCCGGCAAGACCGGCACCGGTGGCGCCCGGCTTCGATGGCGTCGGAAACACGGCGCCGTACAGCAGATAGTCGAGGCCGCCGGCCGCCGCCGCCTGCCGAGCTTCGAGCGGCGAGTGCACCGACCTCCCGATCAGGAAGGACGACGGCGCCACGGCCCGGGCGCGGATGCCGGGCATGGAATCGCCGCGCAGATGGACGCCGTGCGCGCCGGCCGCGAGCGCCACATCGAGGCGATCGTTCACCACGACGCGGGCCTGCGTGCCGCGCACCGCGTCGATCGCCTGCTCGACCAGGCCGGTCAGCGCGCGCGCCCCGAGCGTATGCTGGCGCACCTGCACGAGGTGGACGCCCGCAAGCGCCGCGGCCCGAATCCGATCGACGAGCGCGCGCATGGCGGCGGGCTCCGGCGAGATCGAGGCGGTAATCATGCACACGACCGGATGCATCAGGACGTGATGGACGGAGGCCGATCCTGCGCGCGGCTCAAGACGATCGAAAGAAGCTCGCCGAGCCCCACCAGCACATTAATCAGACCGAGCCCGGACACGGCGCCGCGCACGAAGTTGTTGGTGATGAGCGATTGGAGGAACGGGGCCAGCTGCGCGAAGTAATTGCGATCCCAGAACGCCGACCAGGGCAGAACGATCAGCACGAACCCGACTTCCACGAAGAGAAGCACCAGCAGAAGGCGCTTCATCGGCCGTGGCTCCCGGCCTGCGCCCGCGTCAGCTGCTCGATGCGGCGGCGCACGTCACGATACCCCGCGGCGTCGGCATCCAGCTCGACCAGGATCGCGAGCGCGCGGGCCGTTTCTCCCAGACGCTCGAGTGCATCCGCCAGGTCGTACAGGACGTTGTACGCCTCCTCAGGCGAGGCCGCGGGGTCGTCCGCCGCCAGCTCCAGCCAGTCGACTGCGGTCTGCAGCTCGCCGCGCCGGATGCACAGGCGACCGAGATCGGCCGCGGCGCGGGCCCGCGTTCGCGGTACACGCGTCGCCGTCGTCAGGTCGCGAATCGCCTCGTCCTCCCGGCCTGCCTGCAGATGCTCGCGCCCGCGATCGTAGGCCTCATCGTCCTGTGGCTCGCGCTCGACGGCGGGCGCGCCGATCCCGGCGAGGATCTCGCTCAGATCGACCTCAATCTCTTCAGCGGGCGGGCCCGCGGGCGCCTGCGGGTCCCCGGTGTCGAGCGACGGGCCGAGGAGCGCCAGCGCGCGCCGCCGCCGCTCCGCGTGCGCGGTGGATCCGGGCTCCCGCTCCAGCAGGTCCTCGGCAATGACCCGGGCTTCGCTGCCCATCCCCGCCTCGAGGTAGGCATCGGCCAGTCCTGCCTGCGCCGCCCGCAGCGCCCCGTCGGCGCCCGCATCCACGCACAGCTCGACCAGCTTCATGAGCGCCGGGATATGTGGGGCGGCAGCGACAAACGTCTCGAGCGCGCCGATCGCCCGCGTCCAGTCGCCGTCGAGCACCGCCGCGTCGGCGGCGACCTCGACACACCCGAATGCGCTGTCGAGGCGTCCTTCCCGGGCCGCCTCGAGTGCGACGCCAAGAACGGCGCCGTGAAACGTCGTGTCGAGCATGAGCACGCGGGTGAGGAG
>MEKU01000005.1:32851-48724 GCA_001767195.1 Acidobacteria bacterium RIFCSPLOWO2_02_FULL_67_21
GGCCCGCCGCGAGCTCCTGCCGCGCCTCCGCCAGCAGGCGCTCCGGGCCTTCCTCGGGCTCATCCGTCGAGGCCGATTCCGGCACCGGTCCGGCCTCGTCCTGCTCCTCCTCGAGCGCGCGAATCCGGCCGAGACACTCGGCCGCCCCGGCCTCGTCGCCGCGCTGGCGCCGGCGCTCGGCAAGCTGGCCCCAGTACGTGCGGGCGTCGGCCAGCAGCCCCTGGCGCGCGGCGATCTCACCGAGACGCAGCAGCGTGTGTTCGTGGTGGCCCTGCACCTTGAGCGCCTTCTTGTAGAGCGCGGCGGCCTTGGGCAGAAAGCCTTCGGCAAACAGATAGTCGGCCACGCGCGTGAACTGCGCGACCGCGCGGTCGGAATCGCCCGCCCGCACGTACAGATCGCCCAGGGCGTTGATGGCGTTCCAGTCCTGCGGCTGATCCGCGACGAGCCGTGCGTATTCCTCGATGGCTCCGTCGAGCCTTCCCTGCCGCAGGAGCTTCTCCGCCTTCTTGAGAGCGGCCTCGCGATCTATGGGCACCGGGTGTTCAGATTAGGTCAAAAGACAAAGGTCAAAGGGCAAACGTATTTTTGACTTTTGACCTACGCGTTCTCGATCGTATCAAACAGGGACGGGGGCCTGAAGGAGTGTCGATGGAGCGCGGAGTAGCCGTGCTGGGCGACCGCGGCCAGGTGCTCCGCGGTGGCGTAGCCTTTGTGATGATCGTAGCCGTAGCGGGGGTCGGCGGCGTGGTGCACGAGCATTTCACGGTCGCGGGTCACTTTGGCGACGATCGACGCGGCCGCAATCGCGGCGCACCGCCGGTCGCCGTGCAGGACCGGCCGCTGCGCCATCGGCAGGTCGGGAATGCGGAAGGCATCGACCAGCACCAGATCGGGCAGCGGCGCCAGCGCGAGCACCGCTCGGGCCATGGCCATCAGGGATGCCCGGTGGATGTTGAGATCGTCGATCTCCTGCGGCCCGGCGGAGGCGACCGACCACGCAAGCGCGCGGCTCGTGATCGCCTCGTAGAGCCGCTCGCGTTCGGGCCGTGGGACGAGCTTCGAGTCGGCGATGCCCGGGATGTGTCGATCGGGATCGAGCACGACGGCGGCCGCGACGACGGGCCCGGCCAGACAGCCGCGCCCGACCTCGTCGCAGCCGGCCACGCGATAGAACCCCCAACGCCGCATGGCGTTCTCGAGGGTTCGCATCGCGCGTGCGCGCACGTCCGCCGCCTACTGCCCGCTGCCTGGCACGCGCCTGGCAGTCTCTTTCATCCGCGCCGCCTTGCCTTTCAGGCCGCGCAGAAAGTAGAGCTTGGCGCGGCGCACGCGGGCCGACCGCACGACGTCGACCTTCGCAATCGACGGCGAATGCAGCGGGAAGATCCGCTCGACCCCCTGGCCGAACGACACTTTCCGCACGGTGAACGACGCGCGGGCGCCGCCGCGGTGCATGCCGATCACGATCCCCTCGAAGATCTGGATCCGTTCCTTGTCGCCTTCGCGGACCTTCACGTGCACACGCACGGTGTCCCCGGATTTCAGGTCGGGCCGCGCCGTCAGCTGCGGCTTCTCGACCAGCTCAATCGCGCTCATGATCTCTCTCCTGTTCCCTTCGAATCTCGCCCAGCATCGCCCGCTCCTCGTCGTCGAGGGCGGCCGCGTCCAGCAGCTCGGGCCGCCGCTCCAGCGTCCGCCGCAGCGCGGCCCGCTTGCGCCAGCGGCGGACCTCCTCATGATGCCCCGAGAGCAGCACGTCGGGCACCCGGCTTCCCTCGAATTCCGAGGGGCGCGTGTAATGCGGGTAGTCGAGGAGCCCCCGCGCGAACGAGTCCTCCTCGACCGACCGGCTGTCCCCGACGACCCCGGGAATCAGGCGGCCGACCGCATCCATCACCACCAGAGCGGCCAGCTCGCCGCCGCTCAGCACGTAATCGCCGATCGACAGTTCCTCGGTGGCGACCGCCGTCCGGACCCGCTCGTCCATCCCTTCATATCGGCCGCACAGCAGCACGACATGCTTGAGCGTGCTCAGGCGCACCGCGTCGGCCTGCGTGAACCGCCGCCCCTGTGGCGTCAGCAGGATGACGGTGGCGGGATCGCCGCGCCGCTCCCGGATCTGCCGCACGGCCCTGGCGAGTGGCTCCGGCTTCATCACCATCCCCGGCCCACCGCCATAGGGGACGTCGTCGACGCTGCGGTGACGATCCGTCGTGTGGTCGCGAAGGTCGTGCACTTCGACGTCCAGCAGCCCCCGCTCGATCCCGCGCGCCACGACGCCGTCGGCAAGCGTCGCCTCGACCATCCGCGGAAAGATCGTCACGATGTCGAATTTCACTGCCTACTGCCTACTGCCTGCTACGTTCAGCTCCAGCAGCCCCTCCGGCGGATCGACTCGAATCGTGCGCGCGGCGATGTCGACGTCCACGCAGATGTCGGCCGCCAGCGGAATCAGCACCTCCCCGCGCCTGCCGTCGACGATCAGCCGGCTGCCTCCGGCGCCGCCTTCGACCCGCGACACGACGCCCACCTGCTCGCCTCGCAGCGTTTCCACCCGGCACCCGACGAGCTGATGCTCGTAGTAGTGGCCCGGCCCCAGCGGCTGCAGATCCTGCTCCGGCACGCGAAGCTCGGCGCCGGCCAGCGTTTCCACCTCGTCGACGTGCGACAGCCCCTCGAACCCGATGACCGGCCGCCCGCTCTGCATCCGGGCCGAGGCGACCGTCAGCGCCCTGGGACCATCCGCTGCACGCATCCAGACTACGGCCCCGGGACGGAAGCGCGCCTCGGCAAAATCGGTCTCCGGATTCACGAACACGTGGCCACGAAGCCCGTGCGGCCGCGCGATCCGTCCGACGAGCACCATGTCATCCCACGAACTGGGGTCGGAGGTCATTTTTCGAGGACACTCCTCGTTCAACCTTCAGGACTCGGAGTGTCCTCGAAAAATGACCTCCGACCCCAGTTAATCTTTGATGTCCAGCTGCGCCCGCTGCCCATGCCGCTCGGCGGTCACCGCAAGCAGCGTCCGCAGGGCCGCCGCCGTCCGCCCCTGCCGGCCGATGATCTTGCCCATGTCGCCCGGCGCCGTGCGCAATTCCACCACGGTCATGCCGCGGCGCACGGTTTCAGTCACCGTGACCGAGTCGGGCTGATCCACCAGCCCCCGCACGGCGGTTTCAATCACCGCGCGGAGCGGGCTGGCACCTCCGTCCGCCGGCATTACGGCACTGCCGGCGCGTCGGCCGGAGCCGCGAGGTCGCGCGACAGGTGCTTGCCGAGCAGCGTCCGCACCGTATCCGAGGGGCGCGCGCCGCGCTTCAGCCAGTGCGCCAGGCGCGCCTTGTTGATCGCCACCTCCGCCGGCTTCGAGCGCGGGTTGTACGTGCCCACGTTCTCAACGAAACTGCCGTCGCGGCCGGACCGCCCCTCCGTCACCACCACACGGAAGTAGGGCTTCTTGGTCGACCCCGCCCGCCGTAACCGAATCGATAGCATCACTCACCTCGTCTTGATGAGCCCCCACGGCCCACCCTTCTTCCGCCTCTTGCCCGACGGCGCACCCAGCGCCTTCTGAGGCATTTTCGGGATCTTGAGCCCGCCGCCCATTCCCGGCATCCCACCCTGCCCGATCATCTGGAGCACACGCCGCATCTCGGTGAACTGCTTCAGCAGCCGGTTGATCTCTTCCACCGACGTCCCGCTGCCCGCCGCAATCCGCTTCCGGCGGCTGCCGTTGATGATTGTATGGTTGCGCCGCTCGGCCGGCGTCATCGAGCTGATGATCGCCTCCACACGGCCCATCTGGTTCTCATCGGGCTTGTTGTCGGCAAGCTGTTTCAGCCCGCCGAGGCCCGGAATCATGCCGAGTACGCTCTCGAGCGGCCCCATCCGCCGGATCGTCTTGAGCTGCGTGCGGAAGTCGTCCAGCGTGAACTCGTTCTTCCGCAGCTTCTCTTCGAGCTGCTCGGCCTCGTCCTTGTCGATCGCCTGCTCGGCCTTTTCGATGAGCGACAGCATGTCGCCCATCCCGAGCATCCGCGACACGATGCGATCGGGATGGAACAGCTCCAGATCCTCGAGCCGCTCGCCGCTGCCGATGAACGCGATCGGCACGCCGACGACGGAGACGACCGAGAGCGCCGCGCCGCCGCGCGCGTCGCCATCGAGCTTCGTGAGCACGACGCCGGTCACGCCCACGCGGCGATTGAATTCGCCCGCGCTCTTGATCGCGTCCTGTCCGGTCATCGCGTCGGCGACATACAGCAGGTCCGCCGGCTGCACGGCGTCCTTGATCGCCTGCAGCTCCGTCATCAGGTCGTCGTCGATGTGCAGCCGGCCCGCCGTGTCGACCAGGACCGTATCGAACCCCTTGGCCCGCGCTTCGGCGAGGGCGCCGCCGGCGCGCGCCACCGGGTCCATCGTGTCCGGCGTGAAGACCCGGACATCGGCCTTGTCTCCGAGCACCGAGAGCTGCTCGATGGCCGCAGGACGCCTGACGTCAGTCGATACCATCAACGGATGCCGGCCCTGGCGGGCCAGCCACATGCCGAGCTTCGCCGCCGTGGTCGTCTTCCCGGATCCCTGCAGACCGAGCAGCAGGATGACGCGCGGCACCGGGGCGCTCTTCGTGAGCCCCCCTTCGGCATCGCCGAAGAGCGCGAGCAGTTCGTCGCGAACGATCTTGATGACCTGCTGTCCGGGCGTCAGGCTCCGAAGGACCGTCTGGTCCATCGCGCGGTCCCGCACGCGGTCGACGAACGCCTTGACGACCTTGAAGTTGACGTCCGCTTCGAGCAGCGCGAGCCGGATCTCCCGCAGCGCCTCCTCGACCTGTTCGGGCGTCAGACGGACCTCTCCCCGCAGCGACTTGAAGACGTCCTGAACGCGGGTGCTGAGCGACTCGAACATGGGAAATGGACATGCGGCCCCGGGAAGGGACCACCCCTACAAGGGCGCTAACCCTAACTGGCGCAAACTCTTATCTTAATGCATGCGACCGGGTCAGGGAACGGAGGGAACGGATTCACACGGAGAAACGAAGGAACGGAGCCAAAATCCGTGCCCTCCGTAGCCTCCGTGAGCTCCAGCTCTACCGGGCGGCGCGGGCCGCGGTGAACGCGCCTCCGCTGCCGCCGGTGATGGTTCCCTTGATGGTGTTGCCGTCGACCCGCCCGGTGTACTTGGCGGCGCCGACCGAGAAGCTGATCTCGTCGCCCCGCACGCGCCCGGCGGCGAGCGTGGTCGATCCGAGCGACCCGGAGAGCATCTGGAACTGCTGCTTCAGCACGAGCTGGTCATCCGCCAGCCGCCACGTGCCCTCGACCTTGGCCGGCACAATCCACAGGAGCGCGGTGCACCAGGAGCTGCATCCGTCGCCGACCGTCTGCGTGGCATCCGGCTCCCAGTCCTCCAGGGTGAAGGTGTTCGACACGATCCGCGTGCCGGGCCGGAGGTTCAACAGCGTCGGCCGCAGCTTCATGTTGATCGACGGGAGCAGGAACATCGTGATGACCTGCGCCTTCGAGAGGTCGATGGTGAAGAGGTCGGCGTTCTGGAAGGTGGCGCGGTCGGTGACGCCGGCGGCCGTCGCATTGCGGCGCGAAAGCCCGACCATCTCCGGGTTGTACTCGATGCCGACTGCGCGTGCGCCGCGCCTGGCTGCCGCAATCACGGTCCGGCCGTCGCCCGACCCGAGGTCCATGACGAAATCCTGCGGCGTCACCTTGGCCATGTCGAGCATGGTGGCGACGAGCGCATCGGGGGTCGGCACCCAGACCACGTCCTTGCCGGCCTGGCCGACCTGCGGCTTGAACACCTCGCCGGCGCCCTGCTGCGCCAGCGTCGGGGATGCAGCAATGAGGACGGCGGCAGCAAGCGCCACGAAACGGAAAACGAAGCATCGAATGGGGAACAGGCTCACGGCTACATCACTCCTCACCCGCAGGGTTCCGGCGGCGCGGGCATCGAACCAGCCGAGAGCCCTCGGCTGGTTGACAGTATCTCCTCACGCGCTTCGCGCGTCCAGGGACAATGCCAGCACTCTTGGCCGGCCGTCAAGCGGAATCCTGGCTACACCGACGACAGGCGGTGCCCGAGCTTGTCCTTCTTGGTCTTCAGATAGCGGCGCGTCGAGTCCGACGCCGGAATCTCGAGTGGCACTGCTTCGGCGATCGCCAGGCCGTAGCCCTGCAGCCCCACGAATTTCCGCGGGTTGTTGGTGAGCAGGCGCATCGTGCGGACCCCGAGGTCGCTCAGGATCTGCGCCCCGATGCCGTAGTCCCGCTGATCGGCCTTGAACCCCAGGCGCTCGTTGGCTTCGACGGTATCGAGCCCCTGGTCCTGGAGCTCGTAGGCGCGGATCTTGTTGGCCAGCCCGATCCCCCGCCCCTCCTGATTGAGGTACAGGAGGATTCCTCGCCCCTCCTGCACGATCCGGCCCAGCGCGGTCTCGAGCTGGTCGCCACAGTCGCAGCGCGCCGAATGGAACACATCGCCGGTCAGGCATTTCGAGTGGACGCGAACGAGCACGTCGCGGCCGTCGCCGATGTCCCCGCACACGAGTGCAACGTGGGTTTCGTTGTCGATCTGGCTCTGGTACGCGTAGATGCGGAACGGCCCGTGCTCGGTCGGCAGATCCGCCGTGGCCACGCGCCTGACGAGCCGCTCGGTGCGCATCCGGTACTTGATGAGGTCGGCAATCGTGATCAGCAGGAGGCCGTGCTTCCGGGCAAACCGCGTCAGCTCGGGCACGCGCGCCATCGTGCCGTCCTCGTTCATGATTTCGCAGATCACGCCGGCCGGGTAGAGACCCGCGATCCGGGCCAGATCGACGGCCGCTTCGGTCTGACCGGCGCGCACGAGCACCCCGCCGTCCCGCGCGCGCAGCGGAAACATGTGGCCGGGGCGCGCCAGGTCGCCGGGGCGAGTGGCGGAGTCGATCGCGGCACGCACGGTTGCAGCGCGATCCGCGGCCGAAATTCCGGTGCTCACGTCGTGCTTGGCTTCGATGCTGACGCAGAACGCGGTGTTGAACGTCGTCGTGTTCTGATTGACCATCAGCGGGACCTCGAGCTGATCGAGCCGCTCGCCCGTCATCGGCATGCAGATCAGCCCGCGACCGTGCCGGGCCATGAAATTGATCGCCTCGGGAGTCACCTTCTCCGCCGCAATCGTCAGGTCCCCCTCGTTCTCGCGCTCCTCATCGTCGACGACAATGACCATGCGGCCGGCGCGGATGCCGTCGATCGCCTCTTCGATGGCCGCGAATTGCCGGCGCGGGGCCCTGGCCATCCGGATGTCGCGGTTCTTCGTCGTCATCGTTCGCCTTATCGGCAGATCAGGCGTGCCGCGCCACCAACTCGGCCGCCCGAACCACATACTTCCCAATCACGTCGCATTCGAGATTGACCCGATCGCCGACGCCGAGCGAAGGCAGGTTCGTATGTTCCCACGTGTGCGGCACGATCATGACCTGAAAGGTGCTCTCGCCGAGCGCGGCAATCGTCAGGCTGATTCCGTCGAGCGCCACCGACCCCTTCGGAATGAAGAACTGCGCCAGCGGGCGTCCAAACGAAACCGTAAGCCACATGGCACCGCCCTCTTCGCGAATCTCGGCCAGCCGGCCCGTCCCGTCGACATGGCCCAGCACGAAGTGCCCCCCGAACCGGCCGTCAGCCGGCATGGGACGCTCGAGATTGACCGCCGCTCCGGCATTCAGCGACCCGAGCGTCGTCACCCGTGCGGTCTCCGGCCCGACGTCAGCCTCACACGAGTCGGCCGCCGACGCGCGCACGGTCAGACAGACGCCGCTGACGGCGACGCTGTCGCCGGGATGCAGCTCCGCCGCGAGCGCCGAGCCGATCGTCAACCGCAGGCCCGCCGTCGTGCGCTGCACGTCGGCGATGCGGCCAACTGCCTCAATGAGGCCGGTGAACATAGCCTTCAATCAGCACGTCGGGTCCGAGCATGCGCACCTGCGGCTCGAACAGCGACGTCACGGCGCAGGACGTGTTGAATGCGACCGGCGGCCCGCCGGTGCCGACGGCGATCGGCGCCACGTAGAGCTGCACGTAATCGACGACACCCGCATCGAGCGCCGCCCGGTGCACGCCGGAGCCGCCTTCGAGCAGCAGGCTCTGGATGTCCAGCCCGCCGAGCACCTGCAGTGCCCGGCGAACATCACAGTCGTCGAGCGCCACGAGCGTCGCGCCGGCAGCCTCGAGTGCCCGTGCCCGGCCGCTTTCAGCGCGAACGGCTGCGTGGGATGTCACTATTATCGCCGGTCCCGAATCGAGCGTCGTGAAGAGGCGCGCCCCCGGCGAGCTCCGCAGCCTGCGATCGAACACCACCCTCGTCAGCGGCCGCTCCCGGTAGACGTGACGCACGGTGAGCAGCGGGTCGTCCGCGAGAAGGGTGCCGGAGCCGATCGCCACTGCGTCGACCTGCGCACGGTGCTGGTGCGCGTGCCGGAGCGCGGCCATCGATGTCAGCCGGGTTCGCGCGCCCGGCGCCGCAGCCAGCCGGCCGTCCACACTCGTCGCCGCCTTCAGAATGACGAACGGCCGCGCCTCCCGGATGGTCGTGAGAAACGGCTGATTGAGCCGGACAGCCTGCTCCCGCTCGACGCCGGTCTCGACCGCAATGCCATGGCCGCGCAGGATCGTGAACCCGCGGCCGCTGACGAGCGGATGCGGATCCTCCATCGCGGCCACCACCCGCCTGATGCCCGCCTCGATGATGCGGTCGGTGCAGGGGCCGGTGCGTCCCGTATGCGAACAGGGCTCGAGGGTGCAGTAGAGCGTGGCGCCGCGCGCGCGGGATCCGGCCTCCTCCAGGGCAAACACCTCCGCGTGAGGCTCGCCGGCCCGCTGATGCGCCCCGTCGCCGACGACAACGCCCTCGTCGGTGACCACGCAGGCGCCCACGACCGGGTTCGGCGTGGTGCGACCGAGCCCGCGGTGCGCGTGCGTCAGCGCCCGGCGCATCCATCGGACGTCGTGCGCCGTCGGCAGCGCCGCGTCGCCGCTCGGCCCGGCCACCTCGCTCACCATTTGTCCTGAAACAGCGCGTCGACGTATTCCTGCGCTGAGAACGGCACGAGGTCGTCGATCCCCTCACCAACGCCCACATACCGGATCGGCAGCTTCAGGTCGTGGGCGATCGCGACCGCAATGCCGCCCTTTGCCGTTCCATCCAGCTTCGTGAGCACGATCCCGGTAACGCCGGCCACGCTCGTGAACTCGCGCGCCTGCGCCAGCCCGTTCTGTCCGACCGTGGCATCGAGCACCAGCAGCACTTCGTGCGGCGCGCTTTCGGCGGCCCGGGCGGCAACGCGGCGTATCTTGTCGAGCTCGCTCATCAGATTGGCGCGCGTGTGCAGCCGTCCGGCGGTATCCACCAGGATCGGATCGCAGCCGCGGGCACGGCCTGACTGAATCGCGTCATACACGACCGACGCGGGGTCCGCGCCGTCACGGGCGCGCACGATGTCGACGTCCGCCCGCCTGGCCCATATCTCGAGCTGCTCAACGGCGGCCGCGCGAAACGTGTCGGCGGCACAGACGAGCGGTTGTTTGCCGGAGGCCTTGAACAGATTGGCCAGCTTGCCAATGGTCGTGGTCTTGCCGGTGCCGTTGACGCCCACGATCAGCGTCACGTGCGGGCTGTGCCCGTTGGCAGGCGGGACGGGCTCCACCGCCTCGAAGATGGTGCGGATTTCGCTCTTGACGAGATCGCGGAGGCTGTCCCCGCGGCCGGCCCGCTCGAGGACGCGCCCGACGATCCGTTCGGTGGCGTCGACGCCGACGTCGGCGGAAATGAGCAGCTCCTCGAGGGCTTCGACGGTTTCGACGGCGATGGGCCTCCCCGCGGCCGGCCCGGCGCCGGCCTGCTCGACGATCTCGTCGAAGCGGCCGAGAATCTGCTGCTTGGTGCGGCTCAGCCCATCGCGCAGCCGCTCGAAAAAGCCCATGGTCCCATTATCCTGCTTCGGCCCGCTGCGGCCGGAGCATGAGCTCCTCGAGCGCCGTCTTCGCCTCCTTGCGTCCCGCCAGCAGCTCCGCGACCTGCGCGGCAATCGGGAGCTCGACCCCGTGCCGCGCACCGAGGGCCAGCGCCGCCTCGGTCGTCCGCACGCCCTCGGCCACCATCTTCATGCCCGACAGCACGTCGGCCAGCGTGCGGCCGTGCGCGAGCTCGATGCCCACATGCCGGTTGCGGCTCAACGACCCTGTGCAGGTCAACACGAGATCACCAAGGCCCGTCAGCCCCGCCAGTGTGTCGCGCTGCGCGCCGGCCGCGCAGGCGAGGCGGGTGATTTCGGCAAGCCCGCGGGTGATCAGGCCCGCAAGCGCATTGTGCCCGAGCGCCAGCCCTTCGGCCACACCTGCGGCAATTGCAATCACGTTCTTCAGCGCCCCGCCGATCTCGACGCCCACCATGTCGCAGGTGCCGTACAGACGGAAGTACGGCGCGCGGAAGTCCGCCTGCACCTGCTCGACCACGGCGGTGTCCCGCGAGGCCACTGAGACCGCCGTCGGCAGCTGACGCGCACATTCGGCCGCGAAACTGGGGCCGGACAGCACGGCGATATGTGCGGCAGGGCCGAGCTCCTGTGCCATGACTTCCGACATGCGGAAGAGCGTGTCCTGTTCCAGCCCCTTGGTCGCGCTGACCACGATTGTGCCCGGACGGAGGAGCGAGGCGACGTGCCTGAGAATCGGCCGTGTACCGTGAGACGGCACGGCCGCCACGACGAGGTCGACCTTGTCCAGCGCCTCGGCGAGGTCCGCCGTGACGTGCAGATGCTCGGGGAAGACGATGTCGGGAAGGTACACGGCATTCGCACGCCGCGCGCGCATGTCGGCAACGAGCGCCGCGTCCCGCCCCCAGAGGCGCGCATCGTGGCCCGCGCGCGCCAGGTGGACCGCCAGCGCGGTTCCCCATCCGCCGGCGCCGATGATCGCTGCGTGTCGGATATTGCCTCCCGATCGCA
This sequence comes from Acidobacteria bacterium RIFCSPLOWO2_02_FULL_67_21, assembly GCA_001767195.1. Classification (GTDB taxonomy): domain Bacteria; phylum Acidobacteriota; class Vicinamibacteria; order Vicinamibacterales; family UBA2999; genus MEKU01. Next base: position 43,851 of record MEKU01000005.1, read on the forward strand.
TTTACGAATTTACGGATTTACGAATTGATGGATTTGAGAACAGTCGCCCGGAGGCTGGAAATTCGTAAATCCGTAGATTCGTAAATGCGTCAATGGTCTATGTTCTCTGTCCCAGTCGCCGTTCCGTGCCGGCAGCGAGCCGTCCCAGATTCGCGCGATGGCTGTGCACGACGATGACCGCCGCGACCAGCGCGCCGGCCGTCACGGCTGCCGGCGCGCCGACCGCGGCAGTCGTGGCGACCAGCGCCATCGATGCCGACATCGACCCGACCGACACGTATCGCGTCCACCACGTGGCCAGCGCAAAGACCCCGGCCGCCATCGCCGCTGCGGCCGGCGCCAGCACCAGGAACACGCCCCCGGCCGTCGCGACCCCTTTGCCGCCGCGAAACCGCAGCCAGACCGGATACACGTGGCCGATCACCGACGCGAGACCGGCCGCAACCGGCGTCGCCGGCGCATCGGCGAGGCGCTGCGCCACGAGCACCGCAAAGGCCCCCTTGCCCGCGTCCAGGCAGAGGGCCGCGACCGCGATTCCCACGCCGCTCGTGCGCAGCACGTTGGCGGCGCCGACATTCCCGCTCCCGGCCTGGCGCAGGTCGACGCCGCGCCGCCGCGCCAGCAGCAACGCGAACGGCACGGAGCCGGCCAGATATCCAAGCGTGACCGCGACAAGTTCTTCCATACGATGACGTTCTGGTCGTAGAGGCCGGGCTTCAGCCGAGCCGGGTGCGCCGCAGCGGAACGTCGACGTGCCCGCTGGACGAAGGCCGGCTCTCGAACAGTGTAATCGCGTCGACCGGCGAGCTGCCGAACACCTGGTCCACGAGGCCGGCAAGCAGCGGACCGGATCGAAGTCCGCCCGGGTCGCGGATCCGCGCAAGTGTCACGTGCGGACGGAAGGGGCGCTCGTCGCGCGCCACGCCGCATGACTCGAGCCGCCCCGACACCTCCCGCGCGAGGTTGCCCAGCGCGTCCTGACCGCCAGTCACGCCCGCCCACAGCACGCGCGGCCGGCCACGTTCCGGAAAGGCGCCCATGCCCGCCGCGACGATGTCGAAGCGACGCGTCGTCAGCGCCGGTTCGAGCGCCGATCCGATTGCCGTGACCCGCGTTTCGTCAGCCTGGCCGATGAACCGGACCGTCACATGGAGACGCTCCGGTGGCACCCAGCTGACACGCGCGCGAGGGGCCATCGCCTCCGCCCGGCGCCGCAACTCCCGGCTGCACTCTGCAATCTGCGCGGCGACCCGTGGCTCGAGCTCGACCGCCACGAAGAGCCTCATGCCTCCAGCATCCGCCGCACCATGTCGAGCGCCGCCTGCGACGCGTGAAACTTGACCTGCGCACGGTCGCCCGTGAAGCGGAACACGCGCGAGCGCGTCTCATCCGGCGAGGCGACGGCTATCGCGACGGTGCCGACGGGCTTCTGGACTGTGCCGCCGCCCGGCCCGGCGATCCCTGTGACTCCGATGCCGAGATCCGTGGCGGCACGGGCGCGAATGCCTCCGGCCATGGCGCGCGCGACCTCGTCGCTCACGGCGCCATGTCTCGCAATCATCTCCGCCGGGACGCCCAGGAGGGCCGTCTTGGCTTCGTCGGCGTAGACGACAACCGCCCTGTTCACATATCGCGAGCTCCCGGGCACATCGGTCAGCCTCGACGTGATCAGCCCCCCGGTACACGACTCCGCTACGGCAATCGTCAGCCCTCGGGCCACCAGCAGTTCGCCGACAACCTGTTCCAGAGACCGTCCGTCGCTGCTGTACACGTCCCGTCCGACGGCGCCGGCAGCCTGCCCGGCCGCGGTGCGCACGGCCGCTTCGGCCTCTGCCCGCGACCTGCTCCGCGCCGACAGGTGGAGCTCGATCTGCCCGAGCGAGGCCAGAATCGTGGCGACAACCGGAATCGGTGCCTGCGCCCACTCCACATACAGCGGCCGCAGCACCTCCTCCGTGTGTGACTCGGTGCGTCCCGTGATGCGGAGGACAGCCCGCGCGATCGTGACGCCGTCCGCGCGCTCCTTCAGCGCCCCCATGGCGGCCGAGAGAACCGCTTTCATCTCACGGGGCGGTCCCGGCAGGAGCAGCACCACCTGGTCTTTCTGCTGAATCCAGAGCCCGGGCGCCGTGCCCACCTCGTTCTCCAGCACGCGGGCGCCCCGCGGCACCATCGCCTGCCGCCGGTTGATCCCGGGCATGTTCAACCCTCTGGCAGCAAACCTCGCCCGGATGCGGTCGTCGATGCGCGGGTCTTCTTCGAGCGGGCGGCCCAGGAGCGCCGCCGCCACATCTCTCGTCAGATCGTCGTCGGTTGGACCAAGCCCTCCGGTGCACACCACCAGATCCGTACGAGCCAGCGCGGCGCCGAGAGCCGCCCCGATCTCATCGCGGTCGTCACCGACCACTCCCTTGAAGACGACCTCGATGCCCAGCAGGTTGAGCTGCTCGGTGATGAACAGGGAGTTGGTGTCGATGCGCGCCGGCGTGAGCAGCTCGCTGCCGACGGCCAGAATGGCAGCCCGGCCGATCGGCCTCACGCGAACCAGCCCGGCAGCGTCGCCACGGCGCCGCGCATGACGAGGTTGCCGTACACGCCCGCCATCACATCGTCGGCCATCACTCCGAGCCCGCCCGGCAGCCGCTCGAACCCGCGGGCGGGCCATGGCTTGACGATGTCGAGCAGGCGGAAGAGGAAGAATCCGAGGAGCGCGCCGGCGGTGTTGACCGGAATGAACGCCAGCGTGATCAGCATGCCGGCGACCTCGTCGATCACGACAGGGCCCGGGTCCGGCACCCCCAGCTGACGCTCAGCAGCCGAGGCGCTCCACGTCCCGGCAAGCAGCACCGCCGCGATGACGGCGGCTTCGAGCGCCGGTACGCCGCCGCTGCGAACGGCCCAGAACAGCGCCAGGCCGGCCGCCGATCCGAAGGTGCCGGGCGCCACCGGGGCGTACCCCACGTACCCGCATGTCGCGATCAACAGCGCGAGCTGACTCATGAGACGCCTGCGGAGCCGGCGCTCAGACTGACGGCAGCGCGATCACCCGGCTGTGCGCCACCCGGTCGTGGAGCGCGCGCCGATCGGGGTCGAAGAAGACGGGCAGGAAGCCGAGGCCGAGCACTGCGGCCGAGAGCGTGCCGGCCATGGCGCGGCGGGCTGCGAGCGCCGGCTCGAGACGGGTGTTGTCGGCGGCGACGACGCGAAGCCTGAACGCCATCTTGCCGATTGTCTGTCCGCCCAGCGCTGTGAACGCGCAGAAATACGACCACTGCACGAAGAGCAGAAATGCCGCGAGCGGTGCAGGAGGGAGCGCCGACCATTCCCCCATCGGGAGGCCCGCGATGCGGAGCGTGAGATAGATCACGGCGAGGGCGATTCCTCCCAGCAGAAGGTAATCGAGCGCGGCGGCCGCCAGACGAATGCCCGGCCGGCTGACCTCACCGCTCACCGCCGCGGTGTCCCGGCCGCGCGCCTCCGATGCCCAGACGCCCGACGCCGGCCGCGGCATGACCACTTTCGGTAAGTCCTCCTCGGCCTGGTCCCGGCGATCCTCGAACTCGAGGACCGGCTCGCGCGGGGGGCGCGCCGTCGCAAGCGGCGTGGTTCGCAGCCGCGGCGTCGCCGGTGTGCGCCGGACGGCAAGCGGCGGCCGGGGCGCCGCCGGCAGCTTGATCAGCGGCTCGTCGCTGTCCTGGTCGATGGCTCCCGTAAACAGCGGAAACCGGAGCTCGGGTGCCGGGGACGGCGGCGGCTCGGCTACCGGAGGCGCCGGCTTCGGTTCCTGGACCAGCGCCGGGCGCTCTGCGGCCAGGGCCGCGTCCATATCCGCGGTCCAGGACGACGGATCCTGGGTTTCGGGACCGAGGTTTCGCAGATCGAGATCGATTTCAATGGGGGGCTGGTCGGCGTCGGCAAGCAGCGAGAAGTCGTATCCGCAATTCCTGCAACGGTCCCCGGTCTCAAACCCGAGATAGCTGCATTTCGGGCACTTCACGGCTGTGTGAGGCTCCCGCCCGTAAGGCCGGCTGCCACGAACAGGTCCCGCTGGATGTCGGCCCGCGCCCGATCGGCTTCGGGCCGCAGCGGATCGGCCAGCCCGACGCGGTCCAGCGCGCGCAGCGCGTCGCGAAGATGCCCGCCGGCGTACAGGGACCGCGCGCGTGCGAGTGCCGCCTCCGACGATCGGACGACGGGCAGCGCCTCCTCGGCCATCGGCATGGGCGTGCGCGCCGGGCGTGTCATCTGCAGCTCGGACAACCAGGTCCCGAGCGGTACGCCGCCGAGCAGCATCGCGGCAGCGATCACCAGACTGGCAACGACGGCCGCCGCCCACCCCTGCCGCCTGGGCCGCCCCAGAGCCCGGCGGCGCGGCGGAGATGGTCTCGAGGGAAGGACCTCAGGGCGTACGTCGACGGCTACCTCGGTGGTCCCGGCCTTCTTGAGACGATTGAGGAACACGTCGGCCGCGTCACTGCCCTGCTCGACGGCCCGGGTCAGGAGATCGCGTGCACGATCGATCTCACCGGCGTTATAGGCCGCCACGCCGTGGTGCAGGAATTCGTCCGACTCGCGCTGCCGTTCGGCGAACGCGCCGCGAGCCCGCTCGATGTAGGCGCGCGCCCGATCGTGGTGCCGGTCGAGAAAGATGATGCGGGTCCAGACGCTGATCGCGCGCTCGTACTGCCCGGCGAAATAATGATCCAGGCCGAGGAGCAGCAGCTCCTCAATCCGCGCCTCGCGGTCCGCAGCGTCTCGCGGCTCGGCAGCGCGGACGGAAGGGGGAGACAGCGGATCGGACATGTAGCGTGTGAGCTGGTGCCGATTATCGGGCAAAACTCGTCTCGGGTCAACGAATTAGCAGCGGCAGGCGG
>MEKU01000005.1:48732-92980 GCA_001767195.1 Acidobacteria bacterium RIFCSPLOWO2_02_FULL_67_21
ATCCCGAACGTCAGCGAAGGACGGCGGCAGGATGTGGTCGCGACGCTGGTCGACGCCGTCCGGCGCACGCCGGGCGTACGCCTGCTCGATCACTCCTCCGACCCGGCCCACAACCGATCCGTGCTGACGATGGCGGGCGACGCGCCCGCTCTCAAGGCCGCCGTACTGGCGCTCTTTGGCGCTGCGCTGCCTGCGATCGACCTGCGCACGCACTCCGGCGAGCACCCCCGAATTGGCGCCGTCGACGTCGTCCCTTTCGTGCCGATCGAGGGCGCCACGATGGCCGACTGCGTCGCGCTCGCACGGGAGACGGCCCAGGCCGTGGCACAGCGGTTCCAGGTGCCGATCTACCTGTACGAAGACGCGGCCACGGATCCGGCACGGCGGAATCTCGAGGACATCCGCCGCGGCGAGTTCGAAGGGCTGGCCGGCAAGATGGCCACCGCCGGCTGGACGCCTGATTTCGGGCCCGGCGCGCCGCACCCGAGCGCTGGCGCGTCCGCCATCGGCGCGCGGATGCCGCTCATCGCGTACAACATCAACCTCGCCACCGATCGGCTAGACGTCGCCAAGCAGATCGCCGCTGCGGTGCGCTCCAGCAGCGGCGGGTTCCGGTACGTGAAGGCGATGGGCGTGCGGCTCGAGCATCGCGGAATCGTCCAGGTCTCCATGAACCTGACCAACTACGAGAAGACGCCGATCCTTCGCGTCTTCGAGGCGGTCAAGACCGAAGCGGCGCGCCGCGGCGTCAACGTGCTCGAGAGCGAGATCGTCGGGCTCGTGCCGGCGGCCGCGCTGATCGGCACCGCGCAGCACGTCCTGCAGCTCACGTCGTTTACGCCTGAGCAGATTCTCGAGAATCGACTTCGCGAGACCTCGATTTAGACCGTCGGAGCGATCGAGGACAACCCGGTGCGCAGTCCTATGGATCCAGGTCGACACCCGACCAGGCCGCGACCTGGCACGTACCCAGAAATCGCCACATCGCTACCCCCTCCGCCGAGCAGAAACGGCCACCTGCCGGAGTCGATCGCAGGATTCTTGACCTGTTCCGTGCGGCCCCTCCCCTGCAATGACGATGTAGAATCGGGCCGGGCGGGACCCGCCAGGGAGATTGGCGGCATGGGCAGCCTCGAAGAACGGATCACTGCCGTGGAAGCGCAGACGGACGCGCACACCCGTGCGATTGACGGCTTGCGGCATGACCTTGCCGACTTTCGCGCCGAGGTACGGACGGAGATCGCGGATCTCCGACGCGACATGACGGCCGGCGACGCCGCGCTGCGCGCCGAGGTCGCCGACATCCGACGCGACATGACAGCGGGCGACGCAGCGTTGCGCGTCGAGATCAACGAACTGCGCGCCGAGATGAGCCGCCGGTTCGACATCATGGACCAGAAGTTCCTGTGGCTCGCAGGGACCCAGGTGGCCACGCTGCTCGCGGTGGTCGGCGTCCTTGCCGGCGCATTGTTCCGGTAGACTCCTCCGCGCGCCAGCCGGTCACTTGTCCACTTTTCCACTTACTTTCCACTTTCAACTTTCTCCTTTCTACTTGTAGTATCCGGGGCCATGTCGCTTGCGTGGCTCTCCCTCCTCGCCCTCCTCACGGCCATTGTCGTCAGCTGCGTCTCCCGGCTGAACGTCGGGATCCTCGCGGTCGCCTTCGCGTGGATCGTCGGCGTGTACTTCGGCGGGATGTCGCTCGGCGACGTGGTTGCGGGATTTCCGGTGCAGCTCTTTCTCACGCTGACGGGCGTGACGCTGCTCTTCACCCAGGCACAATTGAACGGCACGCTGGACAAGATTGCGCACCAGGCCGTCCGGGTCTGCCGCGGCAACACCGGCTTCATCCCCGTGTCGTTCTTCCTGCTCGGCAGCGGCATTGCGTCGCTCGGGCCAGGCAACATCTCGACGGCGGCGCTGCTGGCGCCGATGGGCATGGCGGTGGCCGGACGCGCCGGCATCCCTCCGTTTCTGATGGCGCTCATGGTCGGCAACGGCGCCCAGTCGGGCGCGCTGTCGCCGTTTGCGCCGACCGGCATCATCGTGAACGGCCTCATGGACCGCATCGGGCTGGCCGGCCTCGAATGGCGGACCTACTGGACCAACCTGGCGGCGCATGCCGTGCTGGCCTTTGGCGCGTATCTGCTCTTCGGCGGATGGCGGCTCTTTCGCGCGAAGTTCCGGGGCGCGGTCGCGGAGACGACCGAGGCCTTCGTCGTGCAGAACTGGGTGACGCTGGGCGTGATTCTCTGCGTGCTGGCGGCGGTGCTGTTTGCCGACGCCAACATCGGGATGGCGGGCTTCGCCGGCGCCGTGATCCTGGCGGCGACGCGCGTCGCCGATCACGAGCAGGCCGTGCGGCGGATGCCCTGGTATCCGATCGTGATGGTGACCGGCGTCACCATCCTCATCTCGCTCCTCGAGAAGACCGGCGGCCTCGACCTCTTCACCCAGTTTCTGGCCTGGCTGGCCACGCCGGCGACCGCCACCCTCGCGGTTGCGTTCGTCACCGCCGTGATCTCGGTGTACAGCAGCACGTCCGGCGTTGTGCTGCCCGCGTTCCTGCCGACGGTGCCGGGCCTCGTCATGCGGCTCGGCCTCGGGGACCCGGGCGCGATCGCGGCGTCCATGAACGTCGGCGCCCATCTCGTCGACATGTCGCCGCTCTCGACGACCGGTGCCCTGTGCCTGGCGGGCATCACCGATCCGGAGCAGGTGCGGCCCACCTACAACCGGCTGCTCGCGTGGGGGCTTTCGATGACCGTGATCGGCTCGGTGCTGTGCTGGGTGATGTTCTGGGTGCTGGGGCTTTAGGCGATCTCTTCGTCCTCCGGGCGCCGTGACGGCGCGATCCCGAAGCTGCGCATCTTCCGGTACAGATTGCTGCGCTCGATCCCGAGCACGTCGGCGGTCCGCGAGATGTTGCCCTGCTGGGCGGCCAGCGCCCGGAGGATGAAGTCGCGCTCGAAGCGGTCGCGCGCCGCGTGCAGCGGCAGCCCCGTGGCGGCTGCCGGCGCGGGCCCCTGGGCGGCTGCGACCGGGTCCTGCTCCAGAAACGAGAGGTCCCGCGACGAGATCCGATCGCCGGGCACCATGATCATCAGCCGCTCGACGACGTTTCGCAGCTCGCGGACGTTGCCGGGCCAGCCGTACTGCCGCAGCGCAATGACGGCGTCGGCCTCGAACGTCTTCGGCCGACGGCCGTACTCGCGCGCCAGCATCGCCATGAAGTGATCGGCGAGCAGCAGAATGTCCTCCTGCCGATCGCGCAGCGGCGGCACGAAGATCGGCACCACGTTCAGGCGGAAGTAGAGATCCTCGCGGAACCGGCCGGCCCGGATCTCGGCGGTCAGATCCTTGTTGGTGGCCGCGAGGACGCGCGCATCGACCTTGATCCGCGTCGACCCGCCCACCGGCTCCATCACCTGCTCCTGCAGGACCCGGAGCACCTTGGCCTGCGTCTTCAGGCTCATGTCGGCAATCTCGTCGAGGAAGATCGTCCCGCCGTGCGCCAGCTCGAACTTGCCGCGCCGTTCCGCGACCGCGCCGGTAAAGGCGCCCCGCACGTGGCCGAACAGCTCGCTCTCGATGAGCTCCTCGGGAATCGCCGCACAGTTGACCTCGATGAACGGCCCGGCCCGCCGGCGGCTCAGCTGGTGGATGTTACGGGCCACGAGCTCCTTGCCCGTCCCGTTCTCGCCGAAAATGAGCACGCGGCCGTTGGTCGGCGCGGCCATCGTGACCTGCTCGCGCAGCTTCTCCATGGCGTAGCTCTCGCCCACCATGGTGTGCTGCGCATCCACGCGCGCCCGCAGCGCGCGGTTCTCGGCTTCCAGGCTCCGCTGGCGCAGCGCGTTGCGCACGACGAGCACCGTCTTCTCCAGCGACAGCGGCTTCTCGACGAAATCGAACGCGCCCATCTTGATCGCACGGACGGCCGATTCGATGTTGCCGTGGCCGGAGATGATGACGACCTGGGCATCGACCTGGCGCTCGCGCATCCGCGTCAGGGTCGCGAGCCCGTCCATGCCGGGCAGCCAGATGTCGAGCACGACCACGTCGTAGGTCTGCTGGCTGAGACGCTCGAGGCACGCCTCGCCGCTCTCGACCGCATCGACCTCGTACCCCTCGTCTCGCAGCACGCCGCCGAGCGCGCTGCGGACCCCGGGTTCATCGTCAACGATTAAGACGGACGGCATATAGCGTCCACGAGCCACAGAGACACAGAGTCACAGAGGAAATCAATATCGTCTCTGTGTCTCTGTGACTCTGTGGCCTGTTTCATTGGGTTATGCGGGCAACTCCACCGTGAACCGCGTGCCGCGGGGCGTGTTGTCGCCCATCTCGATGCTGCCGCCATGCTCGGCCACGATGCGGCGGACGATGGCGAGGCCGAGGCCGGTGCCGCGCTTCTTGGTGGAGAAATAGGGGAGGAACAGCTTGTCGCGATCGGCGACCGGAATGCCCGGGCCGTCGTCGGCCACCATGATGCGGACCAGCTTCTCGGCGGGCGCATGGCGCGTCTCGATCTCGATGGTCCCCCGCTGCTCCATCGCCTCGACCGCATTGTCGATGAGATTGAGCAGCACGCGGCGGATCTGCTCGGGATCGACCGTCACGCGCGGCAGCCCCTCGGCGAACCGGGTGCGCAGTTCGACCTGCGGAAAGATGCCGCGATACAGGCCCAGCAGATCGCCGATGAGCGCGTGCAGGTCGGTCGGCACCGCGCGGGGCGCCGGCATGCGCGCAAACTGCGAGAACTCGTCGACGAGCCCCTTGAGCGCCTCCACCTCTCCGACGATCGTGCTCGTGCATTCCTCGACCAGCTCGCGCGTCTGGGCCGGCGACGCCGAGAAGTGCCGCCGCAGCCGCTCTGCGCAGAGCTGGATCGGGGTCAGCGGATTCTTGATCTCGTGCGCCAGCCGCCGGGCGACCTCGCGCCAGGCCGCAACCTTCTGCGCCCGGATGAGCGGCGTCATGTCCTCGAAGACGAGAACCAGGCCTTCCGACACGCCGTCCTCGCGGCGAAGCGGCGTCGCCGTCACCGCCACGTGGACCTCCTTCCCGTCCCGCGTGATCGACACGTCCTGCGGGAGTCCGTCCTCGCGGCTCCGCGAGCCCGCATCGAGCAGCAGGAGCAAGGGCTTGAGCTCGGTCGAGCCGAAGACGGCCGCCACCGGCTGTCCCGACACGCTCGCATCGAGCCCCAGCAGCCGCGACGCCGCCGCGTTCAGCGTCCGGATGCGCCCCGCGGTATCCACCGACACCAGCCCGGTCGCAATCCGCTCGAGGATCGTCTCGACATAGCGCCGGCGGGCCTCGACATCCTGGTGCCTGCGCTCGAGCTCGATTGACGAGCGCTCGAGTCGCCGGCGGCTCACTGACAGATCGCCCGCCATGCGGTTGAAGGCCTCGATCAGCGCACCGAACTCGTCGCGGGTCTCGGGCTCCACGCGGTAGTCGAGATGGCCCGCCCCGATCTCGTCGGCCGCGGCGGCCAGCATCTGCACCGGTCTGGTGATGCGCTTGGCGAGGTAGAGGCCCATCCAGCTGGCCGCCACCAGAATCATCAGCGTCAGCGTCAGGAAGAACGAAAGATAGACGCCCGCCAGCGGCTGCTTCAGCACACGCAGCTGCTGATAGTCCTCGTATGCCTGCGTCATCTGGCGCGCGCGCGAGGCGAACGCCCCGGCAATGTATTCGCTGGCGATCACGACGCCCTGGGGCCTGTCGGATGCCGATGAGGGAATCGCCGCCGCGCTCCGGATCAGATCGCCGCCGTCGGGCAGCCGCTCGACGATCGGGTTCGAGAGCCCGCGTCCCTCGCGCGCCTCAACCAGCTGCGCCGCGGCCCGCCGCGCGCCATCGGCCGGGATCGGCGACGCTCCGATCTCGACCACGGGGACGAGCAGCGGACGCTCGGCATTGCCCGCCGTCTCCAGCCGGTAGACGTCCACGTGTGTCACGCGCTCCTGGCGGACGTCGGGCTCGAGGAGCTCCCGGACGGCGGCCGCCGGCGCCGACGCCAGATCCAGGTCGCCCAGCGCGCGCGCGAGACGCTCGGCTTCGGCCGCCACCAGCCGCTGCCGCTCCTGGTAATAGTCGCCGGCGATTGCGTTGGCCGACGACAGGACATCGTCCATCGGGGCGTTGAACCAGCGGTCGACGCTGTTGCGGATGAGCTCGCCGCCCACGAGCAGCACGAGCACGGCCGGGATGAGCGTCATCCCGAGCAGCACGCCCACGAGCTTCGCGCGGAAGTGCGCGAACGGCAGCGCGCGCCGCTTCTCGACCAGGAGCTTGATGATGTTGCGTGCGAGCACGAACCCGAGCGCCAGCAGAATGGTGAGGTTCGTTGCGGAGAGCGCGTAGAGCACGACCTCGGTGAGGAAGTCGGGCGCCAGCGTCGCCGAGCGGCTCGCGAGCCACAGCAGGCTGGCCAGCGCCGCCACCAGCACGCCGATGCCGGCGAGGATCAGCCTGGTGTTGTCGCGAAACGGCGGGCGCCGCCGCGGAGGCGCAGGGCTCCGCCGCGGCCGCGGCGCCACGGGCCTGGGACGGGCGGGCTCCTTGAGCGTGACAGCCATTCCTGCCTACTGCCTACTGCCTACGAACCCCTTGCCCCCTTGCCCCCTCGCCCCCTTATTCCTTGGCATTCAGCAAGTCCTTCAGCTCGGTCATGAACTCGCCGATGTCGCGGAAGTGGCGATACACGGACGCGAACCGCACGTAGGCGACCTTGTCCAGGCGCTTGAGCTCCTCCATCACGACCGTGCCGATCTCCTCGGTGCTCATCTCCTTCTCGGGACGCTCCTGCACCGTGGCTTCGACGCGATCGGCCACCGCCTCGACGGCCGCAACGCTGACGGGACGCTTCTCGCACGCCTTCAGCAGACCGGCAATCAACTTCTGGCGCTCGAAGCGCTCGCGGCTACCGTCCTTCTTGATGACCATGTACGGGATCTCATCGATCCGCTCGTAGCTCGTGAAGCGGCGGCCGCACTCGAGACATTCGCGCCGGCGGCGGATCACTTCGCCCTCCTTGCTCTCGCGCGAATCGACGACCTTGTCGCCCAGATGGCTGCAGTACGGACATTTCATGGATGTCGGGCACCTCCCTGATGCCGTCCGCCGACGATACCCGGCAGTGGCCCCTCCGCCCCTGGCAGCGGCCGCGCCGCCGAATCGGCCGCCATCGCCCGCAGGCCGCTGAAGCTGAGGCCGTCCTGCACCATGAACACGAGCCCGGCCAGCACGACCGGCACATACGACACGGCATGCGTCACGATGGCGGCAGCCACCGCAGGGTCCCCGGCCGCGCCGAAGAACGTCGTCACGCCGATGCGGTACGCCTCGTGGTAGCTGCCCACCGCGCCCGGCGTCGGCACAGCCACGCCGATGACGAGCAGCCCCTGCAGGAGAAAGGTGCCGGTAAAGGGCATCGCGATGCCGAAGGCGACCGTCACGAGCCAGGCTTCAGCCGCAATCATGACCCACAAGGGAAAGGACCACGCCAGCGCCGCCAGCAGCGAACGGGGCTGCCGCACCACCGCGAACCCCTCGCTGAACGTTCTCGCCAGCGATGCCAGCCGATCGGCCATCGCATGCGGCAGCACGCGCGCGGCCGCAAACACCAGCCTGCCGATACGCTCGGGATGCGTGGCCAGCAGCCACATCAGCCCCATCAGCGTGGCGGCGGCGACCCCGGCCAGCCCGGCCGAGATCTCGATCGGCCGGCGCAGCGCCGGCGGAATCGTCGCCGGATCCGCCGTGCCCCAGACGTACAGGGCGAGCAGCGTGAGCACGGCGATCAGGTCAAGCACGCGCTCCATGACGATCGTCGCAAACGTTGCCGACAGCCTCAGCCCTTCCTGCCGGGCCAGCAGGTACGGCCGCAGCAGATCGCCGGCGCGCGCGGGCAGCACGCCGAGCGCGGCAAACCCGATCACCGTGGCCCGGAACGCCGTCCGGAAACGTGTCTGCCCGATCGGATCGAGCAGGTACTGCCACCGCCGCGCCCGGATCGCGTACGTGAGCACGACGGCGACGAATCCGGCCACGAGCAGATCGACGCGAGCGCCCTGGACCTCGGCCCACACGCTCGCGAGATTCGCGTGGCTCAGGAACCAGGCGAACAGCGCAATCGCCAGGACCGACACCAGGACCGTACGCGTGTGCACTCTGAACCGGTACCACAATATATCAGGCCGTCATGGCAGAAGGCCCGGTACTGTTGCGTACGGTTGCGGGGCGGCGGTCGTGCCTGTAAGATCCCTGCTTCCTTCGTCTGATTCGTCGTCTGACGCCGTTCCGGATGCCCTCCCCACCTCTTCTCGAGACACGACTGAACGGGCTCGTCCCCCATCGCCAGGGCAAGGTCCGCGACATCTACGACCTCGGCGACACTCTGCTCCTCATTGCCACCGACCGCATTTCGGCATTCGACTACGTGCTCGGCTCCGGCATCCCCGACAAGGGCCGGGTGCTGACGCAGCTGTCGGCGTTCTGGTTCGACCGTACCCGGCACCTGGTGCCGAACCAGGTGCTCGAGACCGACGTGCGCCGCTTCCCGGCCGAATTCCGCCCTCACGCCGACCTGCTGGCGGGCCGCTCGATGCTGGTGCGGAAGACGAACCCGGTCCCGGTGGAATGCGTGGCCCGGGGGTATCTCTCGGGGTCAGGATGGAAGGATTACGTCGCGACGGGTGCCGTCTGCGGCATCCCGCTGCCCTCAGGGCTGCGCGAGTCGGACCGGCTGCCCGAGCCGATCTTCACGCCGGCGACCAAGGCGACGAGCGGCCACGACATGAATATCAGCGAGTCGGAGGCGGCCCGGCTCATCGGCGGGCCGCTCATCGAGCGGCTTCGCGCGCTGACGCTCGAGCTGTACGGCTTCGGCGCCGCTCACGCGGAGCGCTGCGGCATCCTGCTGGCCGACACGAAATTCGAGTTCGGCCTGACGGGAGACGGCGACATCCTGCTGATCGACGAGGTGATGACGCCCGACTCGTCGCGCTACTGGCCCACAGACCAGTACACCCCGGGCCGCGCGCAGCCGAGCTTCGACAAGCAGTTCGTGCGCGACTATCTCGAGCAGATCAGGTGGAACAAGCAGCCGCCGGTGCCGACGCTCCCCGAGGACGTGGTGCTGCGCACGCGTGAGAAGTACTTCGAGGCGTACCGGCGCCTCGTCGGAAAGGAGCTCGACTGATGCAGCTCCGCGATCAGCTCGAACGGCTCATCGAAGACCTCGTCGCCCGCGGTGTGCGCTACGAGGAGGCCCTCGGAGAATTCGAGAAGCGGTTCATCGCCCACGTGCTCACCCGCGCCGGCGGCAATCTCGGCAAAGCCGCCGAGCTGCTCGGCATGCACCGCAACACACTCAGCCGCAAGATCGCCGAGCACCGGCTCCGCCGCCCGTAATCAGCGCTCTGCCTTCAGCGCCGCGACTTTCTGTTTCAGCGCTTTGACTCGAGCCTTCAGCCGCTCCAGTTCCATATCGCGCGCCGCCGGCACGACCGAACCCCGCTCCTCCTGCCGGTCGACCTCCGGGTTCACCCACGACTGCACGCCGTCGACAAACCGGATCGGGCCGTAAGGCGTCACGGTCACTGACTGGCCCGGGTAATCGTGCAGGCATTCCCATCCGTGGTCGGTGAACAGCTGACGCAGCCCACGAGCGATGTCGGCGCCATGCGTGCCGGCGTGAACGCGCCGCACGTGCGTATTCAAACGGTGGATCGCGGCCGTGAGGACAGGCAGTTCAGCCCCCTGGACGTCGATGTCGATCAGATCGACGACGGGAAATGGAACCAGCAGTTCGGCGAGGGAGATCGCGGGCACCCACAGGGGCCCGCGCGAGCCTTCAGATGGACGCGGCGGCCTGCCCAGCACGGATCTGGCGCGCAACCGGCGCCGCTCGCGGACCGTGGGATACGGCGCATCGGCGCGCTCGGCAATGTACTGCCCGTAGTGCACGGTGGCGTCTCCGGCGTGGAACGGCACGAACCCTGCCTCGATGCCGACCGCTCCCCAGATCAGCTCGTGGTCGTCGGGGCGGAGGTCGTTGTCGATAAAATGGCGCCGCAGCCACGCCGCATGCGTCGGCTCGGCCTCGACCGCCACACAGTGCGCCTCCAGGCCTCTGGCTCGTGCGGCAAGTGCCCCCCGGACCGACCAGCGGCCGTATCCTGCGCCAAGCTCCACCATGACAAACGTGCCGTTGGCCTGCTCCACCGCTTCGAGCAGGTCGAGCCACTCGAAGTACTCCTCGTCGACGTCTGGCGTGGCGGGCGTGTCCTGTTCCTCCGGCGCGCCGCGCACGACGCCTGTGGCGGCCGGTGCCCACTCCGCCGGGGTGATGGCACCCCCGAACTCGATGAAATAGCCGGGCGGCACCAGGCGACGGCGGCTCGGGACCCGGCGGACGGCCGGATGGTGCAGGACGGCGTGGGCCATGGCGCACTGACACTAGCACCGGGGACTAGCATGGGGGCCGCGCGGGCACAGCTTGACGCGTTTGTTCGCAGCCGATACAATTAGCAGTTGCCTTGGCCGAGTGCTAACCAGCCGAGGCACAGTTCACCGGGTAGAGGTGCCCAGCGTCCGGCGGCCGCGCGAGCGGCGGCGGGCGATCAGGATTCAGCGACGGGGCCGCGCCCCGCGTCCAACAGAGCCAGTTTGGAGTCGACGCACATGAAAGTGAGACCGCTACACGACCGCATCATCGTCCAGCGCATTGAAGAAGGTGAACAGAAAGTCGGCGGGATCATCATCCCCGACACGGCCAAGGAAAAGCCGCAGCAGGGAAAGGTCTTCGCCGTCGGCGCCGGCAAGGTGAAAGAAGACGGCACGCGACAGCCGCTCGACGTCAAGGACGGCGACACGATTCTGTTCGGGAAGTACTCGGGGCAGGAAATCAAGATTGATGGTGAGGAGTACCTCATCATGCGCGAGGACGAAGTGCTCGCAGTTCTCGATTCGAAGGGGAAGTAACCATGGCTAAACAGATCATTTACGGCGAAGAGTCGCGGCAGGCGATTCTCCGCGGCGTCAACCAGCTGGCCAATGCCGTCAAGGTCACGCTCGGCCCGAAGGGACGCAACGTTGTCCTGGACAAGAAGTTCGGCTCGCCCACCATCACCAAGGACGGTGTGACGGTGGCCAAGGAGATCGACCTCAAGGACCCGCTCGAGAACATGGGCGCGCAGATGGTCCGGGAGGTCGCCAGCAAGACATCCGACACCGCGGGCGACGGCACGACGACGGCCACGGTGCTCGCGCAGGCGATTTATCGTGAGGGCGCCAGGAACGTCGTCGCCGGCGCCAACCCGATGGAGCTCAAGCGCGGCATCGAGAAGGCGGTCGAGGCCGTCGTCGAAGAGATCAAGAAGATGGCGCGGCCGGTCTCAGGCAACATGGTGGCCCAGGTCGGGATGATCTCCGCGAACAGCGACCAGACCATCGGCACGATCATCGCCCAGGCGATGGACAAGGTCGGCAAGGACGGCGTGATCACGGTCGAAGAGGCCAAGACGCTCGAGACGTCGCTGGACGTGGTCGAAGGCATGCAGTTCGACCGCGGGTATCTCTCGCCGTACTTCGTGACCGATGCGGAGCGGATGGAGGTCGTGCTCGAGAACCCGGTGATCCTCATCCACGAGAAGAAGATCAGCTCGATGAAGGATCTGCTGCCGGTGCTGGAGCAGGTCGCCCGCCTGGGCCAGCCGCTCCTCATCATTGCGGAGGACGTCGAGGGCGAGGCGCTCGCCACGCTCGTGGTCAACAAGCTGCGCGGGACGCTGCACGCCGCCGCGGTCAAGGCGCCCGGCTTCGGCGACCGCCGCAAGGCCATGCTCGAGGACATCGCCATCCTGACGGCCGGCAAGGCGATCACCGAAGACCTCGGGATCAAGCTTGAGGGCATCAAGGTCGAGGACCTGGGCAAGGCGAAGAAGATCACGATCGACAAGGACAACACCACCATCATCGAGGGCGCCGGCACCAAGGCGGCCATCGACGGCCGCGTCAAGCAGCTCCGGGTGCAGATCGAGGACACGACCTCCGACTACGACCGCGAGAAGCTGCAGGAGCGGCTGGCGAAGCTCGTCGGCGGCGTCGCCGTGATCAAGGTTGGCGCGGCCACCGAGACGGAGATGAAGGAAAAGAAGGCGCGGGTCGAGGACGCGATGCACGCGACCAAGGCGGCGGTCGAGGAGGGCATCGTGCCGGGCGGCGGCGTGGCGCTGCTGCGCGCCGCCACGGCACTCGAGAAGCTGAAGCTCGAGGGCGACCAGGCCGTCGGCCTGCAGATCATCCGCCGGGCGCTCGAAGAGCCGATGCGGCACATCGCGACCAACGCGGGCGCTGAAGGTTCCATCATCGTGGCGAAGGTCAAGGAGCTGAAGCAGGACGAAGGCTTCAACGCCGCGACCGAAGTCTACGAGGACCTCGTCAAGGCGGGCGTCATCGACCCGGCAAAGGTCGTGCGCAGCGCGCTGCAGAACGCCTCGTCGATTGCTTCGCTCCTCCTGACGACCGAAGCGCTGGTGTCGGAGATCCCCGAGGACAAGAAGGACGGGCCGTCGATGCCGTCCGGTGGCGGCATGGGCGGGATGTACTAAGGCTCAAGGCCCAAGCGCCCTAAATTAAGGCTCGACAAGGGCGGATCCGCAGTGCGCGGACCCGCCCTATTTTTCCGTGTGTGGGGCGGGTCCCGCCGCGAGTCTCGATCGCGGCCCTTCTCCTGACGTGGGGCGAGGCCGCCTCGAGTTTCGATTGCATCGAGCGGCGGACCCGCCGACCCGTCACTCCCCCAGAACCTGTACGACGAGGTCCCTTCGGCGCGGGCGGGTGTCGAACTCGATCAGCACGACCTGCTGCCAGGTGCCGAGCGTCAGCACCCCGTCGATGATCGGGACGGTGATCGAGGGGCCGAGCAGCGCGGCGCGGACGTGGCTCGATCCGTTGTCGTCGCCCCAGCGCAGATGGTGAGCGTATTGCCCGTCGCGGGGCGCCAGCGCCTCGAAGACCCGGTTCAAGTCCGCCACGGCGCCAGGCTCGAACTCGATCGTGGTCACGCCGGCCGTG
This sequence comes from Acidobacteria bacterium RIFCSPLOWO2_02_FULL_67_21, assembly GCA_001767195.1. GTDB lineage: Bacteria > Acidobacteriota > Vicinamibacteria > Vicinamibacterales > UBA2999 > MEKU01. The sequence goes on from MEKU01000005.1 coordinate 61,825, forward strand.
GAGCCGACGACGAATACCGTTGCCATGCCCGACCGAATCCCGGACGCCGCGACTGCTGCCGCAACCTGATCGGTCACGTCCCGCGTATCGCCCTGCCCTTTCGTGGAGACTTCGACCTTCTGCGTCGCAACCATGGCGCGCAGCATAACGCGGTATTCGCGGTCGTACGTAGTGCCGGGCTTCAGCCCGGCCGATGACCCGCTGGTGCAGTACGTAGTGTCCGGCTTTAGTCAGATTAGCCGGACTTGGCGCGTCCACGCGTACGCGCGCGGCGAGCCGGCTCGCGTCGCGGCGCAGGCGCGGCGGCACTCAGGCCCGGCTGAAGCCGGGCACTACGTACAAAGCGGCGGGTGTCATTGGTCAGGCTGAAGCCGGGCACTACGTACGTACGGCGGCTACCGCAGCGTGAAGGTGAGTTCGATCGTGACGAGGACGGCCACCGGCTCGCCGAAGCGCGTCCCGGGGGCGAAGCGCCACTGCTTGGCCGCCTTCACCGCCTCCTGGTCGAGCCCGAAGGTCGGGTCCAGCGACTTGACGATATCGACGCGCCCGACGCTGCCATCGGGAAGCACCACACACTCGAGGAGCACCGTCCCCTGCACCTTCGCGCGCATGGCGTCGGCCGTGTACTGCGGCTTGACCTCCCGGACCACGCGCGGGTTGATGATCCCGCTGCCCGGACGATACACGCCGCCGCCGGTGCCGCCGCCGGACCCCTGGCCCAGGCCCGAGCCTATGCCAGCCCCCGCGCCCGTGCCGCGTCCGGACCCGGTCGACAACGAATCCGGGGCCGTGGATTCAATCACGCCAATCGTCGTTTCCGTGGCCGCCGCCAGCGTTTGCGCGGGGATGCTCAGCTGCTCGAGCGGCTGCTCCTCGGGCGTGGGCTCGGGCACGGGCTCCGGTTCGGGCGCCGCCGGCACGCTGACCTTTTCGCGACCGGGCAGCTCGGCCGGCTTCGGCGGCTCGGGCCGCTCGTTGCCGCCGCCGCCACCGCCGCCAGGTCCGGGTTCGGCAAGCCAGACCAGCTGCCGCCAGAATTGATCGGGGAGGACCGCCTCACGCACGCGGTCGGGCACGATCCAGAGGATCGCCGCCCAGAAGCCGATGAGCAGCGCATGGCCGAGAATCGAGGCCCCGACGGCCCCCCCCAGCCGCTTACGCGGCATCTCGAACATGAAACGCACTTCGGCCGGACGGCTCTCATCGGGCCGCAGCGAGAGGTGCTCCGAGAACACCGGCGGGGCCGCGTGCGTGGGCTGGGGCGACATCAGGTCAGAAACCGACGCGTCGTAATCCGGTCGACTGACGGTACAGATTCATTCTCCCCACAGAAGCTCGGCGTCGCAACTGCAAATCCGATACCTCAGCAGGCCTGCCTCATTCCGGCCAGGTCCCTACCGCAACCTGACGCCCGCCCGACCGCCCCAGGACATCCCGGGCGCGGTCGACGGCATCCGGCTGAACGTGAGCGCCTACGAGAAACGCCCCGGCCCGAATCTGTGACTCCCAGGACTCGGCGGCGTCTCGCGCCAGGCCTGCGCCTTCGAGTATCCGGGCGATGCCGCCGGCGAGGTGCCCCGCCGCTTCGCCGAGGTCCGCGGCCAGCGGGCCGTCGGCCACGATCGGCCCGATGCCAGGCATCACCAGCGCGATCGCCGCCAGCAGGTGCCCGCCCAGCTCGCCGAGCCGCGACGCCCGCTCCGAATCCTCCAGCTCCGACCCCGGAGACGCGCCGGCGGCGCGTGCGACCACGCCCTCCTCGTCGTGCGAGCGCGCCACGATCGACACGCGCTCGCGGGCGACGCCCATACTGCGAAGACCTCGTGCCGCAGCCGCCGCGGCGGTGGCATCGTCAAACAGCGCAAGAACGACGGGATGCGACATAGGGGGCTACTCTACAGAATGCCCAATGCTCAATGCAAAATGCCCAATGCACAAGAGTGCCGCTTGGTCATTAGGCATTCGGCATTGAGCGTTAGGCATTACCTCGTCATATACCCATCCCGCGCCCGCACGCGGAAGCCGGGTTTCTTGAGTACCACGCGGATGGACCGCCACTCCGGCCCGCCGGCTTCAGCCGGATCGACCGGGCTGTAGCCGAGCAGGTACTGATACCGCAGTTCGCGCGCGATCTCGGCCAGCGTCTTGTCGAGCTCCCGGACGTCGCGCAGCACGAACGAGCGGCCGCCGGTGAGCACGGCGAGCTCGGCCAGCAGCGGGGGCCGTGTCTTCCCGAACGCAATCGGATAGATCAGCGCCTGGCTGCGCCGGGCGCGCTCCACGACCTGCGCGGCGGTGGCGCGGCTGTAGCGGTCGACGCCGTCGGAGAAGACGATGAGCGCCTGGCGCCCCGGCTCGGGCTCGAGGCGGTCGAGCGAGGCGATCACCGCGTCATGCAGCGCCGTCGTGCTCCACGGGTCGAGTGCCCCGACAGCGCGAATCTGATTGAAGCGATCCATGGTCAGCGGCGCGATCACGTCCGCATCGCTACTGATGGCGACCACCATCGAGCGATCGTCGGGCCTCAGCGCCTTGAGGAACGTCTGGGATGCCTGCTTCGCGAGCCGAAGCGGCTCGCCCGCCATGCTCCAGCTGCGGTCGACGCCGAGGGCCACGGTCAGCGGAAACTCCCCCGCCACGAACGCCGACACGTCCTGCCGCGCGTTGTTCTCGTATACCTCGAAGTCCGTCCGCTGAAGTCCGGTCACAGGCTCGCCCTTCGCGTCGGTGACCGTCGCATACACCTCGACGAGCTCGACCCCGGACGAGAATTGCGCAGCGTCCGGCGAATCCTGGGCGGCCAGGACCGCCCCGGTCGCGGCAAGCGACGCGGCAATTGCGAGGAGTCTCGTCATGGTTGCGAAAAAGGCCGAGTTCCCCCGGGTGAATTCAAGATCCGTTCCGGATCGACCCTCATGGTACAATCCGAGTTCGAGCACCCTCACATCGTCACGTACTGGCTGTACCCGGTAACTCGTAACCTCAAACGGTGACACATGGGCCGTATCGGCATTCCGGAACTTCTGATCATCCTGGCCATCATCATCCTGATCTTCGGCGCCAGCCGGCTGCCTGAGATCGGCCGGGGCATCGGCAAGGGCATCCGGAACTTCAGAGACTCGATCAAAGAAGGCCCCGAGAAGTCGTAGCGCCGTGCCTGCCCGCCGTAGCGTTGCGAAGGCGGGTCAGCGGCCGCGCCGCCTGCCGCCCCGTTTTCCTGCGGCGCGCTCGCGGCGGCCGGGGTGCTGCGCCCGCCGCTCCTGCTTCGGCCGCACTTTGCTTCTCACCGGCCCTCTGGGCCGCTCCTCCCGGCGCATCTCCTCGAGAATCTCCACCAGACCCAGGTCGACCTGCCGCCGTTCCATGTCGACCTTGACGACCTGCACGAGCACCTTGTCTCCCAGCCGGTAGACCCGTCGCGTGTTCTCGCCCCGCAGCAGGTGCTGCTGCTCCACGAACCGGTAGTAGTCGTCCGCCATGCTGGAGATGTGGACGAGCCCCTCGACGAAGTGCTCGATCAGCTCCACGAACAGCCCGTACGGCGCCACGCCCGTGACATAGCCGTGGAACTCGTCGCCGACCTTGTCGGCCATGAAGCGCACCTTCTTCCACTGCAGCAGCTCGCGCTCCGCTTCATCCGCGCGCCGCTCCATCTCCGAGGTGTGCCGCGCGACGTCCGGCAGCTCCTCGTCGAGCTCCTGGCGCCGCTCGTCGGTGATGCCTCCGTGCCGCAGCTCGCGCAGCATGCGGTGCACCACGAGGTCGGGATACCGCCGGATTGGCGACGTGAAGTGCGTGTAGTGCTCCGCCGCCAGGCCGAAGTGGCCGAGCGGCGCGGCGTCATAGCGGGCCTTCTGCATCGTGCGAAGCATGAGCGCGGCAATCGGGCGCTCGACGGGTGTCCCGCGAATCCGGTCGATCAGCTTCTGGAAGTGCTTCGGCCGGACGGCATGCCCCTCGGCGGTCAGGCTGTAGCCGAGCGTGGTGATGAAGGCCTCGAAGTCCTCCACCTTCTTCGCATCGGGCGGCTCATGGACGCGGTGCAGCGCCGGCGTCCCGTTCGTCACCAGATGGCGCGCGACCGTCTCGTTGGCGAGCAGCATGAACTCCTCGATGATCCGGTGCGCCACGTTCCGCTCGGACGGGATGATCGCCTCGATCTCGCCCAGCTCTGAGAGCACCACTTCCGTCTCAGGCAGATCGAAGTCGACCGATCCGCGCCGCCGCCGCCTCGCATGCAGAATCTCGAACAGCTCGTGCATCGTCTCGAAGATCGGCACGAGCTCGATGTGCCTGGCCATCGTGTCGGAGTCGCGATCGGTCAGCATCGCGTTGACGTCCGTGTACGTCATGCGCGCGGCGCTGTTGATCACGCCGTCGTGCATCTCGTACCGCACGACGCCGCCCCGGCGATCGACTTCCATGAGGCACGACTGCACCAGCCGATCGACCCTGGGATTCAGGCTGCACAGGCCGGTGGCGAGCTCGGCGGGGAACATGTGCACGGCGCGCTCCGGAAAGTACACGGACGTGGCGCGCTCGTACGCCTCTTCGTCGAGCACGCTCCCCTCGCGCACGTAGTGCGAGACGTCGGCGATGTGCACGCCCAGCCAGTAATGGCCGTTCGGCAGCCGCTCGATCGTGATCGCATCGTCGAAATCGCGTGCGTGCTCGCCGTCGATCGTGACCGTCGTGCGCGTTCGGAAGTCGGTGCGGCCGCGCAGGTCGCGCTCCCTGACCTCGGCGCCGATGCGGCGGGCCTCGGCCACCGCCTCCTCGGAATGCTCGTCCGGAATCTGGTGTTTGCGGATGATGATCTGCGTGTCGACGCCGGGCTCGTCGATGCGTCCCAGCACTTCGACGACGCGCCCCGCCGGGCCCCGCGTGGCGGTCGGCCACCGCGTGATCTCGACGAGCACCATGGCGCCTGGCTCCGCTGCGCTCCGCTCGCCCGCCGGGACCTGGATGTCGGTGAGGACCCGCCGGTCGAACGGGACCACGTAGCCGGGCCCCTGCGCATCGATCTCGAAGCGTCCGACGACGGTCTCCTGGCTGCGCTGCAGGATCCGGATGATGCGTCCCTCGGGCCCGCGGCCCGACCGCGACTCCACGCGTGCGATCACGCGGTCCCCGTGCATCGCCTCCTTCAGGTTCGCGGCCGCGATGTACACGTCCTGGCCGTCGGGCCCGGCATGTTCGGCCACCACGAACCCGAAACCGCCCGGGTTGGTCTGCAGCCGCCCGACCACCACGTCCATCTTCTCGGCAAGCCCGAACCGGTTGCCGCGAATCTGCAGCAGCGCGCCGTCGGTGACGAGCGTCTTCAGCTGTCGTGTAAAGGCGGCCCGTTCCTCACGCGGAATCCGAAGCAGCTGCACCAGCTCCCGCGCGGTGGCGGGATGATGCACTTTGTCGCGAATGAGATCGAGCAATTCGTTTTGAGAAGTCATCACACTACCAACTACCGACTACCAACTACCGACGAGTATGACCTGCAGGTCGCCGACATTCGTGCCGGTCGGCCCGGTACGGATCAGATCCTCGAGCCGCTCGAAGAAGAGATAGCTGTTGTGCTCGGCGAGGTACCGCTCAGGCGGCCCGATGCCGGCGGCAGCAGCGCGGGCCAGCGTGGTGCTGTCGACGATCGCGCCGGCCGCATCGGTGGGGCCGTCGATCCCATCCGTGCCCACGCTGGCCGCGGCGGCCGGCACGCCGAGGGCCTCAAGCCCGCGAGCCAGCGCAAGCGCGCACTCCTGGTTCCGCCCGCCCTTGCCGGTCCCGGTGGTTCGCACGGTCGTCTCACCGGCTGAAAGGATGCACAGCGGAACGACGGGTCCGCGGTTCGATGGATCATCGCCAAACCGCGGGACCCGCCCCACGTACTGAAGGAGGCGCCGGGCGGCCTCGCGCGCCTCGCCCGTGATCGGCTCGTCGACGAGGTGCACCGCGTAGCCGCGCGCGGCCGCGGCGGCGCCCGCCGCGCCGAGGGCGGTGCGTGCGCTTCCGATCACGCGCGCGGCCACACGCCCCAGTCGCGGGTCGCCCGGTTTGGGCGTCTCTTCAAGCTCGCCCGCGGCGCCACGCGCCAGCCGCCGGACGACCGCGTCGGGATATGCCGCACGTCCGCCGTACCGATCGAGCGCAGCCAGCGCCTCGCCAAATGTCGTGGGATCGGGCACGGCCGGCCCCGACCCGATCGCCGACAGGTCGTTACCGACGACATCTGAGAGCGCCAGCGTCAGGGTTGCCCCCGGGGACGCCGCCGCGAGCCAGCCCCCCTTGATCGCCGAGAGGTGCTTCCGGACCGTGTTGAGATCGTGAATCTCGGCGCCGAGCGACAGCAGGTGCTGCGACGTCCGCTGCTTGTCGGCGAGCGTCAGCCCGTCGGCCGGAAGTGCCACGATCGAGGACGCGCCGCCGGAGAGCAGGAGCACGAGCAGATCGCCATCCGCGCCGGCGCGGGCCACGTCGAGCAGACGCTGTGCGGCACGCATGCTCCGCCCGTCAGGCACGGGGTGCGCGGTGGTGTGCCACTCCACCCCCGGCAGCGGCGCGGCAGGCGGGTCGGCCGACACGCCAACCGCGCGGCGGACGGAGACGGCCGATCCCTCCAGAAACGCCCGGAGCATCGGCGCCGCCGCCTTGCCGGCGGCCACGACGTCAACCGCAGCCGCCGTCCGTAGCGCCGCGTTCACGTCGGGCGCGGCGAGCGCCCGACGCGCGAGCACACCGGCATCGACAGCGTCCAGCGCCGTACGCACGAGGGCGGCGAGATCTTCGCGGAGCGTATTGAGGGAACGTGTCAGTGAATCTGTCGAGGGTCGGACCAGGCGGAAAGGCGGGCAACCGTGTCGAACTGGCGGAGGAGATGGCTGACCACCTTATCCGCCTCCGGGGTGGCGCACAGTCGATCGATCTGCGCCATCACCCTCGTCAGCGCCCTTTCCATCTCGGTGATCGTGCGCTCCGAATAGTACTCGCGCTGCGCATCGAGGCAGCGCTGGCACTTGATGAACTCTTCGCGATAGAAATTGGAAAGGGAATGCAGCACCGGTTCAGGCTGTGGACGAGAGTCGGTCAGGAAACGCGCGACCCGGTTCCGTGGCACCGCCATGATGTAGTTTCCTCAAGTCTAGCGAGCGCCCGCAGGGCTGTCAAACAGCCCCCGGGGACCTACACGGCATGCCTCGAGGCCGCAAACCCGCCGGCGCCGCCGACGACCATGCCTCCGGCGACCAGCGCCGTGCTCAGCTGAACCGGGAGAAACTGCAGCGACCGGTCTTCGAGCATCATCGCCAGGCCGGCTCCCCACCAGAGATTGACGGCCGCAAAGCCCAGCCACAGCGCCCCGAGGGCCATCAGCGCCCCACAGCCCCCCTGCAGCACGCCTTCGGCGACGAACGGCCCCCGGATGAAGGCGATCGGCGACCCCACGAGCTGCATGATCTCCAGCTCGTCGCGCCGCGCGTTCAGCCCCAGGCGGACGACGCTCGCGACGGTGACGGCCGCCGCCAGCGCGAGCACCAGCGACAGCGCCAGGCCGGCCCCCCGGACGGCCGCCAGGCCCGACGAGAGCCGCGCGAGCCACTCACGGTCGTACCGGACGTCGGCGACGCCGGGCAGCGCCGCCACGCGCTGCACCAGCGCGATCGCCCGTCCGTCGGCTTCCGCCTCGGGGCGGACGCGCACCTCGAGCGAGGCCGGAAACGGATTGTCCTCGAACCCCTCGGCCAGCGACGCCAGCTCGGTGAACTCGCGACGGAAGCGCGCCAGCGCCTCCCCCTTCGAGACGTACTGGCGCTGCTCCATCACGCCGCTCCGATCGATCGTCGCCTCGATCTCGCCGCGCTGCTCCGACGAGGCATCGTCGCGAAGGAACACGGAGAACTCGGCGGCCGACGACCACTCGGCCAGGAGGCGCTCGACGTTCCAGGTGACCAGCAGCAGGATCCCGAGCGCGATCATCGCCAGCGTGATGGCGAGGATCGCAAACGCGCCGGATCCGCGGCTGCGCCAGAGACTCGCCCACCCCTCGCGCAGCGCGTAGTCGAGCGCTCTCATGCCACCTCCACGACGCGCCCCTGATCGAGCGTGATCGTGCGCCGCCCGACCAGCCGGATCAGCTCGCGGTCGTGCGTCGCGACGAGCACCGTGGTGCCGCCGGAGTTGATCTCGCGCAGCAGGTTCATGATTTCAAGGGACAGATCGGGGTCGAGGTTGCCCGTCGGCTCGTCGGCGAGCAGCAGCACCGGCTCGCTGGCGACCGCCCGCGCGATCGCGACGCGCTGCTGCTCGCCGCCGGACAGGTCGTGCGGATACGCGCTCATCCGGTGCTGCAGGCCGACCCACTTGAGCACCTGGAACGCCTTGCGCCGCTGCTGCGCCACTGGCACGCCGAGCACCTCCGGCACGAAGGAGATGTTCTGGAGCACCGTCCGGTTCGGGATCAGCTTGAAATCCTGAAAGACGAAGCCGATACCGCGCCGGTACTCCTGGATCTCGCGGCGCGACAGCTTCGACAGATCGTGCCCGTTGACGACAATGTCGCCTTCGCTGGGCCGCTCCTGGAGCAGCAGAAGACGGAGGAAGGTGGATTTGCCGGCGCCGCTCGGGCCGGTCAGGAACACGAACTCGCCCTTGGCAACCGTGATCGTCAAGTCGCGCAGGGCGTGCAAGCCCCGGCTGTATAACTTCGAGAGATGATGCGTCTCGATCACGCTGCCTGTGCACCCGGGCGACGCTGTCGGTGGATACCTCAGTATACCCGGGTCGCCGCCGGGTAGCTAGGTCGCCAACTCGTCTTTGAGCACCTGATTGACGAGCTTCGGGTTGGCTTTGCCGCCGCTGCTCTTCATCACCTGACCGACGAGGAACCCGAAGGTCTGCATCCGGCCGGCGCGGTACTGCGCGACGGCGTCCGCGTTGGCCGCCATCACGCTGCGGACGATCGCGCGAAGCGCCGATTCGTCGTCGATCTGCGCCAGCCCTTCGGCGGCCACGATCTCATCGGCCGATCGGCCCGAGTCGTACATCGTCGCGAAGACGTCCTTGGCGATGGAGCTGCTGAGCGTCCCCTTCTCCACGAGCCGGATCAACCCCCCCAGGGCCGCCGGGGAGAGCGGCACGTCGCCGATCGCCACGCCGCGCTCCTTGAGCGTGCGGAGCAGCTCACCCATCACCCAGTTGCTGGCCGCCTTCGGGCTGCCGGCCGCCGCCGCCGTCTGCTCGAAATAGTCGGCGAGCGCGGCCGACTGGGTCAGGACGCCGGCGTCATACTCCGGCAGGCCGTACGCGGCCACAAACCGCCGGCGCCGCGCCTCCGGCAGCTCCGGCATCGTCCGGCGTACGGCCTCGATGCGCGCCTCGTCCACGACGACGGGCGGCAGGTCGGGCTCGGGGAAGTACCGGTAGTCGTGCGCCTCTTCCTTCGACCGCATCGAATACGTGCGTCCGGCGGACGAATCCCAGAGCCTCGTTTCCTGAAGCACGCGGCCGCCGCCCTCCAGGACGTCAATCTGCCGGTCGATCTCGTACTCCAGCGCCTTCTGGACATAGCGAAACGAGTTGACGTTCTTGACTTCAGCTTTCACGCCGAACGCGGATTGCCCCGTGGGACGGACCGACACGTTGGCGTCGCACCGGAGGCTGCCCTCCTCCATGTTCCCGTCGTTGACGCCGATCCAGACGAGGATGTCGCGGAGCCGCTCGAAGAACTCCGCCGCCTCCGCGGCCGACCGCATGTCGGGCTCGGTCACGATCTCGATGAGCGGCACCCCGCTGCGGTTGTAGTCGACGTAGGTGCGACGATCCGAGTCGGGAAAGCCTTCATGCAGCGACTTGCCCGCGTCCTCTTCGAGGTGAATGCGCGTCAGGCCGACCCGCTTCCTGCCTCCTGCAGCAATCTCGAGGGAGCCGCCGAGCGCGAGCGGCCGTTCGTACTGGGAGATCTGGTAGCCCTTGGGCAGGTCCGGGTAGAAGTAGTTCTTCCTCGCGAAGATCGACTCCCGCTGAATGCCGCAGCCAACGGCCAGCGCCGCCTTCACCGCGTAATCAACGGCTCGCCGGTTGAGCACCGGGAGCGCGCCCGGCAGCCCGAGGCAGACGGGACAGACCTGCGAGTTGGGCGGAGCGCCGAACGCGGTGCTGCAGCCGCAGAAGATCTTGGTGTGGGTTCGGAGCTGTGCGTGGATCTCGAGGCCGATGACGGGCTCGTATTTCATACAAATCCCAAGACCCAAATCTTGCACCAGTTGCACCTTTGGGATCTGGGGTTGGGGTGTTGGGATTTTCGCCGCTAGGCCCTGGGGCCTGCGTCCCTGATCGCCGGGGCCACGTCCGCCTCGAACTGCCTGAAGTTCTCGACGAACATCCGGGCAAGCGTCGCCGCCTGCGCATCGTAGGCCTGACGGTCCGCCCAGGTCGTCCGAGTGTCGAGCACGCCCGCGGGCACGTCGGGGCACTCGGCCGGGACGTCGACGTTGAAGATCGGATGCGGCTGGTAGCGCACGCCGTCGAGCCTGCCCGCCAGTGCCGCGGCAATCATCGCGCGGGTGTGCGCAATCTTCATGCGCGAGCCGACGCCGTACGGCCCGCCCGTCCAGCCGGTATTCACCAGCCAGACCCTGGCGTCGTGCCGGGCGATCTTCTCGCCGAGCATGCGGGCATACACATTCGGGCTCAGCGGCAGGAACGGCGCGCCGAAACAGGTGCTGAACACGGCCTTCGGCTCCGTCACGCCCTTCTCCGTTCCGGCGACCCGCGCCGTGTAGCCGGACAGGAAGTGATACATGGCCCGATCAGGGGTCAGCCGGGCAATCGGCGGCAGCACGCCGTAGGCGTCTGCCGTGAGCATCACGATGTTGTGGGGATGCCCCGCCTGACCCGACGGAATGGCGTTGTCGATGAAGGACAGCGGATAGGAGCCCCGCGTGTTCTCCGTCAGCGACGCGTCGTCGAGATCGAGCGCGCGGCTGCCCGGGTCCATGACGACATTCTCCAGAATCGTGCCGAAGCGGCGCGTCGTCGCATAGATCAGGGGCTCGGCTTCCTCCGACAGCTTGATGACCTTGGCATAGCAGCCGCCCTCGAAGTTGAAGACGCCGCGATCGCTCCACCCGTGCTCGTCGTCGCCGAGCAGGCGGCGCGCCGGGTCGCTCGAGAGCGTTGTCTTGCCGGTGCCGGACAGCCCGAAGAAGAGCGCGCTGGCGCCGTCATCGCCGACGTTGGCCGAGCAGTGCATCGGCAGCACGCCCTTGAGCGGAAGGATGTAGTTGAGAATCGTGAAGATCGACTTCTTGATCTCGCCGGCGTAGCTCGTCCCGCCGATCAGCACGAGCTGCCTGGCGAAGTGGACGTAGATGAAGCAGTCCGAGCGCGATCCGTGCTTCGCGGGATCCGCCTTGAAGCCGGGCGCGCCGATCACGGTGAACCCGGGCACATGGGCGGCGCGCCGGGCCGGGTCGTTCTCCGGGATGAACATGTTCCGGGCGAACAGGTTGTGCCACGCATACTCGTTGACGACCCGGATGGGCAGCCGGTACACGGGATCGGCGCCCGCCCAGGCGTCGAGAATGTACAGCTCCTTGTCCTGGAGGTACTTCACCAGATCGCGGTGCAGCGCGTCGAAGGCGGCCTCGTCGATCGGCCGGTTGATGTCGCCCCAGTGAACGTGCGCGTCGCTCGAGGACTCGCGGACGATGAACTTGTCGTTGGGAGAGCGCCCCGTGTGCTGGCCGGTGCGGCAGACGAGCGGACCCTCGGCGGCGAGCTGCCCCTCCCGGCGCTGCACGGCGGCCTCGTACAGGGCCGCAGGGCTGAGGTTCCAATGAACGGGGCCGGACCGGAGGATGCCGACGGCTTCAAGACCGCGCGCGCGCTCGACTTCAAGGGCCATGAGGGGATTCGCATGGTACCGGCCGGGTCCGATGCAAGTCAATCGTCTCGGAGCGAGGGGCTGAAGTATAGTAATGGGGCGGTAAACACGGCTCTACCGCCGCCGTATTCATGTCCAGAACGACGTCGCGACGGACGACTTCCCCGGCGGCGGCGGCCGCCGCCGCGCTCCCGCCGGCGCCTCTTTCGCGCGAGTCGCAGCTTGCGGCCGAGACCAAGGCGCTCGTGGTCGCCGGCAAGCGCGACGCGGCGCGGGAGCGATTCGGCGACCTGGTGACGGGCCTGCAGCGCCGCGCCGCCCGGATCGCCTATCAGTACCTTCGCGACGTGCACGACGCCGACGAGGCCGTGCAGGATGCGTTCGTCAAGGTCTTCACGCATATCACGACGTACCGCGAAGACCTGCCGTTCGAAGTCTGGTTCACGCGGATTCTCGTGAACGGCTGCCTCGACGTGCAGAAGGCCCGGTCGCGGCGGCTGCGGTGGATTGTCCCGGCGCCGGCATCCGGCGATGCGCTCCCGCGCGAGCCGGCGACACCGGCCCCGTCGCCGGAAGAGCGGCTCCTCGCGAGCGAATGCGGCCGCCGCATTTCGGCGGCGATCCAGCAGTTGCCCGAGCGGCAGCGCGCGGTGTTCACGCTCTGCCAGATCAGCGAGCAGAGCACCAGTGAGGTGAGCAAGATGCTCGGCGTGAGCGAGGCCACTGTGCGCGTCCATCTGTTTCGCGCCGTCCGGCGGCTGCGGCGCCTGCTGGAGCACGAACCGTCATGACGGCCCGGCACCTGTCCGACGATCGGCTCGTCGAGATCTGCCTCGACGGCGCGCATGCCGCGGATCGGCACCTTGCCGGCTGCGCCGCGTGTGAAGCCCGCCGCGCCCGCATCGCGCGCCTGCTGACGGAAACCTCCGCCGTGGCGACTGCCGAGGCCGACCGCGCGTTCGGGGACGAGCGGCTGGCGCGGCAGCGTGCGCGCATCCTGCAGCGGCTCGAGCACGAAGGGCGGCCCGGGCGCCTCATCACCTTCCCCGCCAGCCAGGCTCCCGTGCCGGCCCTGCGCAGCCGTCCGCGCACGCGATGGATTGCCGTGGCTGCGAGCGCCGGGCTCGTCATTGGCCTGCTCGCCGGCCAGGTGTCACAGCAGTTCCGGGGCGGCGCCTGGATGCCGGCGGCCGCGAGTCTCGAGCCGGACGCCCCGGCCCTCCAGGCGGTGTCGATGACGCTCTCGGAGGAGGAACTGCTCGGACAGCTCGAGCTGGTCACCGAAGGCACGACCGGCTCGGCCCTGCGGCCGCTCGACGACCTCACCCCGCGCGTCTGGGAGGTAGCGGCGCAGTAGTGCCCCCGCTGATCTTCCGCAAGGGCCTCGACATGAAGCACGAGGTCGCAGGGGTGCTCGCCGCGAGCTATCACAGCGATCTCATCGACGCGATCAAGAACGCGGACTTTGAGTACTCGTCGGGCCGCCTCACCATCCATCTCGCCCGGGAGTTCGGGTTCTGCTACGGCGTCGACCGCGCCGTCGACTACGCCTACCAGACGCGCCGCCGCTTCCCCGACCGCCGCGTCTATCTCACGGGCGAAATCATCCACAACCCCCACGTCAACGACGAGCTCCGGGGCCAGGGCATCCGCTTTCTGAGCGACCCCGGCGAGTCGCTCGGGCGGTTGACGCCCGACGATGTCGTCATCCTGCCCGCGTTCGGCGTGCCGATCGAGCTGCTCGAGGACCTCGCGCAGCGCGCGTGCATTCTCGTCGACACGACCTGCGGATCGGTCCTGAACGTCTGGAAGAACGTCCGGCGCTACGCGGAGGACGGCTTCACCTCGGTGATCCACGGCAAGTACTGGCACGAGGAGACCCGGGCCACGGCTTCGCAGGCCCTGCATGCAGGAAGCGGCCGCTATCTGATCGTGCTCGACCGCGCCGAAGCAGACCGCGTGTGCGACTACGTCCGCGCGGGGGGCAGCCGCGACGCCTTCCTCGCCCGGTTCGAGCGGGCCACGTCGGCCGGGTTCGATCCCGACCGGGACCTGCAGCGCATCGGCTGCGCCAACCAGACGACGATGCTCAGCTCGGAATCGCTGGAAATCGGGGAGATGCTCCGGGCGGCGATGCGGGACCGGTACGGCGACGCTGCCCTGTCGTCACGGTTCCGCTCGTTCGACACGATCTGCAGCGCAACCCAGGATCGCCAGGATGCGGTCAAGACGCTCCTCGCCGGCCAGCGGGTCGATCTCATGGTGGTCATCGGCGGCCTCAACAGCAGCAACACGTGCAACCTGGCCCGCATCTGCGCCGAGCACGTGCCCACGTATCACATCGCCGACCCGGGCGGCCTGATTTCAGCAGGCGAGATCCGGCACAAGCCGGTGGGGGACCCGAAGGAAATCACCACGCCCGCCTGGCTGCCGCCGGGCCGGGTGGCGATTGGACTGACATCGGGCGCCTCGACGCCCGATAACCTCATGGATGCGGCAATCCGGCGGCTCGACCGGATCGCGAACAGCTAGACCAGGCTCCGGGGCCCCTGGGCCTACTCGGACCCCGTTTCGGGTTCGATGGAGAGCCGGACGCGCTGGCCGATCTTCGACCGCAGGTACCGGTGGAAATCGCTGCCGGGCTTGACCACGATCATCGTCTGGCTGTCGATCGCGAAATACCCCTCCTGCACCTCCTGATCGGTGGCCCCCAGGCGGCCGCGCATCGTAAATCCCTGCTGCGCCGCCAGCCCCAGCCCCGCCAGGACCAGCCCCACGATGACGATCGCCACGATCCGCTTCATGCCCACCATCTCCACCGCCTGCGCGGCCGGCCGTCCACGCGCCGCCCGGAAAAGGCCCCTGCCCCCTCCGCGGGGCCGCAAGCCCTGTGCCATCGAACCGATACAATGAGGGAGCGGGACGCGACCCGGGCCGTAAACAGCCGCCCCGTGATGTCCGTATTGTTAGACAGGTCGCCCATGAAAGTCTCGAAAAACTTCGCCCGCGTGACCGCCGCCGTGGTCCTGGTGGCGTGCTGCGCCGCGCCGGCCTTCGCCCAGCGTGGCAAGTGGTGGCAGGACGACCGCTTCCGCAAAGAGCTGGTGCTGACCGAGGAGCAGGGCGCCCGGCTCGAGGAGATCTTCCAGACGACGCAGCCGAAGCTGCGGGAATACATGCGCGCCCTTGACCGGGCCGAGGACGAGCTGGACCGCCGGATCGAGCAGGGTGACGACGCGCCGGTCGTGGAATACGTGGGGGTGGTCGAAGCCGCGCGGTCCGAGTTGAACAAGACCCGGACGCTGATGCTGCTGCGCATGCGGCGCACCCTCACGGCCGACCAGTGGGCCAAGTTCACCGCCCTTGCCGACCAGCGCAACCGCGGACGTTCCGGCGGCGGTCGCCGCTGATCGTTTCCCCGCACGACTCCAATGAAGCACTGTAATTGTCCAGCGTACAATCGCCCTCTCCATCTGCGCCGCGTCTGCGGTGGGGCTGCGTCCGCGCTCGCGCTCGTCGCGCTCGTCGCGCTCGTCGCACCGCTGCGCGCCCAGGAGGCCTCCGAGCAAGGCCGCCTCGACGAGATCGCCCGGGTCGCGGCGCAGAGGTTCACCGCCGCGCGCGCCGAGGCCGAGCGGACGCGACAGGCGCCGTCGCCCTCCGCCGTTGGGGCGCAGGTCGACCTGACCCTGCAGGACGTGACGACCCGGGCGCTCGAGCGCAATCTCGAGCTCGTGGTCGAACGACTGAATCCGCAGACGTTCGATCTGACCATTGCCCGCCTGCGCGCCGCCTACCGGCCCATCGCGAGCACCACGTTCAATCAACGCGCCGTGGTCCAGCCGCCGACCAACCAGTTGAACGGCGGCAACATCGTCCAGAACGACACGAACGACTACAACGCCGGCGTCACCCAAGCCCTGTCGTGGGGCGGGGGCAGCGTCTCGTTCCTGTTCAACAACAGGAAGCAGGTCACCTCCAACATCTTCGCGAACTTCAATCCGACGTTCACGTCCAACTTCAACCTGGCGTTGACGCAGCCGTTACTGCGCGGGTTTCTGATCGATAACAACCGGCAGCAGCTCCGCGTCACGGCGCTCAACCGCGAGATCTCGGAGATTCAGCTCCGGGGCACGATTGCGACGACCCTGGCGGCGGTGCGGAACGCGTACTGGGAGCTCTTGTACGCGATCGAGGCGGTGGAGGTTGCCCGCGGATCGCTCGCGCTGGCGGAAAAGCTCGTCGAGGACAACCGCGCGCGGGTCGAGATCGGCACGATGGCTCCGCTCGACGTCGTGCAGGCGGAGGCGGAAGCCGCCACGAGGCGCCAGGCGCTGGCGCAGGCCGAAGCCACGTGGCGGACCGGGGAGCTGCTGCTGAAGCGGCTGATCGTCAGCGGCACGGACGATCCGCTCTGGCGCGCGTCGCTCAACCCGGTGGACCGGCCGGTGTTCGCCCCCGAGCCGCTCGACGTGGAAGGCGCCGTCCGCCGGGCGCTCGGCAACCGCACCGATCTCGAACAGGCGCGCCGGCAGATTCAGGCAAACACGACGACGCTGCGATTCATGCGCAATCTGACGCTGCCCGATCTGGAGCTCGCCGCCACCTATGGGGCGCAGGGGCTGGGTGGCACCCAGTTCATCCGCCAGGGCAGCGGGCTCGGCAGCACCGTTATCGGGACCGTTCCAGGGGGGTATTCTGATGCGATTCGAACGCTGACGGGCCGCGACTTCCCTACCTGGAACGTGGCGCTGAATCTCTCGTATCCGATCGGCGGCAGCGCGGCGGACGCCAACTATGCGCGGGCACGGATCCAGGTCAGTCAGTCGGCGGCGCAGCTGCGCGCCCTCGAACTGCAGGTCGCCACAGAGGTGACCAACGCGGCGCTGCAGGTGGAGAACGGCCTGAAGCGCTATGAGGCAGCCACGGTCGCGCGGCAGCTGGCCAACACCCGGCTGGAGGCCGAGCAGAGCCGCTTCGAAGTGGGCCTCTCCACGAACTTCTTCGTCGTGCAGGCCCAGCGCGATCTTGCGACCGCGCAGAATTCGGAACTGCGGGCGCTGCTCGACTATCGGCGGGCGCTCGTCGACTACGAGCGCGTCCAGGAGGCCTCAGCCAGCCGCGCGGGAATCACGGCGATCGGGGCGGGCGGCGGAAACTAGGTGTCAATGAAAACACTGGTCGTCATTCTGATCGTGAGTGCCGCCGCGGCGGGGATCGCGGTCTATTCAGGCGTCCTGAACCGACAGCCGGCCGGCGCGGCGCCGGCCGGCCCTGCGGAACCCGGCACGCGAGGGCGCGGCGCGGGCGGGAGCGGAGTTGCCGGAGGCCGGGGCGCTGCCGGGCCGATGACCGTGGAAGTGGCCACGGCCGCCCGCGGCTCGGTCGCGCAGCAGCTCGTCGTCGTCGGCAATCTGATCGGCGATGCCACGGTCTCCGTCGTTCCACGCGCGGCGGGCCGCCTCCAGGACATCACGGTGCGCCTGGGCGATCCCGTGCGCCGCGGCCAGCGCATCGCCAAGATCGAGGATTACGAGCTCCAGGAGCAGGTCAAGCAGCAGGACGCCGCGCTCGAGGTCTCGCGCGCGACGATCCGCCAGCGCGAGGCCGACCTTCAGCTGGCCGAGACCAACGCCGAGCGATCGCGCAACCTGTTTGCGCGGCAATTGCTGCCGAAGCAGGCGCTGGACGACACCGAGGCCCGCTACCAGGCGGCGGTCGCCCAGCTCGACCTCGCCCGCGCGCAGAACACGCAGTCGCTCGCGCGGCTGGAAGAGCTGCGGATCAACCTCGCCAACACGATTATCGTGTCGCCGGTCAACGGTTTCGTCGCGCAGCGGACGGCCGACCCGGGCGCCTTTGTCGGTCAGAATGCGCCGATCGTGGAGGTCGTCGACATCAGCCGCGTCCGGCTCGTCGCCAACATCGTCGAGAAGGACCTCAAGCAGATTCAGACGGGCGACGAGACCGCGGTCGGCGTCGACGCGTATCCGGGCGAGATCTTCAGCGGACGCATCGCGCGCGTGGCGCCAGTGCTCGACCCTGCGACGCGCACGGCGTCGATCGAGATCGAGATCCCGAACCCGGGGTTCCGGCTGAAGCCCGGCATGTACGCGCGTGTGACCATCACGACCGACGCGCGGAAGGATGCGCTCGTGGTGCCGAGCAACGCCGTGGTCGACGTGGGTGGGCGGCGCGGCATCTTCCTGGCGGCACAAAACGACATCGTGTCCTTCAGGCCGGTGACGGTCGGCATCGAGGAAAGAGCGCTAATCGAGGTCCTCTCGGGCGTGGCCGAAGGCGACCGCGTGGTCACGACCGGGGCCGGCGCGCTGCGCGACGGCGACCGCGTGATCGTGGCCGGCGCGCCCGGCGGACGTCTCGGCGCAGAGGGCGCCGCCGCCCGCACGCAGCGCGGCGCCGCGCCTCCCGACGATCGCCTCGACGGCCCGAGCAACGGCGGGCGCACCGCCGGCGGACGCGGCGGACGACCCGCGGCCCCCGCACCACTTCCGTAGGAGCAGCCCCGATGAGCATCCCCCGTCTTGCGATTCACCGGCCGGTCACGATGTTCATGCTGAGCGGCGTCATCGTGCTGCTGGGCGCCATCTCGCTCACCCGGCTGCCGGTCGACCTCATGCCCGAATTCGCGCTGCCCACGATCGCGGTGTCGGTGAACTACACCGGCGTGGGACCGCTGGAGATGGAGCAGCTGGTCACCCGCCCGCTCGAGCAGGCGGCGGCCGCCGTGCCCGGCGTGCAGCAGGTGAACTCGTCCTCGTCGGAGGGGCGCAGCCAGGTGCGGCTCAACTTTGCCTGGGGCACCGACATGTCCGAGGCGCTCGACGAGGTGCGATCGCGCATCGATCGCGTGCGCGGCCGGCTGCCGGAGGACGCCGATCCGCCGCAGATCTTCAAGGCGGACCCCAACGCCTTCCCCATCATCAACCTGGCGGTCGACGGCGACTTCGACCCGGTCACGCTGCGCGAGATCGCCCAGAACGAGCTGGCGCCGCGGCTCGAGCGCGCCCCGGGAGTGGCGGCGGTCATGGTGGGCGGAGGCCTGCGCCGGCAGATTCACATCGAGCTCTCACGGGAGAAGATCACCGCGCTCAACCTGTCGGTCGACCGCGTCGTGCAGGTGTTGCGGCAGGAAAACCAGAACACGCCGCTGGGTGAGGTCACGCAGGGCGACGCCCTCTATCTCGTCCGCAGCCAGGGCGAGTTCACGAACCTCGATGACATTCGGAACGTGGTCGTGATGACCCGAGACGGCGTGCCGATCTACGTGCGCGACATCGCCGACGTGGTCGACGCGACCGAGGACCGCCGGCAGTTCCTCCGAATCGACGGCCGGCCGGGCGTCCGGATGCAGGTCAGCAAGCAGACCGGCGAGAACACGGTCGCGGTGTCCGAGGGAATCCGGGCGGAGGTCGAGCGCGTCAACCGCGAGGTGCCGGGCCTCCGGATGCTCGTCACCAACGACCAGGCGACATTCATCGAGCGGGCGATCAACAGTGTCCGTGAGCACGCGCTCGTGGGCGGCATCCTCGTCGTGCTCATCATCTTCGCGTTCCTCCGCGACTTCCGATCCACGCTGATCGTCTGCACGTCGATTCCCATTTCGATCATCGGCACGTTCGCGCTGCTGTACTTCGGCGGGTTCACGCTGAACACGATGACCTTCGGGGGGCTTGCGCTCGGGATCGGCATGATTGTCGACGCGGCCATCGTCGTCCTCGAGAACACGCACCGCCACCTCCACATGGGCAAGGACCGTATGACCGCGGCCATCGACGGGAGCGAAGAAGTCTGGTCGGCGATTCTCGCGTCGACGCTGACGCACATCGCGGTGTTCATCCCGCTCCTCTTCCTCTCGGGCATCTCCAGCATTCTGTTCACGCAGCTGTCCTTCGTCGTGATGTTCTCGCTGGCGATGTCGCTTTTCGTCGCGGTGACGGTGGTGCCGGTCCTGTGCTCCCGCTGGCTGCGCACGCCCGATCAGGAGGCCGCGCGCACCGGCCTCCTCGGCCGTTTCTTCAACGCGAGCGAATCGTTCCTGGAGCGGATCGACGAGGGGTACCGCAGGCTGCTGCACGTCGCGCTGGCGCATCGGCCGATCGTCATCGGCGGCGCCGCGGCGTCGGTCGTCGTGGCCGGGCTCCTCTACCCGCTTCTGTCCACCGAGCTCCTGCCGCAGACCGACGAAGGGGAAGTCAACGTGAATGCCGAGCTGGCCGTGGGCACGCGCCTCGAGCTCACGGAAGCGGTTCTGCTGCGGCTGGAGGAAATGGTTCGCGAGTACGTCCCGGAGGCTGAAACGCTCATCACGAGCGGCGGGTCTGGCGGGGGCGGCGGCTTCGGCGGCTTCGGTGGCGGCACGCACAGAGGGTCGATCAACATCCGGCTGGTCGCGCGCGATCAGCGCGAGCGCACCAGCGACCAGATCGCACAGGATCTGCGCCGGCAGCTCTCCGGCCTCCCCGGCGTCATGGTCCGCGCCAACGCATCCGGCGGCCAGTTTCAGTTGAACCGCCTGCTCAGCGGCGGCGACGGCGACTCTCGCCTGGCGCTTGAGATCCGCGGCGACGATCTCGACGATGCGCGCCGGATTGCCGCCGAGGCGCGGGCGCTCATGACGAACACGCCGGGCATCGCCGACGTGCGCCTCGGCCGCGACGAGGGCCGCCCCGAGATCGCCGTCCGCGTCGACCGGCCCAAGGCGGCGACGCTCGGCATGACCCCCCAATATGTCGCGACCACGATCCAGACCAACGTGGCGGGCACGCAGGCCGCCCAGTTCCGTGAGCGCGGCAACGAGTACCCCATCATCGTGCGGCTTCGCGAGGTCGACCGCGAGGGGATCTCCGACATCGGCGATGTGCTCGTGAGCTCACCGACCGGCCAGGTCATGCCGGCGCGGAACCTGCTGGTCGTCGGCCGGGAGACCGGCCCGGTCCAGATCGACCGCAAGAACATGCAGCGGATCACCCGGGTCAACGCCGATATCGAGACGAGCCTGAGCGACGCGATCGCGGCTGTCCAGTCGCGGCTGGACGAGGTGCGCGTGCCGCCCGACTTCGCCGTCGGGTTCGGCGCCGAGGTCGAGGAGCAGGCGCGATCCTTCCGGCAGCTCCAGCTCGTGCTCATCCTCGCCGTGCTGCTCGTCTACGCCGTGATGGCCTCGCAGTACGAGTCGCTGCGCGACCCGTTCATCATCATGTTCTCGATCCCGGTGGCGAGCATCGGCGTCGTGACCGCCCTGCTGGTGACCGACACTGCCTTCAACATGCAGGCGTTCATCGGCCTCATCATGCTGGCCGGCATCGTCGTGAGCAACGCGATTCTGCTCGTCGACTACACCAACACGCTGCGGCGCCGCGACGGCCTGCCCATCCGTGAGGCGGTCGAGCTCGCCGGCCG
The DNA here is from genome assembly GCA_001767195.1 of Acidobacteria bacterium RIFCSPLOWO2_02_FULL_67_21. GTDB lineage: Bacteria > Acidobacteriota > Vicinamibacteria > Vicinamibacterales > UBA2999 > MEKU01. The sequence continues at coordinate 83,123 of MEKU01000005.1, forward strand.
CCGCCGGCTCCGGCCGATTCTCATGACGTCGGCCGCCACCATCCTCGGCCTCGTCCCGATGGCCAGCGGGCTTGGCGAGGGCGGCGAGCTGCAGGCGCCGCTCGCGCGCGTCGTCATCGGAGGCCTCGTGGCATCGACCATGGTGACGCTGGTGCTCGTCCCGGCCGTCTATACGCTGTTCGAAGAAGGCCTCAAGGGGCTGCGGCGGCGGGAGGCCTAGCGCTTCACCTATTCGCCGCTACGAAGAATGACAATGGCGCATGTCGCGATTGCGCTCGGCAGCAACGTGGGCGACCGTGAGCGGATGTTGCGCGAGGGTGTCGCTGCACTCCAGCCGCACCTGCGAGACGTACGCGTGTCAACCTTTCATGACACCGACCCGGTCGGCGTCGGACCGCAGCCGACGTTCCTGAACGCCGCCGCGGTCGGCGTCACCGTCCTCCCGCCCCGCGATCTGCTACAGACCCTGCTCGACATCGAGCGGACTCTTGGCCGCGAGCGCCCCTATCCAGGTGCGCCGCGCACGCTCGATCTGGATCTCATCCTCTACGACGACCTGATCATCGACGGGCCCGGGCTCGTGATTCCCCACCCGCGCTTTCGGGATCGTGCGTTCGTGCTGAGGCCACTGGCCGAAATCGCGCCGGAATGGACGGATCCCGTGACAGGACGAACCGTGCAGGACCTGCTGGATAGCCTGAAGGCGTCACATCCACGGGCCACGTAGAAGGCACAGAGACCCCGAACTCAAGCGTGTTCTCTGTGTCTCTGTGACTCTGTGGCGCCGTGCGTCCTATTCCATCCAGCGCACCGGCAGGACGCTGCCGCGGCGCGGGACGCCGCCGGTGCGTCGGCCGAGCAGATCTTCGAGCCCGGCGGCGGCCTGCTCGAAGAAGCGCTGATGCTCGCGCGACTCGCCGAGGATGACGTCGAGCATGAGGCGATGGCGCGCATGCGTCATTTCGCCCACGCGCGGGCGCCAGCGGTCGATGAACGCTCCCAGGTGGCGCGCATCGTCCTCGAAGATCGGCCGGAAGAGCCCCACCTCGGCCTCCTTGCGTGGCTTCGGCACCTCGGGCACCGCGAGCGTGGCCGACGGCGGCGGCAGCGCGGCGCCGAATTCGGCCAGCGCGGTCTGCAGCCACTGGAGGTGCACCTCTTCGCGGCTGATCACGTACTGGTAGGTGTTGTTGAAGTCGTAATGGCTGACCGCCCGAGCGCCCGCTTCGTGCCGCTCGATCAGCGCGATCCGATCGGCCGCACACCCGGTGAGGATCCGCTGGAGCTCGTCCTGCTTCATGCCTTCTGCTTTTCCTTGCAGACGATGCAGACGCGCGTCCACGGGATGGCCTTCAGCCGCGCCTCCGCGATCGGCTCGCCGCAGTCGCGGCACACGCCGTAGGTGCCCTGCTCGATCCGCCAGAGCGCCTCCTCGATCGCCTGAAGGATCTTGGCGTCGGTCTGTTTCAGTTTGAGCTGGATGTGCACTTCGTTGTTGCCGCTGGCCTGGTCGGCCATGTCGCCCTGCCGGCCCGAATTGCTCTCGATCGTCCACTGCAGCGGCTTGGTCGAGCTCCCGGCGAGGAGTTCGCCGCGCTTCAGCAACAACGCCGTCCGATAGGTCTCTAGTTCCATGAAACTCCGCTCCGCGATCCGCCCATCTTAGCCGATCCCGTCCTATTCCGCCCGCAGCGTCGCCAGCGGTTTGTGCCGCAGGACGTCGAGGCTGGCGAGCACGCCGATGGCGGCGACCAATGCCGACGTGACCGCGATCCCGCCGAACGTGATCGCCGGCGCCGGCCGCCACGGCAAATCCAGCGCGAAGCGCGCGACCCCCCAGCTGAGCGCGATCGCCCCGACCGCCCCGACGGTCCCCGCGATCGCGCCGAGCACGCCGTACTCGAGCACCAGCATCGCCGCCACCAGCCGGCTGCTGGCGCCGAGCGTCTTGAGAATCGCGGCCTCATAGACGCGGCGGAACTTCGTCATCGAGACGGCGCCCACGAGAATCAGCGCGCCGCTGAGCAGCACGAGGGCGCCGACGACGGTCACGGCCAGCGTCACGTGGTTCACGATTGTCTGCACGGTCTGGAGAATCTCGCGGAGGTCGATCGCCGACACGTTCGGGAATCGGGCGACGAGCGTCGACTGCATGCGGCCTCTCGCGAGGGGATCGGTGGGGCCCTGCATCGCGGCGATATAGGTGTGCGGCGCGGCGTCGAACGTTCCGGGCCGGAACACGAACATGAAGCCGCCGGCCCGGAAGTCCTGCCAGTCGACGCGGCGGACGCTGGCCACGCGCGCGGTGATGATGCGCCCGAGCACGTCAAAGCGCAGCTCGTCGCCGACCTGGATGCGCGACCCGAGCCTGAAACTGCCGTCGTCGTCCGGATCGTAGAACCGCTCCTCGATCGACACTTCGGGCATGCCCGGGGCCGGCCCCTCGCCCCACCAGGTGCCGTCGATCAGCTGCTCGTTGGCCTCGAGGTGAGGCCGGTAGGTCACCGTGTATTCGCGCGACAGGCCCCGGCCCCGGGTCTGCTGGTAGCTCTCCAGATCCATGTCGCGCCCCCGCACACCGACCACGCGCGCGCGCAGCGTGGGGATGAGGCGCGGCGCGGGCGCCGGACCGTTGGCCTCATCCAGGAACGCTGCGAGCGCCTCGCGCTGATCCGGCTGAATGTCGATGAGGAACATGTCGGGAGCGTCCGGGCCCGCCTGGATGGCGAAATCGCGGAGCAGGTTCTCCTGCAGCGTCCGCACGCCAAGGACGAAGAAGGCGCCCAGGCCGACCGCGAGCAGGATCACGCGGGTCTGGTTGCCGGGGCGCGCGATGTGCAGCACGGCGTGGCGCAGCGCAAAATGGCGCGAATGCCGCAGCGGCTGCACGGCGCGGACGAGTGCGGCGCCCACCAGGTGCAGCACCAGCGCGGTCGCGATGAAGCCGCCCGACAGCATCAGCCCGACATCGAGCGAGCCGGCCTGCCAGGCCGCGACGCCGACGAGCGCCAGGGCGACGGCGGCCGCCACACCCCACTTCACCCAGTCGATGCCCGGCGCCGGCGGCACGTCCTGCCGCAGCAGCAGCGACGGTTTGACGTGCCGGATCTCGAGCAGCGGGACGAACGAGAAGAGCATCGACACCAGCAGCCCGACGGCGAGGCCCTGCAGCACAGCCGACGATGTCAGGGCCGCGTCCACTTGCACGACCTGGACGAGATCGCCGACGAAGAACGGCACGGCGGCGATCACGCCCGCCGCCAGCGCCACGCCGAGCACGCTGCCGGCCAGGCCGAGGGCGAGCACCTGCGCCATGTACACGGAGAGCATCTGGGCCGTGCTGCTCCCCACACACTTGAGAATGGCGATACTGCGAATCTTCTGCTGGACGAAGACGCGAGTGACGCTGGAGACGCCGATGCCGCCCAGGATCAGCACGACCAGGCCCACCAGGCTGAGATAGTTTTCCGCCCGGATCAGGTTCTCGCCCATCTGGTCTTCGGTGCGGCCGTACCAGCGCACGTTGACGAACTCATTCGAGAAGGCCTCCCGCAGGTCCGCGGCCAGGGGGCCGGCGGCCGCATCGGGAACGCGCAGCAGCTGCTGGTGCGAAACACGGCTGCCGAACGCCACGAGGCCGGTGGCGGCGAGATCGGCGCGGTCGATGATCACGCGCGGGCCGAGCGTGAACGCGCCCAGGCGCCGGCCCGGCTCGACCATGATGACGCCGCGAATCTCGAATGGCTCGGTGCCGATCGCGATCGCGTCGCCGACGGCGAGGCCGAACTGCTCGAGCAGCTCGGGCCGTACGAGAGCGCCCCGGTCGCGGAGCATCGCGTAGGTGTACGGCCCGTCGCGCAGCACGAGCGTGCCGTACAACGGGAACTCGGGGCCGACCGCGCGAAGCTCCACCATCCGCGCCACCGGCTTCGACGTGTCAGCCGGCCGGATCATCGTCGGCAGCTCCGACGTCTCGAGCCGCACCGCGATGCGGCCCGCCCGCTGCTCGGCCGCAAGGCGATCCAGCACCGGCTCCGGCCACGGCCGGTTGGTCGTCACGATGACGTCCGCCCCGAGCAGCGTGCGCGCCTCCCCGGCCAGCGCGACGCGCACGCTCTGAATCAGCGAGCGCAGCGCCACAATCGACCCGACACCGATCGCGATGCAGATGAAGAAGAACAGCAGCCGCCGCCAGGAGGCGCGGATCTCGCGCAGGGCCATGCGGATGACGAACGTCACGGGAGCGCTCCCGCCCGACGTGCAGGCGCGGGGTCGACCGCGCGGCCGTCGCGAAGCGAGAGGCGCGCGTCGGCCAGCGCCGCCAGCTCGGCGTCGTGGGTCACCAGCACGAGCGTCGACCCTCGTGCGCGCCGGACGCTGAGCAGCAGCTCCATGATGTGCGCACCGGTCGTCGAGTCGAGATTGCCGGTCGGCTCGTCCGCCAGCACGATGGGTGGATCGTTGGCCAGCGCGCGGGCGATCGCCACCCGCTGCTGCTCGCCTCCGGAGAGCTGCGACGGATAGTGGTGGCCGCGATCGGCCAGCCCCACTTCGTCGAGCAGGAGACGGGCGCGCGGCACCGCGTCCCGGCGGCGGGCAATCTCCATCGGAACCAGAATGTTCTCGAAGGCCGTCAGCGACGGCACCAGGTGGAAGAACTGAAACACGAACCCGATCTTCTCACCGCGCAGGCGCGCCAGCCCGTCCTCGCTGAGACTCGTAATATCGACGCCGTCGACGAGGATCGCGCCGGTGCTCGGCGCGTCGAGGCCGGCCAGCAGACCCAGCAGCGTCGATTTGCCGCTGCCCGACGGACCGACGACCGCCAGGAATTGCCCCGACCCGATGGAGAGATCCAGCGGGTGAAGAATCGTCAGCGGACGGCCGCCACTTTCAACCGTCTTGGAAACGCCGCGAAGCTCGATCATCGATCGGACGCCGGGTCCGAACCGGCCTCCGCTGAAGCTTCGGCGGTCCGCCGTAGCCTTGGCGAAGGCGGAAGGACCCGGCCTACAGGCCTCTCGAGCAGCGGCTCGATCGCGCGCCAGATGGTCTCGTGAACGATCCGTGCTCCCTCCGCGTTCGGGTGGATGCCGTCGCCGTTGTTGAGCTCCGGCACGCCGGCGACGCCTTCCAGGAAGAACGGCACGAAGACGACGTCGTGGTCGGCGGCGAGATCGCGGAAGGCGCGGCGGAATTCCGACGTGTACATGGGGCCGTAGTTCGGGGGCGCCTCCATGCCGGTCAGCACGACCGCGATGCCCCGCGATCGGGCGGCGCCGATGATCTCGTCCAGGTTGCGCTGCATCTGCGACACGGGCAGGCCGCGCAGGCCGTCGTTGGCGCCGAGCTCGACGACCAGAATCTCGACGTCGCCATCGAGCGCCCATTCCAGCCGGCGCAGGCCGCCTGCCGATGTGTCGCCCGAGACGCCCGCATTGACCACCTCGTAGCGATAGCCTTCGGCATCGAGCCGCGCCTGAATGAGCGAGGGCACGGCCTGCGCGCGCGGCAGCCCGAGCCCCGCCGTGAGACTGTCGCCGAGGAACACAATGCGCGGCCGCGATGAGACCGCTGCGTCAACCGCGGCCGCCTCGACGCGTCCCGCCGACCCGTCCCCCGCCGTGTCCGTCGGCGCACACGCCGCCGCCAGCAGTGGCAGCACGAACAGCAGAAAGCGGAGGATCATGCTCATGTAGGGCGGGTCCTTGTGGACCCGCTATCTCATTCTCATTGTAGTCCCGTGACATTCGCGATCAATCCAGGCCAAGGACGCCACACGGGCGCTGCTCGATCGGTATGACGCGACGCCTGCCGCTCGCGGAGCCTGACGCGGCGATCGACGGAGTGCGTATATCCATGACGGTCGCGGGCCGCGCCATCGCGGACGGCCGCATGCCGCCGCCGATCCTCGAGATGCTCGGGCCGACCGATTACTTTGCGCTGCTCGCGTACCTCCCCGAACAGGACCCTTTGCCGCCGCGCTCGAACACCTGAGGTCGAGCGTGGCGAACGCCAGCGGCTGCGCGGCCACCCTCGGCTACGGGCCCCAGGCGGTCGGGGATTTCGAATCGCTCGGTCGGGCCGGCCGCAGGGCCGTCCATCTCCACCTGCCCACCGTGACCGGGGACCTGCTCGAACAAGCGGTGTGCATGTGTCTCAGGCGCACGCCCTAAGCGAAGTTTTCTGGGCCCGCTCTCCCCTGTATACCAGATATACTCCAGCCGAAAACCGGACTATGGCCACCGGCACCGCCACGCCGATCCTTGCCCGCGCCGGTACCGCGCTCGAGCGGGGCCGCGGCGCGGAGGCGGCCCAGCTGCTCGCGCCGCTCCTGCGGTCGTCGGCGCTGAACCGCGACGATGAGATTGCCGTCCGGACGGCGCTCGCCGAAGCCTGTCTGCTCCAGGACGATCTCACGCAGGCGGCGTCGGCGCTCGGCCGACCGCCCGGGGCCATCCGCGAGCCGATCGGGGACGCGCGGCTCTCGGCGCTCTGGCGCCTGCATGGGCGGTTGACGTTCGCCCGGGGCGAGCAGTCGCGGGCCATCGCCCTGCAATCACGCGCGCTCAAACATGCCGAGCTGGCCCACGACTCGCGGGCGATCGGGCTCGCCCACTACGAGCTCGCGCTCTGCTACAAGCAGGTCGGCGACTCCGGCATCGTTCGCGACCACCTGACCGAAGCGGCCTCGGCGCTCCACGCCGCCGGCGATCGCCGGCACCTGGCGCTCGTCCACTCGCTGTCCGCGGTGCTGCTGGCACAGACGGGGCGGTACGACGAGGCGACCACCGCGCTGCGCCAGGGCGAACGTCTCGCGATGGCCATTCAGGCCGACGACGTGCTCGCCGGGATCGTGCACAACCAGGCGAACGTCGCCCTCATGCGCCACCGCTACGACCAGGCGCTGGCGCTGGCCGAGCGGAGCGTCGGACTCCACGAGACGCTCGGCTCCGGTCACGGCCTTGCGGTGGCGCTTGCGACGCTCGGCCAGATCTTCGTGCAGCTCGGCGACCTCGAGCGCGCCGAGAAGATTCTGACCCGCACGCTCGAGGTCCGCAGCCCGGTCCAGTTTCAGGAGACCACCGGCGCGGTGTTCGACACGCTCGCACAGATCCACTTGATGCGCGGCTCGTACGAGCGCGCCGGCGAGTATCTGCGCCAGGCCAGTGAAGCCTACGGCGCCTACGGCGCCCAGACGATGCGCTGGTACGAGTGGTCGCTGCGGGTGCTGGGTGTCAAGCTGGCGATCCGCCGCGGCGCGTTCGGGCAGGCCGTCGAGATGGCGGAGGAGCTGGTCGCGACGGCGGGCGTCCCACCTGCCGAAGCGATTCAGGCGGAGCTCGCCGCCTGCGAAGCGCTCGTGGCTGCCGACCGCGTCGCCGAAGCCGAGGAGCGGCTCAGTCTCTGCGAGTCGCGGCTCGACGCGCGGACGGCGCCCGCGTCATGGGGTGAGTTCCTGCGCATCCGCGGCGCCGTGCACGAGCGCTCCAGCCGGCCGACCGACGCCCACCATGATTTTGCACAGAGCGCCAACGTCTTCGAGCTGCTCGGCGAGCGCTATCACGCCGCGGTGAGCAGCCTCGCGCTCGGGCGCCTTGCCGCAAGAGCCGGCAACCGCGCATCCGCCGAACGGTACCTGGAGCAGGCACGCTCGGTATTCGGCGCGCTCGGCGCCGAGCGCGATCTGCAGGAGGTCGATGCCGCGCAGGCGGTGCTGGCGGAGTCGCCGGCCGTCCAGCCGGATCTGTCGCCGGCCGATCATGACGAGGCGGTCATCCGCCGTCTCGTCGACGCAGCCATCTTGCCGGACCTGCTCGCGCGCGAAACCGCCACGGCCATCGTCGAGTCCATCGAAGCCGACGCGGTTGTCGTGTTCACCGGGACGCCGGGCAGCGACGTCCGCGTGGTGGCGTCGGCCGGCTGCGACAACGACGTGGCCCGCGCGCTGGCGCGCGCGGCGCTGCAGGGTAATCGCGAGTATCGGGACGGCCTGCTGCTGAGCGAGCCGCTCGGCCGCGATTATGACGGTCCGCGTATGTGCACGATCGTCGCGGCGCGGCGGATGACCGATGCGGCGACGCGCCGGCTGCGGATGTTCGCGGCCGTCGCCCGTCAGGGGTTCGAGCTCTGCGGTGCACGCGAGCGGCCCCGGCTGCCCGTGGAACAGATCAACGAGCGCCCGCTGGCGCCGCTGCTCCCAGGGTTCATCTGCGCCAGCGCGGCGATGAACCGCGTGGTGGAGCAGATCCAGCGGCTCCAGGGCAACGACCTGACGGTCCTCATCACCGGGGAGAGCGGCACGGGCAAGGATCTGGTCGCCCGCGCCATTCACGTCGGCTCGACGCGCCGGGCCGCCATGTTCCTCCCCTACAACTGCACGACGACAACCCGGGAGCTCGCCGACAGCCAGCTCTTCGGCCACCGCAGGGGGAGCTTCACGGGCGCCATCACCGATCAGCCGGGGCTGATCCGCTCGGCTGCCGGCGGCACCCTCTTTCTCGACGAGATCGGCGACCTTCCGCTCGATGTGCAGCCGAAGCTGCTCCGGTTCATGGAACAGAGTGAGATCATGCCGGTCGGCGAGACCCGTCCGCAGGCGGTGGACGTCCGGATCCTGACCGCCACCAATGCCGATCTGGAGCAGCGGGTGGCCGAGGGCAAGTTTCGAGAGGACCTGTACTACCGCCTGAGCGTCATCCGGATTCACGTGCCGCCGCTGCGCGATCGCCGCGAGGAGATTCCGCACCTCAGCACGTTCTTTCTGCGCGAGGCCTGCGACCGGCTCGGCAAGCCTGACGTGCAGCTCGCCCCGGCCACCCTCGACCTCTTTGCCCGGTATTGGTGGCCCGGCAATGTCCGCCAGTTGCGCAACGAGATCCAGCGTGCCGTGGCGATGAGCGCACCGGGAGGGGCCGTACTTCCCGACCATCTCTCCCCCGACCTCGCGGCGCCGCCGGTCTCGCCGGGCGAGGGCGGGACCTCGGTCGCCACACTTCCGTCGTCCCCGGGCAATCTGTCGGCCGCCATCGAGCACGTCGAGCGGGACATGATCGTGACTACGCTCGGGCGGACCCGCGGCAACATCTCCGAAACGGCCCGTATCCTTGGACTCACGCGACGCGGCCTGTACCTGAAGATGCGGCGCTTGCGACTCGAACTCGCGATGGCGGATACCGAGTAGCCAGGTATACAGCCATTTGGATATTTAATATCCATCCCTCGGCGGCTGCGCCCATAGGTCTGATGACATTACCCTTTTGTTATCAGTCTCTTAGCTCATGCGCAAGATTGCCACCTGACAGCAACGACACAGGTCCTGACATTGATACCCGTACCGTGCAACGTCTTCTCAGGGGGGTCACGGTGAACCACTTCACGGCCAGAGACGAAGAGCGGCGCGAACGGGCACGGATCGGCAACCGGCGGAAGCTTCGAGTCGCCGGCCGCCTGACATGGCGCGACGCGAGCGGCGCGCTTCGATTTGTGTCGGTGATGACGCGGGACGTCAGCGAGGTCGATGCATTCGTTGAGTGTCAGGCGCCGACGTCGATCCCGCTGTACCGGCTCGTGCACTTTCAGATCGAGCGCAGCGGCCGCGAGTGCTCCGACCTGCCGCCGGTGCTGCAGCAGGGGAAGATCCTGTCGGCCGTCTATCGTGTCGGGCCGTACCGCCAGGCGACCGGCACGCCGCAGGGCTACGCCTTGCGGCTCCTGATCGACCCGGCCCGGGCGCAGGCGCCGCGGGTGGCGGCAACGGCGTAACCCCTTACCCCCTTACCCCTTGCCCCCTTGCTCCCTGCCCCCTGCCCCCTGCCCCCTAACCCCTCGCCCCCTTCTTAATCCAGTACCGCGCCA
>MEKU01000005.1:93030-98114 GCA_001767195.1 Acidobacteria bacterium RIFCSPLOWO2_02_FULL_67_21
GCGTGCGGAGGTGCGGCACGGGATCGCGTACCGGGCCGAAGTGGGTGAGGAACAGCGCCTGCGGCCCCCACGCTTCGATGCGCGCGACGCTCTCCTGCCACGCCTCGATGTCGATGTCGGGCGGCGGCGTCGGCGGCAGCACGTATCCGCCGTCGATGCAGACGCCGGCCGTGTCGCCGACGAACGCGACGCCGCTCTCGCGATCGAAATACGACACGTGATGCGACGCGTGTCCAGGCGTGTAGGCCACCTCGAAGGTCCGGCCGCCCGCCTCGATACGCTCGCCGCCGGCAAGTGTCACCAGACTGCCGGCCGGCACCGGGGCGATCTCTCCCCAGAGAAGATCCATCTGATCGCCGTACAGCCTGGAGGCACTCGCGATGAGCTTTGATGGATCGGCCATGTGCGGTGCGCCGCGCTCGTGCACGTACACGCGGATCTGCGGATGGCGTCGAAGAAGGGTTCCGGCCGCGCCGGCGTGATCGAGGTGGATGTGCGTGAGCAGGAGGTGCGTCACCTCGGAAAGCCGCCGCCCGCGCGCCTGAAGACCGAGATCGAGCGTCTCCAGGCACGTGCTCGGCCCGGGGTCCACCAGCGCGAGCGTGCCGCCGCCATCGATCACGCCGGTGGCAATGGCATGCGGCCGGCTCAGGAACTCGAGATCGATCCACGAAAGGCCGGACGCGAGAACGGCAGACTCAGTCAAATCCCTGATCCCTGCGGATTATACTGAGTGACCGTACAGTGTTTTTCATGGAATCCTCGGCGGTGCTTCCGGCCGTGGCCCGCCTGGTGGCGGAGAGCGCCGCGCTCGGCGACGTCGTGCCCCACCTCGCGGCGCTGCTGCGCGATGCGGTGCCGTTCGAGCGCCTGCACGTGCTGCGCCTCGACCGCGCCGATTCCCTCGTCTTGTACGTGGCGAGGCCGTCCGGCGAGCTCGAGGTCACGGGTCACCGGATCGCGGACGCCGGGCCCGGCGCCGCCCCTCCGCTCGCCGCCGACGCCCGCTCCCGCATCATCTGCGCCGTCGGCCGCGGATCGAGCGTCCACGGCGCGCTCTGGGTGACGTCCACGGCCGCCGACGCGTTCACGGCCGCGCACGAGGTGCTGATGGACGGGGTCGCCGACCTGTTGTCGATGGCGCTCCAGTACGATGCGCTGCGCAGCACCGAGGCGATCCGCCGCGAGCGGATCGACACGCTGGACAGCCTCCTGCACGCCATGGCCGGGGCGCTCGACATCCGGCACATCTTCGCGGAGGTCTCCGAGGCGATCCGCGGCGGGCTGCCGCACGACATCCTGGCGCTCACGTCCTGGTCCGAGGACCGCTCGGTCCGCGTGTATGCGATGACCGGCGTGCCGGCCGACGACCCGGACTTCTGGGCGCCGATGATGCTGACCGACGATGGCCGGGCGCTGCTGCACCGGGACCCGTATGTGATCCGCGACGCGCAGATCGAAATCGATCCTCAGAGCGTCCGCGCACGAATCTTCGGCCGCGTCGGTGCCCGGTCCGCGCTGCGCGTGCCGGTGGCCGTCGGCACCGGGCTCTTCGGCTCGCTCTTCTTCCTCGCGCGCGATCCCGAACGGTTCAGCGACGCGGACCTCGATTACGCGCGCCGGGTGGCGGACCTCCTGGCGCTCGCGCTCTCGCATCAGCGGCTCGCCGAGGCCGCGCGGCGCGACGCGGCGGCGCGCGAGACCGCGGCGCAGCTCGAGGCGCAGGTCGCGACGCTTACACGGGAGCTCGAGGCCCGCACGGGCCGCCGTCGAGTCGTCGGCCACTCGCAGCAGTGGAAGGACGTTCTCGCGCAGGCCGCCCGCGTCGCGCAGACCGAGACCACGGTGCTGCTGACGGGCGAATCAGGCACCGGCAAGGAGGTGGTCGCCCGCTTCATCCATCAGGGGTCCCGGCGCAAGCAGGGGCCGTTTGTCGCGATCAACTGCGCGGCCCTGCCGGATCAGCTGCTCGAGTCGGAGCTCTTCGGCCACGAGCGCGGCGCGTTCACCGGTGCGGTGGCGGCCAAGCCGGGCCGCATCGAGCAGGCCAACGGCGGCGTGCTCTTCCTCGACGAGATCGGCGAGATGGCGCCGACCGTTCAGGCCAAGCTGCTGCGGGTCCTCGAAGAGCGCGAGTTCATGCGGCTGGGGAGCACGCGCAGCACGCGGGTGGATATCCGCGTCGTGGCGGCCACCAACCGCGATCTCCATGCCGCGATGGAGCGCGGCGAGTTCCGGGAGGACCTGTATTACCGGCTGAGCGTGTTCGAGATTGCCCTGCCCCCGCTGCGCGACCGGCTCGACGACATCCTCGAGCTAGCCGATGCCTTTCTGGACGAGATCGGCGGGACCGTCGGCAAACCGCCGGCCGGGATCGCGCCCGAGGCCCAGGATCAGCTCCTGACGTACTCCTGGCCGGGCAACGTGCGGGAGCTGCGCAATGCGATCGAGCGTGCCGTCATCCTCGCCGACGGTGGCTACATCCGCACCGAGCATCTGCCGGTCGCGGTGCCGCGCGCGTCGTCCGCTCCTCCTGCCGAGGCGGCGCCGGCGCCGCTGCCGCCGGGCGGCGTGAACCTCGAGGAGATCGAACGGTCGCTCGTCGTGAAGGCGCTCGCGCAGGCCCGGTTCAACAAGACGCGGGCGGCCAAGCTGCTCGGCCTCACGCGCGCCCAGCTCTACTCGCGAATCGAGAAGTACGGGCTCTCCGAGACAAAGCCGTCGTGAGCCCGGACTGATGCCCTCGATGCTTCTGCGGGTGCGGCGCACGCTGCTGAGTGCTGCCGGTGTTCTCGTCTTCCTGATGCTGGCCGGCGCGACCTATCAGGGCGCCGCGACTGCGCTCGAGCGCCGGCAGTTTCCGCGTCCGGGAGGTCTCTTCGACATCGGCGACCGGCAGCTTCACCTCCATTGTCTCGGCGACGGCTCGCCGACCGTCGTCCTCGAGGCGCCGGCGGCCGGCATGTCGGCCGCGTGGGGGTGGGTCCAGCCGGAGCTCGCCAGCCGGACCCGGGTCTGCAGCTACGATCGCGCCGGTCTGGGCTGGAGCGAGGCGGGCAGCCGGATGTACGAACCGACCGCCGTGGCCGAGCAGCTCCATACGCTGCTCGAGCGCGGCGGAGAGCACGGTCCGTTCGTGATCGCCGGCCAGGGGCTCGGCGCCGCATTCGCGACGCTTTTTGCGGCGCGCTTCGGCGGCGAGGTCGCCGGCCTCGTGCTGATCGATGTCCCCCCTGCGGCCGCCGATCGGACGGCGGCACGCCGGACGAACCGTCTCTTCGCGCTGTCGCCCTGGCTGGCGCGGGCCGGAGTCCTGCGCGCGACGCGGCTCCTCTCAAACAGGGCGCGGGGCCTGCCGGAGCCGTCGGCAGGCGCGTTGCGCGCCTTTCTCAATCGGCCCGACCACCTGACCCGCGCGTCGCGCGAGCTGGCGCGCTGGGATGACACGGTCGCCATGGCGCAGTCGGCGTCGCTCTCCGGCGATCTGCCTGTCGTGCGCGTGGACGCCGCCGGCGCTGAGCGCCTCGCGTTTCTCACCGACCCGCACGAGGCCGCGACGGTTGTCGACGCGATTGCCGGGGCGATCGGCCGCGTCCCACCGCACCGGTAGACACGGTGTCCGGGCGCCCGCACCGAGACGAGTCCTCCTGTCCGCCGGCGCGCGACCTCTTTCTGAGCAGCGTCCTGTTCTGTGCCGCCGCGGCGGCCACCTTCATGGCGCTGCGGATGATGTTCGGCGGTCGTCCGTACATCGGGCCGCGCCGGATGTACATCGGACCGATGCTGGAAGTCGTCGCGGCGCTCTGCCTGGTGCCGTCGCTCCTCAGCGTGACGGTGGAAAGCCAGCGGCGCGCGATTGACTGGACACGCTGGCGGCTGGGCAACCAGGTTCGCACGACGGTAGCCGGGCCGATCGAAGTGCGGTAGCGGAGGCGACGGAGGGAACGGATTCGTTCCCTCCGTTCCCTCCTACCCCACGCGGACGCGGATCGTCACAGGCGCCGTCAGCCTCGTCGTCACGCGCGCGCCGGGCCCGAGCCGAACTTCCTCTCCGCGGGTCGCCAGCACCGTACCCGTTCCGGCCGCGCCGCCGATGGCCGCACCCTTGGCGGCGCCGTCGCCGCCGCCGAGCAGCGCGCCGATCGCCGCACCGGCGCCGGCACCCACGGCAATTTTCGTGGCGTCCTCGCCCTTGGTCGCTTCCGCGACGTGCGTGAGCGGCGCCGTCGCGATATCGTACTGCTCGCCGTCGCGGCTGACCGAGTTGAACCGGTACGCCACGCGCGCGCGGCCCTTGACCCGGCCCGACCGCTCGACGCTGGTGACCACGCCGGCCAGCTCGGCTCCGGCAGGGAGGACCGTGGTGCCGTCGATCACCACCGCTTCACGCAGTGACGCGCGCACTGCGTCTTCGACGCGGCTGCTGTCGGACGCGACCGCCGACTGCAGTTCGAGCAGCAGCTGGGTCCCTTCGGGCAGCATGACCTCCCGGAATTCCGGGGCCCGCGCCGCGGCCGCCGCCGGTTTCGCATTGTCTTCGACCGCCGTGGCCGTCTCGGGGCCAGACGACTCTCCCCCACCACACCCAAGACCGATACTGGCCACGGCCAGCACGCTCAGAAGTCGCTTCACGTCGCCTCCTTGGGCCCGACTTGCCGGACCTCATGCGTATGTGATTCAGACACAAAATCCGCAGGCGATGCACGTATTTTGTGCGTCGCCTCCCCGTACACCGCCTGTCTGCGGCTCTACTGCGAGAATCTTGCCCGCGGTGCTACTTTGAAGGCGTGTACGCCCGACGCGTCCTTCTTTTTCTAGTCCTTCCGCTCTTCGTTGGCGCACCGGCGGCGGCGCAGCGCCTTGCCGCCACCGTCACGCCGGAGCACTATTCGCTCTGGTTCGCCCCCGATCTCGAACGGGAGACGTTTCGCGGGCGGGCGACGATCCGTGTCAGGGTCAGCGAGCCGACGCGCGCGATCACGCTTCACGCCGCGGAGATACAGTTCGAGCGGGCCACCGTCGCCGCCGGCGGCCGCACGCAGCCGGCGCAGGTGGCGCTCAACGCGCAATCGGAGACGGCACGG
>MEKU01000005.1:98125-141217 GCA_001767195.1 Acidobacteria bacterium RIFCSPLOWO2_02_FULL_67_21
GGCCACCATTGAGATCGCGTACGCCGGCGTCCTCAACGACAAGCTGCGCGGCTTCTACATCAGCCGCGCCAACGGCCGCAAGTACGCCGTGACCCAGATGGAGGCGACCGACGCGCGCCGGGCGTTTCCGTCATTCGACGAACCCGCGCTCAAGGCCACCTTTGACGTCTCGCTCATGGTGGACGCCGCCGATACCGCGATCTCCAACGGGGCGCAGGTGTCCGATACGCCGGGGCCGGAGCCCGGCACGCACACGCTGAGGTTTGCGACGACGCCGAAGATGTCCACGTATCTCGTCGCGATGATCGTCGGCGACTTCGCGTGCCGCGGCGGCGCATCTGCCGGCGCCGCCGCCATCCGCGTCTGCGCGACGCAGGACAAGCTCCACCTGACCTCGTATGCGCTCGAGGCCGCCCAGCAGCAGCTCGCCTTCTTCAACGACTATTTCGGCATCCCGTACGCGTTCGGCAAACTCGATCTGATCGCCCTGCCCGACTTTGCGGCCGGCGCGATGGAAAATGCCGGCGCGATCACCTTTCGCGAGCGGCTGCTGCTGATCGACCCGGCGCGGGCCTCGCTGGCCACGCGCAAGTCGGTCGCCTCGATCATCTCGCACGAAATCGCCCATCAGTGGTTCGGCAACCTGGTCACGATGAAGTGGTGGGACGACATCTGGCTCAACGAGGGCTTTGCCACCTGGATGGCCAGCAAGCCGGTAGGGCGCTGGCGTCCCGAGTGGCGCGTCGAGCTGGACGACGCCGCGGATACGCAGACGGCGCTCGGCATCGATGCCCTGCGCACCACGCGACCGATCCGGATGCGCGTCGAGACGCCCGACCAGATCAACGAGGTCTTCGATGGAATCGCCTACGAGAAGACCGCGGCGGTGCTGCGGATGATCGAGGCCTTTGTCGGCCCGGAGGTCTTCCGAAAGGGCGTGGCGTCGTACCTGCGCAAGCATGCGTTCTCGAATGCCGCCGGGGAAGACTTCTGGACGGAAATGGCGCGGGTGGCCGGCCGGCCGGTCGACCGGATCCTCGCCGGGTATGTCGAGCAGCCCGGCGCGCCGGTCATCTCCGTGGAGACGCGATGCACCGGGACCAGTCCGTCGATCACGCTCGAGCAGGAGCGGTTTGCGGGAACCCCCGATCCCCCGGATGCGAGCGCCTCCGGGCTGTGGACGGTGCCGGTCTGCTTCAAGACCAGCGAGGGCGCCCCGCGGTGCGAGGTCCTCGACAGCCGGCGGCGCATCCTCCAGTCGCCCGGCTGCGCGAATGTCTTCGCCAATGCCGAGAGCCGGGGCTACTACTTCACCGAGTACGCCCCCGAGGCGATCCGAACGCTGACGCGCAGTGCCGGAGGGCTGGCGCCGGTCGAGCGACTCGGCCTGGTCGGCGACGAGTGGTGGATGGTGCGGAGCGGCCGGCACGACATCGGCGTCTATCTGGATCTGGCGGCGTCGCTCGCGGGCGATGACGCCGCGGCGGTCACCGACACGATTGCCAGCCGGCTCTCGTTCACCGGCGAGTACGTCGTGGGGCCGGCGCAGCGCGCCTCGTACGAGGCCTGGATCCGCGACCGCTTCGGCCCGGTCCTGGGGGCGCTGGGGCTGCCTGGACCTGCGAGCGATGACGAGGAGCGATACAGCCGGCGCGCGGAGCTGCTGACGCTGGTCGGCGTCACCGGCAACGACCCCGCCGTCCGGCAGCGCGCCCGCGAGCTTGCCAGGGACTACATCCGCGTTCGCACGTCGCTGCCTGGAACGCTCGCACCCGTCGTCTTACGCGTCGCCGCCGTGAACGGCGATCTTGCGCTCTACGAGGAGTACGTTGCGCAGCTCGGCGCTGCAGGCGGCGATCCCGAGGAGTACTACCGGTTCTTCGGCGCGCTTCCGTGGTTTCAGGAGCCGTCGCTCGTGCAGCGCACGCTGGCCTTTGCCGTCTCGCCCGACGTTCGCTCGCAGGACACCGGCACGCTCCTCGCCGGGCTGCTCGGCCGTCCGCTGTCCCGCGACGCGGCGTGGGCCTTCGTCAAGGCGCAGTGGCCGGCGCTCACCGCCAGGCTCGGGACGTTCCAAGGCATCCCCGGCATCATCGGCGCGCTCGGCAGCTTCTGCGCGGCCGGCGACGCCGAGGACGTCCGGCGGTTCTTCGCCGCCAATCCCATCCCATCGTCCGAGCGCTCGCTGCGGCAGTCGCTCGAGCGGATTGACGCATGCGCGGCGGTCGCGGACCGACAGGCGCCCGCGCTCGCCTCCTGGATGAATTAGCGTGCTCATTCGTACGTAGTGCCGGGCTTTAGCCCGGCTAAAGCCGGGCACGACTACCGACTACCACCTACCAGCTACCAGCTACTCCAACGGCTCCAGCTTGATGATCGTCGCGCTGTGCGTCGCACCCACCCAGAACGCGACGGGTTTGGCCGAGTTGTCCACGACGACCCGCCGGACGTTGGTCGCCCTCGGCAGGCCGTATTCGACGTACTGTCCGCTCTTCGGGTCGAGGCGAAGGATGCGATCGTTGTACTCCCCGCCGGCCCAGACGTCGCCGTTCCGATCGATGGTGACGTCGTAAGGCCATGCCCCCGGCGTCGGCGGCGCCCACTCCTGGAACGCCTGCGTCTTCGTGTCGAACATGCCGATCTTGTCGGCACGGTTCTCGCCGAACCAGATGCGGGCCTGCGAGTCGATCATGCCGCGCCGTGGACCCGATCCAGGCGTGGGCGTCTTGAAGATCCTGATATCGCCGGTCTTGGCATCGATGCGGCCGACGTCCTCGCGTCCGATGACGAGGAAGTAGACGTTGTTCTGCGGATCGGAGACCACGTCATAGATGTTCGGACGCGGAATCGCGTACGGCTCGAACACCTCGAACTTCCCCGTCTTCGTATCCACGCGGAAGACCCGATACGTCCCCGCGTCCTGGAACCAGACCTTGCCGTCCACGTGGGAGTTCTCGGGGCTGATCTGGTTGATCTGCACGTGCGGGCCATTCAGCTCCGGCGGCAGGCTCCACGTCTGGAAGGTCTCCGTCTTCCGATCGAACTTGCCGACCGCCGCCTGATACAGCATCCCGAGCCAGAGGTTCTGGTCGCGATCGAGGCGCAGCGCCAGGCTGCCGGTCGGGGCGCCCGGCTTGACCACCGGCACCTTGTATTCCGTGATCTTCCCGCTCTTCGGGTCGAGCTTCCCGAGAATCTGTTCGCCGAAGCCCGCGTACCACGCCATCCCATGGGAATCGACGACGACGTCGTGCGGCTGGCGGGTCCGTGCCGGCAGGTCGTACTCCGTGTAGATCACCTGCGTGGCGCGCCCCTTCGGCCGCGGCAGCGTCTTGAAGCTGTAGGTCCATTGCGGCGAGGCGCTCAGGTTCGCCGTGGCGAGGTACTCCGCCTGCCGGCGGCGCGAGACCCGCTGCTGCTCCGGGTTCGGCGGGCCGCCGCCAACCCGCTCGGCCGGCTCGCGCTGCGGATGCAGGGGGAATGCGAGCGGCGGATAGGTCCCCATGCGCTCGATGACCGCCTCCCAGGCATCGGCGTCATGCCGCGAGCGCATCACGCGCTCGAGGGTGTGGCAGTGGGCGCAGCCGCGGATCGAAGCTTTCTGCGCATCGGTTCCGGGGATGCTCATCAGCCACTCGGTGTTCGACAACTGCGCGGCGACGTCCCCGGCGGTCCGCAGCGTGAGATCCGCCGTCGCCGTCTGCCCGGCCGTAATGGTGACGGCCCCGGGGCCGTCCAGCTCGTATCCCGTTGCCCGGATGCGCAGGGCGTACTGCCCCGGCTCGAGCCGCGCGCGCGGGAAGCGATACCGTCCCCGGGCGTCGCTGACCACGGTGGTGGCGATGGTCGAGCCGGCCCGTCTGGCCGTCACCATCACGCCTTCCATCGCGCCTTCCTGCGCGGAGGTCACGGCACCTGAGAGGGCGGCGGCATCCTGCGCGGCCAGTTGGACCCGGGCGCGAGGCGCCGCGAACACACAGGCCGCAACCATGGCGGCAATCAGAACCGGAATCCGTCTGGCGCGCATAGAAAACCTCCTGGTGACGCTTCACTCCCCCGAAGGACCTCAGAATAGTCGGCCCATGGATGCCGGGTGTCAAGCGACGCAGAAGACGCCCTGAAAAACCCTCTGCGCCAACCGCGGGCAAGGTCGCGCGCGTCCAGGGCCGCTCGGGTATGATGCGACAGACGTGGGTCGTCACATTCTCGCTGCATTCATCCTGGCGCTGGCCGGCCTCGTGCCGGCCGGCGCCACCTCCTACGCTCCGGTGAGCTTCGGAGAGCTCGTCGCCCGCGCCGACGTCATTTTCGTCGGCGAGGTCGTGGACGTGCGGCCGCTTCCATTCACGACCCGCGACGGCACGATCATCAAGACCCGCGTCGTCTTCCGCGTCTCCGA
Organism: Acidobacteria bacterium RIFCSPLOWO2_02_FULL_67_21; assembly: GCA_001767195.1. Classification (GTDB taxonomy): domain Bacteria; phylum Acidobacteriota; class Vicinamibacteria; order Vicinamibacterales; family UBA2999; genus MEKU01. Next base: position 102,525 of record MEKU01000005.1, read on the forward strand.
TCCAATCTGGGGCACGTCCGCCGCACTCGAGGTCTTCGACTTCTTCGGCGGCGAGTGGGGCGGCGTCGGCATGGCGATCGCCGAGATGCCCACCTTCGCGGTCGGCGACCGCCGTGTGGTGTTCGCACGGCGCGAGCGGAGCATCAACCCCATCGTGGGATTTAGGCAGGGGCTCCTGCAGGTCCGCCGCGATGCCGCCGGCGCCGATCGCGTGCTGACGCTCGATGGGAGACCGATCGACGCGCCCGAGAGCATCGGCGCACAGCGCGCCGGACGGACCGGTGTGCCGGCGGCGCCCATGCGTCTTGCGGACTTCCGCGCCCGCATCGGGCGCGCCCTCGCAGGGCGACGCCGATGAGAGCACGGCTGGCGATCCTCGGCGCGGCGGCGCTCGTGATGCTCATCACCCAGGCCCCGACCGCCTACTGGGCTCACGGCCAGCGCTGGGCGTCTGGCTCAGCCATCGTGATGCAGCTGCAGCTCGGCCTGCCGATGCAGCCGCTCAGCGACGGCCACCCGAGCTGGGATGCCGTGGCCGCCGGCGCGCTCGCGTCATGGAATCAGGTGCTGAACGAAGTGGGGTTCGACGCCGTTGCCGACTCGGTTGAAGGAGCCGGCCTGCAGAACGAGCTCAACAACGTGCTGTGGGGCGATGATGTCTACGGCGACGCGTTCGGGGATGCGATCGCCATCACCAAATGGCTCTACATCGTTCCCGACAACATCACCGTCGAGGCCGACGTGGTCTTCGACCGGGCCAGGGCCTGGGACTCGTACCGCGGCGCCCTGCGGCGCGCGCCGCAGGGCGGCACGCTCAACGACTTCCGCCGGGTGGCGCTGCACGAGTTCGGCCACGCGCTCGGCCTGGGGCATCCGGACGAGCATGAGCAGTCGGTTCCGGCGATCATGAATCGGCAGACGGGAACCCTCGACGATCTGCAACCCGACGACATCGAAGGCGTCCAGTCGATCTACGGCGTCCGCCCCCCGGCCGACGTCGCGCCCCCGGGCGCAGCCGCGCCGCCAGCCGCGACCGATCCGCCGGCCGAAGGCGAGCCGCTCACCTTCGGCCGCCGCTGATCTCGCTCAAGCGCAGCCGCCCTTACCACTCGACCTGCAGCGCGATGGTGCCGGTCGCCCCATTGAGGCGCCCTACTGCCTCGGCAGGCTGATGTTGATGGCTGAGGTCTGCGCGGCCGTCACGGTCACCTCCGCCGTGTAGCTGCGGTAGCCGTCCTTCCGCACCTCGATCCGATGCGTACCGGGCGCCACCTGAACCACGAGCGCCTCGTCGTCCTGCGGCCCTTCCCATCGCTCACCGTCGATCAGCACTTCCGCATCGCCGGGCTGGACACGGATGGCCAGCGCGCCAAAGCTGGCGTCGCCGCGGATTACCTCGCCCTCGTCGCCGCCGCGTGGCCTGGCGGGCGGCGGGCCGCTCCGGCGCGCCGGATCGCTGCGCGGCGCGGCCGACGGCCGCGGCTCCCCCACCTCGCCTGCGGCGAGCGGTTCCATCGCGTGGCGGATCCGGAACGTCCCGTGGTCCTGAAGGAAGATCTTCTGATGAACCGACCTGTGCCCCGCCAGGTACAGCGTGACGTCGTGCTCGCCCGGCTCCAGGTGCAGCCGCTGGAACATTCCGTCGAAGTCGTCGACCGTGCCCGCGTAGTACCCGTCCACGTACACCTCCGTCTCCCGCGGCGACACCTGCAGCCGAACCGAGGCGGTGTCGTCGTAGTACGGGCGGCCGTACGCGTATGGCGGATACCCCCCGTACGGATACGGATACCACCACGGGTCGTAGAAGGAGTCGTAGTAGAACGGCGAGAGGAACAGCGGGCGGTAGTACGCGGCAACCACGACGCCGCCGCGGCGCGGCGGGGCGGCGCGGCGGCCCTGGGCAGACGCGGCGTCCTGGATCATGGGCGCCGTCAGGAGCGCTACGGTGCCGAGGGAGAGCATCAGCAGTCGCATCGATCGCACGGGGCAACCTCCGGAGAAGTGGACATTGAGGGTCGTTCACCGGTGCTGCAGGCAACGCCCGTGCCGCAAATGAGGTGCGCTAAGTGATTGCGATCATGAGATGCGGCAGATCGCTCGCGGCATTGCCCGCGTCATCCCACCTGGACACCGTGTCGTGGGTGGAGCACGCCGTGCGATCTGCCACACATTTGCCATAGTGCGGCACACACCTGAAGATTGTAAGTATCGCAAACAGGTCATCGAGACAGATCCTGATGGTGCTCCTTGATGCGCGTCACCTCCGACCCGGTCACATTCGCCTGCGTGGCAAAGTCCGGCCACGAAGACACTGTCTCACTAACGTGTTGCAGGACTTGAGGGGCAGTGCCGACACCAAAGCGATCCGCGACCGCCAGTAAATCATCCCGAGAGATAGCGGCGAATTTCCCATTCACCGACATCAGGTGCTGGTACGTCCACTCCCCCTTCGGATTGTAGGCGTACGTCACGTCGTACGCTGGCACCAGTTCCCACGCTCCATCCTCGCGAAGGAGAAACGACACGTTCTTCGTGTGGTCATCACAATTTGCCGCGATGACGTTGAAGGCGATACGCCTGAAGGCTTCCTCCTTCGCGTCGTATCCCAACCCAAGCCGATCAATCGTCAATAGCAACTGGCTGACGTCGTGTGTGGCTTTGTGACGGTAGTCCAGATGCGCGAGGCCGCAGAGCGTCTGCACATGGTGCTTTGCGTTTCCATCACGGTCGAACCGCTTGGTCATGAAATGGGCACGGCCATGCTCTTCCAACAATCGGCACGGCGACATCGTGATTCCCGCGGCGCAGGCCATCAGGTGATAGGCGTACTCGATGCGTCCGTAGTCCTGGCTGACACCGAGCCTTTCATCAATGCCCACACCATCGAACTTGATCAGCCAATGTTCGAACCCTGCTTGCACATCGAACTGCCCTGCGCGGATCTCGCCGGTCGCCGGATTCCACGAAATGACGGCCTTCGCCCGTGCTCCTCCAGCAGACGTACCGACTTGAATGATTTGCGCCAGAGCGGCCTGGCCGTGCGCGTCAGTGTCGATCTCGCCCTGCACGGCGCGCCGTGCACCTTCGACCAGCGCAGACAGTTCAATCGCGGTGCTCGGCTTTGATGCTTTGGGACCAAGCGCGGGCTTGAACTCCAGGGCACCCATACCCCGCTTGCCCATGTAGGCCAGGCGATCGAGCGACGTGATCTGCGATTTGGCGACACCCTCGCGCGCCATCCATGCGTCAATCAGGGCATTCCCGAAGTCGTCAGGCAGCGCGTCGGCGAGCATCCCCGGCAGCCGCCTATAGGTCAGCTCGGGAAGATCGGCAAACACGAATGGTTCATTCGCCGCGGTGAGCGGCATCGTCAGGGGCGCCAGTTCAATTCCTGAGCGAACGAAGGCAGGTTGGTACTCGAACGCGTAGTACCCGAGTCTCGGATCGCGCGCGACGGCACCCACGGCCTTGCGCCAGATGCGGACCTCGACGACGGAGACTGGGGTGTACACGCGGGTCTCGTGTCTTCTACGACTTCTTCGTTCTGAGATGCCTGGGGGATGCGCGCTGACGTGGCGCCTTGGTCTTGAGCATCTGTACGGGGCTGATCGAGACGGCGGGCGCGAGCGCGCGAAGCCACTCGACCCTGTTCAAGACCCGCAGAACCTGGATCAATGAGCGAAGCGTCGCTCCCCTCCCACGCTCAAGGTTCTTGACTGCGTTCAGGGCGATGCCGGCTCGATCGGCCAGCTGCTGTTGGTCGAGATTCTGCCGAAGTCTTAGAACACGGATCTGCCTGCCCAGCTCAACTTCCCACTCGTCCGAGGTCGTCAGCACATCCACATCAGTAGCCCTAAATAGGTCTATTATCAATATACATGATGCTTGTAGACCTAAACGAGGATGTAAACTTCGCTACTTATGACATCTCGTCGCGCGCGCTTCAGCGGTCGATTGGGTAACAACCTGCACCCATGACCCACCTGGGCCGAATGTTCGAAAGGTCCTGTCCTTACGTGGCTGCTGGAGCCGTAAACTCCCCGCGCCCTCACGACGATAAGGAGTCCTGGAACCCACCACGGCAGTAGATCCGGCTTCTCAGGAGTTTAGCTGTGCAAATATTGGGCTGTGCTCGTGCTCTCTGGCTTGGCGTGCCGCTCATGCTCAGCTCAACCCTAGTCGTCGTCGCGACGACTCCCCAGGGCGCTCGCGGTGAACCCACCACGACGGCAGTGGCGCTGGCCAGTGGCCGCGACACCTTCCGCCAATTTTGTGCCCCGTGCCATGGCGTCGACGGCAGGGGGCACGGGCCGATCGCGGCCATCCTGACGACGCCGCCCACCGATCTCACGACTATGAAACGACGCAATATGGGCGTGTTCCCGCTTGCCACTTTCGAGGCGATGATCACGGGGGCATCCCATCTCGCGACGGCCGCCCACGGTTCGGAGCAAATGCCGATCTGGGGACCGACGTTCAGCGCGATTGATGGCAACCCGACATTGGCGCGGGCGCGAGTCGCAAACCTGGCGGCCTACATGGAATCCTTACAGCAATAGGTATCGCGAGATACAGATCTCATGAGATCAGGGCCGTCTAGGGATACCACTGACCCGACCGCACCTCGGTCGACGTCCCCGTCATCGCGTCCCGGAATGCCTGAAGGCTTTGGGCGATCGTGCCGCCGCCAGGAAGCCCCTGTGGCTGGGCGCTCGCGTTGGCAGCGCGCGCCGCGGAGTCCTGATCGTAATGGTAGATATAGACCACGGCAGGATTGAGAATCTTCACGCACTCGGCGACGGCCGCCGGCATCATCCGTTCGACCGGAATGTTCATCGGCATGAACGCGACGTCGATGTTCTTCAGCGCTCGTACTTCCGGTACGCACTCGGTCACGCCAGCCAGGAAGATCCGCTTGCCGCCAAGCGTGATGACGTAGCCGTTCGCCTCGCCCTTCGGATGTTCCGGAGCCCCCGGTTTGATGTCATAGGCCGCAATCGATTCGACCCGGACGCCGGCGGCGGTCGTCGATTCGCCATTGGGGAGCACGATACCGTCCGGTATGCGTGACGTGCCATTCGCCGCGATGACGACCGGCGCGCCAGGCTTGCGGAGTTGCTGGATCGCCTTCACATCCAGGTGGTGCCCGACATCATCGGTGATGAGGATGAGGTCGGCCGGCTTCGCGCGCGAGAGATCGCCGGCGCTCCAGGGATCAACATGGATGACCTTCCCCGCATACTCGATCTGCACGCTGGAGTGAATGATCGGCGTGATCTCGATATTGCCACCGTTCGCCGGAAACGTGTCGGCGGCTATTGCCAGGCTGGCGGTTACAAGTACCACGAGGATTGCGATTGAACTACGCATCGTTTCCCTCATATGTGGAGATCAGGGTATCCGTGCCGTCTATTGTCATGCCGTCCGTCTGACGGACAGAACCGACCCGCGGCGCTCGCGAGTCACCGCGCCGCCGGGTCCAGTCCGGGTTGGGCACTGTACGGCTGACGATGTACCATGGCATTGTAGAGTCCGGAGGTTCAGATGCCCATGCTTGAATCAGTCGTGCAGAGTGACCCCGAGATCCTCGGGGGAACGCCTGTGTTCGCGGGCACTCGCGTCCCCATCAAGAACCTGTTGGACTACCTGGCTGCCGGCGATAGCCTCGAGAGATTCCTCGACCACTTTCCGACCGTCACCAGAGAACAGGCCGTTGCCGCCTTGGAAATTGCCAAGGACCTCCTGACCTCTCGTGCGCGTCCTACTCGATGAATCGCTTCCCAGACCCCTGGCTGAACTGCTCGTAGGCCACGAAGCCAGAACCGTTAAGTAGGCCGCTTCTCCCAAGTACCGTCGCAGCCATAGACCGCCAACGTCTATTGGGAGAGTGCGCTCTAACCCGTTGAATGCGCGGATTCTAGCACGCGCAACCGCCGCGCCAGGACGCCGCCATTACGTGCGAACCAGATGCCCAACAGCGCGGAATCGCCCGCAGCACACGCCCCAGGGCACGAAGCGCGACAAGTGCGGCGGCTGCAGCCTACTGCGCCCTACAGGCGATCCGCCGGGCTTCGCACATCTACAACGGCACGGTGCAGAACGCGCGCGTGGGTCATTGTCCTCTGAGGCTCGCGGTAGCTGTGGCAGGTCCGCTCATTCAAGCCGGGAGGTGCGGCATGTCCGGAGGAAAACCGTAGTCAGCGTAAGCGCGACGCGAGGCTGGTGGCGGCAGCCGCGCAATCCGAGTGCGACGAACGGAGCCGGTTTTCCGGAGGACATGCCGCGCCTTCCGGCGATCCCGCCGGGTCCGCGGCTCGATGGCATGCGGCTCGCCGCGGAACCGGCCTACCTGCAAAGCCTGGCCCCGGCGCTACGACGAAATGAAGGTGACGCTCAGGCGGATTTGGCAAAGTAGTCGATCACCGCCGCGGAGGCCCTGGGGCCGATCACGGCGGCGAGCTCTTCGCGCGTGGCGCGGCGGACGCCCGCGAGGCTGCCGAACGCCTCGAGCAGCGCGCGCCGGCGCCGCGGACCGATGCCGGGCACCGCGTCGAGCTCCGACTGCAGGTCGCGCATCGAGCGCGCCTTGCGGTGGAACGTCACCGCGAAGCGGTGCGCCTCGTCCCGGATGCGCTGCAAGAGCAGCAGCGCCGGGTCATTCTCGGCAAGCGCCACCGGCTCAGGCCGGTCGCGGAGGAAGAGCAGCTCTTCCCGCTTGGCAATCCCGACCGCAACGAGGTTCCCGAGCCCCACCGACTCGAGCGCGTCATACGCGGCGGTCAGCTGCCCCTTGCCGCCGTCGATCAGAATCAAGTCCGGAAACGGGCCGCCATCCTCGACGAGCTTGCGGCAGCGCCGCTGGACCACTTCACGCATTGCAGCGAAATCATCGTTGCCGGCCCGTTCGGCCCGGCTGAAGCCGGGCACTACGTACGCCGGGGTTTGCGCGTTGGGCTTTGGGCCCGCCTTCGCTTCGCTTCGGCGAGGTCTCGCCGGAGCCTGCGGCGGAGGCGGAATTTGGGATTTGGGATTTGACAGGCCCCTGATCCGGAACTTCCGGTATTCCGCCCGCTTCATGCGCCCGTCTTCGCAGACGACCATCGACGCCACCGTCTCGCTCCCCTGGATGGTCGAGATGTCGAAGCACTCGATCCGCCGCGGAATGGCGGGCAGGCCGAGCGTGGTCCGTAACGTTTCGAGCGCGTCGAAATGCGCCGCCGTATTCTCGTTGAAGCGCGTGCGGTAGGAGAGCTCGGCGTTCCGCGTGGCCAGTTCCACGAGCGCCCGCTTGTCGCCCCGCTGCGGCACCAGGAGGCGCACGCGCCGCCCGGCGCGCGCCGACAGCCAGGCCTCGATCGCGTCGGCATCCTCCACCTCGACCGGCAGATGGATGTCGGCTGGCGGAATCCGGTCCTCGTAGAACTGCTGCAGCGCCGCCTGCAGCACGTCGGCGTCGCGCACGGCCACGCCGCCCGGCTCGGTCGCCAGCTCCACACGCTCGACGACCCGCCCGCCGCGCATCGCAAACACCTGCATGGCGCCGCCGCTCGGCCCCACCTTGAGCCCGAAGACGTCGCGATCGCCCAGGCCCGGCGTGGCGACCTTCTGCTGACGGTCGCTCAGGATCTCCACCGTCCGCAGCGCGTCGCGCAGCTGCGCCGCCTCCTCGAAGCGCTCGCCGACGGCCGCGTCGGCCATCCGGTCGTGCAGCGTAACAATCAGATCGTCGTTCCGCCCCTCCAGCAGGAGCCTCGCATCCTCCACGGCGTCGCCGTAGCGCTCCTGGCTGCAGAGCTCGGCCACGCAAGGCGCAATGCACCGCTTGATGTCGTACTCGAGGCAGGGCCGGGCCCGCTCCCCGGTGATCACCTCATTGCACGACCGGATCCCGAACAGCCGGTGCGCCAGCCCCATCGTCCGGCGCGCCAGCTTCGCGGGCAGAAACGGGCCGGCATAAAAGTCTCCGCCCTTCTCGACGCGCCGGGCCACCAGGATCCGCGGGAACGGCTCGCTCGTGGTCAGCTGCAGGTACGGGTAGTTCTTGTCGTCGCGGAGCAGGATGTTGTACCTGGGGCGACGCTGCTTGATGAGATTGTTCTCGAGCGCCAGCGCCTCCATGACCGAGTCGGTGACGATGACCTCGATCGAGGCGATCTCGTCGAGCAGCGCGTCGTGCCGCGGGCTCATGCCGGCGGCGCCCAGGTAGCTGCGCACACGATCCCTGAGCGCACGCGCCTTGCCGACGTAGATGGTCTCGCCAGCCGCATTGCGCCACAGATACACGCCAGGCTGTTCGGGCAGCCGCGCAATCTGCTCCCGCAGGGACATGATAGACATCTGAATTTACGGATTGATGAATTTACGAATTGACGGATTCGAGTGCCACACTACAATGCGTAAATCTGTAGATTCGTAAATCCGTCAATGGCTGAAACCTCTAATTATAACAACCGATGACCTTTACCGGCCTGGTGGGAACCGTGTGCATGTTCCCGCTCCGCGCGATCATTGCCGCCTCGGTGGCGCTCGGCATCCACCCCAACGTGCTGACGCTCGTGGGCGTCATCCTGAATGTCGCCGCCGCCTGGGCCCTCGGCCTCGACCGTTTCGTGCTCGCCGGCTTCTTCATGATCGCCGCCAACCTCTTCGACTTCATCGACGGCAAGGTCGCCCAGATCACCAGCACGTCGTCCCGGTTCGGCGCCTTCTGGGACTCCACCCTCGATCGCTTCTCCGACATTGCGCTCTTCCTCGGCCTGATCTACCTGTATGCGACACTGCACCGGACCGACTACGTCATGGTGGCAGCGCTGGCCATGATGTTCTCGATCATGACCAGTTACACCCGCGCGCGCGCCGAATCGCTCATCGACAGGTGCAAGGTCGGGTTCATGGAGCGTCCCGAGCGGATCGTACTCTTCATGATCGGCGCGTTCACGGACCGCATGGCGGGCGTGCTGTGGGTGATCCTCGTGCTGTCGATCGTCACCGTGGTCAATCGCATGCACTTCACCTACCTCGCGCTGAACAACCGCGCGATGCCGTCGGGATCCAATCCTGCAGCGCGCGTCCTGTGGCGCGCATTCTTCTGGAGGGACGAGCGGTCGACCGTGCCCTACGACGCATGGGTGATTGCCATCCTCGCCTTCGTGTGGCTCACGCCACCCGGCTGGCTCGGCGATCCGACAGCCATTGGCGCCGGCCTCTGGGCGCTGCTGCAGTGACCGATGTCCAGCGCGCGCTCGAGGCGCTCGGGACGTTTGGCCCCGTCCTGGCGGCCAAGCTGTATCGCGTGAAGCTCGATCCCCCGCCGGCCGTTCCCATGCTCCCCTGTCTCGACCACGAGGCGATGCTGCATCAGGTCGTGCCGCCGCATGCCGCCGCGTACGTGCAGGACAAGGCGTCGGGCGACCTGCACGAAGTAGTGTTCATCCCCGAGCGCTGGCGGATCGAGGTCGACACGGTGTCGACGGCCGGGTCCAATACGCCCGAGTCGCACGCCCGGCTGCTCGCGCTGCTTGCCGCGCAGTTCCCGGGCGACCGGGTCGTCATCAGCGGGCCCTCATGGTGGCGCGGCGACCGCCGCGTCGTGGCGGCCTGCCGGGCGCAGGTGTCGCTCGCTGACGTGCTGCTGGGCCGCGATATCGGCGCGGTGAAGACCGCCGTCGACCGGCTGCAGACCGTCGGCGCACTGATGGAGAAGCAGTCGCGGGTGGCGTCGTGGGCGGTGCGGACCGTGACCGGACCCATCCTCGCGGTCGCCGGGTTCGTCACCTATCAGGGGCTTGGGCTGTTTACGGGGCGGCTGGGCGAGCGTGGCGTGACAACGCTGCGATACGTCGTCGTCAGCCTGCTCGGGACCGCGTTCCTCTACTTTGGCCTCAAGGCGGTGCACCTGACGGAGATGTCGAACCGGGTCTGGAAGCGGGCCGCGGAGTACAGCCTGATTCTGGCGGAGCGACGACGGCTGCAAGGGCTCGGCTAAAGCCGAGCACTACGAGAGAGATGCGCCGAGCACTACGAGAGAGATGTACGTAGTGCCCGGCTTCAGCCGGGCCTACTGCGGGCGCGGAGGCGCCTTCTTCAGCAGGAACTCCTCCGGGTTGACCATCCCCTCATAGCAGGCCGATTCCCAGAACTCGTCCGGCGGGCGCCGGCGATGCGCCACGCGGATGGTCCACGGCCGCGTGAAGACCGTCGGGTCGATCATCGTCGCCTCGTAGACGAGATTGTCCCGATCCGCCAGCCTGAAGCGCTCGAGAACGTGCACGTTGTCGCTGTAAAAATCGCCGAGGTACGTGAGCCGGGCGCCTCTCACGCTCGTGGTGTCGACCACCAGAGTGTCCCCTTCCCATCGCCCGCGGCCGTCGCCCATCCAGAGCGTGACGCTGGATGGGACATGCGGCCTGCCGTCCAGCGGAATGACGCGGTACGCGTGGTACTGCTCCCAGGTGAAGACGACCTGTCCCGGCGTCTGAACGATCTTGAACGGCGGCACGATCGTGTAGAGACGCGGCACGCCCGAGAGCAGGCACCGGTGCTGCGTGTCGATGTGCTCGGGCCGGGTCGGCCAGTCGTGGTCGAAGGCCTGCTGCTTCTGCCGTGCGGCGGCCCAGGGCTGGTATGGCACGAGGCCGTCGGGCGGATCGATGATGCGGCTCGGCACGCGCCGGGCCGTCCCCTCGAACGAGTCGGCCTGATTGACCGGATTGGTCAGCGAGAGTGAGCCCGGCAGGACGGCGGCCCACACACCCTGCAGGTTCGGCTTGCCGTCAGGCAGCCGCTCGATCGGCGGCGGCGGACCGGCCGGCGCAGCGCCCTGCCCGCGCCCCTGCGCCGGCGCCGGCCCGGCCGTCCACACCAGCACTGCGATCCCGATCGCCCACGTCCGGTGCCTGCTGATCATTTGACGCCTCGCATCTCCGGATACGGGTAGTACTGCTCGATGTCGAAGGCATAGCACTCGTAGTCGAGCAGCTGCGCGCCCGGGTCCTTGTGGCGGTACAGGACCATGCTCATGTTCCACGGGCGCGTAAACACCTTGGCGTCCTCGACCGTGAGGTCGTACCGGATATGGTCGGGGCCCATCGGGGTGTACCGCTCGACCAGATGCATCACCTCGCTGTGGAAGTTGCCCGCGCGGTCGAACCAGTTGCCGTCCTGGAAGTGCACGACGTCGACGACCAGGCTGTCGCCCTCCCACCGGCCGCGCGAGTCGCCCAGCCACCACTCGATCGGGCCTTTCGGGTGCGGCGAGTCCATGAAGATGTAGCGGATCGCGTGCGCGTACTCGTACAGGACGGTGATTTCCTTCGGCGTCTGGACGATCTGAAATGGCAGCGGCGTGTAGGTGAGCCGCGGCACGCCGGGCAGGTGGCACCTGGCTTCAGGGTCGAGCGTCGCACGCTGCTCGTAGTTGGCGCGCCTCTTCTCGAGCGCCCACGGCTGATATGGGAGGTCGCCGCCGATGACGACCCCGACACCTCCCGGGACGCCTTTCCGGGCGGCGTGCGGCTGGATGTCCCAGGCGGCGGTGTTCAAGACCTGCCAGAGACCTGACAGGTCGGGCTTGCCGTCGGCCGTACGGGGGATCGTCGAGGTGGCAGGCTGCGCAGGACCGCCCTGGGCGGTGAGGCAGACAGGCAGCCAGAGGAGAGCGAGCATGAGGTGCGCGCGCCCGGGCCGCATCGAGGCGGAGTATTACCCTACCGCCGCCTTTTTCGCAACCTGGGATCGTGGGGCCTTGGCCTTGGCCTTGGCCGGACGCTTCTTCTCCTTGCTTACCGAATCGAGGCTGCGGCGAAGCGCCTCCATCAGGTCCACGACCTTCGGCGGCTCCTGCGCTTCGAGCGACACGATTTCCTCGCCGGCTATCTTGGCGTCGATGATCTGGCGGAGCCCCTCGGTGTACTCGTCCTTGTAGTCCTTCAGGTTCAGTTCGGCATCGAAGGTGGCGATCACCTGCTTCGCCAGCTTCATCTCCTCGGGCTTCACCTTCGACGGCACCGAGTTGAGCTCGTCCACCTGGTCGATGCTGCGGATCTCGGCATCGTGATGCAGCGTGTACATCACGAGCCCCTTCTTCCGCGGCTTGATCGCCACGAGATATTCGCGCCCGTAGAGCGCCACCTTGCCGATGCCCGCCTTCCCGGTCATCCCGTCCCGCATCACCGCGAACGCTTCGGCGGCCATCGGGCCGTCGGGCGCCAGATAGTACGCGCGGTCGACGTAAATCGGATCGATCTCGGCCGCGTCCGCGAACTGCACGAGGTTGATGACACGGGTCGATTCGACGCGGACCTTCTGCATGTCTTCGTCGGTGACGATCACGTAGCGACCCTTCTCGAACTCGTAGCCCTTGGCGAGCTCCGTATTGGCGACCTCACGCTGACACTGCGGGCACCACCGCTTCTGCTGGATGCGCGTCTGGCACTCGGCGTGAAGCTGGTTGAACGAGAGCGTGGCGGCCGACTCGGTGGCCGGGAACACTTTGACCGGGATGGTCACCAGGCTCACCTTCAGGAAGCCTTTCCAGGTTGGACGAATCGCCATACAGCGCGCTTATCGGCTCAGAGGCCCCTAGACTGCATCCTGATCGCTCCGGCTCCCCAGGTCCAGCCCGGCGCCGCCGATGTGGATGTCGTGCGCCTTGATTCGGTCCCTGAGCAGCCGCCGCGCCTGCCCGTAGAGGTGGCCGGGCACTTCGAGGTGCCTGGCAATGCTGCGGAAGCGCGAAATCAGGATCAGCGTCACCGACTCCCCCTCTTTCCAGGAGACGGCCGAGATCTGGCCCCAGGGCATGAACCCGCTGTCGGACCAGACGCCGTCCTGATAGAACCCCCGCGCGATCCGGGTGCTGAGCGGCACCGCGTAGCCGAAGTACAGGAACATCATCACCTCGCCGAACAGCTGCCCCGGCGAGCGGCCGAGGATGAAGATCTTCACGATCAGCAGCAGGCCGAGCACGGCGCCGAGCGCCAGCGCGAACCCGTAATAGCGCGGTTTCGGGTTCTCCCAGATCAGCAGGGCGGAGGACTTTCGGCTGTGGAAGCGGAGCAGATCCGCCGTGACCTTGACGTTGGCCGCAAAGAACCCCACGCCGAACATGAAGAGCAGCTGCGGCAGCAGGAACTCCGGCGCCATACGATCAGGGTGACATACACAAATCCCAAATCCCAAATTCCGCCTCCGCCGCAGGCTACGGCGAGGCTGATGGTGCAGAATGTGAGGGCAGGAAGACCTGTCCCGATGAGCCCCGCCCGCCGTCTGCTGCTCCTCGCGCTGTGCGCCGCCGGCGCCGGCTGCCACCAGGCGGGCCCCCAGGCCAATCGCCTGATCGCCGAGAAGAGCCCCTACCTCCAGCAGCATGCGCACAACCCGGTCGACTGGTACCCCTGGGGTGCTGAAGCGTTCGAGAAGGCCCGGCGCGAGGACAAGGCCATCTTCCTCTCCATCGGCTACTCCACGTGCCACTGGTGCCACGTGATGGAGGCCGAGTCGTTCTCCAATCCGGAGATCGCCGCGTTCATGAACCAGCACTTCGTCTCGATCAAGGTCGATCGGGAGGAGCGTCCCGACCTCGACCGTCAGTACATGAACTACGTGATCGGGGTGAGCGAGGGCGGCTGGCCCATGTCGCTCGTCCTGATGCCGGACCTGCGGCCGTTCTTCGGCGCCAATTACCTGCCGCCCGACGATCGCGACGGCCAGGTAGGCTTCCGCACGCTGCTGCAGCGCATCGCCACGCTCTGGGAGACCCGCCGGAGCGACGCGCTGCGGGCCGCGGCCGACGGCACACAGGCGCTCGAGGCGCGGAGCGCGCTGACGCGCGGAGCGGCCACGGCGCCGGATGAGGCGGAGCTCGATCGCACGTTCGAGGATCTCAGCGCCAGCTTCGATGCCTCCGCCGGCGGCTTCGGCGGCGCGCCGAAGTTTCCCCGGCCGGTGGTGCTGAACTTCCTGATGCGCTACTACGCGCGCACCGGGTCCGCACGCGCGCTGGACATGGCGCTGGAGACCCTGCGGGCCATGGCGCGCGGCGGCATCCGCGATCATCTGGGCGGAGGCTTCCATCGGTATGCCGTCGATCGCGAGTGGCGCCTTCCCCACTTCGAGAAGATGGTGTACGACCAGGCGCAGCTGGCCGCCGCCCTCGTGGATGCCTATCAGGCCAGCGGCGATGCCCTCTTTGCCGATCTCGCGCGCGAGACGCTCGACTACGTCCTCCGCGACATGCGCGATCCCGAGGGTGGCTTCTACTCGGCCGAGGGCGCCGCGGTCCTCAGCGAACGTCACTCCGTCGAGGAGACGGCGGGTCGCTTCGGCGTCTCCGGGCGGGACGTGCGTGCCAGGCTGGCTGCCGCGCGGCAGATCCTCTTCCACGCGCGCGGCTCCCGGCCCCGCCCGGCACGCGACGACAAGGTGCTTGTCGCCTGGAACGGCCTGATGCTGTCGGCGCTCGCGAAGGCCTCGGTCGTCCTCGACGGACCGACGTATCGCGACGCCGCGGTCGCCGCCGCCCGCTTCCTCGAGCGCCGCCTCTACGACCCCGCCACGGAGACGCTGGTACGGCGCTATCGGGCGGGCGATGCCGCCGTCGCCGCCCTCCTGGAGGACTACGCCTTCCTGATCCAGGGGCTGCTGGATCTCTCTGAAACGTCCTTCGACCCACGCTGGCTCGCGTGGGCGCTGCGGCTGCAGGCGCAGCAGGACCGCTGGTTCTGGGACGACCGGGAGGGCGGCTACTTCTCCACCCGCGCGGATGCCGCCGACCTGCTCACCCGGGTCAAGGAGGAGTACGACGGCGCCGGGCCGTCGGCGAACTCGGTCTCGACGATGAACCTGCTGCGATTGTGGCAGTTGACGGGTCAGCAGAGGTGGCGCGACCGGGCGGACGCAACGTTCCGTGCGCTCTCGCCACGGGTCGCCCGGTCGGGCCTGGCGCTGCCCCAACTGCTGGCCGCGCTCGAGTTCTCGCGCTCGCATACCACGCAGATCGTCATCGCCGGCGACCGCGACGCGCCAGACACGCGCGCGCTCCTGAAGGTCGTCCACGATCGGTTCATCCCGAACCGGATCCTCGTGCTCGTCGAGGAGGGGCGGCAGCAGGAGCTCGTCGCCGCACAGGTGCCGTTTGTCTCGGGAATGGGCCGCCGCAGCGGCCGGGCCACGATCTATATCTGCGAGAACTCCGTGTGCCGGCTGCCGACCGCCGACCCGGCCGTCGCCGCGCGCCTGCTGGACGGCGCCCGGGGACATAACCAACGTAGTGCCCGGCTTTAGCCGGGCTGAAGCCCGGCACTACGTACGGAGCTGGAGCCCGCGGGGGATGCTCCGCTCAGCCCCGGCTGCCGTCGAGCCTCGGATCGAAGCACCGGCGGCACCGCGCCTCGTAGGTCCCCTGGGTGCCGAGCAGCACGCGGTCCTCGCTCGCCACGAGCCGCTGCGTGTGGTTGGCGGGATTGCCGCACACCATGCAGATCGCGAGCGTCTTGGTGATGAACTCGGCGACGGCCAGCAGCTGGGGCATCGGCTCGAACGGCCTGCCCAGATAATCCTGATCGAGCCCGGCCACGATCACCCGCTTGCCGCGGTCCGCCAGCGCGTTGCAGACGGCCGGCAGCTCGGCGTCGAAGAACTGTCCTTCGTCGATCCCGACCACCTCGGTGTCGGCCTCCACCTGATCGAGCAGCGCGCGGGCGCCCGTCACGGCGGTCGACGGAATCCGCATCTCGCTGTGCGACACGATGTGATCGTCGGCGTAGCGGGTGTCGAGGACCGGCTTGAAAATCTGCACCTTCTGACGGGCTATCTGCGCCCGTCGCAGCCGGCGGATCAGCTCCTCGCTCTTGCCGCTGAACATGCTGCCGACGATGACTTCGATCCAGCCCTGATTGGCGTCGCGCTTGACGATGTCCATGGGACAGTAGACAGTCAGGCTCTCGACAGGTACTCCCCGGTTTCCGTGTTCACCCGGATCGTATCGCCTGGGTTGACGAACGGCGGCACCTGCACCACAAGGCCGGTCTCGAGCGTCGCCGGCTTGACCTGCGCGCTGGCCGTGGCGCCCTTGATCCCCGGCACCGTGTCGAGCACCTTGAGGTCCACCGTCTGCGGGAGCTCGATCCCGACCGGCTCGGTCCCGTAGAACTCGACCAGAATCGTCATCTCGGGCTTGAGGAAGCTCACCGAGTCGCCGAGCGCCTCGCTGGAAATGTGGACCTGCTCGTACGAGCTCGTGTCCATGAAGTAGAAGTCGTCACCATCCCGGTAGAGATACTGCATCTCGCGCTCGTCGAGCGTCGCCCGCTCGATGAGATCCTCCGAGCGGAGCTTCTGGTCCACGAGCGTCCCGCTGCGGATGTTCCGCAGCTTCACGCGGACGAAGCCGCGCAGGTTGCCGGGGGTGACGTGCTGGAGCTCGAGAATCCGCAGCAGATCCTCGCCCATCTTGACCAGCATGCCCTTCTTCAGCCGCGTTGCCTGTACTGTCGCCATGATCTCCAGGTGGTAGGTGGTAGGTGGTAGCCGGTAGCCAGCAGTGAACGCTCCATCCTATCAACTACCCACGATCGACTACCATCTCGTGCTACCGGCCTACCGGCTACCAGCCGGGAGGTGCTAGCATCAAAACGTGGCGTTTGCACGCTGGGATCCGATTCGCGATCTGCTGGCCATCCAGCAGCGGCTCGCCCAGTTCGCGCCAGGGCCCACAGGGTGGGTTCCCCCGGTCGACCTCCACGAGACCGCGGAGCAGTACATCCTGATCGCCGAGGTGCCGGGGCTGCAGCGCGACGACCTGGAGATCCGGCTGCACGACGGCCACCTGGTGCTCTCCGGCGTCCGGCGCGAGCCGCCCGTCGCGTGCGAGCAGTATCACCGGATCGAGCGCGGCCACGGGTCGTTCAGCCGGACGTTCCACCTGCCGCTCCCGGTGGACGCGGACCGCATTGTCGCCGACCTGCGCGACGGCGTGCTCACGATTAGCTGCCCGAAATCCGACTCGGTCTCGCGGCGTATCCAGGTGAAGTAGTCCGATGAGCCCCCGTCGTCTCGTGCTGGCGCTGATCCTGCTGGCGTGCGGATTCGCCGCCGGCTTCGTCATCACGGCGCGGATGCGCCAGGCGACCGAGGCCACGGGACAGACGCCGCAGGGCGCACCGCCTCCGACTGTCGCGGCGCCACCCGCCGCGGCCGCCGCCACGCTGCCCGACTTCACGCGCGTCGCCGAGCGTACGGTGCCGGCCGTCGCCAACATCTCGTCGCTCCAGGTGGTCCGGCGCCAGAACTCGCCGTTCTCGAACGATCCGTTCTTCCAGTTCTTCTTCGGGGATCCCGACGACGTGTTCGGGCAGCCGCGGGGGGTCGAGCGCAGCCTCGGGTCGGGCGTCGTGGTGAGCGCCGACGGCCTGGTGCTGACCAACAACCATGTCGTGGCGGGGGAATCGGGGCGGATCTCGCTGCGCCAGCTGCCGGCGGTGACGGTGGCGCTCGCCGACAACCGTGAGATCGAAGCGGAGATCGTCGGCGTCGACCCGGCGACCGACCTCGCGCTGCTGAAGATCCCGGCCTCCGGGCTGCCGACGATCGCGTGGGGCGACTCGAGCCGCCTGAAGGTCGCCGAGTGGGTGCTGGCCATCGGCAACCCGTTTCAGCTCAGTCAGACGGTCACGCTCGGGATCGTCTCGGCGCTCGGCCGCACGAACGTCGGCATCTCCGCGTACGAGGACTTCATCCAGACCGACGCCGCCATCAACCCGGGCAACTCGGGCGGCGCGCTGGTCAACGCGCGCGGCGAGCTCGTCGGCATCAACACCGCCATCTTCAGTCAGAGCGGGGGCTATCAGGGCATCGGCTTCGCCGTGCCGAGCAACCTCGCCCGCCGCGTGGTCGCCGACCTGACCCGGTACGGCGAGGTCCGCCGCGGATCGATCGGCTACGTGGAGATCGCCCCGCTCTCGACGCTCATGGCCGAGCAGCTCGAGGTGCGCGACGGGCGGGGGGTGCTGGTGCAGGCCATGCGCCGCGACGCGTCCGCGTACCAGGCCGGCCTGCGCCCGGGCGACGTTATCGTCAGCTTCAACGGCACGGCCATCGCCGACGGCGGCCTGCTCTCGCGTCTGATTCAGGATGCGCGGATCGGCAGCACCGCCGCCGTGACCGTCATTCGCGACGGGCGCCGAATGGAGCTCGCGATCCCCATTACGGCACAATAGGGCTGAAATACCCGAGATGGTCGTACGGTCGGCGGCCGATTCCGGTCAGTAGTGCCCGGCTCTAGTTTAGCCGGGCTGAAGCCCGGCACTACGTACGGGTACGTAGTGCCCGGCTTTAGAGCCGGGCGGAAGCCCGGCACTACGTGCGGGTACGTCAGACCCCGTGCCCGTAGCCGGTCTCGTGCAGCGCGTGCGGCGCGGCCGACGGCGTATCGAACGGATCCACCGGCGCGGCGGCCTGCGGCTGGGACGTCCGGACGCTGCTGACGACGGCGACGATGTCGTCGTCGGTGAGCTGCTTGCGGTCGTCGGCAATCGCCATCAGCGCGCGGTAGACCTCGATGAGCTCCGCGCCCTCGACCTCGAGCCCCAGGTCGTTGCAGCGCTTCTGCACCGCGTGGCGGCCCGAGTGTTTGCCGAGCACCAGCGGGTTCCACGGGGCGCCGACGTCTTCCGCACGCATGATCTCGTAGGTGCGGCGGTCCTTCAGGATGCCGTCCTGGTGGATGCCGGCCTCGTGCGCAAAGGCGTTCCGGCCGACGATGGCCTTGTTGACCTGCACGCCCTGGCCGGTGAGCTTCGTGACCATCTCGCTCGACGGGTAGATCTCCTTCTGCTCGATGCCGACGGCGTACTGCAGGCGATCGCGCCGCACGTGAAACGCCATCACGATTTCTTCGAGCGCCGCATTGCCCGCACGCTCGCCGATGCCGTTGATGGTGCACTCGACCTGCCGCGCGCCGCCCTGCACGGCCGCAATCGAATTGGCGACCGCCAGGCCGAGATCATCGTGGCAGTGGGCGCTGAAGACGACGCCATCGGCGGCCGGCACGCGCTCGCGTATCCGCGTGAAAAAGTCGCGCGTCTCGTCGGGCGTGCCGAACCCGACGGTGTCGGGCAGGTTGATCGTGGTGGCGCCGGCCGCGATGACCGCGTCGACCACCCGGCACAGGAACTCGAAGTCGCTGCGGGTGGCATCCTCCGCCGAAAACTGCACGTCGTCGGTATGCTGACGCGCGAAGCGGACGGCGTCGACCGCGCTCTCGAGGCACTGCTCCCGGGTCATGCGAAGCTTCGCCTGGAGGTGCAGATCGGAGGTGGCGATGAACGTGTGAATGCGCCCGCGCGCGGCCGGCTCGATCGACCAGGCGGCCTTCTCCAGGTCGGCGCGATGGCAGCGGGCCAGACAGGCGATCACCGGCCGCCGGATCTCCATCGAGATGCGGCGCACCGCTTCGGCGTCGGCCGGGGAGGCGATCGGGAACCCCGCCTCGATGATGTCGACGCCCAGCCGGTCGAGCTGGCGGGCGAGCTGCAGCTTTTCGGACACACGAAGCGAGAAGCCGGGCGCCTGCTCGCCGTCGCGG
Source organism: Acidobacteria bacterium RIFCSPLOWO2_02_FULL_67_21 (assembly GCA_001767195.1). Classification (GTDB taxonomy): domain Bacteria; phylum Acidobacteriota; class Vicinamibacteria; order Vicinamibacterales; family UBA2999; genus MEKU01. The sequence goes on from MEKU01000005.1 coordinate 122,107, forward strand.
AGCGTCGTGTCGAAAATGCGGACGCGGTTCTCGCTCATGGTCAACTCCCAGCCTGCCCCGCCGTAGCGCAAGGCGCGAAGGCGGGTCCCTGCCAGTAGACGCGACCCGGGGCCATAATGTCAAAATGATAATTATTCTCGTTGAATCAATTATTATTATGGGCTGAAGCCGCATGGAACTGGGCGAATTGCGGGTTTTCCTCCGGGTGGCGGCCGAGCGCAGCTTCTCGCGCGCCGCCATGAAGCTGCACCGGACGCAGCCGGCCGTGAGCCAGGCCGTGCGCCGGCTCGAGGAGAGCGTCGGCGAGCGGCTCTTCGACCGCGCCACCAAGGACGCCACCCTGACCGATGCCGGCCGGCTCCTCCGCGACTATGCCGAGCGGCTGCTGCGCCTGTCGGAAGAGGCCGAGTCGGCCGTCAAGGAGCTGCGCGACCTGCGCCGCGGCCGCGTGCTCATCGGCGTGAACGAAGCCTCGGTGCACGTGGCGCTCCCCCTCATCCAGCGGTTCCGCGACGCCCACCCGCTCGTCCATGTGGACGTCCGGCGGATCCCAGCGCGCCAGATCGGCGCTGAAGTCGCCCAGGGCAGCCTCGACTTCGGCGTGCTCACGTTCCAGCCCGCCGAGACGCGGCTCGGCTCGATCGTGCTCGGCCAGGACGAGCTCGTCATGCTGGTGCACCCCGGCCATCCGCTGGCGCAGGCGAAGGAAGTGACGCTGGCCGAGTGCGGGCGCCAGACGGTCATCGCCCACAACGACCCGTCGCACGTGCGCGATCGGGTGCTGCGGCTCTTCGAGCAGCACCGCATCCCGGCGAACATCCTGATCTCGCTGCCGAGCCTCGAGGGGATCAAGCGTGCGGTGAGCATGAAGATGGGGGTGGCGCTGCTGCCGCGCCGCTGCGCGGAGCTCGAGATCGCCCGCGGCGAGCTGGTTGCGCTGCCGATGCCGGAGATCCGCCTCCGCCGCCAGGTGCGGCTCGTCTACCGGCGCGGCGGCGAGCGGTCGCACGCCTCGGCGGCGTTTCTGGCGTTAATCGAGAATCACCGGGGCGAGCGCGCGTCGTCGTAGAGGCGGGCCGTCAGGCCCGCCCCTGGAATCCCGTCACGTACGGAAGACGCTGCCCGACCGCGTCCACCTCTTCGTAACGCTCCAGCAGCAGCCCGGTCGTATCCCAGGCGCCGGTCGTCAGCGCGTCCCGTGCGTGCGCGGGGAGCGCGATCGGACAGCTGAAGCCGTCGAGCGTGCACGTGCCGGCCTGCAGATCCAGCCGCAGGCGCACCGCCGGCTGCGCCTCCACCCGCGTCATCAGCTCGCGCACGTGCTCGGGCGCCGCGGTGACGCACGCCAGACCGATCATCAGCGAGTTGCCGAAGAAGATCTCCGAGAACGACTCGCCCAGCACGGCGCGGATCCCCCACCGCTGCAGGGCCTGGGGCGCATGCTCGCGCGAGGAGCCGCAGCCGAAGTTCCGGTTGACCAGCACGATCGACGCGCCGCGGTACTGCGGGTTGTCGAAGGGATGCCGCGACGCCGCAGCGCCGGCGGCGCCGGCCCGCTCATCCTCGAACAGGTGATCCTCGAGGCCGTCGAAGGTCACCGAGCGCAGAAAACGCGCCGGGATGATCCGGTCGGTATCGACATCGTCGCCGCGCATGGGGAGCGCGGTGCCTTCGATCCTGGCGATCTTCTGCGCGCCCATCAGGCCTCCACCTGCTCGGCCACCAGACCGCGAACATCGGTGATTTCGCCGGCAACGGCGGCGGCCGCCACCATCGCGGGACTCATCAGCAGCGTACGGCCCGTGGGACTCCCCTGCCGCCCCTTGAAGTTGCGGTTCGAGGACGAGGCGCACACCTGCGGCCCGACGAGCTTGTCCGGATTCATGCCAAGACACATGGAGCAGCCGGCCCCGCGCCACTCGAATCCGGCGTCGCGGAAGATCTGATCCAGCCCTTCCTGCTCCGCGGCACGCTTGACCGATGCGGAGCCGGGGACGACGAGCGCGTTCACGTGCGGCGCCACACGATGGCCACGGACGATGCGCGCGGCCTCGCGCAGGTCGGACAGCCGCGAATTGGTGCACGACCCGATGAACGCCACGTCGATCTTCATGCCGGCCACCGGCTCGCCCCCCTTGAAACCCATGTAGCCGAGCGCATCGGCAACCGCCTTCGCGTCGCTGCCGGCGGCACGCTCGGTGGGGACGCGGCCCGTCACCGGCACCGACTGGCCCGGGTTGACGCCCCAGGTCACCACCGGCGCCTGCTCCCCGGCCCGCAGCACCACGTCGTCGTCGTACCGTGCGTCGCGGTCCGACGCGATCGCCTGCCACCATGCGCGGGCGCGATCGAAGGCCTCCCCCTCGGGAGCGAACGGCCGTCCCTTGAGGTACTGGAACGTCGTCTCGTCGGGGTTCACGTAGCCGACACGCGCGCCCCCCTCGATCGACATGTTGCAGATCGTCATCCGCTCGTCCATCGACATCCGCTCGATGGTGTCGCCCGCGTACTCGTAGGCGTAGCCGACGCCGCCGCCGACGCCGAGCCGGTTGATGATCGACAGGATGACGTCCTTGGCATAGACCCCGGGCGACAGCAAGCCGGTGACGCGGATGCGGCGTACCTTCATCGGCTCCATCGCCAGACACTGCGACGCCAGGACGTCGCGCACCTGGGACGTGCCGATCCCGAGCGCGACGGCGCCGAACGCGCCGTGCGTCGACGTATGGCTGTCGCCGCAGGCAATCGTCATCCCCGGCTGCGTCAGGCCGAGCTCGGGGCCGATCACGTGCACGATGCCCTGGCGGCTGTCGTCGAGCCCGGCCAGGCGGATGCCGAACTCGCGGCAGTTGCGCTCGAGCGACGCAATCATGTCCTCGGCCAGCAGGTCGAGAAACGGGCGGGCCCGCTCGCGCGTCGGCACGATGTGATCGACGGTTGCAAACGTCCGGTCCGTACGGGCAACGCGCCATCCCCGCGCACGCAGCGCGTCGAACGCCTGAGGTGAGGTCACCTCGTGGACCAGGTGAAGGCCGATGAACAGCTGCGTCTGGCCGGTCGGAAGCGTGCGGACGGTGTGGAGGTCCCACACCTTCTGCAGCAGTGTTTTTCCCATGGATCTATTTCAATGTATCACCGGGACACGGCTGGATGCCCGGTCACCCAGCAGCGCCAGGGCCGCTCCACGCCGACGCGGATGCCGATCCGCGGCCCCCACGAGACCGCCGCCGCCTCACCACTCCAGTCTTCAATCGCAAGCCGGCCGCTCGACACCAGGTCGAGCCGGTTCTGCGCCAGGGTGATACCCAGTGCGCGGGTGAGATTGCCGGGGCCCCGGCAGAGATCGTGGTCGGAGAGGTCGCCGCCCGGCCGGGCGCGGCGGCGCCGCATCGCCGCGAGCCCTTCGAGCGGATGCAGCGCGCGGACCAACACGGCGGCCGGGCATCCTTCCGTCTCCGTGACGGCGTTCACCAGATAGTGGATCCCATAGTTGAGGTACACGTATGCCACGCCCGGTGGACCGTAAAGCGGCGCATTGCGCACGGTCGGGCCGGGCGCGGCGTGACACGCCGGATCGTCCTCGCCGATATAGGCCTCGGCCTCGACAATCATGCCGGCGGCGAGGCCGCCCCGCATCCGATGCACGAGCACCTTGCCCAGCAGCTCCTTGGCGACCACCAGCGTGGGCCGGTTGTAAAACGACCGCGGGAGCACGGGATAAATGGGGTCGGAGGTCATTTTTCGAGGACACATGTGCCGATGTCCTCGAAAAATGACCTCCGACCCCATTTATCGTATGGCATACGCATGCGTCCGGCTCGACGCGAGCACCTCGCGCAGCGCACGGCCGGTATACGACGCGTCAACCGCGGCCACACGCTCAGGCGTACCGGTGGCGATGACCTGCCCTCCACCCTCGCCCCCCTCGGGCCCGAGATCGATCACATAGTCGGCGGTCTTGATGACGTCGAGATTGTGCTCGATCACGAGCAGCGTGTGGCCGGCCTCCACCAGCTTGCGAAACGCGGCGAGCAGCTTCGAGATGTCGTCGAAGTGAAGGCCCGTCGTCGGCTCATCCAGGATGTAGAGCAGCCGCTCGCCGCCGAACGAGGCCAGGTGCGCCGCGATCTTGATCCGCTGCGCTTCTCCGCCGGAGAGCGTCGTCGCCGGCTGTCCCAGCCGCAGATAGCCGAGCCCGATTTCCTCGAGCACCTGCAGCCGGCGCAGCACCTTCGGCGACGTGCTGAAGAAGGTGATGGCCTCGCGCACGGTCATGTCGAGCACCTGGTGCACGTTCTTGCCCCGGTAGCAGACCTCCAGCACCTGCGGCTTGAAGCGCCTGCCGTCGCACTGGTCGCACGGGACGAACACGTCGGCCAGAAACTGCATTTCCACGCGCACTTCGCCCTCACCCTGACAGGCCTCGCAGCGGCCGCCCGGGACGTTGAAGGAGAAGTGGCTCGACGTGAGCCCCCGCGTGCGCGCGTCCTTCGTCGACGCGAACAGCGCGCGGATCGGATCGAACGCCTTGAGGTACGTCACCGGGTTCGAGCGCGGCGTCCGCCCGATCGGCGCCTGGTCGACGAGCACCGCGTCGCTGATGTACTCGAGCCCCTCGAGCGCTCGAAACGCCCCGACCCGCCGATCCCAGCCGCCCTTGGCCCGCTTGATGGCTGCATAGAGGACGTCATGGACGAGCGTCGACTTGCCGGAGCCGCTCACGCCGGTCACGCAGGTGAGCGTGTTGAGCGGGACCTCGACGTCGATCTGCTTGAGATTGTGCTCGCGGGCGCCGAGCAGCCTGATCTTCTGGCCAACCCCCTTCCGCCGCGCCGACGGCACCGGGATGGCCAGCTCCTGGCGCAGATACTTGGCGGTCAGCGATCGTGCCTCCTGCAGGAGCCCGGGGAGATCGCCCGAGTACACGACCCGCCCCCCCTGCTCGCCGGCGCCAAGCCCCATGTCGACGATGTGATCGGCGACGCGGATCATGTCCTCGTCGTGCTCCACGACGAGCACGGTGTTCCCCTGGTCCCGGAGCTGTCTGAGAATCTCGATGAGACGCTGGTTGTCCCTCGAGTGCAGCCCGATCGACGGTTCGTCGAGCACGTACAGCGTGCCCACGAGCGCCGAGCCCAGGGAGGTGGCCAGGCTGATGCGCTGCGCCTCGCCGCCCGAAAGCGTCGACGACAGTCGATCGAGGGTCAGGTAATCGAGCCCCACATTCACGAGAAACGCCAGGCGCCGGCGGATCTCCCGCAGGACCTTGTCGGCAACCGCAACCTCCTTGTCCGTCAGGTCCAGCTGGTTGAAGAACTGCTGCCCCTCACGGACCGTCAGCGCCGACACCGCGTCGATCGTCCGGTCCGCAATCCGGACGTCGCGTGCCTCGCGCCGGAGCCGTGCGCCTCCGCAATCCGGACACGGCAGGTACCCCCGATACCGGCTGAGAAAGACGCGGACGTGCACCTTGTACTTCTTGCGCTCCAGCCACCGGAAGAAGCCGCGGACGCCGTCGTAGTCGGTCGACGGGTCTCCCTCGACGACGTATGCGCGCTCGGCATCGGTCAGATCGCGCCACGGCACATCGAGGCGCACGCTCGCCTTCCGGGCCGTCCGCTTCAGCTCCGCCAGCTGCGCCCGGTAGTGAGGCTTGCTCCAGGGCTCGATCGCGCCCTGATTGATCGACTTCGACGCGTCGGGCACGACCAGCCCCATGTCGAGCTCGATGATGTTGCCGAACCCGTGGCAGGTCGGACAGGCGCCGAACGGGTTGTTGAACGAGAACAGCCTCGGCTGCGGGGCCTCGTAGGCGATCCCGCATGCGCGACACTCGAAACGTTCTGAGAACTCGACCCTCTGGGGTTTGGAATCTGGGATCTGGGATTTGTCGCCGTCTCCGAGCACGATTGCAAATGCCGCCCCACCGCCTTCCCGGTACGAGGTCTCGATCGAGTCGGTCAGCCGGCTGCGCATGTCGCCGTCGATGCGCACGCGGTCGACCACGACCTCGAGGGTCGAGCGGCCGCTCAAGGCCGAGAGATCGATATCATCAAACGCCACGGCCTGACCCTCGACGAGCAGGCGGCCGAAGCCGCGGCGGCGCAGCGCGTTGACCGTCTCGACGATCGCGTCGAGCCCTGGGGCGGCAACCGGCCCGTTCTTCCCTTCCGAGTCGGTATCGCCCTCCTCACCTGTATCGGCATCGGCAGGCAGCAGCGCGACGACCGGGATCTCGTAGCCGATGAGCAGGCGGCTCCCGGCGGGGAGCGCCGCGAGCCGGCCCGCGACGATCTCGGCCGTCTCGCGCGTCACCTCACGACCGCACTGGCGGCAGAACGTCCGCCCGATCCGCGCGTACAACAACCGCATGTAGTCGTGGATCTCGGTCATCGTGCCGACCGTGGACCGCGGGTTGCGAACGCTGTTCTTCTGCCGGATCGCAATCGCCGGGCAGATCCCCTCGATGCGGTCGACGTCGGGCTTCTCCATCCGCTCGAGGAACTGGCGCGCGTACGCCGACAGCGACTCCACGTAGCGCCGCTGCCCTTCGGCGTAAATCGTGTCGAAGGCGAGCGACGACTTGCCCGACCCGCTCACGCCGGTAATGACCGCCAGCGCACCCGACGGCACGGTGACGTCGACGTTCTTGAGATTGTGCGTGCGCGCACCGCGGACGACGAGAGGGCGGCGGGCCGGGGGGGTGTGGGACATGCTGGATGGTGACTGTGGCGAATCTCGAGCGCGTCGTAAGCAATCCATGTTACTACCGAGCCCGGCCGGCGCGGTATCCCGGCTCCCTGGCGGTCTTCCCCGGCGGTCTTCCCTGGGCAGGCGGCCGCACGCGATACCATCGGAGGGCGTGCAGGAGCCCGGGCTCATCCTCACCCTTGCCGCAGCGCTCGGCGCTGCGCTCGTCTTTGGCTATCTGACACAGCGGCTCGGCCTGTCGCCGATCGTCGGCTATCTCATCGCCGGCGTCGCCATCGGGCCGCACACGCCAGGCTTCATCGGCAACGCCGAGCTGGCCGAGCAGCTCGCCGAGATCGGCGTGATCCTGCTGATGTTCGGGGTCGGCCTGCAGCTCCACGTCGAGGAGCTGCTGGCGGTCCGGCGGGCGGCCGTGCCCGGCGCCGCGGCCTGCATGAGCGTCGCCACGCTCTTGGGGGCCCTCGCGGCCCGTGGCGCCGGGTGGACCTGGACGTCGGCCCTCGTCTTCGGCCTGACGCTGTCGGTGGCCAGCACGGTCGTGCTGGTGCGCGTGCTGTCGGATGCGCGGCAGCTCCACACCTCCTCCGGCCACATCGCCGTGGGCTGGCTGGTGATCGAAGACGTGATCACGGTCGTCATGCTCGTGCTCCTGCCTGCTCTCGTCGGGACCACCGTGACGCCCGGCGGCGTCGCCGCCAGCATCGGCGCGGCCCTGCTGAAGGTGGGCGTGCTGGTCGCCCTCGCCGTCGTGGTCGGCGTTCGCGCGATTCCCCGCCTGCTCGATCTCGTGGTGGCCACCCGCTCCCGGGAACTGTTCACACTGATGGTGCTGGTGCTGGCGCTCGGCATCGCGGTGACGTCCACGATGGTCTTCGGCGTGTCGATGGCGCTCGGCGCCTTCATCGCCGGTCTGACGGTGGGCCGATCCGACTACAGCCTGCGCGCTGCCACCGAGGCCCTCCCGATGCGGGAGGCGTTCGCCGTGCTGTTCTTCGTCTCCATCGGCATGCTGCTCGATCCGCTCGAGCTCCTCACCGTTCCCTGGCTCACCCTCGCGGCGCTCGTCATCGTCGTCTTCGCCAAGCCGATCGTCGCCGCGCTCATGCTCGCGGCCATGCGCTATCCACTCCATGCCGTGCTGACGGTACCGTCGGCGCTGGCGCAGATCGGCGAGTTCTCGTTCATCCTGGCGGCGCTCGCCCGCGACCTGGGGGTGCTGCCCGAGGCCGCGCTCGATATCGTGGTGGCCGTGTCGATCGGATCGATTGTCATCAACCCCCTCGTCTCGAGGGCCGTGCGCCCCGTCGAGCAGCGGCTCATGCAGACGCGGCTCTTCCGCGGAATGGGAGCGCGCGACACGCCGGCCGGCCGCGGCGAGAAGTCGTCACTGCAGCCGGAAGACCGCGCGGTGGTGATCGGCTATGGCCCGACCGGCCGGACCGTGGCGCGCCTGCTCAGGGAGAACGGCATCGCGCCGACCATCATCGATCTGAACCTCGACACGGTGCGCGCATTGCGCCAGGAAGGGGTCTCGGCCGTCTATGGGGACGCCCGCGATCCCGACACGCTGGTGACCGCGGGCGTGCGCCACGCCGCCACGCTCATCGTCAGCGGCGCCGACAGCAGCGCACCCGAGGCGATCAGGGCGGCGCGGGAGCTGAATCCGGCCGTTCACGTCTTTGCGCGCGGCGCCTACCTCCGCGACGTCCCGCAGCTGCGGCGGGCCGGGGCGGAGCATGTCTTCTCGGGCGAGGGGGAGGTGGCCCTGGCCATGACCGAAGCCGTCCTGCGGCGGCTCGGGGCGACCCCCGATCAGATCGACCGGGAGCGGCACCGGGTCCATGGCGAACTCCTTGGGTAAATTTCCCCGCCGGGGCTATACTCAAGCTTTTGCAATTGAAGCTCGGGCAACTCGAAGTGGAGGAGGTTGGTTCATGCGCGTACTGTTCACATTAGGCCTCTTGGCAACGCTGGCGACCGGCGTCATGGCGCAGACTGCGGCAGAGCTGAAAGTGGGCGACATGGCCCCGGACTTCACGCTGCAGGGCACCGACGGCAAGACGCACAAGCTGTCCGATTTCCGCGGCAAGCAGGCGGTCGTCGTGGCGTGGTTCCCCCGCGCCTTCACGCAGGGGTGCACGATTGAGTGCAAGTCGCTCGCGGACAACGGCGAGCGGATCCGGAAGTACGACGTCACCTACTACATGGCGAGCGTCGACCCGCTGGAGGACAACATCAAGTTCGCCAAGGCGACCAGCGTCAAGCTCGGCGAGCGGATGGTCGAGAAGAAGGAAGCCGACTTCCCGATGCTGAGCGACCCGACCAAGGAAGTGGCGACCCGCTACGGCGTGCTCAGCGAGCGCGGCACTGCCCTGCGGTGGACGTTCTACGTCGACAAGACCGGCCGGATTGCCGCCATCGACAAGATGGTGAAGCCCGAGACGTCGGCCGAGGACATGATCGCAAAGCTCGGCGAGCTGAAAGTTGCGATGCGGTAGGACGTCCGGCCGTTCGGGACGTTCCAGTCGTTCTTCAGGCGGGTGTCGCGCCGAGCTCGGTTCTTCGAGGCGCGGACCCGCCTTTTGTTTGTGTGGGGCGGGTTCCGCCGCGCGCGAGCAGCGCATCGCGAGGCGGACCCGCCATGTTACGATCCATGTCGCACGCTGGCCGGCGTAGCTCAGTTGGTAGAGCAGCTGATTCGTAATCAGCAGGTCGTCGGTTCGAGTCCGACCGCCGGCTCCAATTAGAATCAATCACTTAGCACCGCCCTTCGCACGCCCTATCCCGCACTCTTTGAAAGGATGCAGTCGACGAACACGCGACTGTGCGCCGCAGACCATGAGCGCTGCACACGGTTCGCAACGCCAAAGGGGTGGCCTACGGCTCGGTCGCCGCGGCGCCGGAGGGACGACACGACGCCTCTTACCGGCCCAGAGGGTCACACCACACGCCGGCCGCTCACAAACTGGACGAGCAGCAGCACGAGCGCAATGACCAGCAAGACGTGAATGAACGCCCCAATCGTGTAGCCGCTCACAAAGCCGAGCAGCCACAGGACCAACAAAACGACCGCGATCGTATACAGCATCGGAGTGTTCCTCGCGCTTGGATGCAGTGCATGAGGCATACCGGACCGAAGGAGCAGGTGCATACGTTGGTCGCCGTCCCAGGGACGCGCGGCCGGCCAAAATCCCTGTGAATTTTCGCGCCTTCGAGAGGAATACCTCGTTTCTCATGCGTATCTGCGCGGCGCAGCCATTGCAAGGCGTCGTGGCACTTTCACGCCCGGCGACGAGGGATATGCAGATGTTGGCAAAGACGATTGGTCCGAAGGTTTCGCGAAAGCGTATCTGGGAGCACCAACGCCCACCTGTAACTGGCCATCTGGCGCACAACGACACCTCGCGACCAAAGCGCCTATTGAACGCCGATCTCGACGTGCTGGTAAGACAACTCACGGAAGACTGCACAGGACGCCGCCAGCAATTCGGTCGAGCAACGGAGTAGGACTCTGGACGATACTTGGACATCCGTGAAGCCCTGGGTGACGTTCGCCGGTGGCGTGCTTGTGGTCGCCGTTCTGTACTGGGCACAGGCCGTCCTCGTGCCGTTCGCGCTCGCCATTTTGCTCACGTTCGTCCTGGCGCCGCCCGTCACCTGGCTTCAACGGTGGGTCGGTCGGGTCGCTGCCGTCCTGTTAGCCGTGACGCTGGTGTTCGCGGCTCTCGGGCTCGCCGCCTGGGGTCTGACCTGGCAGCTGGACCATCTGGTCGAAGACCTCCCCGGCTATCGTGCCAACATCCGAATCAAGATTGCCGACGTGCGCCTTGCTGGCAAGGGAGGCGCGGTCGAGAAGCTGCAGGAAACGTTGGCGGGCATCAAGACTGACCTGGAAACATCGGAGGCGCCGACAGGAACCGTGTTGCGGCCCCTCGTGGTGGCTTCCGACCAGGTGACCGGGTTCTTGGGCTTCGCGTGGCTCGGGCCCGTCGTTGGGCCGCTGAGTACCGCGGGGTTCGTCGCGGCGATGGTCATCTTCATGCTGCTCGAACGCCGAAATTTGCGGGATCGCCTGATCGGGCTGATCGGCTACGGACAGCTCGCCACGACCACGAAGGTATTCGACGAGGCCGGCAGTCGCGTCAGCCGGCAGCTGTTGATGCAATCCCTGGTGAGTCTGCTGTATGGCATCGCGGTCTTCGCCGGACTCTACTTCCTCCACGTCCCCTACCCATTGGTCTGGGCGATGCTCGGTGCGGCGCTTCGATTCATCCCGTACCTCGGCCCCGTGCTCGCGGCGGGCGCACCGATCCTCGTCAGTCTCGCGGCCCTGGAGGGGTGGACGGGGCCGTTGATCGTCCTCGCGTTGTTCGTCGTCCTCGAGTTGTTCACGAATCTCGTGCTGGAAACGGTGCTCTATGCGGGGGCGGTCGGCGTGTCGCAGGTGACGCTGCTCGTGTCCGTCGCGTTTTGGACGTGGCTGTGGGGACCGCTCGGGTTGCTCATGGCCTCACCGCTGACCGTGTGCCTCGTCGTGCTCGGCAAGCACGTGCCCGGTCTCGCGTTCGTCGGACTGCTGATGGACGACACGGCAGCGCTCGCACCGGAGTACGGCTTCTATCAGCGCCTGGTGGCTCGCGACCAGAGCGAAGCGGCCGAACTGATCGACAGCTGCATCAAGACCGGGCCGCCCGCATCCGTGTACGACGGGCTGCTGCTGCCGGCACTCAGTTATGCGGAGCGCGACCGTCTCGAGCACCGGCTCTCCTTGGAAGAAGAAGCGGCGGTGATCGAGGCGACCCGGGAGTTGATCGCGGACGCGGCCGAGACCATCCGCCGCTACGCGGAGACGAAGCCGCCCGCCGAGGCCGCCACTCCCTCGGTCTTGGGACCGCGCGAGCCGCTGCGCGTACTGGGCTACGCGGTCAACGGGGCCGCCGATGAAGTGGCGCTCGCGATGCTGGCCCATCTGGTGGACGATCTGCCGATCGCGATGGAAATCGCCGGTGCGCGCATGCAGGCGGTGGAGTTGGTGTCGTTAGTGGGAAACCGTACGTTCTCTGTCGTGTGCTTCGCTGACCTTCCACCCAGCTCGTCGTCGAAGACACGGTATCTGGTGAGGAGACTTCGCTCGGCACTGCCCGAGTTGCGAATCGCGGTGGGGCGATGGGGACCGCCGGCGCTGGCGGACGAGAACTCGCAGACGCTCCTGGACGCGGGCGCCAATCACGTCGCCTCTCTGTTGATCGAGAGTCGGAATTACCTCGGCGGCCTCCTGGAGATGCCGCGCCTTCCAGTTCCAGACACCGCGGACGCCCCCGACCTCACGGCACCACCAACCTGATGGCAGTGGGTCGGCTTGAACTGACCCGCTACCTCCTGTTTCCAGCGACCAGTTCGCCGGCATGCAAGCTCTGGAGCGGCCAAGGCCCTGACGATTGGAGCGACTTCAGATACTCGACGAGCCTCCGTTGAGGCGATGCGTCACAATGTGCACATGAAGACGATTTCCATCCGAGAACTGCACCGCCACATGCTGCAGGCCGCGAAGCACTTCCACGTGACAGGGGTGAACGTCCTCAGTGAGAGCAGTTGAGGCATTTCACGGGGCCGAATTCGGTGGACGGATGGTGGACGGACGGGTGAAGACGGCCGGATCTGCGAGATCACGCGGTTCACGAATTTTCAGCAAATGCGCACGTCCGAACGCACGCGATGGCTGGGCTGAAGCCGAGCACCACGTACCGGCCCAAGTACGGGTCCCTTTGCCTCTGTGTCTCGGTGTCTCTGCGGTTCGTGATCGGTGGGGATCCCACCGGCCGCGACGCGCGGCCGATGGGCTCTGAGCGCTGACGGCGCCTAGTTGGTCGCCGGCGGAGGTACGCTGGCTTCCTTCACGAACTGCGCGTACGGGGCGACCTTCGCGTGCAGCGGCACGATCCGGTCGATCCGGAGGTTGCGCGCCTTGACGGTCTCGAGGAACGCGCCCGCGAACATCTGCACCGGGTTCCCCGGGTTGTACACATCCGCCTCGACGAGCAGCCGCTGGCGCGGGAAGTACGCCATGAGCATCGTCTCCGAGTGCGGCCCCGTGACCGGGTAGAAATTCACGGTCATCGTCCCGTCGGTGTATTCACGCCCCTCCGCGCCCACGGTTTCGACCGTCAGCGGCTTGGGACTCTTCGCCAGCGCGTCGGGGTTGATCGTGTGCGGCCGCTTGGCAATCTCCTCGAAGAAGGCTGCATTCCCCTCGTGCGTGATCACGGTGAGCCCTTCCGCAATCGCCGCCCGCACACCGCCCGAATGGTCGAAGTGATGGTGGCTGTTGACGAGCTGCGTGAGCGGCTTGCCCGGCACGAGCTCGCGCGCCTTGGCGATGACCGCCAGCGCCCGGGCGTCGTTCTGCGGCGCCTCGATGAGCATCAGATGATCGCTGAACTCGACCAGCACGCTGTGGTGTGAGCCGCCGGCCAGATACCAGATGCCGGGCGCCAGCCGCTCCTCGGCGACGGTGACGGGAGGGGCTCCACTCATCGCGGGCGCCGACGCCGCGGCCTGCGGCGCGGCCAGATCGCCGGCGTCGCCGCCGATCGTCGTGGACGACACCCGGATCTCGGCCACCGTCAGATCGTCCATGCGGGTCGTCAACCGCGCCGGCACCTGCAGCCCACCCGACGCCTGATAGCCGTCAAACGTCGTCGCCATCGCCACATCGCCGAGATTCGTGTTGTCGGTCCGCGTGATCACGCGCGTCGGCAGCTTGGTCATCGCGTCGATCGCCAGCGTGAACGCCGTGCCGTCGGCAGCCGTGACGTCGACCAGCGACTCGCCGCCTTCCGTCCGCGGATTGGTCAGCCTCGCCATCGGGTCGAGCGCGGCGCGCACGGCGGCCAGCGGGTGATGGTACCGCTCGGCACGCCGGTCGGCGGCGGCGGCATCCGGAATCCTGGCCGCGTTGCCGTTGGCCGCGACGTTGTACCCAACCGCGCCGTCGATGCCCTGCACCTGCTTCTGCGGCTGCGGGCCCTGGAAGAACGTGAAGGCCGGCTGCCTCGTGAGCTCGGTGCGGGCGCGGCCGGCCTCGAGGTCGATGACGCGCCGGTAGCCGGTCACGGTGAACGTCTGGCCGGAGGCCGATGGCGTGAGGTCCTGGCCCGGGTTGTACTGCGTGCCCTCGCCTTCGATCGCCATCCTCGTGGCAGCCCGGACGGCGTCGGCGCCGCCCATGGCGCCTGCTGCGTCATTGACGACCTGCTGCTCGGGTGTCGCGCGCGCGCAGGACGCGGTGAAGACCGCAACCGCCAGCCACGCGAAAAGTCCCTTCGATGTCATGTTGGTGCTCCTGTCGAGAAAAGTGGTGTACGACAGCCTCCGAGCATATCACCGCGCCTCGGCCGGCCGTACATGGCGGTACAAAAGAAACGGCCGGGCCCCCAGAGGGGCTCGGCCGTGGACAAACGGTTCTCAGCGGAACGGCTCTACCGCATCGCGCCCGGCTTGAGCGTGACGCGCTGCACGCGCCAGTTGCCGATCTCGCCGACAAGCAGCTCGTTCTCGCTGAGGCAGTGGAGCGAGTTGGTCGTGCCGAACTCCTTGAGGAGCTTGCCGGCACGCCCGAACCTCCCGACGATCCGGCCGTCGAGCGACATCTTGACGATCTCGCCGTCGTAGTCGAGGTTGTTCGGCGGGTTCGAGTTCGACACGTAGAGGAACTGGCGCGGACCCGGGGTGATGCACATGGCCCACGGGGACCCGACATTCCGGAACTGCGTCTTGAACGTTCCCTCGGTGTCGAACACCTGGATGCGCTTGTTGTCGCGGTCGGCCACGTAGACGTTGTTATTGGCATCGATCACGATCTGCTTGACCACGTTGAACTTGCCGTCCTCGGAGCCGCGTCCGCCCCAGTTCTTGATCCACTTGCCGTCGGGGTCGTACTTCGCGATGCGCGAGTTGCCGTAGCCGTCGGCGATGTAGATATTGCCCTGGGAGTCCCACGCAACGTCGGTCGGCCGGTTGAAGTTCTCACCATCCGGTCCGCCGGTCGGCGGCGGGGCGCCGCGGCCAGTTGCCGGAGGCGGCTCAGGCTGACGCGGCACGAGCGCGTACGTATCAGCCAGCGTGCTGAGCGGCAGGTTCGGAATCCGCATCGCCTCCGGCTTGCGGCCGAAGATCTTCTGGATCCGCGCGTTCGCGTCGAACTGAATGATCTGATTGGACAGCTGATCGACCACCCAGACGTTGTCGTTGCGGTCGACGCGCACCTGCTGCGCCTGCAGGAAGCCGTAGGCGCCGTTCCCCCACTCCCGGACGAACTTGCCGGTCCGATCGAACTGGTAGAGCTTGGCGCCGCCGTGCGAGACGTTCCGCGCACCCGCGGTCGTGACGACCGGCGTGCCGAGGCGAGTGAACACGAAGATGTCACCCTTCGAGTTGGATGCCACCCCAGCCGCCTCGCCGATGTACACATCGTGATTGAGCATCAGGGGCTCGGAGGCGTCGTACGGGATCTCCGGGAAGTTGAGCTGTGCGTTCAGCGTGCCGCCGAACGCGAACGACGCCGCAAGAATCGCGGCCGGTATCAAACGTTTCATGGGTCCCTCCACTTACCGGCTCGAAGTTGTCGTCGTCTGGCGCAGCCGGATCTTCTGCACGCGCCACGCGGAGATCTCCGAGATGATGAGCTCATCCGGATTGCGGCAGTCGATCCCGTGCACGGTCTGGAACTGCCCGACCGCTTTCCCCGCGCGCCCGAACTTCCCGACGACGCGGCCGTCGAGCTCCATCTTGTAGATCTCGCCGCTCACGTCCCACGAGGCAGCCGGGGTGTTCGAGTCGGGGTTCGAGTTCGACGAGAAGAGGTACTGATGCGGCCCGGGCGAAATGCAGACTTCCCACGGGGCGCCGACGGTGTCGTAGATGGCGCGGAGCACCAGGTTGTTGTCGAACACCTGGATGCGGCGGTTGCCGCGGTCGGCGACGTACACGTTGCCCAGGGCATCCACCGCGATCGAGTGCGGGGTGTTGAACTGGTACGGCTGGTTGCCGCGGAGGTTGCTGCCGACCTTGCGGATGAAGCGGCCGTTCTTGTCGAACTTCACCACGCGATGGTTGATGTACCCGTCGGGGATGAAGATGTTGCCCTGCGGATCCCAGGCGACGTCGGTCGGCCGGCCGAAGATGTACGGCTGGTCGGTCGGCGGATCGCCGGTCGGCGACTCGACAGCGCCTTCCACCGCTTCCGGCCGGCGCCCGAGCACCATGAGCACCTTACCCGCGGGGCTCATCTTGATGATCATGTTCGTGCCTTCGTCGACAACCCAGACGTTGTCCTCGGAGTCGACGCGCACCTTGTGGGCGAACTCGAAGCCGTAGCTCTGCGGGAGCCACTCCCGCACGAACTTCCCGTTCGCGTCGAACTCGTGCAGGCGCGTATCGTCCCGGCGGTGGTAGACGAAGATATTGCCCTTCGAATTCCGCGCGACGCCCATACTCTCGCCCAGGTACACGTCAGGCGGGAACTGCAGGAAGTTCGGGACCGATTCAAACGGGATATCCGGGGCGGTCGCCCTCGCCGTCGCCGGGGGCGCCTGGGCCAGGAGCCGCCCTGAAAGCAGCAGTGCCGCAGCCAGCACGCAGCAGCCGATCACAAATCGTTTCATCTGAGGCCTCCGCAAGGTCGTACACATTCCGCGTCGACGCAAGTCGTCCGCACGAAGTTATATACCGGCACACCGGTGCCTGTATATAGGCCCGTGCGGGCAGACTCGCCGTCGGCGACAAATTGAGCCATATTTTAGCCCCCGGCGCAAGAGGGGCGAAGGGCGTTCAGCGCCGTTTGCCGCCGGATCCCGGCCGGCGGGGCCGGTCGTGGGCGCGGTCGGGGACCGGGTCGGCCTCAACGACGGGCGATGCCCATCCTTCGGCGATGAGCGTGAGCGCATCGCGCGGGGACAGGTCAAGGGTACTCCAGCCTGAGCTCGCGACAGATCGACCCCGTTGATGAGATCGGACAACTTCCTGATAAGACGAACTTTCATCCCGTGCGACCCGTGGATACTCCTGATGACGTGGTCGGCAGATATATGCTTTTCCTTCGCGTGGACCGCCGGGGTGTCCAACTGTGCAACGCTTCTGAGCTCACACTGCCGGTTGGGTGCGACGTAGCAAACGCCGCGCCGATTTAGGGATGGACTGATAGACATGCGCCCCCAATGGGTCTTTGCCGCCGTGCTGGCCGCCGCCACGGCGGCGTCGTGGGCCTGGATCGTGCCGATGGCCCGCGACATGTACGGGCCGATGACCGGGCCGTCCGCCTGGATGATGGCCACGACCTGGGATGCGCGCCATCTCCTGCTCCTCTGGGCGATGTGGGGGGTGATGATGGCGGCGATGATGCTCCCCTCGGCCGCGCCGCTCCTGCTCCTCTACGCCGGCATGGGCCGGCGCGTGACCGTCACCACCGGCCCGGCACGCCTGGGCGTCTACGGGATGACCCTCGGGTACCTGCTGGTCTGGCTGCTGTTCAGCGCCGCCGCCACCGCGCTCCAGCGCGTCCTCAGCGCCCTGCTGGTCCTGACGCCGATGATGGAAGCCGCCACCGCCACGGCCTCGGGCGTGCTCCTGCTGCTGGCCGGCGCGTATCAGCTCACGCCGCTCAAGGCGCGCTGCCTCAGCACGTGCCGCTCACCACTGTCGTTCATCATGCAGCGCTGGCGCCCGGGGCTTCGCGGCGCATTCCGCATGGGCGCCGAGCACGGCCTGTACTGCCTGGGATGCTGCTGGGCGCTGATGCTGCTGCTCTTCGCCGGCGGCGTGATGCACCTGGGGGTCATTGCCGCGCTCACCATCTTCGTGCTCATCGAGAAGATGGCGCCCTTCGGCGCCCGCAGCGCGCCCATCAGCGGCGTCGCCCTCCTCGCGCTGGGGGTGTGGGTGATCCTGTCGTAGGGCGGGTTCCGCCGGAGGCTCAGTCTCATCGACCGGCGGACCCGCCGACCTCAGTTCTTCCAGTCGAACTCGTAGAAGATCCAGTTCGATTTCTCGGCGCCGATTGAGATCCCGTCTGCGGCCGCGTGAAACGATCCCTGGCCGCACTCGCCCCGCGTCCAGATGAACCCGTCGGGCAGGTCGACGTTGGCCAGATGCTCTTCGCCCGTCACCGGGTTCTTGAACGCATCCCCGCGGCCTTCGGCAATCCCGTCCGCAGTGAACGTGCTCTTGCGCCCGTCACCCTGGATCGTGATCTTGGCCTTCTGGAGTCCCACGACCTCAAAAGTCGGCCCGAGCAGTTCCCACGGCATGCCCCCCAGCTTGCCGGTGAAAATCTGGGCCAGCATCTCCACCTGCTTGTCGGTGGTCGTCGCCGGATCGACGACGAACACGGCCTTGCCGCTCCCCTCGTGAATGGCTTTCGGCCAGTCCACGATGGCCGCGCACTTCACGCCGGAGAGGTCGACGTCGCCGGCCTTGCCCTGCAGGATGTGGTATCCAACCAACGCCCGGCAGCTGCCGTCTTTCGAGTTCGGGAAACCGCCGAAGTTACAGCCGCAGCCGAAGTCACAGTTGCAGAACTCGTAACCGCGGCCGCTCATGGTCCATCGAGTTGCTGTTTCCGTCGCCATCGCTCAACTCCTTTCGGAAGATAGGTCCTACGACCGGGGTTGCGGGACGATGCGGAGGTACGGCCTCGGCGCCTTCCACCCCTGCGGGTAGACCTTCTTCGCCTCGTCGTCGGACACCGACCCGGCGATGATGACGTCATCGCCCTGTTTCCAGTTCACCGGCGTCGCCACCTTGTGCTTCGCGGTCAGCTGCAGCGAATCGATCACGCGCAGCACCTCGTCGAAATTCCGGCCCGTGGTCATCGGGTAGGCGATGATCAGCTTGACCTTCTTGTCGGGCCCGATGACGAACACGTTGCGGACGGTCTGGTTGTCGGCGGGGGTCCGCCCTTCGCAGGTGCCGACCAGATCGCCCGGCAGCATCCCGTAGAGCTTCGAGATCTCCAGCGTCGTGTCGCCGATCATCGGATAGTTCGGCGCGTAGCCCTGCGTCTCCTTGATGTCGTTCGCCCATCGTACGTGGTTGTCGACGGGGTCGACGCTCAAGCCGATGACCTTCACGTTCCGCTTGTCGAACTCGGGCTTGAGCTTGGCCATGTAGCCGAGCTCGGTGGTGCACACCGGCGTGAAGTCCTTGGGGTGCGAGAACAGCACCGCCCAGGAGCTGCCGATCCACTCGTGAAAGCGGATGCGGCCTTGTGTGGTGTCCGCCTCGAAGTCCGGAGCGGTATCGCTTATGCGAAGACTCATCGTGCGCCTCCTTTGGAAACCTGCGGATCATATTACTTGCGCCGGGGCCACGACTCGATACATTTCAGGCTGGTGTGGGCCGCCCC
>MEKU01000005.1:141348-163200 GCA_001767195.1 Acidobacteria bacterium RIFCSPLOWO2_02_FULL_67_21
TACGGCGCACGCCGCAGGGTTTCGCGCATCCGGCCGGCGGGCACCAGGCCCGAGGCGAACGTGATGGCCGCGACAATCTGTACGGCACCGGACAGACCGAGCACATCGGCCGCAATCCCGCCAGCAGCGCACCCGCGACGTAGCCCAGATCCCGTGTCCATGCCGGATCCGCTTCCGAGGTCGACCACGCGCTCGCCAGACTGCAGGCGGCGCCTCGTCACGGCAGGACTCCCTGATCGGCGCTCACCTGCACCGGAAAGCCGGCCGCCCGCCATTCCGGAAACCCTTCGACCAACCGCCGTGCCGTGCGGCCCTTCGCGCGCAGCATCTGGACGGCCCGGTCCGCGTACACGCAGTACGGTCCCCGACAGTAGGCGACGTACTCGCGGTCAAGCGGAAATCAGAACCGCCACCGCACCCCGGCGTTCAGCGTCCTCCCTTCGAGCGGCGCCCACCCATCCACCGTCCAGCGGCCATCGAGGCCGCGGCTCGGCCGGACGAGCGGTCCTCGCGCGTCTGCCTCACGTCGCCAAGGTTCTCGACGTTGACGTACACCCTCGACCGGCCCACGGCCCAGTCGATCAGCAGGCCGTACAGGAGATTGGGGGAACCTTCGCTCCCGGAACGGGTTCTCGTCCAGCGCCTGGCGGCCCGTGTAGAACAGCTCCACGCCGACGCGGCCCGGACCGATCTCCAAACAGCGTGGCCGTCACGTCGAGCGGCGTGCGTGCCCAGGTCACGTCGGCCGAGATCGTATCGGCACGCTCCGCCTCGAGGGCGCCAAGCGGGGCGAGCCGCGTCAGCCCGGCCGCTTCGGTTTCTTCCGTAAACGGCGTCGGGGCGAATAACCGCGGCCGCCCGACACCCGCAGCCTCCATTCGTCACCTGCCCGGACCAGCGCAGACAGCCGCGGACTGAGAAAGGTGCCGTAGACGCTGCGATCATCGACCCGCGCGCTGCCCGACAGCGTCACCTGCGGCGTGACCCTGAACTCGTCCTGCACGAACACGCCGGGCACGCGGTGCGTGTAGTCGAACCGCGGCACGTCGCGCGATCGGTAGCGGTCCTGCTGCGCGGCGGCGCCGGCAACCCACGTGTGCCGACCGGGCCCTCGGCCGGCACGACCTCGACGCGCATCGGCTGATCCTCGAGGCGCGTGTCGGTGCGCGTGGCCGTGACGATGACGGCTTCCTCGAAGTCCGGTTGTTCCTCCAGTTCGAAGACCATCGATCGCGAGCCGCCGGGCGTGATGTCGACGGTCGATGAGAGCGGCAGGAAGCCCTCCTTGATGACGGTCACGAGCACGGCGCCCGGAGTGACGGGGACCTCAACCGTTCCGTCCGCTCCGGTCAGCGACGTGGTGCCGCCAATAATGACTTCGGCGCCAGAGACGGGAGCGCCCTCCGAATGAACCTGGACGCGCAGCACGTCAACAGCCTGTGCCACCGCCATCGCAGGGACGCAGACGGCGGCCGCCAGGACGGCGGCGCTCAACGGCATCGGCGCACGCATGAGACGCGACTGTACCGTCCTGACGACAAATTCAGAAATTGTCGGGCGGTCGATTCTGAGCGGCGGCACGGCTGAGATTGCGCCGCGCTGCCCCGGCGCGGTTGTTAGACTGAACCCGAGAGGTGCAGTCGGATTCGATGATGACCTTCCTGGTGCTGGCCGTGACGGCGCTCCTCGCGACCGGCTGTTCGAGCACGGCGGCAGCGGGCACCGCGCCCAGCCAGGTGCCGCCGGCGCGGACCATCGTCGCGCTTGGCGACAGCCTCACGTCCGGGCAGGGCCTCGCCGCGGATCAGGCGTATCCGGCGGTCCTCGAGCGGCTGCTCCACGCCGCCGGCCTGCCCTCCGTGGTCAGGAACCACGGCGTGTCCGGCGACACGACCGCCGGCGCCCTGCGTCGGCTGAGCGCCGCCCTGGCGGAGAACCCCGACATTCTGATCGTCGCGCTGGGGGCCAACGACGGGCTCCGCGGCGTCCCCGTCGCGGACATCCGCCGCAACCTGGAACGGATCATCGAAGCGGCGCAGGAACGGCGCATCGCCGTGCTTCTCTGCGGCATCGAGGCGCTCCCGCTCTACGGCCTGGAGTACACGGCGCAGTTCCATCGAATGTTCGCCGAGCTTGCGGAGACGTACGGCGTGCCGCTGGTGCCGTTCATGCTGACCGGCGTGATTGGGAACCAGGAGATGCTGCAGCCCGACTTCGTGCATCCGAACACCGCGGGCGCGGCGCGCATCGCACAGACGATCTGGCCGTACCTGCAGCCGCTGGTGAGGAAGGTCGCTGGTGGCGAACTGACCGTGTAGCTATTCCGTCGCCGTGGGAACCGGCTGGAACGCGGCCCGCACGACGGACCCGTTCCAGGCTTCCGGCTCCTCGATGCCGAGCAGCCACAGCACGGTGGACGCCGTATCGAACGTCTCGATCGCCACGTGCTCGAGCGCGCCGATGGTGACCCCACGCCCCCAGGCAATCCACGGAATCATGACGTCCTGCGGATCGTCGCTTCCATGGTCGAACTCGTGGCCGCCGTGATCGGCGGTGACCAGCACGGAATAGTTGCCCTTGCCATAGGCCGCCTCTGCGGCGATCAGCAGCGCGCCGACGGCCGCATCGGCGCTGCGCACCGCGCGCCCGTACGCCTCGCTCATCCACCCGGAGCTGTGTCCGGCGCGATCCGGATCGGACAGGTGCACAAACAGAAGGTTCGGGCGCTCGTTCTCGAGATACGACCGGACGTCGCCCATCGTGCGGGCGCTCGACCAGCGTCCAAACCACCCGCCCGGTGCCTGCGAATAATCGAGCGTGCCGGGGCGCTGCAGCGGCCCGAACTTCGCCTTGCTGAAGAAGGCGGCCGTTCGATAGCCGTGGGCCCTGGCAATGCTGAACACCGTCGGAGACTCGACCACGTCCGCTCTCGCCGAGACGACGTTATTCCAGACGACCCCGTGCTCTTCCGGCGGCTCGCCGGTCAGCATGGACGTGTGCGACGGCAGCGTCTTGCTGGGCATGATCGTGCGGGCCGAAAGCGAATAGCTGCCCTCCCCCATCAGCCGCTGGAGGTGGGTGGCTGAGAACCGCGCGATCGCATCAGGCCGAAGGCCATCGATTGATACGAGCACGACGTTGGTGGTGATGGCCCGCTCAGGCGGAGCGGTCCGGACGAGGTCGCCAGGCTGCGACCTGACGTACCGCGGAGAACACGCCGTCAGTCCTGCGGCGACGGCGGCCGCCAGCGCGGCGCAAAGGATCGGACGAGTTCGCACGGGGACCCCTGTTCCTGAAACGAGTGTAGGTTCAGGGTACGCAAGAGTCCCCGGCAGGTCAATGAGCTCAGCCGTTCGCCCTCGAGGCTGGCCTGAAGGCCAGCACTACGTACGCTATGTAGTGCCCGGCTTCAGCCGGGCCTCAACGCGGATCCCCGCCGTACTTCAGGTACAGCGTGGGGACGACCACCATGTTCAGCAGCGTCGAGGTCGTCAGCCCGCAGAGGATGACAATCGCCATCGGCGTCTGAATTTCGCGCCCGGGTTGCCCGCCCCCGAACGCCAGCGGCACGAGCGCGAGCCCGGCCGCCATGGCGGTCATGAGGATCGGCACGAGCCGCTCGTTCGTGCCGCGCTCGACCGCCGTGCGGAAGTCGGTGACACCTTCGTGCCGCATGAGGTGTTGAATGTGCGTCACGAGCATGATGCCGTTGCGCGTGGCGATGCCGAAGAGCGTGATGAAGCCGATCATCGACGCCACGCTGAGCACGCCGCCGGCCAG
The DNA here is from genome assembly GCA_001767195.1 of Acidobacteria bacterium RIFCSPLOWO2_02_FULL_67_21. Classification (GTDB taxonomy): domain Bacteria; phylum Acidobacteriota; class Vicinamibacteria; order Vicinamibacterales; family UBA2999; genus MEKU01. Next base: position 145,129 of record MEKU01000005.1, read on the forward strand.
GAAAACGCCGGCGACGCCGCCGATGAGCGCCAGCGGCAGGTTGAGCATCACGAGCAGCGCGTCGCGGGCGCGGCCGAACGCCCCGACGAGGATCATGAAGAGGCCGGCCACGGCGGCGGCGCCGAGCAGCAGGAGGCGTTCGGTCGCGCTCTCCTGGCTCTCGAACTGCCCGCTGTATTCCACTCGATAGCCCTCCGGCATCGGCACCTTCCGGCTGACCGCGTCGCGGATATCCGACACGGTGCTGCCGAGATCGCGGCCCGCGACGTTGCAGGAGACGACGATCCGCCGCTGCACGTTTTCCCGCAGGATCATGTTGGCGCCGACCTCCCGGCGCACGGACGCCAGGAGGCGGAGCGGGACCGACGCACCCGACGGCGTGTGCACGGGCAGGTCGGCGATCCGCTCGAAGTCGCCGGCGGCCGACGGATCCATCTTCACCACCAGATCGAAGGCGGTCGCCCGGTCGAAGACGCGGCCCACCGTCGTGCCGGCAAAACTGGTTTCAATGGCTTCGGCCACGTCCTGCACGCGCAGCCCATGCCGCGCAATCGCCGGCCGATCGAGGATGAACCGGATGAACGGAATCTCGGTCTGCGGCTCGAGCGTCAGGTCGGCAACCCCTTCGACCCCCGCGATCGCCCCGCGCACCGCCTCCCCGAGCCGCCGCAGCGTCGGCAGATCGTCGCCCACGACCTTCACGGCGATGTTGGCGCGGGTCCCCGAGAGCATGTGATCGATACGGTGCGAGATCGGCTGGCCGATCGCCACGTTCGTGCCCGGGAGGCCGCTGAAGCTGCGGCGCAGCTCCGCCAGCAGCTCGTCGCGCGACCGATCGCCTGCGCGCAGGCCGACGTCGATCTCGGCCGCCTCGACGCCCTGCACGTGCTCGTCGAACTCGGCCCGCCCCGTGCGCCGCGCGGTGGCGACGACCTCGGGCTGGTCCAGCAGGATCCGCTCCACGCGCCGGCCGATCTCGTCCGACTGCGTCAGCGACGTTCCGGGCATCGTGTTGACGCTGAGCGTGAGACTGCCTTCGTGGAACTCCGGCAGGAACGCCGAGCCGAACCGGGTTGCCGCCGCCCCCGCGGCAACCAGGAGCAGCACGGACACCGCGATGACGGCGCCCGGGCGGTCGAGCGCGTGCGGAAGATCCCGTGCCAGCCGCGCCTTCAGCGTACGCGCCAGCCATCCGTCGCGGCCGGCGGTCACGGCCGACGCCTGCGGCAGCCAGGCGAAACACAGCGCGGGCGTCACCACGATCGCGACGGCCAGCGACGCCAGCAGCGCCACGATGTACGCGAAGGCGAGCGGCGTCATCAGCCGGCCTTCGACTCCGGTGAGCCCGAAGATCGGCAGGAACACGAGCACGATGATCACGGTGGCGAACACGATGGACGTGCGGATCTCGAGGGTGGCGTCGCGCACGACCCCGGCCACCGGCAGGCGGTCCGCCGGGGGCCTGGCGGCGTTCTCGCGCAGGCGGCGCACGACGTTCTCGACGTCGACGATCGCGTCGTCGACCAGCGCGCCAATGGCAATCGCCAGCCCGCCGAGGGTCATCGTGTTGATCGTCGCGCCGAACCCGCGCAGCACCAGAACGGCCGCCGCCAGCGACAGCGGCATGGCCATGAGCGTGATGGCGGCCGCCCGCGTGTTCGCCAGGAACAGCACGACCACGAACACGACGAGCAGGCCGCCCTCGACGAGCGCCACGATGACGTTGTCGACGGCGACCTGGATGAAATCGGCCTGCCGGAAGATGCGGCGGTCGATCGTGATGCCGGCCGGCAGCTGGCCCTGCAGGGCGTCGAGCTCGGCATCGAGCCGGCGCGTCACCTCGATGGTGTTGGCGCCCGGCTGCTTCTGCACGCCGACAATGACGGCGGGCGCGCCGTTGCGCGACCCTTCTCCGCGCTTGAGCGCCGCGCCCTCGCGCACGTCCGCGACGTCGCGGATGAGCACCGCGCGGCCGCCGCGCATCGCCACCACGCTGTCGCCGATCTCGTCGGTGGTGCGCACGCGCCCCACCGCCTGCAGCACGTACTCCTGGGGGCCTTCCACGTAGATGCCGGCCGAGGCGTTCTCGCTGGCGCCCCGCGCCGCGTCGAGCAGCTCGACGAGCGACACGTCGTTGGCCCGCAGCGCCTCGGGGCGGGCGATGACCTGGAACTGGCGCTCGGCCCCGCCGATCGGCGTCACCTGCGACACGCCGGGCACGGCGAGCAGACGCCGCCGCACGACCGTATCCGCCGTCGTCCGCAGCGTGAGCGGATCGACGCTCTCGGACGACAGCGCGAAGAAGAGGATCTCCCCCATGATCGAGGAGATCGGCGCCAGGATCGGCGGCTCGACCTGCGGAGGCAGGCTGGCCGCCACCGTCGCGAGCCGCTCGGCCACGAGCTGCCGCGCGATGTAGATGTCGGTCCCCCAGTCGAACTCGACCCAGATCACGCCGATGCCGACGGCCGTCGCCGATCGCACGCGGCGCACCGACGAGGCGCCGTTGATGGCGCTCTCAATCGGGAACGTCACCAGCGACTCGAGCTCTTCGGGCGCCATCCCGTGCCCCTCGGCCAGGATGGTGACCGTGGGCGCCGTGAGATCCGGAAACACGTCGATCGGCATGCCGCGCGCGGTCCAAACCCCGGCCCCGAGCAGCAGGGCCGACATCACGATCACGATCCAGTGGTGGTCGATCGACCAGCTGATGAGTCGTTTCATGAGATTTCCACGCCGGGTCCGCGGAACGATCGTGACTCCCGCGGCACCCGGCCCACATACGTGGGGCGGGTCCTGCGAGCGCGCATGCGAAGCGTCCGCGAGCAGACCCGCCTAATGAACATGCCCCTCCGCGGGCAGCGCGCCGGCCGCCGACGCCAGCTGCACGTCGTAGGCGCCGCGCGTCACGACCCGCTCGCCCGGCGTGAGGCCCGACCGGACGCCGACCTGATCGCCGTCGCGGGTGCCAATCTCGATGTAGCGGCGGTTGAACGTTTCACCGCCGACCTGCACGAACACGTACGGGCGGCCCGCCTCCATCAGGACGGCCTCGCGCGGGACCGCCGGCAGCTTTTGACGGGAACCGGCGTACAGCACCGCCGTCCCCGTCTGGCCGATGAGGAGCTGGCCGTTCGGGTTGCGGACCTGAAACTGCACCGGGAGCGCCCGGGTGGCCGGATCGATCACGCCGGCATCGTGCATGCGATCCGGCTCGAGCACGATGGCCTCGTCCCGGCCGGCAATCTCCAGTGCAATCTCGGTGACCGGCTGCGCCAACGGCGCGTCCGACCCCGGAACGAGCGCCTGCAGCTCGACACGGTCCGTTCGCACGATCCTGAACAGCGGCGCGCCTTCGTCGTAGGACGCGCCGAGCGCAGCCTGGATCTCCACCACGCGGCCGGCAATGGGAGCGCGCAGTACAAACGAGTTGCCGGCGGCGGCGCCCCCGCCGGTGCTCAGCGTTTCGTCGCGCTGGGCGAGGCGCGCCTGCGCGGCCGCCAGCCGAGCCTCCCCCACGCTGACCGCGCGCTGCGCCTCCTCGACGCGGCGCCCCGGCACCGCTCGATCGGCCAGCAGGCGCTCGGCGCGCGCCAGGTCCGACCGGGCCGCATCGAGCGAGGCCTGCACTTCGGCCACGGCGGCGGCCAGCGTGGCCCGGTCTGCGCCGTCCGCGGCAAGGCGCGGCTGAATGCGGCCCAGCTCGGCTCCCGCCGCGACCCGGTCGCCGACCGCCGGCAGCCCGGACGCCATGAAGCGACCGTCCGCCGGCGCCGACACAACCGCCTCGCCGCCGGTCAGCGGCTCGATCACGGCCGGCACGCGCACGCCGCGGCGCAGCTCGGCCTCCCGAACGATCGCCGTGGCGAACCCGTTGGTCCACTGCGGCTCCTTCAGATAGCTGATCGCGGTCGCGTCCTCGCCTGCCTCCTGGCCCGCGGCGGCGACCGCCTGCTCCTGCGCCGCATGGACCGTCACCGTCCCAAGGTCGTGGCGGTCGGACAGGTCGGGCGCCTCGACCGCGAGCGACCACCGGTAGCGGCCGGCGGCGGGGGCGGCCCCCTCGACGCGAAAGACTCCGGGCCGCGAGGGTGGATTGCCGCGCAGAACGACCGGCCCGCCACCGCTCTCGGGCACGAACTCGATGATGGGACGGCCGGCCGTCATCGCGGAAAAATCGCTGAGGCGGGTGAGGTGCACCGCGAAGAGCGCGGCCTGCCCGGCCACGAGCGGCGGGTACTCCATGAACAGCTCGGTGGTCTCGGTCCAGCTCGTCACGTCGAGCGTCGGCATCTCGGCCTGGGGCTCGGGTGCCCCCTGACGGGCGCAGCCGCCGGCACCCGCCGTGAGCGCCAGGCACATGGCGATACAGAACGTGCGCTTCATGGCATCTCCCATCCACTGACGAACTCGAGCTCGATCTCCGCCTCGCGAACGGAGGCGTCGAGCGCCGCCTGGCGCACCCGCGCCGCCGAGCTGACCCGATAGGCGTCGAGCAGCTCGAGGATGCCCTGCTCGCCCGCCTCATAGCTGACCTGCGCGATCCGCTCGACGTCGGCGGCCTGCGACGTCACCGCCTCCCGGTAGCGGGCCGCGATCGTGCGCCGCTCGAGCGCGGCCGCCCGCCACGATGTGACCTGGGCGTGCACTGCGAGCCGGAGCGCCTCGGCCTCGGCCCGAACCTGCGCCGCGCGCGCCAGGGCGGCGGCGCGCTCGGGCCGCCCGCGATCGAAGAGCGGCAGCACGACATGCACGCTGACGATACTGCCCATATCGCCGGCCCCGGCGGTGGACGACTTGGTGCCGGCCACCAGCTCGGGCTCGGGAACGACCCGGCGGCCGGCGGATCGCCCGGCAAACGCAGCGGCGTCGAGCTCGTGGCGGAGCGCCGCGAACCCGGCCCTCGCCTCGGCCCGGGCCATCAGTTCCTCGACGGGCGGAAGCGGCGCCGGGGGAGGCGCGCCGGGCACGGCGCGGATCACGCCGTCCGGCACGGCCGCGAAGAAGCTCACAAGCGCGCCCTGCGCGCGCGCGCGGTCGCTGGCCGCCGCCGCGCGATCGGCTTCGATCTCGAACACTTCGCGCTCGGCGCGAAGCCGGTCGAATCCGGCCGACTCTCCGGCCGCCTCGCGCCGCTCGAGGACGCCCGCAAGCGCCCGGAGCCGCTCGACGCTCCGCGCGAGCTCCTCTTCGCGCGCCTGCGCCGCCCACAGATCGGCAAAGGCCAGGCGGAGGTCGGCGCGCAGGCGCCGCACTTCGTCATCGGCGCGGCTCGCGGCGGCGTCAACGCGCGCCGATGCGGCCGCGACATCGAACCGGCGGCGCCCGCTCACCGGCAGCGGCTGGGCCACCATCACCACGTGCTCGGCGATCCCCGCCACCGCTTCGCGGTTGTACGTGACGCGCGGGTTCGGCCATCGGGCGGCAGCGGCGACGTCCGCGCGCACCCGATCGACGGAGGCGCGAACGGCCCGCTCGCGCGGGCTCTCGCTCGACAGCCGCGCCAGCGCCTGGGATTCGGTCAACGACAGCGTTTGTGCGCCGGCGATCGGGGGGAACAGAAGCCCCACGACCGCGGCGCGTGCCACTAGGACGCGCATAACACCTCGATCGGAAGCGGTTTCATGACCGACGTAGTGCCCGGCTTTAGCCGGGCTGAAGCCCGGCACTACGTACGGAATTGGGCGCCCGTGGTCGGTTATGAACCGCTTCTAAGAAAATGAAGGACAGACGGCCGGCGGGCCGTCAGATCAGGACGGGGCGGACGGGCGGGGCGCGAGGGCTCGAGCGGTCAACGGGCGGGGGACCGTGAGCGCGTACCTGATCCGGCGGACGCCGCATCAGGGAGGCGGCGCCGGGAGCCAGCGCAAACCGCGCGGCCGGCACGGCCGGCGCCGCCGGCACGGCAGGATGAACCGCGACGAAGACCTGGAGCCGAACGATGGGACGGCCCTCTTCGGACCTCTCGACGGCGGTGGTCCCCGGAAGGACGTGATGGGGGACGTGCGCGTGGCCGCCTGCATGCGCGTGTACGCGCGCGCTCCCGTGATGGTCATCGTCGTGATCGTCCAGATGCGCGTGGAGGAACGGCGCGGACAGCGCCCCGGCCTGAAGGGCCGCCGAGAGCCCGATGGCGACGAGTGGCCGGAGCATCGACCTAGATTCTACTGGAAGGTCTTGTTTCTGACCGGTGCATCGGGCCGGAATTCGTGCGCAAGGGTGTAAAACCCCGAGCTCGTGAGCGTGACGGTAATCTCCTCGCTGCCGATGTTCTCCCAGTACCAGCCATGGATCCCGGAAAACGGGGCCGTCAGCGTTCCGGCCGCCTGACTCCCCTGGCTCTTCTCGTACGTCTGGGCGTAGCCGCGCGGGGCGCCGTCGGGCTCGGCGTGGAATTCGACGTTCACCGGGCCGCTCGCCTTCCACGAGTACAGGAGCGCCTCGCCTTTGTCGAGCCGGTACTTGTACTCCAGGCTCTGGCGCGGGCCGACGGTGAACTCCACGGTTTCCGTGTTGAACGCGCGGTCCTGCGGCGCCACGATGGCCGCCTGACCGCCGGCCCCGGCCGCCGCCTGCTCGAGCGCCGCCACCTGCTGGCCGGTCGCGCCCAGCTCGAGCAGCCCGGCGCGCGCGCCGGTGCCGAGCGGGTCGACGCCAAACTCGGCGGGCAGCACGAACATCACGAGGACCAGCCCCGCGACGAGCAGCGCCGCCCCGGCCGCGGCGGCCAGCCGCTGCCGCGATTCGATCAGCCCTTCGCGCTCGCTCGTCATTGTTATGGCACCGGAAGGAAGTAGCCGGACAGTTGATAGCCCATCAGCAGGAACCCCGACGCCATCACCATGGCGTTGGTGGCGAACGCATGGCGCAGGAAGCCCGGATGCCCGCGCCAGTACGTCAGCGCAATCAGAATCGCCGTCAGCGCGAGCAGCTGCCCGATCTCCACGCCGACGTTGAAGCTCACGATATTGACGACGAGCCCGGTGGGCGAGAGCGCGAACTCCTGCAGCTTGGTGGCGAGGCCGAAGCCGTGAAAGAAGCCGAAGATCAGCACGGCGAACCGGGTATTCGGCTGGCGGCCGAGAAAGCGGCGGAAGCCGTCCATGTTCTCGAACGCCTTGTAGACGACCGAGAACCCGATGATGGCGTCGATGAGGAACGGGTTCGCATGCACGCCACCGAGCACGCCGAGCAGCAGCGTGGTGCTGTGGCCGAGCGTGAACAGGCTGACATACAGGAGTACGTCCTTGAGGCGGTACAGAAAGAAGATCACGCCGACGAGGAACAGCAGATGGTCGTAGCCGGTCACCATGTGCTTGGCGCCCAGGTACATCAACGGCCCGATGGCCTGCCCCTGCAGCCCCTGGAGGAATACCGCATCCTTGCCCGACACGCCGTGCGCCTCGAGCGCCGCGGAGCCGAGCAGCACGAAGAGTGCGGCGATGGCCGCTCTACTGACGCTGATACCGTTCATGACAGGTGTCGCAGGACTGGTTGATGACGTCGCCGGCCTCGAGGATGCCGTCGGTGCTCCTGGACTGAGCCGCCTTGAGCGCCATCTGCCCGGCGGCCATGAACGACTGCGTCATCGTGACCCAGTCGCCACGATCGATCGGCCGGTCGCCCATCAGCAACAGGTTGCCCGACTCGACGAGCGTCGCCGCCTGCGCGGCCAGGGCGGCCCACTCTTCGTCGGTCTCGGGCGCGATTTCCGTCACGCCCTGCGCGTTCATCACGGTGCCGACCGCGCCGTAAATCGCCGTGGCGGCCGGCTGGGTCATGCCCGCCATGATCTGTTTGACGGTCGCGACCGGGACGGTTGCGGGAGCCTCGGCTTCCGCGGGCGCCGCCTGACGGCTCGTGCGCGCCGCCGCGATCACGAACCCGATTCCACTGATGAACAGCGCGACGCTGACAACGAACAGCCAGTAAACCGTGCTCCGCATGACACCCCTATATTACGGGTAACGGGGCGGGGCAGGCGCCCCGTGACGGCTTCCTGAACGGCCCGTCAGGAAGACCCGCGCAGCGAGGCGAGCGCCGTCGTCCAGCGGAACAGCTCGTCGAGCATCTGCGCGGCCGACGTGTCGTGATGCCCGGCGGCAGTGAACGTCCCCGCCGCCCGGTCGATCGCCTGCGCGACGAAAGGGATGGCCACCGCCTCGACGATCGGCACCATCTTCAGCGTCGTCAGCGTCTGCTTCGCCACCTGCACCGCGCGGATGCCCCCCGAGAGGCCGCCGTAGCTCACGAACCCGGCCGCCTTGTAGTGCCATTCCACATACAGGTAGTCGAGCGCGTTGAGCAGCGAGGGCGCCGGGCTGTAGTTGTACTCGGGCGTGACGAAGACAAACGCGTCGAGGCCGGCGACGCGCGCGCCCCAGGCCTTCTGCTGGTCGTTCTCGTACTGCTGGAGGCGGGGATGCTGGCGCTCGGCGAAAAGCGGCAGGCTCAGCTCCTTGAGATCGATGACATCGATCTCGAAACGACCGTGGCGCCGCGCCTGTTCGACGAACCACTCGGCGACGGGAAGGCCCACGCGGCCTTCCCGTACGCTCGCGATGACGATCCCGAGCCTGGGCAGACTTACATCCCCTCGCCCTTGACCAGCAGGTTCATGTGCATTTCCGCCTGCTGCAGCCCGCCCTCGCCTTCCTGCCAGCCGATCTGCCCGTTCTTGTCGCTGTCGACGCCCGAGACGAGCTGCTGCGCCAGCATGTTGAGATGCGCCAGGTGCGGGCCCACGTGTCCGGCATGCAGCTTCATCGCGTCGAGATTGCCCTCCGACTTGAGCGCCAGGGCGGCATGCTGGGCGGCGATCTTCGCTTCGGCCACGGCGGTCGGCAGGAGGCCCTGCCCGTTCGGCGTCCCGTTGAACGCCATGGTCACATGGCCGATGTGCGTCTTCACCATGTCCTGCTGCCCCGCCACGACACCGCCGCTCCAGACGACGGCCGCCGGCAGCGCCAGCACGAACAGTACGTTGGTCATCTTTCGCACGGTGTACCTCATTTTCCAGCCGGTAGGCGGTAGCCGGTAGCGAGACCACGGCTACAAGCTGCTACCACCGACCGGCTACCAGCTACCAGCTACCAGCTGAAGGCCGGCTACTGTAGCACGCGGCTTGCTACACTGCACTCCATGCGCGTCGGCGTTCGCATGGCGCTGCTGGTCGGCGGATTGTCCGTCGGGGTCATGTCGCTCGCGGCGTGGCGCGTCCCGGCCGCGCTCCCCGACGGCGGCCCGACCCCGCGCCACGACCCTCCGGCCGCAGCGGCGCTGCGGTTCGTCGATGCGTCCCAGCTCATGCATGAGGTCGCCATTCTTGCGTCGCCTCAAATGGAGGGACGCGCGACCGGCACGCCGGGCGGATTGCGCGCGCGCAGATGGATTACCGACCGGTTCGCGGAGATCGGCCTCGCGCCGCTGGACGCCGCCGGGCACGTGCGGCCCTTCGTGGTCCAGCAGCGCGAGGTTCGGGCGATTCTCCCCGGTGGACGGCCGTTCCGCCGCGCGGTCGAAGGCGCCAACGTCGTCGGGCGCGTCGCCGGCCGGGAGCCGGGTGCGGCCGCGATTGTCGTGACCGCCCACTACGATCATCTCGGCGTGCGCGACGGGCGCGTGTATCCCGGAGCGGACGACAACGCGTCCGGGGTCGCCGTACTGCTCGCCGCGGCGCGGCATTTCGTCGCCCGTCCGCCGCGGCGGACGCTCATCGTCGCCGCGCTCGACGCCGAGGAGCTGGGGCTGCACGGCGCGCGCGCGCTCCTTCGATCGCCGGGGATGGCGCGTGACGCGATCGCGCTCAACATCAACCTCGACATGCTGTCGCGCAGCGCCGCCCGTGAGATCTACGCGGCGGGCGCGTATCACACACCGTGGCTGGCCCCGATTCTCGGTGAGCTCCAGCCACGCGGGGCGGTGACGCTCCTGCTCGGCCACGACCGGCCGCCGCGCCTCGGCGGAGGGCTCGAGGACTGGACCCATGAGTCCGACCACGCTCCCTTCCACGACGCGCACGTGCCGTTCGTATACTTCGGCGTGGAAGATCATCCGGACTACCACCGGCCGACCGACACGGCAGGCCGCATCGACCCGGCCTTTTTCGGGGCGGTGGCCGACATGGTGATCGACGCCATCCAGGCCTTCGACGCTCGCCTGCAGTAAGATGCCCGGGGCAAAAAAATTCCCTGCGGAGGCCGGAATCTGGGATAGCGTAGGTCGCTGATGCGCATTCATCTCGTCAACCCGAGCGACGTCTCTTTCGGCGTCGCGGTCATTACCCCACGCTGGCTCTATGTGCTGGCTGCCGCCACGCCGGAGCAGTACGGCCCCCCGACGCTCGTCGATGAGACGCTCGAGCCGTTCGATCCGAACGATATCGAGGCGGGCGATATCGTGGGGATCGGCATTCATACAGGCAACGCGTACCGGGGGTATGCGCTCGGGCGCCAGGCGCGCGAGCGCGGCGCCTTTGTCGTCTTCGGCGGCGTCCACTCGACCCTGTACCCGGACGAAGCGCGCAGCATCGGCGGCGCCCATGCCGTCGTCCGCGGCGACGGCGATCTCGTGTGGAGCCAGGTGGTCGCCGACTGCGTGGCGCAGCGCCCGCGCGAGGTGTACGAGGGAGGCCGCCTCGACGGGCGCTCGTTCTTCCCCGGCCGGTGGGAACTCCTCCCGCCCGGCCGTTACATGTGGGCCTCGGTGCAGACGGTGCGCGGCTGCCCGAAGCACTGCTCGTTCTGTTCGGTCTGGCGCACCGACGGCCAGCAGCCGCGCCTGCGCGGCGTCTCCGACGTCATCGACGAGATCCGCGACCTTCGCAGCCGGGGGTACCGGTTCATCATCCTGGCCGACGACAATTTCTACCCCGTCACGCTCACCGACCTCGCCGCGGCCGGCCGGCGCGCGGATCCGGCGGCGCTGCACGCGCTCGAAGCGCTGCGCGAGGAACGGTTCGAGCTGATGGCGCGCCTCGCCGAGCTCCCCAAGGACATGGCGTTCTTCACGCAGATCACCATGGAGGCCGCCGAAGATCCGGCGTACCTCGACGCCATGGCCCGCGCCAGGATCAAGGGCGCGCTCGTGGGCGTCGAATCGGTGACCGCCGAGGGGCTGAAATCCATCTACAAGGACTTCAACCTCGCCGGGGACGCGCTCGTCGAACGGCTGCAGGTGTTCCGCGCCCACGGCGTGCACGTGCTCGCGTCGTTCATCTTCGGCCTGCCGACCGATGCCGCCGACACCTTCGACGCGACCGCGGCCCTCGCACAGGCGGCCGACGTCACGTTCGCCCAGTTCGTGCTGCTCCAGCCGTTCCCCGGCACGGTCGACTTCGAGCGCTGGGAGCGCACGCAGACCAACCCGCTCACCATCCAGGACGTGCCGATCACGCGGCATTGGCTGCTGCCGACCTCGCTGCGGCCGAAGATCTACATGCCGCACCCGCACCTGACGCCCGAGCAGATCCGCAACTACACCCAGCAGGTATGGGATCGGTTCTACAGCCTGCCGGCCATCTGGAAGCGCGCCCGCTGCGTCAAGTCGCTGAAGATGCGGCTCGCGTTCGTGCTGGTCTCGAAGCTCTACCGGCAGATGTATGCGAACACCGGCATCGCCACCGACAGCGCGCGGCATGCCAAGGCGAACCGGATGGCGCGCTATCTCGCGCGTTCCTGCCGGCGCCTGTTCGTGGCACCGCCTGGGTCGTTGCAGACGGTGGAGTGATGTAGGCCGGGTGCCGCGGCGAGTCTGAGGCATCGAGCCGCGGACCCGGCGGCGTTAGTCGACCAGGCGTCCGACGGTGAGGAACCGGCGATGGTCGGTGAACCGCTGGCTGATCCGGACCCGCTGGATTTCCGTCCCGCGGATGACGGTGAGCGTCTCGACCGACACCGGCAACATGAGCATCTCCGACGGGTCCTGAAACGCCACGAGCTTGTACCGGATTGAGGTCTCGGCGCGTTCGATGATCATCGACCGCGCCGCGCCGCGCCGGACGAATTCCCCCGGCACGTTGAACTCGAACCAGCCCTCCAGCCTGTCGTCCAGGCGCAGGACGTCGTAGGTCTCGGCATCCACCCAGACCCGGCCTTTCGATCGGCCGGGCAGCGAGACCGTCACGCACTCGTCGGTCCAGTCGATGCCGGCCGGCTGGTCCCTGCGCCCGCGGTAATCGATCATCACCGAGGCGCGGCCATCCACCCGTCCGATTCCGGCCAGCGAGAACTCGGTCTCGTCCAGCCTGGCCGGCAGCAGCATCGTCAGCGGCTCGGGCGACACGGGCTTCGGGTCCATGCAGCCGGAATCGCGCTGCGCGGCGGCCGGACGGCCGTTCACGCGCACGATGTCGCGCAGCACGGTCGCATCGGGCAGACCTTCGGCCGAGCCGCTGGCCGGGTCCCACGAGACGCGCAGGTCGAAGTCGAGCCGGCGCGCGAAGCCGTCGGGTGACAAATCCGGGCCGAGCGGCTGGATCGATACCGATTCGCGCGAGACGACGGTCTGGGCGCGCGAGTACCACTGCTCGAGGCGGCGCCCCACGCGCTGGAGCGTCTCGGGCAGGCTGCTCCCGGCCTCCGGACCGTCCGCCGCGGCGGTGGTGCCCCCTCCGGTCAGCAGCAGAGCGAGCACAGCCGCGGTCACCCGCATGCAGGCTTGTGCACTGACACCGGGAGGCGTACAGTTCAAGGCCGGAGGTGCGATATGACGGCTACTGGAGGGAAATGCGCGCATCCTGTGTGCGTGTGCATGGTGCCACCAAACGGCCCGTATGGGAAGTACTGCAGCGAGCACTGCAAGCAGTCCGGCGACAGGATCGAGCTCCGCTGCGACTGCCAGCACCCGGCCTGCCGCTGAGCGCCGCGGCCGAGCTCGGACGGCATCTACCTTGCCTTCAGATCGGAGGCGAGGCCGTCTGAGATGCGTAAAGGGGAGCGGAGAGACATCACCGCGCGTGCCGCGGTCGTTCAGCGCGTGATCAGCGGGGTAGTTCAGAACCCCAGCGTCACGCTGACGGTCGACACGCTGCAGAAGTGGCTCAATATTCCGGTCGACGCCGCTCAGCGGATCCTGGAGCGGCTGGCCTCGTCCGGCCTCGTGCGCGAAGTCGAGAAGGGGGTGTGGGCCCGCGGCACGTGGCCCGGCGCCCAGCGCGACTGGTATTAACGCCGGGCTGACGTTCCCGCCCCGGCAGGCCCCGTGCTCAGCAGACTGATCGCCGCGCGGTACCCTCGAACGGTGCCGACATCGACGTAGGCCGTTCCACCCTTGATAGCTGTCACACGGCCGCCCCTCGCCAGGTACGCATTCATCAGGGTTCCCACCTGCTCGTCACGCCGGCCGGGCTCGGCCCACAGCTCGTGCAGCTCGTGAAACGCGCGCCCCGATATCTTGATGGCGCCCCAGATCCATGACGATCGCGCGTCGGGGCTCTTCACCTGGATCTCCTGCACCGAGCCATCTTCGCCAAACACGACGGCGTCAAACAGCTGGGGCTCGTCGACCGGGAAACAGAGCAGGGCCACGGGATCGTCGGGGAGCAGCGTCAACCCTTCCGCGGGATACCACACGGTGTCGGGAAGCCCGACGAGTACCCATTCGTCGGGGTGTACCAAAGGCGCCGCCCTGAAAATCGCGTCGCACAGTCCCGCGGGCTCCGGCTGAATGGCATAGAACACATCGGCCGTCCCGATGCGGCCGCCATAGTATTCGAGAATGTCGGATTTCCCCGGCGAGATCACAAAGCACAGCCGGTCTGCACCGCCGAGCAGCAGGCGCTCCACGAGATACTCACTGACCGCCCGGGGCCGTTCGCGATCCCCTTCGAGGAAGCTGCCCACGGGCAGCAGCTCCTTCGAAAAGGCGAGTGGCTGGATGCGGCCCCCTGACCTGCGGCTGGAATCACGCCCCATGTCGATGTCTTCATATCAGGATCAGCGGGACTATTTGGAGACGTAGTTCGCATCCGGGCCGAGCGACGCGCGAAGCGGCCTCACTATAGCCCAAGCCGAGGGGGCGCCTGCATGAATTTCGGGCGGTTACCGCCGCCCGAGCACGAACCGCGCGCCCACCATGGCCGCGCGCGGCAGACCGGGATATCCGAGCGCCGACTCGTACGCCTCGGCGGTCGCGTTGTCGATCCGCAGAAAGACGGTCAGCTCGCGCCGCACCCGGTAGTCGGCGCCGACGCCGAGCACGACGTAGGCGGGATTGACGGTGATATCGACCGGCCGGCCGGCCGCCACGGACGAGCCTGGCGTGGCGGCCGCCGCAAGCCCAAGAAACGCCGCGTCATGGCGATCGCCGACGAACCGCGCGTTGGCGTGTACTCCCGCGCGTCCGGCGGTGTAGCTGCCGTAGAGCGTGCCGGAGTGCTTCGGCCGGCGCAGGAGCGGCTGGCCGGGCTGGAACTGCTCGCTCGTACTGACAAACGCCACCACCTTCGTATCCAGCCACGCGTACGAGCCGCCGCCGCTGAAACCGGAGACGGCGCGCTGGAGCGACAGATCCATCTCCCACCCGCGGGCCTCCGACCCGTCGATGTTGACGAAATCCGGCCGGCCGTCGAGCCCCGGTCCCGACGATCGGAACGCCACCTGGTCGGTGAACGCGTTGTCGAAGTAGGCGACGCGGGCGAGCCACCGCTGCGCGGCGAAGGTGAGCTCCGCACCGCCATCGACGGTTCGGGCGCGCTCCGGATGGAGCGCCGGATTGCCATCGGTGAACGCCGATCCGAACAGCTCGCCGAACAGCGGATTCTTGATGCCCCGGCCCACATTCGCAAACAGCTTGACCGACGAGACGCGGCCGTCCGTGAACGGGCGGATGAAGACGCCCGCTGAGGCCTTCGGGCTCACCTCGGTGCCATAGCGCGAGTTGTCATCGACGCGGGCGCCCGCGCTGAACACCCAGCGGTCGCGTACGCGGACCTCCTGCTGGGCGAAGTACGCGTGGTTCGTCGTCCGGAACCCGGCGGCGAGCGGATTGGCTTCGCGCTCGAAGTCGTACCCGGCCAGCAGCTGCGCGGCCGCCCACGTGACGTTCATCTGGTACCGGAACGCCGGGCGACGCAGCTCGGCGGTCGTCGTAAACGGAAAGTCGAACACGCCAAACGGGGTCGACGCCAGGAACTGCCCCGGAGCGAGCGGCTCGACGCCGGCCTGAAGCGCGGCAAACGTCGGCGCGTCCACGAGACGGACCAGCCGGGGGCTGTCCGGAAATATGGCGCCCGGCTGCCCCGCCAGCACCGCAAACACGTTGAACGATGGATCCGACAATCGATCGCCGGATGTACGGCGCGAGCGGAAGTAACCGGCCGTCGCGGTATGCGTGACGCGCTCCGTGAGCCGCTGCGTCCATGCGCCGTGCCACGACACCTCCTCCGTGTCGGCCAGCGTGCCGACATCGCCCGGGCCATAGGCGATCGGGCCTACCCCCTTTCCGCGCGCGTCGCTGACACGGATCGAGGCCCGGAGCGTCGCCGTTCCGAGCGAGGCACCTACGCCGCCGGTGAACGTGCGCTGCTGGAACCGGTCGTGCTCGGGCAGCACATCCTCGAACGCGCCCTCTGTGCCCCGGAAGCTGACGCCGGCCTGATAGTCGACCCGCTGCCACGCGCCGCCCAGCAGGTGTGCGCTGCCGCGCCACGTGTTGAAGCTCCCCGCCTCGGCGCTCCCCGTCACATACGGCGGGTCCGCCGGAGCCGCACGTCTCGTGAACACCTGAATCACCGACCCGATGGCGTCCGACCCGTAGAGCGCCGACTGCGCGCCCCGAACCACCTCGACCCGTTCGATCTCGGCAGCCGTAATCCGGCTGAAGTCGAACTGGCCGCCGTTGGCATTGACGCGCACCCCGTCAATCAGCACGTGGTTGTAGTCGGACTCGCCCCCGCGCGCGAAGAGCGAGGCGACCGCGCCTTCCCGCCCGTTGGCTTCGATGACGAGTCCGGGCACCTGCCGCACCACGTCTCCGAGCTGCGCCGCGCCGGCCGCCGCAATATCTTCCGCCGTGAACACCGCAACCGACTCGGTCGTCATCGTCCGCCGCTCGGGAGAACGCGAGGCGGTCACGATCAGCGTGTCGCCGATGGCCGCAATCCGCAGGACGACATCGCGCTCGACATCGCCGGAGACCGCGAGCGGAAAGCGCTCGTCCGCAAAGCCGCTCAGCGTGACGGTGAGATCGTAGGCGCCGGCCGGCAGCCGGAGGGCAAAGCGGCCGTCCGGCCCGCTGGCGGTCGCCGCCACCTGCCGTCCGCCTTCGGTGGCGACGACCACGGCGCCGGGGACCACGGCCGCCGACGGATCCGTCACCTGGCCGGTGACGACGGCAAGCTGCTGCGCCTGCGCAGCGGAGGCGGACACCACGAGGAGCATCGTTGCGAAAAATTTCGGCATGTTCGAGTCAGTGTTAAGGATTGCCGCCAGGCGGGCAACTGAAAAGTCCCTGAATTCTGCGTCAGGGTCGGCGTCGACACGGCGGGGGCGCCGCCCGCCTGACGAAAAATTCAGAATATCGGCGGCCTGAATCGTTGTACAACAGGGGGCCTATGAAAATCTTCCGCTGGCTCTTCCTCATCAGTGCGATCGCGCTTGTCGTCAGCTGCCGCAGCCAGCAGCAGCAGTCGGCCGCCCCGGCCGGCCCCGTCCCCGTGGGCACCGTCCGCGAGGTCATGCGCGGCATCGTCGACCCGTCCGCCGACGTCCTGTTCAATGCGGTGTCGACGACGATTTCGGCGGCCGGCGTCGAGGACAGGCAGCCGCGGACCGATGAAGAATGGGAACTGGTCCAGCGCGGCGCCCTGACGCTCGTCGAGGCGGCTAACCTGCTGGTGCTGCCCCGTCGAGTCGCGCACCCGGAGGAAGAGAACACGAGCGCCGCCCCCGAGGAGCTCACGCCCGCTGAGATCCAGAAGAAGATCGACGCCAACCGGGAAGCGTGGGTCAAGCACGTGCTCCAGCTGCAGTCGGTCGCGACGCAGGCGCTGAAGACCACGCAGGCGCGCGACCCGCAGGCGCTCTTCGACGTCGGCGAGCACATCGAAAAAGCGTGCGAGAGCTGCCATATGGAGTTCTGGTATCCCGACGATGTCCGGCCGTTCTGACGCGATGCGGCGCCTGGTCCGGCTGTCGCTGGCTGTCGTGTGCGGCGTCGTGGCGGCCGCGGGCGGCGGCCGCGACGAGACGCGCCTCCACGCCCAGGGAGCCACGGGCACGATTGCGGGGCACGTGCGCCTGACCGGCCCGGCGCCGGCGAATCCACTCATCCGGATGGGCGCCGACCCGCGCTGCAGCCGGGCGCTCGGGGGTAAGCGCATCTTGCAGGAGATGGTGCTGCGTGCCGCCGACGGCGGGCTGGTCAACGTGTTCGTCAATCTGCAGGGCTCGTTTCAGGGTGCCGGGGCGCCTCCATCTGCGCCCGTCACCCTCGATCAGCGCGGGTGCGTGTACGCCCCGCGGGTGCAGGGCGCGCGTGTCGGCCAGACGCTGCAGGTCGTCAACAACGATCCGACCGGCCACAACGTGCATAGCCTCTCCTCGAAAGGCAACTCGTTCAACGTCAGCCAGCCGGTCAAGGGGATGACGAACACCTTTCCCCTGAAGGCCGACGAAGTAATGCTGCGCATCAAGTGCGACATCCATTCCTGGATGGTCAGCTACGTCGGCGTGCTGCCGCATCCGTACTTCGGCGTCACCGCCTCGGACGGCGCGTTCACGATCGCGCGGGTGCCGGCCGGCCGGCACACGATTCAGATCTGGCACGAGCAGTACGGCCGGCTGACGCGCACCGTGGACGTCAAGCCGGGCCAGACCGTCACCGTCGACTTCGCGTATACCGGCAAGGAGACGCCGGACATGGCCGGCGTCCTCGATCTGGTCGTGCCCGACGGCACAGCTGTCGCCCTCTTCGCGCACTGAAGCGTCGCCTTCATTACCAGGCGCCGAGTGGTCCGGCATGTCCTCCGGAAAACCGGCTCCGCGCCTCCGCGAAACGCGTCGGCGGCGCAAGCTGCACGCCGGGAACGCTCCTTCCGCTTGCCATCCCTACTTGGTCGTAGCGGCGGGCCTT
>MEKU01000005.1:163209-176970 GCA_001767195.1 Acidobacteria bacterium RIFCSPLOWO2_02_FULL_67_21
CACTACGTACTGTCAGTCGCGCCGGCGGCCACGTACCACGCGCCAGCCAACCACGACCGATGTCGAGCTGAGCGCCAGACCTCCCAGGCTCAGCCCGACGATGAGCGTGTACCAGGCCCAGGGCGTCTGATACAGACCGGGAACGTCGAGGCTGTGAAGCGCCTGATACAGCCACCGCTCCGCGCGGCTGCCACGAACCTCCGCCAGCACCAGTGAGCCGTCGGCCGGGTCGAGATAGAGCCACGTGCGATCGGGATCGTCAAACTTCACGCGCAGGACCGGCAGGCGGCGGCCGCCGGTACGGTCGTAGTAGTAGGCGTCGTAATCGGTGAGCCAGGCGATCTCCGCCGGCGGGTATCCCGGCATCGCGGCGCGCGCGGCGGCAAGCAGCTCGTCGCGCCGGAATGCGGGGTGAATGCGCGGCGCCCCGGCAGCGATCACGAGCACGCGCACCAGACGGGCGGCGCCGGGTGCGTATCGCGCACCGTCCTGATGCGGCCGGCCCGACGCGCCCGGCTGCTGGAATGCCGCATAGAACGGTGCGCCCATGAACTGCACGAGCTCGAGCTCCCGTGGAGGGAAACGGGCCTGCCGCATGCGCAGCACCTCGGCGGGGCTGGCCGTGAACCGCTCGATCGCCACCCCGTCGCCGCGAATCGCGCGCACCTGGTCCCTGGTCGGTCCGCCGCCCGGAAACAGATTCCACGGCGTCATCGTGAGGAGCCCGCTGAACGTCCACGTCAGCGTCACCACGCCAAACAGCAGCCCGGCATAGTGATGCCAGCGGAGCCAGCCGACGTACGGCGATGCAGCCGTGCCGCGCAGGTAGCGCCGCGAGACCGAGAACCGGTACACGCCGATCGCCAGCCCCAGCACGCACAGGAGGCAGGCGGCCATCGACCCGTAGACGATCACGTTGGCCCAGAGCGGCGCCTGTCCGGCACGCAGCGGCGTGAAGTAGAACCAGTGCGCCACGGGGCCCATGTATCCCCAGAAGCGGCTGTCCCGGTCCGTCTTCATGACGACCTCGCCGGTGGCTTCGGCGACGTAGATTTCTGCGGCGGAGCCGTCGCCGAGCGCGACGCGGTGCAGGGCGCCGGTGGCGCCGAACCGATTGCCGATCGTCCACTGGTCGGGCGTGTCCCTGGCCTCGACGTGCACCGCCCGGCCGCGGCTGTCGGGAAACATCGCCTCCGCGATCCGCACCGCGCGCTCCGAATCGACCGTGTCCGCGTACGCCCCGTCGTCCGCGTAGACGGAGAGCGACCCGGCGTCGAAGACGAACCGGTACACAGGGCGGGTGAGGAACGATGTGAGCACGACCCGCTGTGGAGGGCCGTCCAGCCCTGCGGCGTCGAAGGCCTGCTGCGGCGTCAGACGCACGGCGGACGGGTCGAGCGGCGGCATCCGCGCCAGCCGCTCCGCCGCGGTGAACTCCGGCATGCGCTTGAAGATCATGACGATGCCGGACGCGAACCAGACTAGGAAGACCAGGCAGAACGCCAGGCCCATGTACCGGTGCACGAGAATCAGCGCCGGCACGATGCGCCTCACGTGCCGGTCTCCGTCAGCCCACTCTGTACCGCCGCGTCGGCTCGTGTCATGGCTGCCGCCTGTAACTGCTGCCGCTCCGTCCGTCGTATTGAGAGTATGCCCTCTCGATGGTTCAGCTGGACCCGCGTACTAGCGCCCGCGCTGGCGCTCGCCGCGTGGGCCGGACAGGCGACCTCGATCGGTGCACAGAACGGACCCTCCTCCACGCCGCGCGCGGAACTCACATCGGCGCCCCTGCTGCGCCTGTCGGGAGAGGTCGACAGCAACAGTCCTGCCGTCTGGGACCGCATCGGCGGCCGCAATTTCCTGTTCGTGATGACGTCGATGGCCGGCCGCCCCCATCGGGCGTCGGGCAGGAATCTGGCCACGCTCGGCGCGGCCCGAGAGATCACGCTCGAGCCCTGGCCGGGCGGCGGCGTGTGGATGGAGGCGGTTGTCAGGGACGTCGACGGCGTGTGGTACGGCTACTACCACAATGAGATTCCCGCCAACATGTGCGGCCTCACCGACAAGGTCATCCCGCGGATCGGCGCCGCACGATCCACGGACAGGGGGCTGACCTGGACGGACCTCGGCATCGTGCTCGAGGCGCCCCCGCGCTCGTACGCCTGCAGCTCCGAGAACGTGTACAACGTCGGCGGGGTCGGCGACTTCACCGTCCAACTCGACTTTGACTCTCGCGATCTCTACTTTTTCTTTTCAGCGTACCTCCGTTCGGCGATGTCGCAGGGCGTCGGCGTGGCGCGCCTGGCCTGGGCCGATCGCGATGCTCCGACGGGCAAGATCACGGTCTGGCGCAATGGCGCGTGGCTGCCTGCGACGGCGGTCGGGCGCGGAAACGCCGACCGGTGGATCTATCCGGCCACCTCCCCGATTTTTCCCGCGGCCGAATCGTGGCACGACGCCGACGCGGTGGTCGACGCCTACTGGGGGCCATCGATTCACTGGAACACGTACCTCTCGCAGTACGTCATGCTTCTCAACCGTGCCAAGGACGTCGAGTACAACCAGGAGGGCATCTACGTCTCGTTTTCCCCGACGCTGACCGACCCGCGGCGCTGGTCGCCTCCCGCCAGGATCCTCAGTCGCGGCCGGTGGTACCCGCAGGTGCTGGGCCTGGACGACGGCTCCGGCACCGACAAGACCGCCGGCGAGTGGGCCCGCTTCTACATGATGGGCACCTCGCAGCACTTCATCCGGTTCAACCGGTAGCTCCCCCGGACCTCCCCCATTTTCAAAGCCCGCGGTTTTGTGTAAGCTCATCGGGACATGGCATTCGTAATCACCGATCCCTGCATCGGCACCAAGGACGCCGCGTGCGTCGACGTCTGTCCCGTCGACTGCATCCACCCGCGGAAGGACGAGCCCGAGTTCGCCCAGGCCACGATGCTCTACATCCATCCCGATGAGTGCATCGACTGCGGCGCGTGCGTGCCGGCCTGCCCGGTGGCTGCGATCTACGACAGCCCCGAGTCGACCCCGGCCAGCCAGAAGGCGCTCATCGAGGCCAACTCCGTGTTCCGCGCCGGCGACGCCGACGCCTTCGCCACGGCCGAGGCGCTCGTGCAGTCGCACGTCGCGGCGCATGCGGAACTGATGGGTGTCGCGCCCGCCGAGCGGGCTGCCGATCACGCCAAATAGGATCAAGCCCCAAGGCTCAAGGCCAGCCCGATCCGGGAATCACCATGGCTCGAGGGTGGGAGAGCAAGTCCGTCGAGGCGCAGCAGGAGGCGGCGCTGAGCGCGGCGACAGGCGGGCCGCCGGCCGGTCCGTCCGACGCGGCGCGCGCAACCCAGCGCGCGACGACCGCCGCCTGGCGGACCTCGCCTAGATCCGCATCAGGATCGCTCGCGCCTTGATGCCCAGCGCCGACCCCGCCGCGGCGGCGTAGATCTGCACCTGCCGCTGATAGCGATCCATCACGCCTTCCAGCTCCCGGTCGGTCTTGAAGTCGATGACGACCAGCTCGTCGCCGGCGATGTAGGCGAGATCGACGGTCCCTTCGAGCAGACCGCCATCGCCGAGCCGCCAGGTCACCGGCGTCTCCCGGTAGCATTCGCCGCGCTCCGCGGCGCGAGCTGCCGCGCGAAGCACCGGATGGTGCATGAGATCCGCCACGAGCTCCGCCGCGGCGGCCACCTCTTCGGAGGTGGCGCCGAGCATCCGTCCGTGTGCATCGGCCAGCCGCGCGACCGAGCCCCCGTCCGCCAGCGGCACGTTCGCGAGCACCGCGTGGACGAGCGTGCCGAAACGGCGGCCGGCGGGACGGCTCCCCGCCCGCGTGGCGGATTCAACCGTCACGTCGACGGCGGGGGCGTCGATTTGCGGCGGCTCATCGCGCGCGGCGGCGTGGACCCATTCGGTGACGGTACGGGCGTCAATCGACGGCCTCTGCGCCGCCGTAATCGCTTCGTCGCGCCCCCGGCGCCAGGCGTCATACACGTCGAGCCCCTGACGCACCAGCGTCGAGGACACACTCTTCACAATGAGGTCGTCCCGATGCAGCCCGAACGGCGCTTCGGCGCCGAGGCTCAGCGCCTCTGGCGACCACCACGCCACCGACACGGCGTCGGGCGGTGTGTCGCCGACCCGGTGCTCCCCCGGGCACATCGTCAGGAACGATGCCGGGTCGCCGTCCGGGCGCGACAGTACGGTGTCGCGGCTCTTGAAGAGCGGGCAGCCGCGCGCGGGCGTGTGCTGCCGCCGCACGTCTTCACGGGGATAGATGGCGGCGTTGAGCGGCGCGACCCAGCCGTCCTCGTAGGGGCCGTCGCCGAGCGCGGGCACCACCAGCAGATCGCGGGCACGCGTGGCGGCGACATACGCAATCCGCTCCCCTTCCGCGCGTTCGCGCGCGATCTCCGTCTCCCGCTGATCGCTCAACTCCTTCGGCGACCATCCGCCGATGCGCAGCGCGCAGACCTTCCGGTCGGGATCGATGTGACGCGAGGCGTCGTACGGGGTGAGCCGCGCGGTGATGTCGGCAAGGATCACCACCGGAAACTCCAGCCCCTTGGCCTTGTGCACGGTCATCATCCGGACGCCGTCGCTCCCCTCCTCGAGGATGGGCGCCTCGGCCGGCTGCTGCACCGACGCGGCCGTCTGCAGCGTCTCGACGAAGCCGCGGAAGGACATGCCGCCGTCCATCTCGTACTGGCGCGCGAGCTCGGCGACGTGCAGCACGTTGGCAAGCGCCTGCTCGCCTCCCGTGCGGAGGACGAACCCGACATGCGCGCGCGTCTCGTCGAGCAGCGCCGAGATGGTATCGGCGACCGGCCGCCGGTTTCGCTGCCGGTGCAACGATGCCAGCGCCCGCAGCGCGTCGCGGACCGGATGCAGATGCCCGGGCAGCGCCTCCGGCACGCGGAAGGGATGAAAGCTGTGGTTCCGGTGGTGATACTCGAGGAGCTCTTCATCGCCGATCGCAAAGAGCGCCCCCCGCAGCGTCGCAAAGACCGAGAGCTGATCGTCGGGCCACTCGATCGCCGTCAGGGCGGCGCGCAGCGTCTCGATCTCCTCGCGACCGTGAAAGGTGCGGCCGCCGACGAGCAGGTGCTTGATGCCGCGCGCCTCGAGCGCCTCGACGTACGGGCGCGTCACGTCCTCGCCGAAGCTCAGGAAGCGCCGGAACAGGATGCAGATGTGGCGCGCCTCGAGCGGCAGCCGCGCGCCCGGCGTGCGGCGCTCGGTCACCGTCCAGCCGCTCTGATGGACGAGCCACTCGACATACGCGCCGACGGCATCGGGGAGCGAGCGCTCGATCTCGCGAGGGGAGACTGAGCGCGAGCCGTACGGCGCCGGCACGGGCAGCGCCACGACCGACGGCTGCCCTGGCGCGTCCTCGCGGACCCGCTCGAGCGGCACGTAGCCGGCCTGCAGCGTGTCGGGGTTGCCGTTCATGCAGGGCGCGAACGCGAGGTTCACCGCGCGCTGAATGTTGGGCACGCTGCGAAAGCTCCGGCGGAGCTCGATCGGCACGGCGCCGGCGTGCTTCAGCTGCGCGCAGACGCGCCAGTAGGTCTGCACGTCGGCGCGGCGGAAGCGGTAGATCGACTGCTTTGGGTCGCCGACCACGAACAGCTTGCCCGGCACGGGGGAGACGCGCTCCCAGCCGGTCTCGCGGGGATCGTCAGCCGACAGGAGCAGCAGGAGCTCGGCCTGGACCGGATCGGTGTCCTGGAACTCGTCGACGAAGATGCGCGTGAACCGCGACTGAAAATGGCGCCTCACTGCGTCGTTGAGGCGGATCAGATCGCGCGCCCGCAGCAGCAGATCGAGGAAGTCGAGCGCCCCTTCCCGTGCCTTCAACCGCTCGTAGTGGGCAACGCAGTCGCGCAGCTCGGCGTGCAGCGCCGCCGCCAGATCGGCGTCCGCCCGCGCCTGAAACTCATCGAGCGCCGCCATGAGCGCGGCCCGCGCGTCGAGCACCGTGGCGCGGGGCGTTCCCTTGCGGTAGGTCGGCCCGCTCCCCTTCCGCGCCCGTTTGAAGTCGCGGTTCTTCCGGAGCTCGACGAGCTGCGCCTCGAGCCCATCCAGGGCTTCGGGCTTCAGGCTTTGGGCTTCGGGCTCTGCGCGTTGGGATTTGGGCCCGCCTTCGCGAAGCTTCGGCGAGGTCTCGCCGGAGCCTCTGGCGGAGGCGGAATTTGGGATTTGGGATTTGATCTCCCGGCTCAACCTCCTGACCGGCTCGGTATCGACATAGAGGTTGTCGCCGGCATACGACGGGTTGGCCGAGACGTCGGCGCACGCATGGACCAGCTCCAGCAGCCCGGCGATCGCCTTCGCGCGGTCGAACGGCTCGCGCGTCCACGCGCCCGGGAAGTCGCGCCACTCGGCGAGGTCGTACGCAGCACGCCGCAGCCGCTCGACGGGGCCGTCCTCGTCCGGCTCGCCGGGCCGGACGCTGCGGCCGGGCCGGCGCAGCGACCGCCGGATCCCTTCGGGCGGATCCTCGAGCTTCGTCTGAAGCCACGCGTCGAAGGCCTGATCGAAGAGCTGCCGCGCCTGCCCCTCGGTGAGCACGCGGAACAGCGGATCGACGCCCGCTTCGACCGGCCGCTCGCGCAGGAGATCCGCGCAGAAGCCGTGAATCGTGCTGACGTGCGCCTCTTCGAGGTTCCGCACTGCGGCCGAAAGCCGCTCGGCCGCATCGCCGCCGGCGCGCTGGCGTTCCTCCTCGAGCTGCTGCCGCAGCCGCAGCTTCAGCTCGCCGGCGGCCTTCTCGGTAAACGTCACCGCGATGATCCCGCGGATGTCCGCCCGTCCGGCCGAGATCACCCGCACGATCCGCCGGACGAGCGCCGTCGTCTTCCCGGTGCCGGCGGCCGCTTCGACCACGAGCGTCTGGTCGATGGCGGTCTCGATGAGGGCGCGCGCGTCCTCGTCCGAATACCTCGTGGCCTGCGTCATGGCCGGCTCCTGAGCGCGGCCAGGTCCGACAGCGGGTTCTGCGGCTTGCGCGCGACGCGGCGGAGCACGTCCGGGCCGCACACCGGCCGGAAGTCGCAGCGGCCGCACGCCTCTTCGGTCGGCGCCGCAGCCAGAAAGCCGGCGGCCACCGCGCGGTCGATCACGTCCAGCACTTCCAGGCCTGCCGCGCGGGTCGCGTCGTTGATCGGGATTTCGTGCTCGGTATAGCTGCCGGCCGCGGTGCAGTAGAACAGGCGGCCCTGCGAGACCGCCTGGCCGAGCGCGCGCTCGACGGCCAGGCCGTACAGCACCGGCTGCAGCACCGCGCCGCCGCCCACGATGACGCTATCGATCCGGTCAGGACGACGGCCGGTCTTGTGATCGGTGACGCGGAGCACGGCTCGCGTGGCGTGCTGCTCGATGAGATCCACGGCTCCGCGAAGCTGGAATCCCCCTTCGAGGGTGACATCGTCGCGGACGCTGCCCGCGTCGCGCTGCCCCGGCACGTCGCCGAAGCCGAACTCGAAGTGGCGCGGGCGCCACTCACCGCCGTCGCGCGCCAGGTAGTGAAGCCATCCATGCAGGTCGCGCCGGATGGAGGCGATCTCGTCGCTCCAGACGCGATCGACGGCGGGTGCCAGCTCGTCGCGCCTGCGCTCCCCGACCGCATCGACCGCGGCATCGAGCACGGCACGCGCCGCCTCGAGCGTCGCGGCGGTGACCGGGAGGGCATCCCGCCGCTGCAGCTCGGTGAAGAACCGCGCCTGGACCTCGTGGAAGAGGCTGCCCCGCGTGAGCGGATCCATGCGCTGCAGCGGCTCGGGCTGCTGGAGCCGCTGCAAGCGAAACACGGCGGCGAGGACGAACTGGTACGGGCAGGCGCTGAAACGCTGCAGCGCGGAGAGCGAGTACGGCCGCGCGGTGAGCCGCTGGCTCGCGAGCGCCTCGCGCGTGTCGTTGGAAACGCGAATCAACCCGTCGGTGACCGACCAGCGCGGCTCGCCGCGCGCCCACCGCGCGATCACCGATCGCCGCAGGCACTCGTTGAGCTTCAGCAGGTAATGCGCGTGCCCCTTCACCTGGTCTCGGTCCCTGTGGTCCAGCAGCCGCCGCAGCACCGAGAGGTCGTGCTCCAGGTCGTCGATCGCGTCGGCCGGCTCGGGAGGCGCCGGCCAGGCGAGCGTGGCGCTGCCGGTCTCGCGCGCCCGCTCCTCGAGCCATTCGTAGTCGGGAATCCGGCCCGTCACCGCGCGCATCACGTCGAGCGCGTAGAAGGACGGCACGCGCGCGCGCGATTCGCTGAGCTCGATCCGCGGATAGGAGACGTACAGCCGATCCGACGCGGCGCCGGCGGCCATCTGCAGCAGCAGACGCTCGGCCGCCAGGCGCTGCGGCTGCCTGCGCAGCGGCAGGCTGCCCTCCTCGCGCAGATCGTCGAGCAGCAGCGAATCCTCCCGCGGCTTCTGCGGGAACATCCGCTCGGCAAGCCCCGGCACGAACACGATACGGAAGCTGCGGCCGCGTGCCTGCGTGGGGGTGCCCACGAAGACACGGCCGAAGCGGCGCGCCGGCGGCTCGGACTCGAGCAGCAGGAGCCGCTCGCCGAGCACGCGCCGCGCCTCGTCCAGATCGATCGGACCGATATCGGCCATCGGGCGCAGATCGGCCAGAACGCGCAGCACGTGCGCCGGCCGGCGCAGCACCCGCGGGGCGAGCGCCGTGAAGGCGTCGAGCCACCGGCCCCACGTGGCGCCGCGCGGCCAGGCGGCCAGTTCCTCCACGATCGGCAGCGCAAAGCCGCTGAGGTGTTCCAGCTGCTCCTGCGTCCGGCGCAGCGACTGCGCGCGCCCGCCGTCTCGGCCCTCCTCGTGCTGCACCTCTCTTATCTGCAGCTCGAGCTCCCTCGCCTTGCCGTCGAGCCGGCGGCGCCACCTGTCGGCGTTCTGCCCGATGACCGCCGCATCCACCAGCAACCGCTCCCAGCGCCACGGGGCGCGAAGGGTGCCGGAGACGACGGGAGAGTCTGGGTTCTGGGGTTCCGGGTTCTCGGGTTCCTGGTTCTCGGCAGGTTCAAGGTTCGGCAGCCCGAGCGCCTCGTCCGCCGACGCCGCCCACGTGGCATCGGGCGACGCATCCGACCCGGGGTCGGGCACCTGTGCGAGCGAGAGGTACTCGGCGAAACGGGACGCCGAGAGGTGCTCCGATGCGCAGGCGAGAAGCGCCAGAAACGCGCGCCCCGCCGGGTGCGGCCGGCGCGTCCCGCGATCGAACCAGGCCGGGATGCCGGCGCGCCCCAGGGCATGCTCCAGCAGGCCGAAGTAGCTTTGAGGCGAGCGGACAAGCACGGCCATCTCGTCGAAGCGGACGCCGCGGCCCGCCTCCTTCAGCAGGCGGCGCGCGATCTCGACGCACTCCCGGCCTTCGCCCGGCGCGGAGAAGAACTGGAGCGAGCCGTCCTGCGCACGCGCGGCCGGCGCGGCATCCTCATCGAACAGATATCGCTGCAGGCAGCCCAGATCATCGTCCGCCGTCGCTGGACGCTCCTCGATCGCCGCTC
Organism: Acidobacteria bacterium RIFCSPLOWO2_02_FULL_67_21; assembly: GCA_001767195.1. Classification (GTDB taxonomy): domain Bacteria; phylum Acidobacteriota; class Vicinamibacteria; order Vicinamibacterales; family UBA2999; genus MEKU01. The sequence continues at coordinate 172,730 of MEKU01000005.1, forward strand.
CCATCGCCGTGAAATGCCCCAGCGTCTCGCGGTCGTCCCTGGGCATCGTCGCGACCGCCGACGCGGACACGGCGACCAGCGCCTGCACGAGCTCGGCTTCCGCCGCGTGTTCGATGGCGACGTCGAGCAGCACGAGCAGCCCTGGCGGCGGCGACTCAGGCCTGGGCGTCTGCAGCAGGCGGGCGGCCGTGCGCAGGAGCGCGGCGCGATCCACCGCGGCCGCGCCTGCAAACGCCGCCTCGAAGCGATCGAGCAGCGCCGCCAGATCCGGCCCTGCGGAGGCGCATGGCGCGAGCGCGGCGGAACCGATCCCGGCGAGCCGGACCTCCTGGAGCGTCCGCGCGAGCGCCCGCGGGAAGCCCGGCGCCGCGGCGACCGGGGCAAAGTACTCGAGCGCCTGGTCGCGCGCGGCGGCGAACACACTGCGCGCGGCCACCGCTTCGGCGCCGAGCCACGTGCTCGGCGTCTTCTGCTCGCCGGCAAGCGCCGCCAGCGCGGTCTTCGCGGCGATCTGGGTAAGACTGAGCCGCTCGATGCCGAAGCTGGCCGGCCGCTGGACGGCCACCGCGCGTGCCAGGTCATCCGCGGCGCCGCGCGACGCCCCGACGATGAGCACGCGCGTGCCGGGCGCGGATCGGCCAAGCGCGTCGCGCGCATGCGCCAGCCGTGCGTCTGCTGATGGGGAGATGAAGACCGAAATACTCATTCGACCTTTCCCGGTCAACCTGCCGGGTCACCGATACGGCAGCACCCCGCTGCCGTCAGCGCGACTCTATCACGGGCACGGGCCGCTGAGCCACGGCGCCATCTACTGGCCTTCGACCAGAATGAACTGCGCGGTAGCCGCGGCGTCGCGCAGCTTCTTCGCCGCCTGGTACTCCGATGACCGGTAGAAGTCCTGCGCGCGCTCGAAGCTGGGAAACTCCACGACGACCATGCGGCTCGTGGCGGGCGGGCCTTCGAGCGTCACCGTGCGTCCGCCTCGCGCGACGAAGCGGCCTCCGAACTTCGCGATGATGCCCGGGGACAGCTTCGTGTACTCCGCGTATTGCTGCGGGTTGGTGACGTTGATCTGCGCGACCAGGTACGCCTTCTTCGTCGAGTCCTGAGCCGCCCACGCGCTGCCGAGGGCCAGTCCCCCGACCACTCCCGCGATGCCAAGCGCTTTCACGATGCTACCTCACGTTCTTCTGTATCCACTGGTCCACGAGATGCGCGATGTCGAGATTGTTCTTCTCGAGCATCACCATGTGGCCGTTGCCACGGAGACCCTTATCCTGGAGGCGGATGTACTCGGTCGCGACGCCGGACTGCTTCAGGTACTTTGCGGTGCAGTGGTCGTAGGCCTGGTGATACGAGGCTTCAGCCGTCATGATCACGACCGGGATGCGCTTCAGATTCACCAACTGGCGGGCAGGCGTCTTCTGCATCCAGCAGACGAACAGGTCGGGGCCATCGGCTGTCGTGTCGCGCTCGACGAGGATCTCGCCCGCCTCTCTTACCGGCGGATCATACGTGAGGGCGATGTCCGTCAGGCCCCAACGGCGCGCGCTGCCCGTGCCGATAATGGTCGCCTCGAACGGTGGACCGGCCGGCTCGATCGCAATGATGCCTTTTACGAGCGCCGGACGCATGTCTGCTATCAGCCAGCCGAACGCTCCCGACTGCGAATGAGTGAGGAGCATCGCCGGCCCGATCTTGTCCAGCAGTGCGGCTCCGGCCGCCTGATTGCGGCGCTGCGTCTCCTCGTTCGAGATGACAGTTTCCACCTGCGTAGCGTAGAAGGCGTCGAAGATCGGATCGCCTCTACGGCCCTTCGTACCGTCGTCGCCCGGCCATTGGGTGTGGTTCTTCGCCTGCGGCCATGTACCGAGGACCGCGTTGGCAGTGAACTGAAACCCCTCCTGCGGTGCGGTGAGCATTCGCGTTGGACCGTCGGCCGGATGCCACGCGGAGCGGCCGCGCATCGGCTGATCGACCATATAGACCACGTACCCGCGCTCGACGAAATAGTCAGCCCAGCCCTTGCGGCCATCCGGCGTTCCCATCCAGTTGGTCGCCGTCTGGCCGGCGCCATGAATCAGCACGAGGGGGTACGCCCGTCGCACCCTCTTCGGAACGATCACCTCGACGAACATCTGACCCTGCATGATCTCGTTGCCCGAATCCCCGACATAGGTCCCGCCGACGTAGAAATAGCCACGGGCTCCGACCGCCGACTGATCGAACACCGGCACGGGAACTTTCGGCACCTGGGCGCTCACCGTCGTAGCGATCGAGCCCGTGAGCCCGCACGTGAGAAGGGCTGTCAATATTCGTCGCATGGAAGGCCTCCGATCCTCGGACTCCTGCGCTTTAGGGACGAATCGTGATCTTCCTGATCACCGGCGGCGTGGCGGGCTGGCTCGGCTCGCCGTCGGGCCCCGTCGTGACGGGCGTGTCGGCCAGGGCGTCGACGACGTCCATGCCCCCGGTCACCCGGGCGAAGATCACATAGTTGGGCGGCAGTGGATAGTCGGCATGCAGGATGAAGAACTGGCTGCCGTTGGTATTCGGCCCCGAGTTGGCCATCGCGAGGCGGCCGCGCTGGTAGCCATCCCGGTAGAGCGCTGAATCCGGATTGATCTCGTCCGGGAAGGGCGTCCCCCAGGCGCTCTGACCGCCGGTGCCGTTGCCCTCGGGGTCGCCGCCCTGGACCATGAACCCCTTGATGATGCGGTGGAACGTCAGGCCGTCGTAGTAGCCGTGCTCGGCGAGCAGCCTGAAATTCTCGACGGCCTTCGGCGCATCGGCCTCGAAGAACTCGATCTCGATCGAGCCGGCACTGGTCTCGATGACCCCGTGCCGGCCTCCGGAGCTCTCGGCGCCGGCGGGCACTGTTGGATTGCCAGGCGGCGAACTGCACGCCGCCATCCACAGGAGCGCAACACATGACAGCAGCAACACTCGGAGTGATCTGGGCATAGAAGGAGACACTCGCTGGATAGACACGGGACGAGGATAGACCATCTCTTCTCCGTCTTGTTCGACCGCGTGCCACGCGGTATGATGTTTCATCATACTACGATGCCCAAGACCAAGGTCGCCCTCACGATCGACGCCGACCTGCTGAACCGCGTGGATGATCTCGTGGCACGCCGCCGGTTCCGCAATCGGAGCCAGGCCATCGAGACCGCGCTGGCGGAAAAGCTGGCGCGCCTGGCCCGGACACGGTTGGCCGAGGAGTGCACCAGGCTCGACCCGGCAGAGGAACAGCAACTGGCCGATGAAGGCCTCGCTGCGTCCCGTGAGCCATGGCCCGAATACTGAGGGGCGAGATTCGATGGGCCGACCTCAACCTCGTACGCGGCCACGAGCAGGCCGGCGAGCGTCCGGTCCTGGTGCTGAGCCACGACGTCTTCAATGAGCGGTCCGGCACCGTCATCGCGGTGGCCCTGACCAGCCAGGAGCCGCGGGCCGGATACCCTCTGACCCTTGAGCTCAAGGCCGCGAAGTTGCCTAAACGTTCGTGGGTCAAGATCAGCCAGATTCGCACGCTCTCGACGGAGCGCATCGGCAAGCGGCTTGGCCGGGCCTCGGATGAGGAACTCGCCACGGTGCTGGACGGCCTGCTTGAGATAGCTGGCTAAATCCCTCTCGTTCAACGGGCGCACATTGAGCACCGCCGAGTTTCCCAACGAGCGGCTCAACTTGGCGTGCGGAATGGTGACGAGATTCTGCGCGTCGAACACGCCCACTGCCATGCCGAGGTCCACCAACCAGACCTCGCCCCGGCGCGGCGATGTCATTCAGGCCGTTCGCGACGATCGAGTTCGGTAAACAGGCGATCGGCGGCCGCCACCAAATCATCTTGCGGCAAGTCGTGCGGGGCCAAGGCCACCCGACGCGCGAGTTCCGCCCCGAGGCTCTGACCGATCCCGATCCGGGAGCGCCTCGAATTCGTCGAGCAGCTTCTGCGTGGCCTGCGTCACAAAATCAGAGTCCCGATTTGTGTTCTTCGCGTCAAGGTTGTCGGTGATTCAGAGGCATAACGCGGCTTCAGCCGCGGCTGCTCAGAATGCCGTCTGCCGCCGGTTAAAAGCCGATGTTGGGCTTCGTGGCCGTGTTGGTGCGGTGTGGCCTTGTTCATGGCGCAACCTCTCCGATGGCGAGCGCTCGAATCACGCGACGAGCCCATCCAAGCGCCGAGGTAACGCGGCGAAGCCCTCTTCTTTGAGGACCTCCCGGACCGCCGTGGGGCT
>MEKU01000006.1 GCA_001767195.1 Acidobacteria bacterium RIFCSPLOWO2_02_FULL_67_21
AGGCCGCACGGAAATCAGCGATGTCGATGAAGAGGACCCCCTTCGGCGCGAGCAGTCTCCGGATCCGTGCAAGCGTGTCCGCCACGTCGAGCAAGTGATCGACGGTTTGACAGACTGTCACCACATCGAAGCTGCGGCCCCTGAAGTCGTGGCGCTCAACGAGTCCCGTAATCGTCTCGAGGCCGAGACGCGCCGCTTCGGCAACTTCGAGTGGCGCGGGATCGATCACCGTCGCGGACAACCCGAACTCGCGTGCAATCTGCGAGGCCACAACGCCGGTTGACCCCCCGATGTCGAGCAGGGTCCTGAGCTGCGGCGACATGAACGGCCGCAGAAACGCCGCACGGTCTGCGGCATAGGCACGCTGCTCGTCCTGGATCGTCCGCGCATCGATGAGGCGCCCGTGAAACGCGCTGACGAGCGGACGGTAGACCGATTCATAGAACCGGGCGTACGCATCCGCAGTCAGCCGCGGGTTCAGGAAGACGAGCCCGCACCGTACACACGCGTGCGCCGCGGCCGGAAACCCGTACCGATCCGAGTGTGCGATCGCGACGAACTGGCTCGATCCGCACAGGTTGCACGACGAGACCGCCTCGCGCGGCTGGGCGGCGCAGTCGAATTGCAGCGCGTCGATGCGCTCGCGGCGGTTGGCGGCGACGGACCCCGGCATCAGTATGTCAGGCGCTTCTCGATGGAAAGCTCGGCGGTCGCGACGCACTCGGCAATGCGGCCGCCGGCCTTGCCGTCGCCATAGAGGTGATCGGGCGCCGGCCGGCCCCGGCGGCCATGCTCGCGAAGCGCGGCGGCAATCCGATCCCGATCGTGGTCGACGTCGATGACGTTCGCGCCGCGCTCCCGTCCCTCCTGGCGCGACCCGATGTTCACCGCCGGCACACCCAGGTACGAGCACTCGCGGATGGCCACGCTGGAATTGCCCGCGATCGCGGTCGCGTGGACCAGCAGCCGCAGGAAGTCCTCCGGATACATGTTCCGGAACAGATGGAAGTTCTCCGGCTTCTCGCGTTCCCGGAACATGCGGATGCCCTTCGAGGTGCCGTCCGAGCCGGCGTCCGGGTTGGGCCAGAACCAGAGCACGGGAAGGCCGAAATCCTTGACGGCATACAGCGTCTCGTCGACCTGCGCCCTCGCCTGGTCGTACTCGGTCGTGACCGGATGCTGCATCACGACGAGATACCCCTTCGACAGATCCGCCGGCGGACCGACCCCGCCGTATTTCGCGAACGGGTCGAAGTCCATATCCGGGCTCGCCGCGACCTCGGCGGCGATGTCGATAGACGGACACCCGGTGACGAAGATCGTGTCCTCGCGCTCGCCGAGCCGGATCACGCGCTCCCTCGCGAGCGCCGTCGAGACCAGATGGAGGTTCGACAGCTTGGTGACCGCGTGCCGGACCTTCTCGTCAATCGACCCGGTCACTTCCCCGCCCTGCACGTGCACGACCGGGATGTTCATGTACGACGCCGCCACGGCGGTCGCCAGCGTCTCGTAGCGATCCGCCACGGTGACCACGGCGTCGGGGGCCAGATTGTCGAACACCGTCGCGAGCTCCGACAGGCCGATGCCGGTCGACTTGGCGGACGTCACGAGGTTCTCGCCTTCGAGCATCAGGTAGACGCGCTGGGCGATGTGAAACCCGTCGTGCTCGATCGCCTGCACGGCGTTGCCGTACCGATCCAGCAGCGCCGACGCGGCCACGACCAGCTGCAGCTCGAGGTCGCGGCGATCGGCGATCGCCCGCAGGGCCGATCGAATGCGGGAATAGCTCGGACGGGCGGTCACGACGACGCAGATTTTTCGTATCACGACGGGATCAATCCATCGATATCGTCGGCGGTGAGCAGGTGGTCGGCCTCGACCGGCCGCCGCAGCCGCCGCCCGATCACCTCGTCCAGACGCTCTGGCGCGAGACCGGTGCCGGGCTTCTTGATGGCGAGATGCTCGCGCGTCAGCACGGTGCCCGCCGGAAGCGCCTGCCGTGCCACGAGGCTGCGCGTGAACAGACGGCGCAGCGGCGCCGTGTCCTGCGCCGCCGCATCCTTGTCAACCGGGCTGGCCCGCATCCGCTCGATGAACCGGATGCCCTCGACCAGTTGCCGCAGCTCTGCGGTCGTCACCGACGCGATCACATCCGGGCCGAACATGTCTCTCGACAGCGTCGCGTGCACTTCGAGCATGTCGATCCCGATGGCCGCCGCCGCCAGACCGGCGTAGATCGTCGCGGAATGATCGGAGAGCCCCACCCAGCAGCGGTAGCGGTCGCGGTACTCGGCGATCAGATTCAGGCCGATCTTTTCAGGGGGGCACGGATACGCCGTCGTGCACTGGAACACGCCGACCGGAACCCCGTGCGACCTGACCTTCTGCACGACCGCATCGATCTCCGCAAGCGGGCTCATGCCGGTCGAGAGGAGCACGGGAGCGCCCGTTCGAAGCACCCGATCGAGCAGCGGCGCGTTGGACGTCTCGCCCGAGGCAATCTTCCAGAGGGGCTGGCCGATGCGCTCGAGCATCTCGACGGCGTCAATCGAAAACGGCGACGACACAAACAGCACGTTGCGATCGCGGCAGTGATCCGCGAGCCCCTGCCACTGCTCTTCCGTGAACTCCATCCGCCGCCAGTACTCATACCGTGAGCGGTCCTGCCGGCTGAAGGCCACGCGGAACGGCTCGGACGGCGTGCTCTCGGCCGCCGCGATATGCATCTGAAACTTGACCGCGTCGGCGCCGGCGCCGGCCACGGCGTCGATGAAGGCGTGCGCCAGCCCCAGACTGCCGTCGTGGGTGAGTGCCACATCGGCCATGATGAGGCAGCGCCCCTGCCCCAGTCCCTGCACCGCCGGATGCTGTCCAGTCATGCGTTTGCGAGCGATCTGAATTTCTGCGGGTTCCAGTAGATCCGCTGCACCAGCGGGAGCCGGCCCGCCAGCACAAGAGCGTACACGAGCGGCCGCATCAGCAGGGCCCGCGCCGGCACCCGCTGCCGCTCCCGCGTCGACGAGGCGCCTATGCGCTCGACCGTCTCCACAAACACCGGCGTCGATGCAACCGTCAGCCCCCTGGGCCGGATGAACCGCTCCACGAACGCCTGGTTCGAGGCGCGCCGCTCGCCGCGCAGCCCGGCCGCCAGCTGCCCCGCATGCTCCTCGAGGGTTCGAGCGGCGGTCAGAAAGCCGTTCCCCACGGTGAGCAAATGATGAAAGTGAAAGGTGCCTTCCTGGTTGTCGCGAAATTCGGGCCGCAGGATCGTATAGACCGGCCGGTCCACGATCGCCGCCTCGACGAGCGCGCTGGTATTGAGGCCGACGACGGCCGCGCTGTGGTACATCGAGTCGAAGTAGTCGGCGCGCCCCGGCTCGTCGATCGGGTTGGAGCCCCAGCGCACCGCCCCTTCGAGCGCAGCGTCCCGCCACTCGTCGAGCCGCTGCGGATGCGGACGGACCAGAATGTTGAGCCGGCGCAGCTCCGGTTCGCCGGACGCCCGGAGCGCCGCGACCCATTCGCGGACGAACGCCGCCTCCGAGGGGCTGCCCCGGAACAGCGCCGAACAGACATACAGAACGAACGGCCGATCGTCTGGCAGGCCGGCGCGCCGGCAGAAGGCCGCCCGATCCTGCGACGGCATCCGCCCGAACCAGCGGTCGAAGCACTGCGCGCCGGTCACGAGCACCCGGTCGGCGGGCACCCCATGGAACCGCGCCGCTTCCTCGCGCTGGATCTCGTTCCACACGATCAGGTAGTCCGGCAGCACCCGGATGAGCGCCTTGCTGGAGAGATGATCCCAGCTCCAGACGCACAGGGCCGTCCGGATCCCAAGCCGTCGCGCGGCCCGCACGTAATCGATCTGCGGCGATCCCAGCTCGATGAGGGGCGTCACCAGGACGAGGTCGGGCCGACGCCCGCCGACGAACTCCTCCACCCCGCGATGGCACGGCACCGCCTCCTCCACCAGCTCCAGCAGGCGCATCGTCGCGGCCCGGAACGGCAGCCGCGCCAGCGCGAGCACGAAGGCCGGCGTGCGCTCGTAGGCGCGCTGCCGGAGCTTGGGCATCGTGTCGTAGCGCGGGTCGGAATACCGCAGGTAGTCGAGCCCGAGCCGTAGCGCCCGCGCCAGGCGCGTGTACCGGCCGAACTCGCGAACAGGAGTAAAGCCGACCGTGACGCCGGGGCAGCCGGCGGCGAGACGGTCGACGAGCTCGCGTCCGCCGAGCGATTCCTCGCGGTCGGCGGCCAGGTGCACGGTGTGGCCGCGCCCGGCGAGGGAGGCTATCACGGACTCGAAGTTCCGGAAGTACGTGAAGTGACGCGCGATGAAGAGGATCGTCACAATCGGGCATCCGCCCGCGCAGCGCCCAGCAGGCTGCCGGTGTCGGCGGGGTCCAGCGCGCGCAGGTCGGCGACTGCGAATCGTCCGGCGTCGAGCCGGTGATAGGCCCGCATGGCCACCGCGATGTGCGCGTGCAGCCACTCCGGGTCGATGTACAGCGCCGACGTGTTGACACCCAGGCGCGGCGCGAGCCACGCGATGCTGCCGCAGGTGCCGACGAACGCGCGCGCGCCCGCGGCAATCTGCGTCTGCACGCCGAGGTTGGTCTGCGGAGTCATCCACGGGCGGGCGCTGATCACGTTGCCCCCGCCAAACGTGTAGTCGGCGTGATCGTCCTCCAGCAGCAGGCCCGTATCGAGAAGCACGACAGGAAGCCGTTCGGCAAGCGCGGTCACAATCCCCCGCAGCAGCGCGCGGACGTGAGGGGTGTCGGGCAGCGACCGCGCCCCGTAGAACTTCACCGCAATGTAGTCGCGGGGCAGCAGCGCGGGGTCGATGAGCGGCGCGACCGAGTGGCGCGGGAAGCGCGTATGCGTATCGACGAATCCCATCGCCCGCTGCCCAGACCAGTACAGCGTGAAGAGCCGGTACATCAGTCCCGGGTGAATCACGTCGAAGTCGCGCGTCCCCACCTGCCGGGCAACGACGTCCAGAACGTCGCGGTCCAGAGCCGATGGCTCGTAGTGCTTGGTGACGCCCCGCTCCGCATTCCGGCGCGCGAACTCGGCCGGGTCGAAATGCTCCCAGATCTCCACATATCGGGACGCCAGCCCCTGGTACCAGCTGGAGACGCCACCGCGCGAGACGGCGACGACGCGATCCTCGGGAATCCTGAAGGCCGCCTTCACCCAGTGGAGGAACGGAATCCAGTAGAGCGTCTCGAACCCCACCTCGGACAGCCAGGGACCGACGACGAGCAGCCGGCCGCGACCCACGGTGGTTTCGAGCTCGCGCTCGATGTCCCACTCGGTCCGGTAGTACGTCAACCGCTCGCTGATCCTGCGCTGCCGGCGCATCACCCTGCGCACCGGCCGGCGGACGCGCCGGAACCACTCCTTGGCCCTGTTCATCGCCCGGTCGCGAACGCCCTCCCCGGCCCGGCGAACCGCGTGCCGCGCGTCGTTCACGCCCTCTTCGCCGGCCTTGAGCGCCCCTTTCGCGCGGCCGGCGATGCGCCGCTGCGCCTTGCGCGCCAGGTTGCCCGCCGCGGCGAGCCATCCGGTCACCGCCGAACGCTCTCCAGGAGCGCGGCGGCAGACCCCGCAAACCCGAGCTTCACGACGCCGACCGCGCGTGTATCGAGCTCGACGAACGCGCCGCAGCGGAGGCCCGAGAACACCCGCTTGGCCACCTCGAGATGATCGAACCGGAAGCCGGTCGCCCGCGAGTAGAACGCCAGCGTGTTACAGCCGACGAGCGGCGCCAGATAGCTGAAGCCGCCGTACGTGCCCACGAACGCCTCCGCGTGGCGGATCACCTGCGTCTGCACCGCCAGGTTGTTCGTCGGCTGCATGAGGTGCTCGATACGGTGAATGCGCCCCCGCACCTGCGCCGGATAGTCGTCGTGGTCGTCGTAGCGGTCTGCCGTGTTCAGCAGCACCACGTCGATATGCTGGGCGAGGTCGGTGAGGAACGCGGCGACAAACGCACGGTTCTCGGGATTGTCCGGCAATGCCGAGTTGCCGTAGAACTTCGCGGCCACATACCGGTCGGGCAGCTGTCCGCGCAGCGCGAACGGTTCCATCGGCGGGAGCGGGCTGAACTGCGTGAACGCTTCGACGATCGTGACCGGCGCGCGCTGGAACCAGAAGTGCTCGAAGAGCCCGTACATCTCGGACGGGTGCAGGAGCTCGGCGCCGTGGAGGCCGCGCGCATCCGAGACGCGGCGGATGATCTCGCGGTCGAACTTCGAAATATCGAGATGCTTGAGCCGGCCGTACTGTGCGGCCACGCGCTCCTCGTTCCGCCGCCGGAACTCGTCCGGCGTGTAGTAGGACAGCAGCTCCTCGTAGTTGGTCGTCAGATGGGAGTACCACGGCGCCGCGCCGCCGCGGGAAATGACGATCAGCTTGTCCGGATCCAGATTGCCGTAGGTCTTCGCCCATGCCAGGAACGGAATCCAGTAGAGAAGCTCGAACCCCGTTTCCGAAAGCCACGGGCCGACGAGGATCGGCTTGTCGCTCCGGCCGAGCAGCGTGACGAGCTCCCGCACGTCGTCCGCTTCCGGCGCATCCCACCCCCACGAACGCTTCGCTGGATCGCGGTGCCGCCCCGGCTTCGGGGTCAGCGCCGAGGGCGGCGGCGGCGTCTCGACCCGCGGGCGCGTAGACGCGAGCCGCTGAACGGCGAACCGCTTGAGGTCCACCAGCACCCGCCGCTTCCACATCTTGTAGTCCTTGCGGACACGGTTGCGGAAGTGCTTCCGCCATAGCTGCGCCCGTATCTGCAGGGCGATCAGCGCGGCCGCGGCATGCAGCGGCAGCCGGAGGGCGAACTCCGTGAGGTCCGGCCTGTCGGCCGGCGGCGCGGGCGCGGCCACGACCTGTTCGATCGCGGCCACAAAGCGGGGGGTCGCCGCCGCATCCGGGCCGAACGGCCGCACGAACGTCTCGGCGAACTGCCGCGACTTCGGATCTCCGCCTCCTTCTCCAGCCAGCGAGTCGGCCAGGAGCCGCACGTGCTCGTCGAGCGACCGCGCGACGCGAAGCAGCCCCGAGATCAGGTAATGGAAGTGAATGGTGCCTTCCTGGTTGGCGGTCGAAATCTCCGGGAGCAGGATGGTATGAGCCGGCTTGCCCACCACAGCCACTTCGATGAACGCGCTGGTGTTCAGCCCTACGACGGCCGCGCTGTAGTACATCGAATCGAAATAGTCGTCTTTCGATTCCTCGTCCACCGGATGCGCGCCCCAGAACGCCACCTGGCGGTAGCCGGACAGGTCGATCGACTGCCACTCCTTGAGCCGCGCCGGATGCGGGCGCACCAGAATGCCGATGTCCTTGAGCCGCGGGTCGTCGCTCGCACGGAGCGCGTGAATCCAGTCGAGCACGAACGGCGGCTCGTCGACGGTATGCCTGAAGAGCGACGAGCAGACGTACAGGACGAACGGCTTGTCGGCCCTGAGCCCCACGCGCTCGCAGAAGGCCTGGCGGCTGCGCGAGGGACGGCGGTGCCACCATTGGTCGTAGCACTGGGCGCCGGTGACGACCACCCGCTCGGGCGGCACGCCGTGCATGTCGATCGCCTCGTCGCGCTGGATGTTGTTCCAGACGATGACGGCGTCCGGCAGCAGCCGCAGCAGCGCCTTGCTCGAGAGGTGGTCCCAGCTGCACACCGGCAGCACGGTCCGCGATCCGACGGCCTTGGCAGCCCGCAGGTAATCCACCTGAGAGGACCCGAGGTCGACGAGCGGCGTGATGAGCACCGCGTCCGGCCGCTGGTCGGCGATGAATCGCTCGTACGCCCTGACCCGAGGAAGCGCACGCTCGAACGCGCGCAGCAGGCGGGCCAGCCGATCGCGGCCCTGGGCGCCCTGGAAGATCGAGAGTTTCAGCAATGCCAGCACGATGGCCGGCGCGCGCTCGCGGGCCCGGTTGATCAGATGCGGAGTCGGCTCGTAGCGCGGATCGAGAAAACGCAGGTAGTCGAGCGCATGGCGAAGCCGGCGCGCCAGCTCGAACCAGGATCCGACGGCCCGGACCGGCGCCTCGCCCATCGACAGCTGCTCCGGATACCGGGAGACGAGCCGCTCGATCATCTGCCGGCCGCCAAGCGCCTCGACGACGCTGACGACCATGTGCACGCGGTGCCCGCGCCGGGCAAGCTCCTCGATGGCGGACTCGAAATTCCGCAGGTACGACCAGTGGCGGGCAAAGAACAGCAGCTTCATCGGAGCCTTGTGGAAGAGCGCGCCGCACGCTTGAGCGCCACCCCGGTCGTCCGAAGGCGCGTCGTCAGCCTCTTCCCTATGCGGTGCCGGTATCTGCGCATCTCGTGAGACGTCTCGTACAACAGGCGGCGCACGTCGCGCCGCACCCACCGCACCAGGCGGCCGGCCGTGCGGCCGGCGGTCTCCTGCAGTCGATAGACAGCGGCCCACGACCACAACACGATCGTCATCACCGGCCGCAGCCCGTGGACCCAGAGCGGCCGATCTTCGGCGGCGCTCCAGGCCATCCGCGCAAGGAGAAATGCCGGCGGACGCAGGACGAGCGTCCACAGGCGGCGTCTTGCGGCCCGGGGACTCGGCAGCCGCGCCAGGTCCTCAATCGCGCCGACGAACCGCGGCACAGCCGGCGCGTCGAGGCCGAACGGCCGGATGAACGATCGAACGAACTCGCGGTTCTTTGCTCCGTTCGATACGGCACCGACGGCCGCGGAAAGCTGACGGACGTGCTCGTCAAAGGTGGCCGCAGCCTGCACGAGGCCTCCGCCGGCGTCGACCAGGTGCCGGAAGTGGAGCGTCCCTTCCTGTGCGTGAGCGAACTCGGGAGCCCGGATCGTGAACACGGGACGTCCAACGATGCCGGCTTCGAGCTGCGCGCTGGTATTGACGCCGACGACGCCGGCGCTGTGATGGAGCGAATCGAAATAGTCGCGCCGGAAGTCGGGCGCGTTCGGGTCGGTGCCGACCGGCGGCCAGACCGCCACGTTGTCGAACTCGGCTGCGTCGAAGGCCCGCCACTGGCGCGAGTTGGCCGGATGAGGACGAACCAGCACGCCGACGCGCGCCAGTGCGGGATCGCCGCTGGCACGGAGCTCTGACACCCAGCGCTCGACGAACGGCACCTCCTCCGGCGCAATGAAGATGGACGATCCGACATACAACACGAACGGTCGATCCGGATCGAGGCCGACGGTCCGGCAGAAATCGGCTCGGGAACGGCTGGGGCGCGCCTCAAACCAGCGGTCGAACAGCTGCGCTCCTGTGATGACGACGCGTTCGGAGGGCACGCCGTGCAGGTCGACCGCCTCGCGCTTCTGGGCCTCGTTCCAGACCACCACATGGTCGGGCAGCACCCGGATCAGCCCCTTGCTCGTGAGGTTGTCCCAGCTCGCCACGCAGAGCGCGCTCCGGATCCCCAGGCGGCGGGCGCTCTTCACGTAATCGACCTGCTGCGAGCCGAGCTCGACGAGCGGCGTCACCAGCACGAGATCGGGAGCGTGCCCGCGCAGGAAGGCGTCAATCGCGTGGTTCGGCGGAATGATCCGCTCGATTCCGGCAAGCATGCCCGCGAGCCGTGCGCGCGCGAAGGCCCCACCGCGGGCGACGAGGCCGATGAGCCGGCGATAGAGGCGCGGCACCCGCTTGGCGGCGCGCTCGCGCAGCGCATCCGCATGCGCGAAGACCGGATCGAAGAAACGCAGGTAGTCGAGCGCCAGACGGACGGTGGTCGCCAGGCTCTCCCAGGCGTCCTCGCGCCCCTGGCGCGACCAGGGCGAGGGGCGATGGCCGCCGCTCCGCGTGGCGTCGCGGTCGCTCCGCGCGAGAAACTCGCGGACGCTCTCGCGCCGCTCCGGCGTCGTGCCGCAGGTCAGACGGGGTGACACGACCGACAGCCGCGCGGCGGTCACGTCTTCACCGAGCTTCGTGCGGTTGACCTCGAAGGCGACATGCACATCGTGGCCGGCCGCCGCCAGCGCCTCGAGCGCCTCGTCGTAGTACCGGACGAAGCCCGGGTGCAGCATGACGAACAGAATCCGGCTCACAGCGCCCGCTCCGCCTGCACGCGCGCCAGCCGGCCGTCGCCGACGAACCCGCCCGCCGCATCCCACTCGACAATGTGGTGAACGCGAGGTCCGAGCGCGATACCCGCCTCGGTCACCTCGCGTCGGAATCGCGCCTGTGCGTCGCTGTCGTGCCACCCATCGCGGAGGCCTTCGGTCATTTCCCGCACGGCCGAGAGGATGTCGCCGGCACTCGTGGCCCGATACCCGCAGTTGCGCGTATTGCGGAAGTACGGCTCCGCGAGCAGTTCGCGAGCGTCCAGCGTCCGGCCCGTATCCAGATCGACAACCGCCGCAAGCACGAACAGGCCGTCCGGCCTGATCGGGAACGCGGTGAAGGGATCCCGCGCGTCAATCCGCAGCGACGGCGTGTGCGTCAGACAGGCCTGCTGCTGCAGGTCGGCGCTGCTGCACACCAGGAACTTGCTCGCCAGGAGCAGATACGCGATCAGGGCCGTCGGTGCAGTCCCGGACGCGCTCACATCAATGACGGACCTGTTCGGCAGCCTTCCCGCGGCGGGATTCCCGATCCGAACGATCTGATAGCCCTCATCTGCCAGCAGCTCCAGGGCGCGGGCCAGCAGGTCCGCGCGCCGGCCGGGTTCAAGGGCGACAATCGGCCTGTCGACCCTGATGCCGACCGACGAAGCCATTTCAGCCGCAGTCTTGGCTTCCTCTGTTGCCAGCTGAATCTTCTCGGCGTTCCGGAGCGCGTGCCGGCTCCATCGCGGCCGAACGGTGCGCGCCTCTTCCCTCACGCTCCGCGCAAACGCCCCGTCGGCGGCCCGCCGCAGCGTGGTGCGCACGCCGTACGGCAGACGTCCGTTGCCCGCGTGCCGGCGCAGCTCACGGTAGTACTCGCGCCAGAACGAGGCGGCCCCTGCGTGCAGCTGCAATCCCAGCATCGCTCTAGGGCCAATGCCTTTCGGATATTCGCAGGTTGCCGCCGAACGCGGCGGTGTGGACGGCCCTGGGTCGCGCGAGCCGGCACCGCCTGGCCGTCGGGCCCGTCGGGCCCGTCGGGCGTCCCGCGGGCAGGGGCAGGGGCCGTGGGGGTGAGCCCTTGAGGCGGCGCGATAAGGCGACGCCGGTAAACACGCGCTGGAGGCGCACCAGGTGGCGAGATCCCGCCGACATGACCAGGAAGATAAACGTGGGCCGCCGTCCACCGGCCGGAAGCGCGTGTTTTCCGCGCCGCCGAACGGGATCGCCCCCACGGCCCCTGCCCCTGCCCGCCAGCGCCGAATATCCGAAAGGCATTGGGGGTTAGGGCTGGGGCGTCTCCCCGCGGCCGCGGAGGCCGAGGCGGTGCGTGAGCATGAGCACTTCGTAGATCCCGCGCCGTATCCAGCGGCGCACCCGGCCGCGTGCCGCGCGCGCGCCCACGAGCAGGTTGTAGACGCCGTGGTGGTAGTAGTGCTTGGTCAGTTTCTTGAGCCAGACGATCCGGCTGATGCTGCGGCCGAGCGCGTGTGACGCGTTGGTTTTGCGGAAGTGGCGCCAGCCGTAGGTCAACTGGTAGCGAAGGAGCATTCCGACCCACTGCCGCCGCGTGAGCGGCAGCGGCCTGGGCTCACGGGCCGCATACTCCCGCCAGAGCACGAGGCTGTGCTGCAGCCACGGCGGCCAGAAGAACCAGCCCGGCGCGTCCTCTGGAAGCAGAAGCGTCGTGCCCTGCCGCTCGACGCTGGCGGCCGCGGACTGCCGCCGAAACCAGAGCACGTCCGGGACCTGCCGGATGCGGCCCTGCAGGGTGAGCTCTGCGACGAGCAGCCGATCGGGCCGCAGCACCGGACGAAAGATGCCGGCGCGCCGAAGGGCCTCCATCCGGATCAGCCCGTAGACCATGTCTCCGGCCCCGACCCCCTCGCGGCAGAAGTATCGCCAGCGCGTCTGCAGGTCCCGGAAGGCCGTGGTCTCGAACAGACGCGGACCCTTGTCGATCTCCTCGCCGTCCTGCATCAGACGGCGGGTGATCGGGTACGCGAGCACGGCGCCCGGATCTGAATCAAGGTCCGCCAGCAGGCGCTCCAGCCACTGCGGATGCCACACGTCGTGATCGCTGACCCAGGCGAAGTACTCGGCGGAGGGACAGTCGCGCATCGCCGTCTCGGCCACCTCCCGCCAAGTGTCGATCATGGCGCGCCGGGTCGCATGGCGGGCGTAGCGGACGCGCCGATCGCGCGCCACATACCGGCGCGCGGTCTCCTCCGTCGCATCCGTCGACGCATCGTCCAGCAGCAGCAGCCTGAACCCGCTGCAGGTCTGCGCGAGCAGCGACTCCATGGCGTGAGGCAGCTGCTCCGCATTGTTGTAGAGCGTCATCCCGAGCACGACACGCGGCTCCGGCGTCATGCCTCCTCGGCGGAGAACGCGGGCGCCGGAGCCGGCTCCGACGCCGTGTACGGCGGAAGATCGCGGGTGTCGATCCGCGGCAGCTCGTAGCGCTGATCCTCGGGCTGCATGCGCCTGCGCACCGTGTTGAACGCGACCGAGTAGCCCGACTCGCGCAGGATGCGGAGCGTGTCTCGGGTGTAGGTCTGGGGGCCGCCCCACGGATAGCAGAAGGACACCGTCTCCTGCCCGGTCATTCCACGAATCCATGCCACACCACCCCGCAGCTCGGCGTCCTGCTCGGCCGCGGTGAGGCGCGCCAGCATCCGGTGCGTGCGCGTGTGATGTCCGAACGCCATACCCGCAGCGGCCATCTCCCGAATCATGGCCGGCGCCAGGTATAGCTCACGGGCGAACGCGGCGGCGTCTCCGATGTGCCCGGCAAAGAGATCGTCCAGGATGCGGTCAGCGGCATCGAATGGCAGCTCGTAGCTGACAAGATGCTTGATGGCGCGCACGCCGCCATCGTCCCAGTGGTCGCGGCCGAGCACCTCGCGGCTGCCGGTGCGCGGCAGCCCGATCGCCTCGCAGGCTCGAAGCACGGCACGGCCGAACGCCTCGGCACCCAGATACGCAAGCAGGAAATGCACCTTGTGAACGGCAAGGAGCCGCGGCGCCGGGGCGCACGCATCTTCCGCGATGAAGAAGGTGCCGCGGAGCCCGCGCGCGCGCAGCAGCGGGAAGACCGTCCGATAGTGATCCACGAGCCCGTCGTCGAACGTCAGCAGCGCGGCATCGGGCGGCAGCGGCGCGTGGCCGCACGCCGCCGCTTCGAGCGCGGCCTGATCGATGACCGTGTAGTGCTGCTGGAGCCAGTCGAGTTGCTGCGCAAGAAGCTGCGGCGGCAGCGCGCGAATGTCCGGAAATGACGTGGCGGTGGTGTCCCGCACGTAGTGGTACATCACGATCAGACACGTGCGGTCGCTCACACGCGCTGCCCTTCCATGCCGATCAAGGCCAGCCGGGCATCGCGCTCGGCCTTCTGCCGGAGATAGCCGGCAATCATGCCGGCCTCGACATTCGCATACAGGCGGCGAACGGCGGCCGCCGAGAAGTCCGCGCGCTTGTACAGGCGGCCGGCTCCCGCCTGTACGACGCCGCGAACGCCGCCGGAGGCATGCGCCAACGCTGCGTCGCCGAGCGCGCGGGCGGCGGCGGCGATCGTCTTGTTCCCGATGTCGTGCGGGCCGTCGGATGCCTGCATCCCGGGGCGGACGTGCACGATCACGGGGCCGGTGTCCACGCCGGCGTCGAGAAAATGAATCGTCGCACCGCAGTATTCCGGCTCGCCGTTGACGAGCGGCCAGAAGTTGGTGCCGGCGCCGCGATAGTACGGCGACAGTCCGAGATGGATGTTGAGAATCCGGCCGGGAAACGTGTCGATGAGCGGCTGCTTCAGCAGGCCTGTTCCGAACACGAGGACGACGTCAGGCTGCAGGCGGCGCATCGCGTCGATTTCCGCCGCATCGTTGCACCCGCCTGGCTCGACCGGCCGGGAGGGCGACGTCACCTGGTCGCGATCGGCGAAATAGGTCTCCTCCGACGCATCACGGGCGGCAAAGTGCGTGCGGATGACGGATGCATCCTCGTCGGAGCCCGCATACGCCAGCGGATCGAAGGTCTTCCGCTCGCGCCAGACGCAGGCCACGTCGAATCGCGACGCGAGGGTGTTGGCCACGTAGGCGTGACGGCGGAGGGAACTGGTCAGCACAATGGCTCGCATGGGGCGCCCGGCTAGTCGTTGTTCCCCGGCAGCTCGCCGCGCCAGAGCCTCGTGACATACAGCACGCGATACACGCTCACGGCCGTACGGTGGCGCGCCCGCCGCCACAGACTTCGAGCGGCCTTTCCGGCGTGGATCGCCAGCTCGCGGCGCCGCCGCCAGGCTTTGCGTCGCAGTTTGCTGCGCTGATGCCCTTCCTTGGCCTGCTTTCGCATCGCCACGGTCCGCTCGGTGTGGGCATCCCGCTCGTCCCAGGCATCGGCGCGCTTGTCATTCATCAACCATCGGCCGAGCCCGGTGCGAGACCAGGCGGCCACGGCAAGCACCGGCGGCCGCAGCCAGCGGCTCCGTTCGAGCGATGCGTCGGGGCGATCCCCCTCTCGACCGAGCCTCTCCAGCGCGTCTACGAACAGCGGGGTGGCCGGCGCATCGAGACCCGCCGGCCGCACGAAGGTCTCCAGGAAGCGGCGATTCCGCTCGTCCCGTGAGCCCGCCGACGCCACCGCCTCGGCAAGCTGCCGGAAGTGTGTGTCGAGATCGGCAGCGGTCCGAAGTAACCCCCCGTCGATGCTCGTCAGGTATCGGAAGTGAATCATCTCCTCCTGATGCATCCGGTATTCCGGCAGCGTGAAGGTCAGCACCGGCCGGCCGACGATGGCCGCCTCCAGAAACGCGCTCGTCACCAGGCCGATCACCGCCGCGCTGTGATAGAGCGAGTCGAAATAGTCGTCGCGCGCCGCCGGGTCGATCGGGTTGCGGCCATGAAACGCCACGTTCGAGAACCGGTCCAGACCGATCCCCTTCCATTCCTTGATGCGCTCGGGGTGCGGGCGCACGAGCACGCCGATCTCACGAAGACGCGGATCCGGGTGCCGGCGCAGCGCTTCTATCCATCGCACGACGAGCCTCGGCTCGGGCGGATCCGGCGTCGGACTGAGCGCCGAGTGCACCCAGAGCACGAAGGGCCGGTCGGGCCGAAGGCCGACCGCCCGGCAGAACTCGTCACGGCTGCGATCCGGCCCCCGCGTAAACCAGTGGTCGTAGCACTGCGCGCCGGTGAGGACGACCCGGTCGCCCGGCAGGCCGTGCATCTCAACCGCCTCCTGCTTCTGCACGGCGTTCCAGACGAGCACCATGTCGGGCGCGATGTGCACCAGCGCCTTGCTCGAGAGATGATCCCAGCTCAGGATCGCCGCCGCGACCGGGATCTTCAGCGCGCGCGCGGCCTTCAGCACGTCGAGCTGCTGCGATCGCGCGTAGGTCAAGGCGGTCAGCACGACGATGTCGGGAGCGTGCGCCCGAAGGTACTCGACCATCCGATCGCTGATCGGCATCAGCCGCTCGAAGCGCGTCAGCCCTGCGAGCGTCAGCGGCTGACCCACGAGCGGCATGCGGCTGGACCATCGCACGAGACGCGCCGTGCGCTTCTCGGCGCGGAGCCGCAGCTTGTCGGGATATCGCGGATCCAGCGCGCGCACGTAGTCGAGCGCGACCCGCATCCGTCGCGCCGCATCGAACCAGGGCTCGTCCTCGAGCGACGGAAGACGGTCCGAGGTCACGGCCGGGT
>MEKU01000007.1:0-47916 GCA_001767195.1 Acidobacteria bacterium RIFCSPLOWO2_02_FULL_67_21
CGCCGCGCCGTCATACGTCACGCTGTACGGCGTCACCGTCACCACCGCGTTCGCCTTCGCAATCGCGTCGGCCACCGTCCCGGTCGCCGCGGTGTGGTTCGCATCCCCGGCAAAGCTCCACGCATCGGCGCCGTAGCTGCCGGCGGCCGTGTGCGTCGTCCCCGCCAAGTCGAGCAGGCTCGTCAGGGTCTCCCCCGCCGCGCCCGTGGCCGTGCCGGTCGCCGTGTGCGCCGCGCCGTCATACGTCACGCTGTACGGCGTCACGCTGATGACTGCGTCGGCCTTTCCGATCGTGAAGCTCGAGGTGTTGTAAGTGACGTCGTAGTTTCCCAGGACATCCGCCGGGGCGAGCGTCGCCGAGATCGTGTACGGACTGCTTCCCACCGTCTCTCCGGCCGTCCGGCTGTAGGCGGCAGTCACGCTCTCGCCCGCCAGGAAGCCAGTCAGCGTCCCACTGAAGCTCGGGTCGCCAGCTCCGTAGATCTTCGACGCCGGATTCGGGGTAACGCTTGCCGCCTTCGGGTCGATCGTGAGGGTCGCCGCCGCACTGTCGCCCGCCAGGTAGTTGTCGTTCCCTGCAAAATGCGCCACGACCGTGTAGCTGCCCGCAGTGACCGGCGCCTGGGGATTGCCGCTGTAGGTCAGCGTCACCGGCCCGAGCACCTCCGCCGGCGTCAGCACGCCCGCCGCCGTCCCGGTCCCCGCGTGCGCGGTCCCGTCATACGTAAACGTCCCGCCCGTCGCCGTCACCGTCGGCGTCGCCTTGTTGATCAGCAGCGTGCCGTTGACGAAGCTGAACGTGTAGTTTCCGGCGGCCAATGAGCCGAGCGCCGCGGCAATCGGGTAGCTTCCGACTCCACTCGTCTGCATTGCGGTCGTCGTCAGGGCTGGCGCCCCGCTCACGCCGCTCGTCGTGAGCGTCTCGCCGTTCTTGAACCCGCTGTAGGTCGCCGTAAATGTAGGATTGCTGCCGCCGTACTCCCGCGACTTGCTATCGGCGGCCACCGTGAGCGTCGCCTTGTTCACCGTCAGCGTGCCGTTCACGAAGACGAAGCTGTAGTTTGCGGACGCCAGCGATCCGAGGGCAGGAACAATCGAGTAGGTGCCCACCGGACTGGCCGCCGTTGCCGCAGTTGCAAGCACCGGCGCCCCGATAACGCCGCTCGTCTCAAACGTCTCGCCGTTTATGAACCCGCTGTAGGTCCAGGTGAATGGCGAGTCTGCGTCTCCATAGATCCGCGACTGGTTGTCAGCGGTCACCGTCAACGCCGCCCTCGTGATGTTGAAGGCCTGCACGACGTCCACCGCGGCGTTGTAGTTGGTATTCCCCGCCTGCGACGCCGTAATCGTGCACAGGCCGGCGCCTGTCAGGTGCACGGTCGCTCCGGACACCGTGCACGGTCCGGTGGCAGTAAGGCTCACGGCCAGACTGGAGCTAGCGGTTGCCAGTACCTCGAAATCGGGATCACCAAATGTCCTGTCGCCCAGCGGCGCACCCAAGTCGAGCGCCTCGACAGTCTTGAAATGACTGCTTGCGGTGTACGCGTCGCCGTTATATCCCGCAAAGGCGTACAGCGTGCCGTTGACGGCCGCCGCACCCGCCGACGCGCGGGCAGTGTTCAGCGCCGGCATTACGGACCACTGATTGGCGATCGGGTCGTAGGCGAATACCGAGGCAAGCAGACCGCCGGTTCCGGCGCCGCCGATGATGTAGATCCTTCCGTCGGCGGCCACGGCCGCCGCGCTGTAACGGCCCACCGGCATCGGCGCCCGCAGGCTCCAGCTGTTCGTCGCCGGGTCGTAGGCTTCCACCGAGCTGGTGACCACCCCACCCGCCGAGTAGTCGATCCCGCCAAGAACGTACAGCTTGCCGCTTGCCGCGGCGACCGTCGGCGCGGCGCGGCTGACGAGCATCGGCGCCTTGGTGCTCCAGCTGTCCGCGCCAATGTCATAGGCTTCCACGAGCGTTCCGCCCCCGCCACCCACGGCGTAGAGCACGCCGTCGACGACGCCGACGCCATGGCTCGACCGGGCCGTCGGCATCGAAGCGCGCGTCTGCCACGTGTTCGTCGCGGGGTCATACGCCTCATTAGCCCCGGTCACAGGACCGCAGCCGAGGGACCCGCCGACGACATACAGCTTGCCGTTCCAGACGCCCGCGCGCGCGGCCTCGCGCGCCGTCGGCATCGCCGCCCGCGAGCTCCACGTATTGGTGGCTGGATCGTACGCCGTCAGCAGGTTCAAGTAGCTGCACAGGTGGCCGGCGTCCCAGCCGCCGGCGGCGTAGACCAGCCCGTTGAGCGCAGCATACGCAGGCGCGGTTTGCGGCGCCGGCAGATTCGCCTTATAGGTCCACTGCGTCGGTAAGCCGAGCGTAACCGTCTGATCCGCCTTCACGACGGTCAGCACGCCATTGACGAACGCAAACGCATAGTTGGCTGAGGCCAGGGTCCCGAGTGCCGGGGTGATGGGATACGTCCCCACCGCACTCGCCGGATTCGCCGTCGTCGTCAGCAGTGGTGCGCCCGTCACTCCGCTTGTGGCGAGGGACTCACCGCTGACGAATCCGCTGTACGTAGCGCCGAATGTGGGATTCGCCGTTCCGTAGGGGCGTGATGCGCTGCCGGCGGTCACCGTCAGCAACGCCTTGTTGACCGTCTGCGCGAAAGCGCCGCTGCTCGGGTCGAATGTCGAGTTGCTACTGTAATCAGCCGTGATCGTGTGGCTTCCAGCGGTCAGGCTCGATGTACTGAAACTTGCCTGCCCGGCGGCATTGAGCGCCAGGGGCCCCGCAAGCGTCGTCGTGCCTTCTTTGAACGTCACGGTCCCCTGTGTAACCGCCGAGCCAAAGGATGCGACCGTCGCCGTGAACGTGACGGATTGGCCGAAGATTGACGGGGTGGCGCTCGATGTCACGGACGTCGTGGTTGCGGCCGACACGGTCAGGCTCGCATTTCCACTGAGCACGCCATTGGATGCTGTGATCGGTGTCGTTCCGGGCGCGAGGCCCGTGGCGACGCCACTCAGGTTGATCGTGGCGACAGCCGGATTGCCGCGGCTCCAGCTCACCTCGCCGAGCGCCAGCGCATCGTTGGTCCCCACCGCCGGATAGCAGAAGCTGGGCGGACAGCCGCCAATCGTGTAGACGACGCCGCCGATCGCGACACTCACCGCGCTGTGCCGGGGATTGATCATCGCCGGCCCGGCCGACCATGTGTTGGTCGCCGGATCGTACACGTCTACGCGGCTCATCACCGTGCCGTCGTAGCCGCCCGCCACGACAATCTTCCCGTTCACCCCGGCTGCCGCGGCATAGCCGCGCCCGGTCGGCAACGGCGCCGAGGTCGACCAGGTGTTTGTGCCGGGGTCGTACACCTCCACCGTTGTCTGCAACGGGAAGCCGCCCATGGCGTACAGGCGGTCGTTGACCACCGCCACGGCAAAGTCCGTGCGCGCGGTGAGCATCGGCGCCAGCGTTGTCCAGCTGTCAGTCGCCGAGTCGTAGGCCTCGAGATTCCGATAGACCGTCGTCTGTGTGCCGTTCTGCCCGCCCAGCACGTAGAAGAGCCCGTTGATCGCGGCTCCCTGTGCGCCAAACCGCGCCGTCGGCATCGGCGCCAGCGTTGTCCACGTGTTCGTTACCGGGTCGTAGGCATCCAGCGCTGCCGTTGTATTGCCGTTGCACACGCCGGTGCAGCCGCCCGCGGCATAGAGCACGTTATCCACGACCCCGACGGCACCTTGGTACCGCGGCCGCGGCATCGCCGGCTTGCTGCTCCAGCTGTTCGCCCCCGGGCTGTAAGCATCCACATTCG
The DNA here is from genome assembly GCA_001767195.1 of Acidobacteria bacterium RIFCSPLOWO2_02_FULL_67_21. Lineage (GTDB taxonomy): Bacteria > Acidobacteriota > Vicinamibacteria > Vicinamibacterales > UBA2999 > MEKU01. The sequence goes on from MEKU01000007.1 coordinate 3,816, forward strand.
CCGTTATGCCCGTCACGTTGCTGGCAATACCGCCCACCGCATAAACCTGCCCCTGCAGCCCTGCGGCGGCAAACGAGGTCCGCGCCGGCATCGCCGCCTTGTTCGTCCACGTCCCAGGCCCCGCTGCCAGCGGCCGCGACGACCCGTCGCTGAACGTCCCGGTCGCCGTAAACGCCTGCGTCCCGCCCGGCTGGATCGTCGCGTCCGCGGGCGTCACCGCAATCGCCTGCAGCTGCGGCACATCCCGTACCGTGATCCGCACCGTCTCGCTGTCCACCCCGCCAAAGCCATCGCGCACTTCGAAGACGACATCAAAGAACGCCGAGGGGCCGGTCGAGACGTTGAACCCGGGCGTCCACCGAAACGCCTTGGTGCTCGCATCGAATGTCGCGCCAGCGGGCAGCGGCGCTGCTGTAAACGTCAACAGATGGCCGTCCGGGTCCGACGCGCCCACGACAAATCCCAGCAAATCGCCTTCATTGACCGCCTTGTTGCCGATCGTCCCGAGAACGGGCGGCTGATTGACCACAAGGTGCGCGGCCGATCCGCTGCTCGAATTGAAGTTCGTGCTGCCGCTGTAGTCAGCAGCGATGGTGTGGCTTCCGACGGAGAGCGTCGATGTGCTGAAGCTCGCCTGCCCTGCCCCATTCAACGCGATGGGACCTGCGAGGACGGTCAGACCGTCCCTGAACGTCACCGTCCCCTCGGTGACGACCGATCCGGTGAGCGTGGCGGTAAACGTAACCGGCTGGCCGGACGTCGAGGGATTCGCGCTCGACGTGACCGCGGTGGTGGTGTTCGCCTTGTTCACCGTCTGCGCCAGCGAGGAGGACCCGCTTGGGTTGAAGTCTCCGTCGCCGTCGTACGAAGCCATGATCGAATGCGACCCGACTGCCAGGCTGGCGCCGCTGAACGTCGCCACACCGCCGCTCAGCATGCCCGTGCCCAATGTCGTCGCGCCGTCCTTGAAGGTCACCACTCCACCGGGCGTCCCTGACCCCGGCGACACGGCTGCAACCGTCGCGGTGAACACGACCTGGCCGAAGACGGATGGGGTGGCCGAGGCGACGAGGGCCGTCGTCGTATCAGCTTTGTTGACCGTTTGAGCAAGCGCCGCCGTCGCGACACCCGAAAAGCTGCCGTCGCCCGAGTACGTCCCCGTAATCGAATGGGGGCTGCCGGACGCCATCAGCGCAGATGTCGTCAGCGTGGCCTGTCCAGAGGCGTTGAGCGGTGCGGATCCTAGGTTCGTCGCTCCGGCAAAGAAGTCCATGCTGCCGGTAGGCGTGCCAAGCCCGGGTATCACCGACACAACGGTTGCGGTGTACGTGACCGGCTGCCCTGACACAATCGGAGCGGGATCGGCACCTTTCAGGATATAGAGCTTGTTGACGCCTGATTCCCGGTACAGCAGCGTCAGTCGATTGGCGACGATGTCGTAGGCGGCGTTGAAATTGTCCTGGATGGCAGCCGCGGCGGGCGGCCCGCCGCTGGGCGTGAGATGGGTGTACGACGTCGTGCCCCCCAGGCCGTTGGCGTTATTGATCTGCCAGATGCTCGAACCGTTTTCGATCAGGAATGCACGGTTGTTCACCGGATCGTAGGCCGATGGCTTGTACAAGAATCCGGCGGGCGAGCCCACTGCGCCTTCCGGAATGAGGTTGATCCAGGTCGGCGCCCCGCCGAGCCCGTTTGCGTTGGTCAGTACATAGACCGCATTGGTTGCCGTTCCTGTTCCCTGGGCTCCACCACCGGCAACGATCAGTCGATTATTCGCAACGTCGTAGAACGAGCTCGGTCCATACTGGCCGGGCGCCATTGTGCCCGTGGTCGTGAGCTGACTCCAGACGGCCGGCCCGCCGTAGCCGTTCGCATTCGTCAGCACCCAGACATCAGGAAACGTCGCGCCACCCGATCCGCCGCCGTTCTGGCCCCCGAAGACAATCAGCCGGTTGTTGATCGGGTCGTAGCCACGCGCCATCGCGTGGCGGGATCCGGGCGGCCCACCAGTCGTCTGCAGTTTTGACCAGGCAGGAGCTCCGCCGACGCCATTGGCGTTTTTGAGCAGCCATACCTCGTTGATGATCGGGAAACAGCCGCCAAAGCACCCGCCATAGATCATCAGCGTGTTCGTGTTTGGGTCGTACGCCGAGGCTGCATTCTTCTGCGCTGGATGACCCGAGGCCGTGTACTCCGTCCATGAAGATGGACCAAAGCCGTTCGCGCCGCTGATCACGTACGGATTCGAGGTGTCAGCACTGGACACGATTAACGTGCCCGCACCATCGCTGGTGACAGAGGGACCGTAATTACCGAATGCCGGGCCCGCGCCGCTCGGCGTCACCTGCACCCACGACTGCATCGCCGGACTCGTATACAGGCCGGCGGTCGTGCTGACCTGCGTGACCATCTGGTCCGGGCTGAGGGTTCCCGTACTCCCGAAGAACGAGCTCGTGCCGTTGTACGTGGCTCTCACCGGGTGGTTGCCGAGACTCAAGGAGTTCGTCGAATACGATGCCTGTCCCGCGCTGTTCAACGCCGTCGTCGCGACCGGAGTTCCATCAACAACGAAAGTCACGTCTCCGCCCGCTGCCGGCCCGCCGCCGGCTGACGTCACGGTCGCCGTGAGATACACAGGCTGGTTGAGCGCCGACGGGTTCGCCGACGAGGAGAGCGTGGTTGTCGTGTTTGCCTGATTGACCGTGAGAGCCGCCGAGCCGCTGCTCGCGCCAAAACTCCCGTCGCCTGCGAAGCTGGCCCCGACGCCCGTTGGATATATGCCGGCGTTCACCCCAACGAGGCTGACGTTGTTGAGCGTCGCGACGCCGCTGGCGTTCGTCGTTGCGCTGCCGACCCCTGTGCCGTTCCGCGTAAAGTTCACCGTCTTGCCGGCGACCGGCGAGCCGCTCGAGGTCAGTTGCGCCTGGAAGGTTGTCGTTCCGCCCGCGAGCCCGGTGGCCGGGGAGACCGACAGGGTGGTGGCCACCGGCGCGCTGACATTCAGTGTGAACGTTGTGCTTCGGGTGAGTCCAGCGCAGGCGTAGTACGGGTACGTCCCCGACACCGTAACGGTCACTGGATAGGATCCGGTGGGTGTTGTACTGCTGGTGCTGATGGTGATCTTCAGATTGCCAGGACCAAACCAATAGTCGGTGTCCCGGTAGAAGTACTGGTAGTAATAGTTAAACGAGTAATAGTTCATGCTGGCCGAAGCGCCGGCCGGCAGCCCGGATGGGTATGCGATGTTGGGAAAGCAATAGTTGTTGAAATCCGTTGTCAGCCGGAGTGTGTACGTTGCCGAATTGCCTCGGATGACCGGATTCGGGGTCTGCGTTCCGATAGCGATCGTCAACGAATTGTCGGTGAAGGTCATCTGGGCCGTCGACACAGAGCCGGTGGCTGTCAGGATGAAGCGAACGCCAAGATCGTGTTCCTCGGGCTGAAAGCCGTCGTCGACAATCCGGCCGGAGCCGTCCGCCATGACCACCCATGTGCGGTCACCGTGCGTCAGCGGGGATTCCTGCAGCACCAGAGTCACAGGCTCATTCGGCTGCCAGCCGGCGCCGCTGATCGTCACCGTTTCGCCTGGCATGTAGTCGGCTTTGTCGGTCGTCACCGTGGCGAATCCGTACAGCTCCGCACTCGTCCGAGGGCTGCTGCCGTCCGCGGATGCGCTACCGCCAGCGATCAGCAGCAAACCGTCCGCAGGTCCGGTTCGAACGAAGTTGTCGGGTGCGAAGCTCAGCGACGCGGCGGTGGCCCATGCGCGCGCACTGGTTGGTACCTGGGCCGCGACAAAAGTGCCCTCGCCCTCCCAGGGAATGTACAGCTCCGCTGTGGCCGTGGCGACACCGCCGCCGCTGCCGCCAAGAATCAGCACCGTATTGTTGTGCGGCAGGCGAAACGCCAGGTGGTTCTGCCTGGGCGTCAGTAACGCGGATCCAGCGGGGACAAACGCGGCAGTCTCCGGATCGAAGATCTCAGCCGAACTCAGATCGCCGCTGTTGTTGGTGCCGCCGGCCACGAGCACCCGACCATCAAGCAGCGTCGTTGCCGAATGTCCCGCTCGCGAGGTGAAAAGCGAGGGACCGGCCGTAACGCTGCCATCCATCGGGTCATACACATCGACTGAGGCGAGGGCATTGGTACCATCGTGGCCACCAACAATAAACAGACGGCCGCCGCCAATGAAGGCAGCGGCATGCGCCGTGCGGGCGGTGCTCAACGTCCCGTCTAGAACGACGAAAGTCTCGATCGACGGGTCGAAGACCTCCAGCGTTGCCGTGGGTACCTCGCTATCCTCCCCACCGGCCACGAGAACCTTGCCGTCCGGGAGCAGCGTCGCCGTATGGCTCGATCGTGCCGTCGACATCGCCCCCGCGGCCGACCATGCGTTCGCCGACGGGTCGTAGAGTTCTGCGGACGTCACGGCACGGCCGTCGGCCCCGACACCCCCGACGACGAGCACACGCCCGTCGGTCAGCAGCGTCGCCGTATGATGCGCGCGCGCTTCGGCCATCGGCGTAACGGCCAAGAAGCCTTCCGCGTCGGGACTGTATCGCTCCGCCGAGGTGGTCACACCCGCGCTGGTGATCCCGCCTGTCACGAGCACCTTGCCATCCAGCAGGAGCGCGGCCGCAGCGCCCACTCGCCCCTCGGCCATCGGGCCGGTAGCGCTCCACGTGTTGGAAGGAACGCTGGGAAATGACGCCCTCACCGAGACAAGGAGGCCGTACGAGGCCACCACCAGCACGGCTCCCGCCAGGGGAATCCTGCCCCGCCAGCGCCGCCATGTGGCACGACATGCCGCGACAGGTCGCATGACGAGTGGAAACCTGCGCACACCGGCAGGGTGGCGCGTTAGTGAAGGGGGAGCTTCGCGCATGGCTGCCTCTCCGTGGGGAAAAAACCTCGCATGCCCGGTTCGCAGACAGGATCTGAGCGCCGAACGGCAACGAATGTGCCGCGGCGAACGCCGCGATCTCCGGACCTTGTGGACGGAAACGGACGGCTCTCGATGCGCAGGGCCGCAGAAATCCACAGGGCGCGCGAACTATCCGACAGACTTCGGTCGCCGGACCGCGCTTTTCGCGTACAGTTCTGTCGCCGCAGTGCGATGCGCATCACCGTTTTGAATTCGTGTGAACGGATCTGATCCGAGGCGCAGCATCCTACCAATAGGCGCACGGCTAGAGCAACGGATCAGTGATGACAAATCACGACAACCACCTGTTTTCTGGCCGGACATTACGAATCTGTCGGCCGATCGGCGGGGCGATTCGCAGTTGTTGTAATCTGTCGCCGAACGCCTCCATGTCAGAACGAGCGCGCCTCGATTCGTGGAAGGAGATCGCCAGGTATCTGGGGCGCGATGTTCGCACCGTCCTCCGGTGGGAGCGCCGGCGGGGCCTCCCTGTCTACCGTGTGCCCGGGGGCAAGCTTCCCCGTGTGTTCGCGTACCGGGACGAACTGGATCGGTGGCTGGAGGGCCCGGGAATCTCCGAGGTACCGGCCAGCGCTGCCCCGCCGGTGCTGCAGGAGAGGGACGGCGATTCCCCGGCTCTCCCGCCACAGCCGGTGCTCACCATACCGCTCCAGAACGACTCCGCACGCGTTTCGTTGACGACGTCGGCCCGGTGGCGCTTTGCCGCGTCCACCCTCTTTGCCGCCACACTGCTTGCAGCGGCCGCCGCGGGACTCTGGGCCTGGACAAGGCCGCCCGTGCCGCTGGCGCGACTCGTGGCAGCCGGCAACGAACTGCAAGGGATCGATGCGATGGGCGCGACGCGGTGGACGCATCGAGACGCCTCCGCAGCGCTGGCCGTCCTGGCCTCGAAGATTGCCGACACCGACGGCGACGGCCGCGACGAAGCGCTCGCGTCGATCGAGCTTACCGACAGCAGCGGGGCGCACCGCGGCGGCGTGCTGACGGCGTTTGACGCAGGCGGCCGGGTACGGTGGTCCTATGCCGCCGACGATCGCATCCTGTTTCGCGACGGCACCTACGGCCCGCCATGGGCGGCCGCCGAGCTGTCGGTCTACCGGACGGGCGGTCGCACGCGGATTGCCTGGGCCGTCCACCACTTCACCTGGTGGCCCAGCCTGCTCCTGACGTTCGATGCTTCTGGCAACCGGCTTGGGATGTTTGTCAACTCCGGCTGGATCCGCGGCGCGTCTCCCTCGGCGGACGGCCGATTCCTGCTGGCCACTGGTGTGGCTAACAGTTGGCAGGCGTACTTCGTCGCGGTGCTCGACGCCGACAACCCCACCGGCCATTCCCCTGAGCCGGCGGGCAGCCCCATGGAATGCCTCAAGTGTCCGGCAGGCGATCCCGTCGCCTATTACGTGCTCCCCCGCACCGACGTCAGCCGTCATCACACGTTCCCGTCCTTCGGGCCGAGCGTGATGACGTTTCGCGACGGAACCCTGCAGGTACACTCGCCGCAGAACGATGGGCCGACCGTCGCGGCCGTCATCTATGAATTCGCCACGGATCTGACGCTGCGGCAAGCGCGGTTTGCCGATTCCTTCTGGGAGTGGCACCGTCTGCTCGAGGCGGACGGCAAGCTGGATCACCCCGCCGACCGCTGTCCCGAGCGTCAGGGTCTGCAGGTACAGCTCTGGACGCGGACCGCGGGCTGGCAGACCATCAACGTGCCCGTGCGCTGAGGAGGCTCGGCTAAAGCCGAGCACTACGTACCCGTCCGAGGCTCGGCTAAAGCCGAGCACTACGTACGTGTACGTAGTGCCCACCTTCAGGTGGGCCCACGACTACAGCAGTTCCCGCACGGCGGCGACGAAGCGGGCGATCTCTTCGACCGTCGTGTAAATACCAGGAGTCACCCGCAGGCCGCTGAAGTCGAACACCGGGCCCGGCAGGCGCTGGCTGACGGCGGCGCTGATGACGATGCCGTGCTTCTCGAGCAACTGCGGGACGAGCGTCGCCGCGTTCACTCCTTCAATCGCGAACGTCGCCAGCCCCCAGCCTTCCCCCTGATCGAGGTTGGTCAGGAGCCGGACACGCGGATGCCCGGCCAGGGCGTCGGCCCACCGCCGTGTCAGATACCTGAGCCGGGCAGCCTTGCGCGCGGCGCCAACCGTGCGGTGAAAGGCCAGCGCCTCCGGGATTGCCGCCCGTGCGGCCGCGGGGTGCGTCCCAATCTCCTCGAACTTGTGAATGTCGCCGCGCAGGCTGTCGAGCGCCGCATACAGCGGCCAGAGCCGCTCGACCCGATCGCGCCGCACGTAGAGGAACCCGGTGCCGTGCGGCGCCATCAGCCACTTGTGGAGGCTCGTGCCGTACAGGTCGCACTCGAGATCGCGGATGGCGAACGGAAAGTGGCCGACCGCCTGCGCCCCGTCGACAATCGTGATGATCCCGCGCTCGCGCGCCAGTCTCGCCAGATCTCGAACCGGGAACAGCTGCCCGGTCACATTCGTCAGGTGGCAGAAGTGCAGCACCCTGGTGCGCGGCGTGATCGCCTGCTCGAACCGCTGCACCAGCTCGCCCGATCCGGCCGGCACAGGAAACTGTACCCGCCGGATGATGATGCCCTCCCGGCGCGCGCGCTGGTCCCAGAGCCAGAGCATCCGCGGATAGTCCTGGTCCGTCGTCACGACCTCGTCGCCGGCACGCAGGTCGATCCCGTACTGCGCGACATGCAGCGCCTCGGTGGCGTTGCGGGTCAGCGCCAGCTCGCCCGGATCGCATCCGAACTCGGCGGCCACCTGCTGCCGGACGGCGTCGAAGCGCTGTTCGAGCAGCGTCCGGTAATGCACGGGAAGCCGGTTCGTCTCGTCGAGATACCGCTTGAAGACTTCGTGGACAACCAGCGGGGACGGGGAGCTGTTGCCGTTATTGAGGTTGATGAGCGCCGGGTCGAGCACGAAGGCGCGGCGTACTTCGCGCCAGTACGACTCGTCCTGCGCCACCGCGTCGGCGTCCCGATCGCCCAGTGCGGTCGTCGCCTGACCGAGCGCCGAGAGGCGGACCGACGTCGCAACGGTCGCCCCACCCAGTACGGCCGATGCACGCATGAAGCCCCGCCTCGTCCACATGGCCGCCCAATCGTATCCGATGCGCTCGGGCCGGCGTATTGGACTACGATCGGACTTCAGAACCCTTCAGGAGGACGCACCATGACGTACTACGGGCCGAAGGAACTGGCTGCCAGCTACCGCCAGGTTCGCGGCAATACCCTTCAGATCGCTGACGACATTGCCGAAGCGAAATACGATTTCCGCGCCGCGCCCGACTGCCGCACGGTGGCCCAGACGCTCGTTCACATTGCCTTTGGGCCGGCGGTCCAGCTTCACATGCAGCGCAATCGCGTCACCGACCTGCAGACCGTGAATTTTCTGGAGCTGATTCAGCCGCTCGCGGCCGAGGAGGCCAGGCCGAGGAGCAAGGCGGAGATCGTGGCGCTCCTTCGCGCGAAAGGCGACGAGTTCGCCTCGTATCTCGAGAGCCTCCCCGAGCCGTTCCTGGCCGAACCGGTCACGATGCCCCCGGGATCCCAGCCGGTCACGAAGTCACGCTTCGAGATGCTGCTCTCACCCAAGGAGCATGAGATGCACCACCGCGCCCAGCTGATGGTGGCGCAGCGGATGATGGGGCTGACCCCGCATCTCACGCGCCAGATGCAGGAACGGATGGCGCAGCGGGCTGCCGCAGCGGGCCGGTAGGTTGGCCGGGCTGAAGCCCGGCACTACGGTCGGTACGTAGTGCCCGGCTTTAGCCGGGCTCCGCGTCGCGTGTAAAGTACACTCACTCATCGCAATGGGCTGCTGCGAAGCCACCAATCCGAACCTCTCCGGCGTCCCCGACCGGCGCGGGTGGCTGACCGAGGGACCGTCGTTCGACCGCCGCACCGCCCTGAAGACAATGGCGGCGGCGGCCGGCGCCGCCGCCCTCAGCGCCTGTACCGAGCGTGGACCGGCGGGCGCGCCGACGCGCGTCCGGCTGGCATTCTGCGGACAGCTCCTGTGCGTCATTCCGTACGAGGTCGCACGGGCGCGCGGGCACTTCGCCGCCGAAGGGCTCGAGGTGGAGCTCGTGTACACCCGCGGCTGCAATGCCGCCATGCAGGCGCTGGTCGGTGGCGCCGTCGAGTACGCGGGCACGTCCTTCGACGTAGTGCTCCAGGCGGCCAACGGCGCGGTGATCCGCCGTTTTGCCTCCACCGGCCGCCTGCCGCTCTTCGCGCTCGCCACCGCTCCGTCGCGCAGCGCGCAGATCGACGCTGTGACCGATCTGACGGACACGACCGTCGCCATCTCCGGGCCGGGCAACGCCGACCATGCGCTGCTCCTCTTTCTCCTCGATCAGGCGGGCGTCGATCCGGAACGCGTGCGCATGGCCACGATCGGCACCAACGTCTTCGACGCGCTGCGCCTCGGGCAGGTGGATGCCGCCATGGTGCAGGAACCGGCGCTGACGCTCATCGTGGCGGCATTGCCCGACGCGCTGATCGCCGGCGGAGACGTGGCACAGCTCACCGGCATCATCGAGCGATACCGGTTCTCGCTCTACCCGGAGCGCGTGACGGTCGAGCTCGAACCGGCCGCTCGTGTGGCCCGCGCACAGGAGATCGCCGGCATCCTCGACGCCGGCCGCGTCAATCTCGCCTCGCTACTAGACACTGGGATTTACGAATCTACGAATTGACGGATTGACGAATTTCGTGACCCCACATTCGTCAATGCCTTGAGCGATCGGTGCTCCGGATCCGCAATCTCACGATCGCGTATGACCATGTCCCCGTGCTCGAACGGATCAATCTCGATGTGGCGCGGGGGGCGTTCGTCGGGCCGTCCGGCTGCGGCAAGACCAGCCTTCTGAGGGCGATCACCCGCCTGCTCCAGCCCCAGACCGGCACGGTCGATCTCGACGTCGCGCCTGCCGACATCGGCTTTCTCTTTCAGGATGACGCGCTGCTGCCCTGGCGGACGGCGCGTGAGAATGTCGCGCTGGGCCAGCGCATCCGCGGGGTCGCGAGTCCGGCGGCCGAGGAGCAGGCCTCGCAGTGGCTGGCGTCGATCGGTCTGGCGGGATTTGAAGCGAGGTACCCGCGGCAACTCTCCGGCGGGCAGCGCAAGCGTGTGGCGCTCGCGCAGGTGCTGGCGCTCGAACCGCGGCTGCTGCTGATGGACGAGCCGTTCGCCTCGCTCGATGCGATCGCCCGCACGCGCATCACCGAGGAGCTGATCCGGTGGGTCGAGCGCCAGCACCTCACGGTGCTGCTCGTCACCCACGACTTCGAAGAAGTCATCACGCTCTCGGATGTCGTGTACGTGCTGTCGCAGGGGCCGGGGGCCGGAATACAGGCCCGCCATGCCATCGACATTCCCCGCCCCCGCCACGTGCTCGAGTCGCGCGGCCACCCGCGCTTCGCGCCGCTGCTGCAGGAGCTCTGGGACGAGCTGGCCGGAGCGGACGTGGCCGGAGACAGCGCATGATCCGGCCTGCGGGGCGCCCCCTCCGTCGCGCCACGGCACTGCTCCTGATGGTGCTCGTCTGGGAGACAGCCTCGCGGCTCGGATGGGTGAACCCGTTCTACGTGCCCGCGCCGTCCGCCGTCGCGTCAGTCCTCGCGACGCTCGTGGCCGGCGGCGAGCTCTGGCCTCACCTGCAGGCGACGCTGGTGGCCGCCTTCGCGGGGCTCGCGGGCGGACTGCTCATCGGCATCGCGCTCGGCTTCACGGCGGCGCTCGTCCCGCTGGCGGCCGAGCTGCTCGAGCCGATCATGATGCTGCTCAACGCGATTCCGCGCGTGATTCTGGCGCCGCTCTTCGTGATCTGGCTCGGGATCGATCTCGCCTCCAAGGTGGCGCTCGCGCTCATTCTCGTCGTCATGGCCTTCGCGCTGCTGCTCTTCGCGGCGGCGGAGCGGTTGGAGCGGCGGCTGCTCCGCTGGAGGCAGGAATAGCTGCGCGTGTCAAATCCCAAATCCCACACTCCAAATCCCAAGCAGCTTGGGACTCCGGAACCACTTTGGGATTTGGGCTTTGGGATTTTCTCCTCAGTCGTCCAGCTCCACTTTCGCCGCCACGAGCGTCGTGCCGCTCAGCGTCCCCTCGACTTCCACCCTGAGGTTGTTGGCGAGCGTTGCGCAGGTCACGCCCTCATAGATCGTGGTGCTGCTCGTGGTCACGGTGGCGGTGCCGATCGTGAACGTCACCGACGGACACGCCGGGCTGGGCGTGAGGCCGGCGACGGTCCCCTTCAGCTCGGTCTCGTCGTCTTCGTCATCGTTGTCGTGGCCCGTGTCCTCGACCTTCACTTCGGTTGCGACGAGGACGGCTCCGTCATAGGTGCCGCGTGCCTGCGCGTGGTCGCCCGCGTGCACGTCGGCCAGCGTGAGCCGGCGATGACCGTGGCGAATGATGGTGTCTTCCGTGACTCTCACGGTGATGCCGCGAATCGTCAGCGTGTCGGCGCCGACCGCGCTCACGAAGCCCGACAGTTGACGGCGATCCTGACGGCCGGGGCCTTCATTGTCGTCGTCCTCATCTTCCTCTTCGCCTTCCTCATCGTCGGCATCATCATCATCATCGGCGTCGGCGGAGTCGCGAGTCTTCTCCTTGCCCTTGCCGTTCCCTCTCTCGAGGTCGTCGCCATGCCCGTGGCCGCCGCCATTTCCGCCGCGGCCGAGCGTGCCAGACGCGTCCGCGGTGGCTGCCATGGCCGCGAGGTCGGCGGTCTCGTCCAGACTGAGCGCAGCGGAGCCGAGAGCGCCGGTCGGCGCCGTTGGATGAAGGGCCGTACTGCCCGAGCCACAGGCAGCGCTCACGATGGCCGCCGCGCCAAGAGCGACGAGCCAGGAACAGAGACGAACCACCCGCATATCGATGCCCTCCTGGGGGAGGAAGCGCAAGACGTGGGGCAATAGGCGTTCCGGCGGCCTCGTCTTGTCTACAACTTCAACTTGGGCTGGATCTTACGGCGCAAGTCTGTGCGTGCCACGACCATTCGAGGGCGGCTGGAGGAGTGCAGGAATTTCCCGTGGCATACAAAACCGGGCCAGGACGACAAGGCTGAAGCAGCCGCCGGTCGGGCCATCTTTGGCTGCGCCGCCGCCGCACGGTTGTTGTAGACTGCCGCCACTTTCCACCGGTCGTTGGTCAGCGGCACAGCCCCGGTGCCGCTCTGATGGGAGAAACATGATGTCTACAGTACGTGCCGGTCGGTTGATGTTCCTCCTCCTGCTCCTCGGCATGTTCCCGGCAGCCGCGTCGGCCCAGACGGCCCTGTCGGGTGCCATCGCCGGGGTTGTCCGAGACACGTCGGGCGGCGTGATGCCCGGCGTCACTGTCGAAGCGTCCAGCCCTGCGCTGATTGAGAAGGTACGCACTGCCGTCTCCGATGACCAGGGGCTGTACCGGATCGTCGACCTCCGGCCGGGCACCTACACCGTCACCTTCACGCTGCCGGGGTTCGGAACGTTCATCCGCGAAGGCATCGAGCTGACGACCGGCTTTACGGCCAACGTCAATGCGGAAATGCGCGTCGGATCGCTGGAGGAAACGATCACCGTCTCGGGCGCCGCGCCGCTCGTCGACACGCAGAACGTGATGGCGCAGAACGTCTTCTCGCGCGAGATGCTTGACCGGCTGCCGAACACCAAGACGATTCGAGGCTACGTGCCGCTGATCCCTGGCGCAACGATGCCACCGGCAAATCAGGATGTGGGCGGCAACACCGGCGAGTCGGTCAGCTTCATCGGCATTCATGGCAACCGGGGCTCTGACATGGTGTACACCGTCAACGGCATGCGTCCCGGCAACATGATGGGCGCCGGCGGCGGGTTCCGCACCTTCTCAATCAATGCCGCGGCGACACAGGAGGTTACGTTCCAGACCGGTGGCATTTCGGCCGAAAGCGAGACTGGGGGCATCCAGATGAACGTGGTCCCCAAGGAAGGCGGCAACCAGTACTCTGGCTACTTCAGCTGGAGCCTTGCCAACGGCGACATGCAGAGCTTCAACGACACCCCCGAGCTCGTCGCACGTGGGCTCCGGCCGCAGCTGAAGCTGCGGAAGATCTACGACGTCAACCCGGCGTTCGGCGGACCGATCAAGCGTGACAAGCTCTGGTTCTTCCTCTCGCAGCGCTCGTGGGGGACCGAGGTTCCCCGGCCGACTCCCGGCGACTACTTCAACGCGACCCAGGGCACGGCGTTCTACACGCCCGACCTGAGCCGTCCCTTCTACGCCCGCAGCCCGCGCAAGAGCAACATGGGCCGGATCACGTGGCAGATCAACGAGAAGAACAAGCTGACGCTCGGCAACGACTTCCAGTTGAACTGCAACTGCCCGCTGCCGTCCAACACGAATGCGGCGCCAGAGGCGCAGGGCTACCACAGCTATCACGAGAACTTCGCCGACATCGCGTGGACCTCCCCCATCACCAACCGGCTGCTCTTCGAGGCGGGAGGCGGGTTCTACAACGCCGGCTACGATTACGAGCCGATCGAGGGTGTCCGCTTCCAGGCGAGCGACATTCAGGTGACGGAGCTCACCACCGGCTGGCGCCACAATTCACGCGCGACGCAGACGAACACCGACGGCGGCTACGGCTACATCTACCACCAGAACTGGAACCAGAAGGTCTCGGTGTCGTACGTCACGGGCTCGCACGCCTTCAAGACCGGGCTCTTCATCCAGGAGGGCGCGCGTGAGCACTGGTCCATCATGGTTGGCGACCGTAACTACTCGGTGCGCAACGGCGTGCCGACGCAGGTGACGATCTTCGCGCTGCCCGCGGTCAACGACAACCGGTTCACCAACGTCGGGATCTTCACGCAGGATCAGTGGACCATCCGGAGGATGACGCTGAATCTCGGGCTGCGATTCGACTACATCAACGGCTGGGACCCGGAAGACACGGTGGAAGCGGGTACCTTTGTGCCGGCCCGCACCTATCCACTCACGAAGAACCTGCCCAACTTCAAGGACCTGAGCCCTCGCCTTGGCGCGGCGTACGACCTGTTCGGCAACGGCCGGACGGCGGTGAAGGCGTCGCTCGGCCGGTACGTCGCGCTCGAAGGGCCGCGGCTCGCGCAGACCTACCACCCGGCCAACCAGCAGGTGAACAGCGCGTCCCGAACCTGGAACGACGCGAATGGTAATTTCGTGCCGGACTGCGAACTCAACCGCCCTGCGGCCCATGGCGAGTGCGGTCCCCTCTCGCCGTCGACGTTCGGTCAGCCGCGTATCATCAACAAGCCGGCCGACGACATCCTCACCGGCTTCGGCAATCGGACGTACAACTGGCAGGCGTCGGCCTCGGTGCAGCACGAGCTGCAGTCCGGCCTCGGCATCAATCTGGGCTACTTCCGGACGTGGCACGGCAATTTCGTCGTGACCGACAACCAGGCCGTTGGACCGCAGGACTACTCGCCGTTCTGCATCAGCGTCCCCGCCGACAGCCGGCTGCCGAACAGCGGCGAGCAGCTCTGCGGGTTCTACGACATCCTGCCCTCCAGATTCGGTCAAACCGACAATCTCGTGACCCAGGCCTCGCACTTCGGCAAGCAGACCGACGTCTACAATGGGTTCGACGCCACGCTGAGTTACCGGTTCGGCCAGGGCGGTCTCGTGGCCGGCGGCTTGAGCACCGGACAGACGGTCACGGACAACTGCGACGTGCTGACGAACCTGCCGGAGAGCCGTACGCTTCCCGCCGGGCAGGAGACATTCTGCCAAAACACGCTGCCGTTCGCGGGGCAGACGCAGCTGAAGCTGTCGGGCTCCTACCCTCTGCCATGGAGCATGCAGGTCAGCGCCACCTATCAGGATCTGCCGGGTCTGCCGATCATCGCGACCTATGTCGCAACGAACGCCCAGATCCGGCCGTCACTCGGCCGTAATCTCGGCCAGTGCGGCACCGCCGCCACGTGCAACGGCACGGTGACGATCGCCAACCTGTTCGAGCCGAATACCCTCTACGAAGATCGGATTCGGCAGCTCGACCTGCGCTTCTCCAAGAGCGTCCGCGTGGGGCGGCTGAGCCTGGAAGGCATGCTGGACATCTACAACGCCCTCAACGCGAGCCCGATTCTCGCCATGAGCACGCGCTACGGCCCGAGCTGGCTCACGCCGCAGCAGGTTCTGGCGGGACGCCTGCTGAAGATCGGAAGCCGCGTCACGTTCTGACGCGTTGGCGGAGCCGCTCAGGAGGGCTCTATGGTCGAACATTCGTCCGATCGGCGCGCGTTTCTGCGATTCCTGGCCGCCAGCCCCGTGCTGGCGGCCGCAGGCCTCAGCTCGGACTGGTTCAGCGGGCTGCTCTCGGAGCCGATCAGCGCGCAGGAGCAGAACACCTACATCATCAAGACCGTCCGTGAGGCGCTCAACGTGTTCGACTTCCGGGCGGCTGCCAGGGCCAAGCTCTCGCTGCCGCACTTCACCGAGTTCGACGAGGGCGTCTTCAACCAGGAGACCCAGATCGCCGACCGCAACGCCTACGCGCGCTACCAGCTCAAGGTGCGGCGGCTGCTTGGCATCAGTCAGGTGGATCAGTCAACGCAGCTCTTCGGGAGGACGTGGGAGTCCCCGCTCTACCTCTGCCCGGTCGGACGCCTGCGCGCCATCCACCCGGACGGCAATCTCGCGATTGCGCCGGCCGCCAACCGAAAGCGGACGCTCGAGATCATGTCGGGCACTCAGGATCTCGAGAAGGTGAATCAGCTCCGGGGCGAGCCGGTCTGGATCTGCGGGGGCCGGCCGAGCGCCGAAACGATCAAGCGGCTCGAATCGGTGGGCACGCCGGCCTACGTCTGGACCGTCGACACGGTGGGTGGCGGCAATCAGATCGGCGCGCGCGCCGTGCAGCGGGCGGGGGTCCCGAACCTCGAGCGCAGGAACGACGCGCGCTGCAGCAGCTGCCACGACAGCGAAGGGCGCATCACGCTCTCCGACTCGATGGCCGAGGTCATCGGCGCGCTCGGCAGCCTGCGGGGCAATGACACGTCCACCTGGGCCGACGTGCGGCGCGTGCGCGACTTGACCAAGATGAAGCTGATCCTGAAGGGCGTCGTGGCGCCGGAGGACGCCGAGCTGGCGATCAAGGCCGGCGTCGACGGGATCGTGGTCTCGACGCACGCCGCGCACGAGGACGCCAGCGGCCGCGGCTCCCTCGAGTGGCTTCCGGAGGTCGTCGCGGCGGTCGGCGGCAAGATCGCGGTCTTCCACGACAGCGGCATCCGTTCGGGCGCCGATATCTTCAAGGCGCTGGCACTCGGGGCGAACGCCGTCGGCATCGGCCGGGCGCAGGCCTGGTCGCTCGCCTCGTTCGGCACCGAAGGCGTGGAAACGGTCATCGAGCTGCTCCGCCGGGAGCTGCAGGTCGCCATGGTGCAGACGGGCGCCACGTCGATCTCCCGGATCAGCAAGTCGATGCTCATCCCGGTTAGTGGTTCCGTCAGCAGCCGCATGCAGTAGAGGACGAACATCATGAAGAAGGACGATCAGAAGCCTCAGTTCTCGCGAAGAGATTTCGTCAAATCCGGGGCCGCCGGCGTCGGCGGCATGGCGGCAGCGCTGGCGTCGCTCGATCCCAAGCAGCTGGAAGCGGCGGAGCCTCCGAAGCGATGGGACAAGGTGGCCGACGTCGTGGTCGTTGGCTCGGGAGCGGCCGGCCTGCCGGCGGCGATCTCCGCCGCCGAGAACGGCGCGACGGTCATCCTGATCGAGCAGAACTACGACATCGGCGGGCACGCGATCCAGAGCGGCGGCGCGATGGCGCTTGGCGGCGGCTCGAAGAACCAGAAGAAGTGGGGCGTCGAGGACTCGCCGGAGAAGTGGTACACCGACCTGATCAACTGGCACGACTACCGCTTCAGCGATCGCGAGATCGTCTGGGCGTTCGCCCAGGAGAGCGCGGCGACGCTCGACTGGCTCGTCGAAAAGGGCGGGGTGACGCTGCGCGACACCAAGCCGGGCAACCCGGACGGCGGGCCGGCGACGACGCCGCGCGCGCAAGGTCCGGTGCTGGCCGGCTGGGACGGCAACGCCGGCGGGATCTCACCGACCGGATCGAATGGGACCGCGTTGATGCGCCCGCTCGAGGCGACCGCTCGCAAGATGGGCGTGCAGATCCTGCTCGAGCACAGCCTCACCGACGTCTACCGCCAGGGGGAGTTCACGGGGCGGGTCGTCGGCATCCGGGCGACAACGAAGGGAAAGCCGGTCACGATTCAGGCGCGGCGCGGGATCGTCATCGCCACTGGCGGCCATACGAGCAACGTCATCTTCCGCAGAGCCTACGACCCTCGACTGACCGAAGAGTACCAGGTGGTCGGCGAGCCCTACTCGCTGCAGACTGGCGACGGCGAGCTGGCCGGGGTCCGCGTCGGCGCGGCGCTCTGGGGCGCGGCCAACCAGACCAACGACACGCGCGCCCGCACCCACGTGATGGAGAAGCCGGTGCTCATCGGCAACCAGTTCGGGTACCTGCGGCCGGGTACGCGCTCGACCGACGACCTCGTCAAGAGCCCCGTCTTCAGCAGGTTCCGCGCAACGGGTCTCGCGGTGAAGGACTTCCAGAACGTCATCCACGTCAACATGGCGGGCGTCCGGTTCGTGAACGAGGAGGCGACCGGCTGGACGTGGTGGAACGCGTGCATGGCGCCGAACGCCAAGACACCGCCCGGCGCCAACGGGGGCGGGCCGATCTGGGCGATCTTCGACGCGGAAGGGGCCACGCGCGAAGAGTGGGTCTGCAAGCCGCCGTATGTCGATCTCGACGGCTGGTTCTTCAGCGCCGACACGCTCGAGGAGCTTGCCCGAAAGGTGACCTGCAGGTACCAGAAGGAGCCGCTCCCCTCTGATGCGCTGGCCGCGGCCGTGCGGCGCTACAACTCATTCGTCGATGCCGGCAAGGACGGCGACTTCGGCAAGACCAGCCCGAAGTTCAAGATTCAGACCGCGCCGTTCTATGCGGCCTGGTCGACGCCGTGCGCGCACGATTGCCTGTCGGGTCTGCGCATCAACGGGCGTGCGCAGGCGATCGACTGGTCCGGCGCGGTCATCCCCGGGCTCTACAGCGCGGGCGAGTCGGCCGGCGGCTTCATGCAGCACGGGCTGGCGAAGTGCCTGACGTTCGGGCGGATCGCCGGTCGCGAGGCCGCGCGCGGCACCGCGAGGACCTAAGGCCTGATCGGCGTGTAGCGCGAGAACCGGTCGGCGAGACCGGCGGTGTACAGGTTTCCGGCTGAATCAACCGCGAGCCCGTGCCCGCCGGCCTTCTCGATCGTGCCGCGAACCTGGCCCGTCCGCGCGTCGGCAATCGACACGCGGCCGTTGCCGATCACGTAGAGCGTGTCGTCCGGCGTGATGGACAGCGTTCCCCCGCCCATGTGGGTCCACTGCTCCAGGAACCGGCCGTCGCTGTCGAAGATCTGAATCCGGTTGTCGGTGCAGCCGGTGGCCGCCAGCCCGCACCGGTCGCCCACGATCAGCCGCCCGCGCGAGTCCCGCACGATCGTGTGAGGCAGGCGGAACTGTCCCGGCCCCGCGCCCTTCGAGCCCCAGGCCTTGAGAAACCTGCCCTGCCGGTCGAACTTCACGACGCGCTGGTTCTGGTACCCGTCGGTGACGAAGACGTCCCCGTTGGGTGCGACGGCCACATCGGTCGGCTCGTTGAACGTGTCGGGGCCTTCGCCCTTCACGTCGTACTGACCCAGCGCCAGTACCAGGCTCCCGTCCGTGCGCAGCTTCTTGACCTGGTGTCCTCGCGAGTCGACGGTCCAGATGAACCCTTCGCGGTCGACGCGAAGGGTATGTGCCTCCCGGGCTACTCCCCGTCCCCACTCGCGCACAAAGGTGCCTGCGGGATCGAAGGTCCAGATGCTGCTCGGCGCCTCGCCCGGCTTCGGGTGATCGCAGATCTCCGGACACCGGCGGAAGACGTGCACGAAGCCCCTGGCATCGACATCCACGCTCGAAAGGGTTCCAAACGTCTGGCCAGCGGGCGCGCGAAGCCAGTTCTCGACACGCTGGTACCTCGAAGTGCCGGTCTGGGCGGCGTCAGGGGCCGTCGCGAACGGTACCAGGCACAGCAGCGCGCACGCGCCGGCGGCAAAGCGCATGGTCATGGGTCGGTCCTCACGAGGATGGAGGGACTGAAAGGGCGCCATCCTACCACGTCAGTCGACAGGCGACTTGAACGACCGCCAGCCGGATTCGGCGGCAACGCGCAGTTCACCGGCCCCTGCCCGACCGACAACGGCCTGGGCGTTCGTGGCGCGAATTTCACGGGAACGATCACGGCGAGCCCGAGAGCCGGCGGCGGAAACTCACAGTGCGTGGGGGGAAGTGCCGTCCGAGGGACATGGCGGATCTCCAACGCCAGGTGATGTGGAGTGGTCTAGAAGCGAGACGATCGAATCCAGACCTCCGATCGCGCCCAGCTTGCCTCCAGGTCCTTATCCACATCCGGCGACGGGATCCCCCGCGCGCCTTCAGTGCCTGCTGCAACCCGAGCAAAGACCACCCGTTGTGCGGGTGATCCTCGAGCTCGTCGCGATAGACCCGTTCCGCGTCGGCATAGGCGCGATCCTGTTCGATGCGCCGGGCCGGGTCGAAGTCCTTGACATAGCGGACGGCCATCGCACCGATGAACGCCTGCTCCTTCGCTGTCGCATGCGCTTTCATCGCAATCGCCTTCTGGATCGCGGCGTACGCGCCAGGCGCCTCCTCTGCGGTCATCGGACCGTTCAGATAGGATCCCCACGCCCAGGCCTCGCCCCAGTAGCAGATCGCGCAGGTCGGATCCCGCTTCCATGACTCGCGGAACGATCGTACGGCGTCCACCTTGCCGAAGGCGTACATCAGTTGAAAGCCCTGATTGAAGAACGCCTGCGCATCGGCGGTGGTCGATGAGATGGGCCGGACAAACGACCCGAGCGCGGCCGGATGCAGTGCAATCGGCGCGACGTACCGGGCCGGCACCGCTGGCGCGGCGGCCGCGCGGCCGCCGTACGACAACAGGAAGGCGAGACATACGAATCGAATGAGGCTGCCTGTCATGGGGATCTCCTGCCGGCTGTCACGCCGATTCTATTCGAGCGGCGGGCGGAGAGGAGCAACACAGTGACCCCCTTTGCCCAACATGGCCGCGAATCGGCGGCTACCGCCAGCCGCTGCCCTTAGCGGCCAGCGGCACGCTTCAAATCCCGCGGTAGTTCCTCACGGAGGACGCGCCGCAGGGTCGCCTCAAGCGGTTCGTGTTTCGTCTGGACGTACTCTCGGAGAGGAGCGTTGATCAGGGTTTGATAACTCCCACCGCCGGCCGCGTGTACCTGCTTGCGAAACCACTGGAGCACATCGTCATCGATTCGGCTCGTGATCCGTGTCTTCCCTGCCGGAGCCTTCAGCACCAGCCCGCACCGTGCCTTTTCAGGTTCGCGGCCGCCTTCCGAGGGTCCCATTCGACGTCGTCGTTCATCGCCAAAACGTCGCCGGCGCTAGAATGCCCTATGACACTGAAGGCTCGAGTCAAGGCCGGCCGGCTGGTCGTTGATGAACCCACCGACCTGCCCGAAGGAACGGAAGTCGACCTCCTGCCTCTCGACCCGGGAGATTGGCTCGGCGACACGCTGGCGACGCTCCGGACGTGTCCGCACGGCGTTCAGGACGAAGTCGGTTACGCGCTTTACTTGGCGCAGATTGGCGAACAGTACGCGGGCGCGAAGCCGCTCAAGGGACTCGGTCCCGGCGTCCTGGAGGTGGTTGCTGATCATCGAGGCGACACGTATCGAGCCGTTTACACGGTGCGGTTCGCCGAGCGGGTGTACGTTCTTCACCTCTTCCAGAAGAAGTCGAAGAAAGGCATCGCGACACCGCAATCAGAAATCGACTTGGTGCGACAGCGGCTCAGGCGAGCTGCGGAGTTGGACCAGAAGCGGGAGCACTGACAATGGCCACGAAGAAGGACTACGTCATCGGAAGCGGCAACGTCTTCGCGGATCTCGGATATGCACGGCCAGAGGAGGCGGCGGCGAAGGCGGAATTGGCCCACAAGATCACGACAATCATCGAGCGACGGAAGCTGACGCAGGCAGAAGCCGCCAACGTTCTCGAGGTCGACCAGCCGAAGGTCTCCGCGCTCACACGCGGCAAGCTCTCTGGCTTTTCGCTGGATCGTCTCGTGAGATTTCTGGTTTTGCTCGGAAGCGACGTCGAGATCGTCGTGAAGGATCAGCCGCGCAGTCGGCGCCGCGCGAAGCTGCTTGTCGCGTAGCTGATGGTGGATACCGAAGACCACTGTGGAGAGGGCAACGTCATGAGCTACTACGTATCTGGATCGTCTCTCTCATATAGGGATTACTTGCAGGTGGGCGCTCCTCTTTGCGATGAGTGTCGTTACCTCAGCGAGCAGCAACACGTCATCACCTACGACGACCAACGGTGCGACGCGCGGTGGAGGCATCGGAAAACGGTCCGGATCGGCCGCGAACAGTCTCGCCAGGCGGCTAAGCGCCCGACGAAGAAAAACTAGCGGCGGGCCGACGGTCCATGGCATGCGTGGCGAGGTGCTCGGCCTTGGGAAGGCCGATTCAGCACAGGGTAACCACAGGGTAACCATTTGCCCCCGTATACGCCCGATCACGACCGACTATCGCCGGTCATGACCGATCGTATTTACCAATGGTTTTTGGATTTAGTGGTCGGGGCGACTGGATTCGAACCAGCGACCCCTCGGTCCCGAACCGAGTGCTCTACCAGGCTGAGCCACGCCCCGACAAACAAGGCAGTCTAGCGTACTTCCACAGGGGTCACCAGCGGCAGCCCTTCCACGTACGACAGCGCATCGTGCGCCGTCATGTCGGGTTGCAGCGGCGTCACCGACACGTAGCCGTCGCGGACCGCCTGATAGTCGGACCGGTCGTGCGGCTCCCAGGCGTTCTCCCCTTCTTCAATCCAGTAGTACGGCCGGCCGCGTGGATCGATCCGCTTGTCCACCACGGTCACGTGGTTTCGCTTCGCCTGCACCGTCGCCCGGAACCCCTTGTTCGGCCCGAACGGGGCGTTCACGTTCAGAAACGCCAGGCGCGGTATCCCGCGCTCGAGCACCGCCTCGGCCACGAGCCGCGCGGCCCGCGCCGCCGGCTCGAAGTCGAACTGATTGCGGTTGTTCTGCGTCGACACCGCAATGCCGGGGATCCCGAGCAGCGCGCCCTCCAGCGCGCCCGACACGGTGCCCGAGTACGTCACATCGTCTCCGAGGTTCCACCCCTTGTTGATCCCGGACACGATCAGATCCGGCTTGCCGCGCAGCACGTGGCTGATCGCGACGTTCACACAGTCGGTCGGCGTGCCGTCGACCGAATAGATCGCAGGCGCGACCCGCTCGAGACGCAGCGGCCGGCGCAGCGTGAGAGCATGGCCGATCGCGCTGGCCTCCTGGACCGGCGCCACGATCGTCACCTCGCCGAGCGGCGCCAGCGCCTCGGCGAGCGCGCGGATCCCCTCGGAGGCCACTCCATCGTCATTGGTCACGAGAATCTGAGGCATTGGAACCTACGATCTTAACATCCCGTCACGCGCGGCCTGATCCGGCGTCCGAATCAGCATCAACAGGAGCGCCGCGGCGGCGGCCAGCGCCGCCCCCGTCCCGAAGGCTGCGGGTGCGCCGACGCGCTCATACAGGAATCCGAAACCGATGCTCGCCGCGAGCGTGCCAGCGCCAAGCGTCGCGTTGTAGGCGCCGAACGCCAGGCCATGGGTCGCCGCGGCCGCGAAGTCGGCGACGAGCGCCTTCTCGGCACCCTCGGTCAATGCGAAGTAGCCGCCGTAGATCAAGAACCACATCAGCAGCATCGGCGCACTGTCAGCCGTGGCAAAGCCGATGTACACCAGCGCATACAGCAGCCAGCCGAACGCGATGACGCGCCGGCGGCCGAGCCGATCCGACAGCGCCCCTCCCCATGTCGACAACGATGCCTTCACGACGTGGTGCGCCGACCACAGAAGGGGAATGTACGTGGCGCTCCCAAGCGCATCGGAGATGCGCAGCAGCAGAAACGCGTCGGCCGAGTTGCCCAGGCTGAATACGAGGAGCACGGCGAGAAACGCCAACAGATTCCGTGGCAGGCGTACGGCCACAGGTCGGTCGAGCGCTGGATGGTCCTCGCTCGACGGGACCCGCCGCACGTCCGGTGGCTCGCGCACGAGAAACAGCAAGGCCACGGCAATGGCGCCGGGGATAATCGTCAACCCGAACACCAGCCGGTACTCGCCCGGCGCCAGGAACAGAATGAGGCTGGCCACAAGCGGCCCGACAATCGCGCCGGTGTGATCCATCGCCCGGTGAAATCCGAAGATGCGGCCGCGCGATCCGGCCGATGCCGACGCGGCCAGCATCGCATCCCGCGGCGCTCCCCGAATGCCCTTCCCGGTTCGGTCCAGCGCACGGACCAACAGCACGTGGGGCCAGGCGGTCGCCAGCGCGATCAGGGGGCGCGCGAGCGACGACAGCGCATATCCGGTAATCACAATCGGCCTGCGGCGACCGACGCGATCGGACAGGCGGCCCGACGCGATCTTCAGCGCGCTGTTGACCGCCTCCGCGACCCCCTCGACAATGCCGAGCGCAAACGCGCCCGCTCCAAGCACCCGCGACAGGTAGACCGGGAGCAGCGGATAGATCATCTCGGTGGCGGCGTCCGTGAACAGGCTCGCCCAGCCGAGGAACCACACGGAGCGGGGAATCGGGTTCAAGTTGAGGAAGTAGAGAAGTGGAAAAATGGAGAAGTAAGTCTCAAGTGGGCTCGGGGCGTTGACCGATATCGTACGATGAAAGTGTGCCAACCCTCGAAGAAGTGCTTGCCGTCCGGACGCGCGAGGCGGCGCCCGAGCTCGTGGAGGTCATCCCCGCGGGCCCGGGCGCGAGGGGCGGCAGCGCGCGCCTGCGGTGCCATGCGTGCGGCCATCAGTGCCCCATCCCCGATGGCGCGCGCGGGGTCTGCAAAGTCCGCTACAACGAGGGCGGCCGGCTTCACGTGCCATGGGGATATGTCGGGGGCGTGCAGTGCGACCCGGTCGAGAAGAAGCCGTTCTTTCATGCGTACCCGGGCGCACTGGCCTACAGCTTCGGGATGCTGGGCTGTGACCTGCACTGCAGCTACTGCCAGAACTGGGTCACCTCGCAGGCGCTTCGCGATCCCCGTGCGGTGGCGGCGCCGCGCGACACCACACCGGCCTCACTCGTGCAGGACGCCCTTCGCCAGGGCGCACGCCTCGTGGTCTCGACCTACAACGAGCCGCTGATTACCGCCGAATGGGCGGTGGCCATCTTCGCGGAGGCGCGCGCGCAGGGGCTGGCTACGGGGTTCGTCTCCAACGGCAACGGGACCACACGGGTCCTCGAGTACCTGAGGCCGCAGATCGATCTGTACAAGGTCGATCTCAAGAGCTTCGATGACCGGCGCTATCGGGAGCTCGGCGGACGACTGCAGCCGATCCTCGAGACCATCGCGTGGCTGCACGCGCACCAGGTCTGGGTCGAGATCGTCACGCTGCTCGTGCCCGGGTTCAACGACAGCGACGAAGAGCTGCATCGACTCACAGACTTCATTGCCGGCGTGTCCGTGGACATTCCCTGGCACGTGACCGCCTTCCATCAGGACTACAGGATGACCGGCCCGCAGAACACGACGCCGGCGACGCTGCGCCGCGCGGCGGGGATCGGCCGTGAGGCTGGGCTGCGGTACGTCTATGCCGGCAACCTGCCGGGACGCGTCGGCGATCTCGAGCACACCTACTGCCACCACTGCGGCCGGCGGCTGATCGCCCGCTACGGGTATCTCATCCAGGAATACGGCCTGACGCCCGAGGGCGCCTGTCCCGACTGCTCAACGCCGCTGCCGGGCCGCTGGAGCCGCACGTTCGAAGGCCAGCGGACGGCGGCCCCGTACCTCCCGCACGACCGGACACGCCTTTCGGCGATCTGACTGAGTCGAGGCTCGAAGGTCAAAAGTCGAAGTACAGGGCATAATGCCGTCAGTGCTCGTCGACCAGTACCAGCGCCCGCTGCGGAACCTGCGGCTGTCGGTGACGGACCGCTGCAATCTGCGCTGCAGCTACTGCATGCCGGAGCCGGAGTACGTCTGGCTGCCGCGCGGGGACATCCTGCAGTTCGAGGAGATCGAGCGGCTCGTCGACGTCTTTCTCGACCTCGGTGTCGACAAGGTCCGCCTGACCGGCGGCGAGCCGCTGGTCCGGCACGATCTGCCGGTGCTCATCGCCGCCCTCGCCCGCCGGCCGCGCGTCCGCGACCTGGCCATGACCACTAACGGCGTGCTGCTGGCGGACCAGGCGCAGGCGCTCGCCGACGCGGGCCTGCACCGCGTGACCGTGAGCCTCGACACGCTGCGGCCTGACCGGTTCCGCGATCTGACGCGGGCCGACGATCTCGATCGCGTGCTCCAGGGCATCGCCGCGGCCGCGCCGCTCTTTCGCGGCCTCAAGCTCGACACCGTCGTCATCCGCGGCGTCAACGACGACGAACTGGACGCGATGATCGAGTTCGGGCGATCGTGCGGCGCCGAGGTCCGGTTCATCGAGTACATGGACGTGGGCGGCGCGACGCACTGGTCACTCGAGCGGGTCGTGCCGAGGACCGAGATGCTGGAGCGGCTGGCACAGCGATTCGGGCCCGTGGTGCCGGTGGACGAAGCCTCGTCCGCGCCCGCCGACCGCTACCGGCTTTCGGACGGCACCCTGTTCGGGATCATCGCGTCGACCACGAGCCCGTTCTGCGCCGACTGCGACCGCGCGCGGCTGACCGCCGACGGGATGTGGTACCTGTGCCTGTACGGCACGGCGGGCCTGGATCTGCGACGTGCGCTGCGGCGGGGCGCCGACACGGAGGAGATGGGGTCGATGATTCGGTCGGCCTGGCTGAGCCGCCGCGATCGAGGCGCCGAAGAGCGCCTGGCGCTGCGCGACCGCGCGGCGCTGATTCCAGTCGACACGCTCCGCCGCGACCCGCACCTTGAAATGCACACGCGCGGCGGCTGACGGCCGGCCGCGGCTCAGCCGCTGACGACGGCGCTGAGCCGTAGGCTGTCGAGGAACGCCTCCACGTGGAGCTTCGAGAACTTCCGGCGCTCCACCTCGCTCAGCAGATGCCGGGAGGCCGCATCCGGATCGATGGCCGTCCGGTACGGACGGTCTGACGTCAGCGCGTCGTACACGTCGACAATGCCGACAATCTGCGCCAGCAGCGGGACCTCGTCCCCGCGCAGACCTCCCGGATATCCGCTGCCGTCGAGACGCTCGTGGTGGCATCGGATGATCGGGCGGACGCCGCGCAGCGACTGAAGCGGCGCGCAGAGCGAATCGCCGATCTCGGTGTGCCGCTTCATCACGGCGAACTCCGCGTCGGTCAGCGGCCCGGGCTTGAGGAGCACCGAATCGGGCACGCCCACCTTGCCGACATCGTGCAGATACCCGCCCCTGTGCAGCGCGTCGAGATCGTCGGCGGGCAGCCCGAGCCCGCGGCCGAGCAGCACCGCCCAGTGCGCCAGCCGCTCGCAGTGCCCTTTGGTCATCGGATCGCGCGCCTCGATCGTCAACGCGAGTGCGACAAACGCCGCCTCGGCCGAGTCGAGCTCGTCGGTCAGGTGCTTCATGCGCGAGAGCGAGGCGACGCGCGCCCGCAGCTCGTGCGGGTGGACCGGCTTGGTCAGAAAGTCGTCGGCGCCCGCTTCGATCCCCCTGATGCGATCCGGAAGCTCCGACAGTCCGGTCACCAGCACCACCGGCGTCAGACGTGTCGCGGCGTCCGCCTTCAGGCGGCGGCATACCTCGATCCCGTCAATACCCGGCATGCCGACGTCGAGCAGGATGACGTCCGGGTGCTGCGCGCGTACCGCCTCCAGCGCCGCCACGCCGTCGACAACGCTCACGACCTGGTAGCCGTCGCTGGTGAGCAACTTCTCGAAGAGCGCCCGGATGCTTTCGGTGTCGTCCGCCACCAGCACGCGCGTCCGGCGAGGCGGCGGCGTGTGCGTTCCGATCATGGCCGCCGCTCCATGGCGGCACCCGACGCCCGCGCGATCGGCACGCGCTCATGCAGGCCGTGGCGCTCCAGCTGCCGGTAGAGCGCCCGCCGGCTGACGCCGAGCAGACGGGCCGCGACAGCCTTGTTGCCGTGGGCGATCTCGAGCGTGCGTGCGATGTGGTCGCGCTCGACGGCGAGAAGCGAGGCGGGAGCGGCCGCCCCGGATGCGCCGGCGCCAGGCACTGAGGGAGCCTCGGAGGCTCTGATGCTCCGGCTGAGTGCCTCAACCGCCGACTCAACGTTCTTGTAGCCGGTCATCAGCACGGCCTCACACTCGGGACTGAGGTTCTGAAGCGCCCGGAGCATGTCGAGGCATGTGAGACCGGTGCCCGCGATCGACAGGACGGCGCGGTCGTCGTCGACGACAAAGAGCTTAGGGTATTGCGTCTGCATGGCGGGGGGACCTCCAGCGTACGAACCGCTCATGCTCATCAGCAAGCCAGACTCCAGAACGGCAGTGTCCCCCTTCCCCCTATATATCGACGCAAGTTCAAGTGCCTGCATGGCTTGTACGCCTGAAAAGCCGCCTCTCCTGTACAGCTCCGCGTCACGGAACGGGTCACTACCGCCCGCCTGTGTGCGAAGATGGCACAGTCCCGCACAAAAGCGTAGGCGACCGTAAGGTACCCTACGAGCTGTGACAGAGGTCGTGGTGGTCGACGCGGCGCGGCCCGACGAGCACGCCATTGAGCGGGCGGCCGCCTGTCTCCGGAGCGGCGGGCTGGTGGCCTTTCCGACCGAGACGGTGTACGGCCTTGGCGCCCACGCGCTCGATCGGGAGGCGGTTCGCCGGCTCTTCGAGGTCAAAGAGCGCCCGGCCCACGACCCCCTCATCGTTCACGTGGCCGGCCTCGCCGATGTGGCGCCGCTGACGGCCGGCGTTCCCCAGGTGGCATCAACCCTGGCCGCGCGTTTCTGGCCCGGGCCGTTGACGCTGGTGCTCCGGCGGGCGCCGATCGTTCCGCCGGAAGTGACGGCCGGTCTCGATACCGTAGCGATCCGGGTGCCCGCCCATCCGGTCGCACGGGCGCTGCTCCTCGCGGCGCGCATCCCTGTCGCGGCGCCGAGCGCCAATCTGTTCTCGCGGCCGAGCCCTACGCGCGCCTCCCATGTCATGGACGATCTCGCTGGCCGCATTGACATGGTCGTCGACGCCGGCGCGACCGGTGTGGGTGTCGAATCGACGGTGCTCGACCTGACGACCGATCCGCCGACGGTCCTGCGGCCCGGCGCCGTGAGCGTTGAGGACCTTCGCTGCGTGCTGCCGGATGTGCGACTCCGCGAGGCGCCCCGGGGCCAGGTGCTCCCCTCTCCAGGCCTGCTCGAGCAGCACTATGCGCCCCGGACGCCGCTGACGCTGTATCGCGGCGAGGCCGGCGCGGTGCTGACCGCGCTGCGGCGCGAGGCCGAAACCGCACGCGCCGGCGGGCGGCGGGTCGGCGTGCTCGGCACGCGCGAGACGGTGGCGGCCCTGCATGCAACCGCCGCGGCGGTCGCCGACCTCGGGCCTGAGACCGACGCGGGGCAGGTGGCCTCGCGGCTGTACGCCGCGCTCCGCGAGCTCGACGCCGCCGGCCTCGATGCCATTCTGGCGGCAGACGTCGCCCACGATCACGGCCTCTGGCGAGCCGTCCGCGATCGGCTGCAGCGCGCGTCGACAGAGGTCATCCGCGTCTCCTGACGCGCCGCACGGGCTGCCAGCCGGGGTCGAAGCGCGCGCGAAGAATGAGCGTGACGACGGCGCCGTAGCGGCGAACGCCTTCCTCCACGCGGTTGGCTTTCAGATACTGGTCGTAGGCGCGCCAGCCCGCATCGCGCAGCCACGGCCACTCTCCCTGGCGCACGCGCGCCGCCACCGCCTCGAGATCGTCCCTGGGGCCCGCCGCAAGCGCATCGGCGAGACGGGCGCGCTCCGAGTCGTTCAACTCCGCCCGGACCTGCCAGTAGAGCGCCAGCCAGGCGCTGTATCGGGCCGGAGCATCGGCGGCCAGGCACGCCAGCCATCCGACGAAGCTCGCCTCCGCCTCGTCCGCGTATCCGGCGAGATGCGCCCACTCATGCGCGGCGACGAACGGCCGCTCGAAGGGCAGGAGATCCGGATTGACAAGCACCTCCAGACCGAACGGATTGATCATTCCGTCGACGCTGGTCCATCGGAAGTACGGCCCGAGCAGCGAGCGCTTCAGCCTGCCCGGGGTAGCCGGCGTCACGTCGCCGAGCGCACGCTGCACCCGCACAAAGGCGCTGCGCAGTGTCGGGTCTTCCCAGGGCCGCTCGCGCCACCCGGCGCGGTGCGCGCCGGTGTGCAGCGCGTTCAGCTCGGACGCCGCGGTCAGCCCGAGCTGCACCACCGCTGCGGCAGACGGCCCACCCGGCTCGACCACGAGCCGGTCTTCGATCGGCAGGCGCCGGTAGTTGAAGCCCCAGAGCAGCAGAAATGCGAGGTACAGAGCCGCGCCACCGGTCGCGAGGTGCCGGACGAGTCGCAGCAGGGGCGCGGCCGTCCGCGCCCTTCGGGCCGCACGCACAGCGCCGGCGGATGCGATGGCCGTCGCGACAAGCGCAGCCACAAGCAGGAGGTCCAGCAGCGCGAACGGCAGCGCGTTGGAGACCGGCGTCAGCGCCCGCTGAATGCCGGGGTAGATCCCGGCCGCAAACCACGCTTCGACCAGCGCCGGCGCCGGCGGGATCGCCGCGGCGCCGATCGCCGCGCCAATCACGCATCCCTCCGCCAGCACGGCCCGAGGCACTCTCACGTCCTCACCGCCTATTGCGCGGAGGCGATCGCCTGACCGGAGGCACACGCCTCCGCGATCACGTCTTTGAGGAGGGCCTCGCCCGCGCGCGGCGCGACGATCTCCGCCCTCGCCTGCTGGCCCGCCGTCTTGACCAGAAACGGGATGTGGAGCGGATCGCGTTCCCGCCCGCCGAACCGGTAGCCGTGATCGGCCAGCACCACCACCGTAGTGTCGTCGTAGAGTCCCTGCCGGCGTAAGTCCTCCAGCAGCTCTCCAATCATCCGATCGACATACCGGAGCTGGCGCACGTACGGTGCGTCCGGCGACGTCTGCAGCGGATTCAGCGGGGGATCGTAGCCGCCGGCGTCGAAGACGAACGGCAGGTGCGGAACGCTGAAGTGCACGAGCCTGAACACCGGCCGGCCGCCGCCGAACGGCCGCCGCGCAAACGCCGAGAGCTCCTCGACCAGATCGCGCTGGTGAATCGCGAAGGCCCGATTCTTCAGCAGGCCAAAGGGAAACTGGCGGGGCCACAGCACGAGCGTGGTCAGCACAGGGTCGAGCGGTGAGAACCGATCGCCGCGCACGTTGACGTTGTAGAAGCTGCGCGAGCGGCAGGCGTCGACGAGCCCGGCGAGCAGCTCGCAGTAGGCCAGGTAATACCCTCCCATCTCGCTCCGGAATCCGCGATCCCGCGCCGCGGCAAACAACCCGTCACGC
The DNA here is from genome assembly GCA_001767195.1 of Acidobacteria bacterium RIFCSPLOWO2_02_FULL_67_21. Classification (GTDB taxonomy): domain Bacteria; phylum Acidobacteriota; class Vicinamibacteria; order Vicinamibacterales; family UBA2999; genus MEKU01. The sequence continues at coordinate 34,344 of MEKU01000007.1, forward strand.
GTCGCGGCGTCGAACGGCCTGAGCGTGCCGTCTGCGACCTCCATCAGCCTGTCGTTCTCGACGCGCATGCCCTCGACGCGCCGTGCGGCCAGCAGCGACGGCACCGCGCTCAGCGTTTCCCGGCCCGGAGCGCTGACCGTCAGGTAATGCGTCGCGGAGGCGCCGAACCGCCGCAGCGATGGGAACTCAGGAGCGATCGCTCCGCCGGTGTACACGTACGAAAATGACAGCTCATCGAACAGGAGCGCCAGCACGGGAGAACAACCCGAGCCCGGCCCGGCGGCCGGCTCCGCTCGCTCGAAGGCGACGAGCGTCGAGCCCTGAGGGGCGGCGGTGACGAAGGCGCCCGCAACGACCAGTGACACCGGCGACACGAGCACGAGGCTGCGCCGGATCCAGCGGCCGAACGCTTCGGGCCGCAGCAGAAACGCCAGCGCAAACGCGGCCGCCAGGATCGCGGGCACGGCGAGGCGCAGCAGCCGATGCTCCCACGCCGCCCGCATCACATCGTCGTAAGGCAGCTCGCGCGCCACGCCGGCCGCCAACGAGGCGAGCGGCAGCGCCGCCACCAGCACCAGGATGGCCGCCGCCGATCTCGTCGGACGCGGCCAGACAACGAAAAGGATGCCCGCGAACACGAGCGCGAGCACCAGCCACGCCGCCACCGCTTCCGCCATGTCGGCGGTCTGCCACTGCAGGTAATAGAGGTTTGAAGCGAGCGCCGCCGCCAGCGGGTAGAAGAAAAGCGCCGCGAGCGCGAACCCAAGCCATAGCGAGACCAAGGTCCGCCGGGCCATGCTGCTCCGGGTCAGTGCTGCTGGGTGTCGACGCTGCCCGACGAGGACTGCCGGCCGCCGAGGCGCTTCACGAAATCGACGACCGAACCGCGCACGCGGCGGAACACGAGGCCGAGGCCGAGCACCACGGTCAGCGCGGTCTGATAGAGAAGGCTCCCGGTTCCGGGATCAACGTAGGCCGATGCCGGCAGCTCGCCGAGGAGAAACACGGCAATCGTGAGACAGGGGATGAACACGCCACACCACTTTACACCGAAACCGCCGCTCCGTACGTAGTGCCGGGCTTCAGCCGGGCCTCTCGTACGTAGTGCCGGGCTTCAGCCGGGCCTCTCGTACGTAGTGCCCGGCTTCAGCCGGGCCTACCGACGACGACGGCGGCTGTCGCGAAATGATCTGTCAACAAACATTGCAGTGCGGCGGATGTGAAATCGGGACGACAGGATTCGAACCTGCGACCCCCTGACCCCCAGTCAGGTGCGCTACCAGGCTGCGCTACGTCCCGTCAGTACTGCCGCCGTACCCGCTTTCGCTTGCCCGCGTCCTTCCGCGCCGCCGTCCCGCGTGTGGACGCGGCCTTGCGCGGCTTCGAGGCGAGCGCGCCGGGGCGCCGCGCCTTCAGCGGCTTGCGCGCGCCCGGTGAGGCGCGGCGCTGTCCGCCTGACGATCCGTTCCTCGGAAGCTCCGCCAGCGCCACCGCGCCGGCGCGCTTCGACAGCACGTCGAGAATCGACCGCAGCCCCTGGCGGACCAGGTCGATCCGCGCGCGCGCGTCGGCGTCGAGCGTGTCGAGCACCTCGGCCATCCCGGGCTCGCTGCCCGGCGTCGGCGCCGGCATCGCCTCCTCCAGCCGCCGGCGCGCGCCCGACAGCGTGAGCCCCTCGCCGAACACCAGCTGCTTGATGCGGAGCACCTGGTCGAGATCCGACTGCCGGTACAGACGCGTCGAGTCCTGCGACTTCTGCACGCCGATCCCCGGAAACTCCTTCTCCCAGGACCGGAGGACGTACGGCTGCAGGCCGGCCGCGTCGCAGACTTCCGAAGCCTTATACAGCTTTGGAGTCACCTCGGAAAGTATAGCCCGGCCCGGCTGAAGCCGGGCACTACGAACGACCTCCGGCCCGGCTGAAGCCGGGCACTACGTACTGCTGTCACTGCGAACCGCTGTCACTTGCGGCGCCGCCGTACGTGCAGCCGGATCGGCGTGCCCATGAAGCCGAATTCGTCCCGGAGCCGGTTCACCAGAAACCGCTCGTACGAGAAGTGGAACTTGATCGCGACGTTCGTGAAGAGCACGAACGTCGGCGGCGCCACACCGGCCTGCGCCGCATACATGATGCGCACCTCCGATCGGCCCTGATGCGGAGGCGGCTGCTGGGCGGTGATCTTCTTGATGAACGCATTCAGCTCGGCCGTCTTCACGCGCGTCATGCGCGACGCCGCGACCCGATCGATCATCTCGAGCAGCCGCGGCGTCCGCTCGCCCGTCACCGCCGACACGTGCATGACCGGCGCATAGTCCAGGAACTTCAACTGCCGCCGGAGCGCCTCGTCAAACTCCTTGACGAACTCCGGCCCGCGCCCTTTCATCAGGTCCCACTTGTTGGCCGCGACGATCACGCCGCATCCCGTCCGCTCCGCCTCGCCCGCAATCGCGGCGTCCTGGTCGGTCGCGCCCTCGACGGCATCGATGACGACGACCGCCACGTCGGCAGACTGCATCGCGCGGCGCGCCAGCAGCACGCTGATCGACTCGATCTGTCCGCTTCTGGCCACGCGGCCGGGCCGCCGGATGCCGGCCGTGTCCACGAGGCGGAATCGGCGCCGGTGCCACGTGAGCAGCGAGTCGACCGAGTCCCGCGTGGTACCGGGCATCTCGCTCACGATCATCCGCTCCTCCCGCAGCAGCCGGTTCACGAGCGACGACTTTCCGGCATTGGGCCGCCCGATGACGGCAATGTTGATCTCGGAAGCGGCAGCAGGGGCGTCTGCCGCGGCGCCTTCGTCGGCGGCTCGCGCGGTACGGCTCGCGGGCCCAAGCTGCTCGACCACCGCGTCCAGCAGGTCTCCGGTGCCCTGGCCGTGCTCGGCGGAGATTTCAAACACCGGATCGAAGCCGAGCTGATAGAACTCCAGCACGCTCCGCTGCGCGCGGCGATCGTCGGTCTTGTTGATCGCCAGCACCGCAGGCTTGCTGGCTTCGCGAATCGCCCTGGCGATCTCACGGTCCCCGGGCATCAGGCCTTCCCGGCCATCTACCACGAGCACAACGAGATCCGCGTCGGCCACCGCCCGGTGGCCCCGCTCCAGCACCAGTTCGTGCAGCGGATCCTCGCTCGCCCCAAACATGCCGCCGGTATCGACGAGCTCGAACGGCACACCACGCCACTCCGCCGGCAGCGCGATCACGTCGCGTGTCGTCCCGGCCACTGGCGTCACGATGGCGCGGCGCTGTCCGGTCAGCCGGTTGAAGAGCGTCGATTTGCCGACGTTCGGACGGCCGACCAGTACTACAGAGGGCAGCCGGCGGCGGGCGCGCCTGGGAGTCAACGGCATGGAGGGGTGCGATTTGACAGCGTAAATGGTTCTTTTCTATAGTAGTTACGGTTTTTCACGCTGAGGACTACCCCTGAATGATCAAGGTCGACATCGTCAACGAGGTCTCGAAAACCGCTGACATTACCAAGGTGAAGGCTGAGTTGGCCGTCGATGCGGTCTTCGATGCCATGCGCCTGTCGATGCAGCGAGGAGACCGTATCGAGCTGCGCGGTTTCGGCGTTTTTCAGGTGAAGCCCCGAAAGCGCGGAATCGGCCGCAACCCCCGGACCGGTAAGGAAGTGCGCATCCCACCCGGCCGGACGATCCGGTTCAAGCCCGGCAAAGAACTCCAGAATATCGGGTAATCGGCCCGCATGGGCTCTTCTTCGTTCGACAGCGCTCAGGCGGGTCCGCCCGCCGAATGGCCATATACGCCGCCACCGCCCCGCCGCTCCTCGCCGCGGGCCTGGCGGCAGCTCATTCTGTTCCTTCTCACGGTGGCATCGACGATGCTCGTCGGCGCGGACCACTTCGCGAGCTTCCACCTCGATTTCGGCAGCAGCCGGACGATCGAAATATCGAGCCCGCTGTTCCTCCTGAACGGCCTGTGGTACAGCGCGTCGATCCTCGCGATCCTCGGGGCGCATGAATTCGGACACTATTTCGCCTGCCGATACTACGGCGTCGACGCGTCGCTCCCCTACTTCCTGCCGGCGCCGCTGCCGCTGACCGGCACGCTCGGCGCGTTCATCCGGATCCGCCAGGTCATACCCACCAAACGCGAGCTGTTCGATATCGGCATCGCAGGACCGATAGCGGGCTTCGTCGTCGCTGTTCCGGTGCTGCTGCTTGGAATGAGCCTGTCGCGCGTCACCGCGCTTCCAGCCGACACCCGCGGGTTCGTCGAGCTCGGCGAGCCGCTGCTCTTCCGGGGCGCAGCCTGGCTCTTCTGGGGAACGCCGCCCGAAGGTTACTCGATCAACATGCACCCGATGGCGTTTGCCGCCTGGTTCGGCCTGCTCGCCACCGCCCTCAACCTGTTCCCGATCGGGCAGCTCGATGGCGGGCACATCTCCTACGCCGTCCTCGGCCGGAAGAGCACGGTCGTGACGCTCGGCACGCTGGCGGGACTGATCGGGCTGACATTCGTCTCGACCTCGTGGCTCGTCTGGACGGTGCTGACCGTGGTGATGCTGCTGGCGTTCGGGCCGAGGCACCCGCGCACCTTCGACGAAGAGATCCCCCTGGATCGCGGGCGCCTCTGGCTGGCCGGCTTCGCGCTCATCATGTTCATCCTGTGCTTTACGCCCGCGCCGATCGAGCCGATGGACATCATGACGCGGCCCTGATCGACTCCACACTCCCAATTCCCAAGAACGCACTTCCCAATTCGCTTGGGAGTTGGTGTATTGGGAGTTGGGGGTTGTCTACAGGACGTTGAGCGGATCCACATCGACCGTTACCTTCCGCCTGACTTCAGGCATGCGCGCCAGCGCGTCTCTGAGGGCCTGCCGCATCGCGGCACGCCGGCTTCCCTTCAGGAAGAACTGCACGCGGTGCTCGCCGCGAAGCTTGACGAGCGGCGCAGGCGCGGGCCCGAGAATGCTGAACGGGGCCTGTGCAGCCGCCGGCTGCAGACCGCGCACCACGGCTGCCGCCGTCTGCATCGCCTCCTGCAGCGTTCTGCCGCGCACCAGCGTATTGATCAACCCGACGGTTGGCGGGTACCGCATGCTGCGCCGATAGACGAGCTCCCGCTCGAAAAACGCCTGGTAGTCCTGCCGGCAGGCCACCTGGATGCTGTAGTGCTCCGGATAGAGCGTCTGGACGATGGCTTCTCCCGCCTGCTCGCCGCGCCCGGCCCGTCCCGCAACCTGCGTGAGCAGCTGAAAGGTGCGCTCGGCGGCCCGGAAGTCGGCCAGGCCGAGGCCCACGTCGGCCGAAATCACACCCACGAGCGTCACGCGCGGAAAGTCGTGTCCCTTGGCGATCATCTGCGTGCCGACGAGCACGTCGATGCCGCCGGTGGCGAACTTCGACAGGACTGCTGCGAGCGCGCCTTTGCGGCGCATCGAGTCGCGATCGACCCGGCCCACGCGCGCGCCGGGAAACCGCTCGATGATCTGCTGCTCGATCTTCTCGGTGCCGAACCCCGCATGTTCCAGGTATGGCGCTGCGCACTTCCGGCAGCTCTTCGGCACGTCGACGGCGTAGTTGCAGTAGTGGCAGCGGGCCTTCCAGCCGCTCCCCTTTCGATGCACGGTGAGCGAGATGCTGCAGTTCGGGCATTCGAAAGTGTCGCCGCACTGGCGGCAGAAGACCGCGGTCGCATACCCGCGCCGATTCAGGAGGATCACGACCTGCTCGCGCCTGGACAGACGCTCCTCGATGGCGGCTGCGAGCGCCCGGCTGATGACGACGTCCGGCCCGGCGTCCGCGTACTCGTCGCGCATGTTCACCAGACGGACCGTGGCCAGCTGCCGATCCAGGACGCGGCGCTCGAGCGTCAGCCGCGTGTACTTCCCGGCCAGCGCGTTCTGGTACGTCTCCATGGAGGGCGTGGCCGAGCCGAGCACGACCAGCGCGCCGGCCGACTGCGCCCGCACGATGGCGACGTCGCGGCCGTGATAGCGGGGCGCCTCGTCCTGCTTGTACGACGTGTCGTGCTCCTCGTCCACGACGATCAGGCCCGGATGCGCCAGCGGCGCGAAGACCGCGGATCGCGTGCCGACGACCACATCGACCTCGCCCCGGCGGATGCGCTGCCACTGATCGTGGCGCTCCCCGTCCGACAGGGCGCTGTGCTGAATGGCGACCCGCGCCCCGAAGGCCGACCGGAAGAGCCCTGCGACCGACGGCGTCAGCGCAATCTCCGGCACCATGAGCAGCACTTGCCGGCCCTGGCGGCAGACGCGGCCGGCAAGCCGCAGGTAGATTTCGGTCTTCCCGCTCCCCGTCACGCCGTGGAGCAACGCCACGTGGAAGGCCCTGGTGTCGGCCAGCGCGTCCAGACGTGACAGCGCCGACTCCTGCTCGTCGCTGAGCGCCCGGGAGCCGTCGTGCGCGACATGGGCCAGCACCGAGCGCTCGAAGGGGTCGCGTTCGTCCGCTTCGGCCCGGATCACGACCAGCCCCTGCGACGCCAGACGCCGGACGACGTCTGATCTCACCCCACGGTCGCGGAGCGCCGATGCGGGAAGGCCGACGGGGACGGCGGCGAGCGCCTCCAGCACCGCACGCTGCTTTGGAGTGACTCCGGCGCCGGCGAGCACCGAGAGGCCGTGGGAGGTCGCCGCGACCACGCGCCGTGTCTTGAACGCCGAGGCCCGCCTGGAGCCTGGAGGCATGGCCACCCCGATGGCATCGCCGACGCCGGCGAGGTAATAGTCCGCGACCCAGCGGCACAGGGCGACGACATCGGCCGGAAGAAACGGCTCCTTGTCGAGAACCCCGACGACGTCCTTGGCGCCGCTGGCCGGGGCCGGCGATGCGTCGTGCCCCACCACGCACCCCACCACCGTCCGCGATCCAACCGGGACGCGGACACGGGCGCCGACCGGCGGAAGGTCAGGCCAGCGGTCCGGAACGTTGTAGGTGAGCGGCTCGAGATATGGAACGGGAACGGCGACGGAGATTAGACGCAATGCACAATGCTCAGACTATTCACCCTGCAGGATCTCACGAACCCGCTTCATGTCCTCCCACACCTCGCGCTTGGCCGATGGAGCGCGCAGCAGGTACGCGGGGTGGTACGTCGGCATCAGGATGGCGTCGCGGTACGTGTACTCGCGCCCGCGCAGCCGCGTGATCGGCTCGGTGGTGCGAAGCAGCGACTGTGCCGCGAACTTGCCGAGCGCCACGATGACCCTCGGCTTGATGGTGTCAATCTGCCGGAAGAGGAACGGCTCGCATTGCTCCACCTCGTCCGGCTCCGGGTTCCGGTTGCCGGGCGGCCGGCACTTGATGACGTTGGCGATGTAGACGTCCTCACGCGTGAGGCCGATCGCCCCGATGATCTTCGTGAGGAGCTGGCCGGCCCGGCCGACAAACGGCTCTCCCTGCAGGTCTTCGTCCGCTCCGGGGGCCTCACCGACGAACATCAGCTCCGCGTGGGGATTGCCGACGCCAAACACGATCTGGCGGCGCCCGAGGCCGTGCAGCTTGCAGCGGACGCAGTCGCCCAGATCGGCACGGATGGCGGGAAGCGTGTCCGGAGGCGCAACCGCCGACGCCGCCTCGCCATTCGCGCGGGCACGCCATTCGCGCTCCCGGCGAACGCCGTCGACGCCCAGCTCGCCGAAGAACTCGAGATGCGCCCGGAGGTCGTCGGCCGGCATCACGCGCGGGCGGGCGCCGCGGCGCGCGCGCGCAGCAGGTCCTCGACCTCGTCGAGAATCGCCGCGGCCACGCGCTCCTTGCTCTGCAGAGGAACCTCGCGCTGCCGCTCGTCGCCGATGACCGTCACGACATTGGTGCCGACGTCAAAGCCGGCGTCGGCCCGCGACACGTCGTTGGCCACGATCAGATCGAGGCCTTTCCGGGTCCGCTTCTCGCGCGCCCGGGGGATCACGTCGGCCGTCTCCGCGGCAAAGCCGACGAGAATCGGCGAGCCCGACGCGCGGCGCGGTCGTGCCCGGCCGAGCTCGGCCAGAATATCGGGCGTCCGCTCGAGCGTGAGCGTCAACGGGCCGTCCTGCTTCGACACCTTGTGGGAGGCCGGGTCGGCCGGCGTGTAGTCGGCGACGGCCGCCGCCATGATCACCACGTCCGCCCCCTCCGCGCCGCCCAGGACGGCGGCATGCATCTCCGCCGCGCTGCGCACGCGGACGATCTCGTCGGCGGCGGGCGGCGCCAGGCGCGTGGGGCCGGCCACGAGCGTCACGCGGGCGCCCCGCCGGCGGGCTTCGGCGGCCAGGGCAAACCCCATCCGGCCGCTCGACCGGTTGCCGATATAGCGGACCGGATCGATGTCCTCGTAGGTGGGGCCGGCGGTCACGAGCACGCGGCGGCCGCGCAGCAGCGAGTCGGCGGGCGCCAGCGCCCGGACCGCCGCGCTCACGATCTCGGGCGGTTCGGCCAGCCGGCCCTTGCCGATCCAGCCGCAGGCCAGATACCCCTCCCCCGGCTCGACAAACCCCACACCGCGGGCGGCCAGCACCTGCAGGTTCCGCTGCACGGCCTCGTGCGCCAGCATGTTGGAGTTCATCGCGGGCGCGAGGAGCACCGGAGCGCGCGTGGCCAGATAGAGGGACGTCAGAAAGTCGTCTGCGATCCCGTTGGCGAACTTGCCGATGACGTTGGCGGTGCAGGGCGCCACCAGCAGCAGGGCGATGCCGTCGGCAATTGCGATGTGTTCGATGTCGCCCCGACTCCGCCAAGGCTCCGTCGAGGCCTCGTCGGAGCGCTCCGCGCGTAGACGGGTGTTGATGCCCGGCTTCCACTGCGACGTGATCACCGGCCGCCGGGTAATCGCCTCGAACGTGACGGGGCCGACAAAACGCGCCGCCGAGCGCGTCATGACGGCCACCACGTCGTGTCCGTGCTTCTGCAGGCCGCGACACACCTCGACCGCCTTGTAGGCGCCGATCCCGCCGGTCACGCCGAGGGCGATGAGCATAGTAGACAGTAGGCAGTAGGCAGTAGGCAGTGGGCCAGGCAGCAGCCGGGATTGTGCTGCCTACTGCCCGCTGTCTACTGCCAGCTTCTCCACTTTCCGCCGCAAGATCTCGCGCTGCGCGATCGTCACCTTCTTCTCGCCGCTCTCGCGCGGCAGCGCGCCGGCGAGCAGCTGCCGGGCCCGCTGGCCCGCCAGGACGACGAATTCGAACCGATTCTGCTTAGGTGTCTTTTCCATCTGCAAATGTCCCGATAATCTCTTCGGCGCGGCGCCGCATCATCTTCACCCGCGCCCGTTCGGCGAGCACGATGGCCGCCATCCGGTCCACGGCCGCGTCCAGCTCGTCGTTGACCACCACGTACTCGTATCCGGAGAACTCGTGCACCTCGCGGCACGCCACCTCCAGGCGGCGCCGGATCTGCTCTTCGGAGTCCTTGCTGCGGCCGCGCAGCCGCTGCTCCAGCACCGACGCGGACGGCGGCAGGACGAAGACACCGACGGTCTCGATCCCGCGGCTGCGGACCTGCCGCGCCCCCTGCACGTCGATCACCAGTACCACATCGTGGCCCTGCGACAGCAGCGTGTCGGTATCGGCGGCGGAGGTCCCGTAGCAGTGGCCGAATACGTCGGCCCACTCCAGAAACGCGCCGTCCCCGACCATCGCATCGAAGCGCTCGCGGCTGATGAAATTATAGTCGACGCCGTTCTGCTCCCCGGCGCGCGCGGGGCGCGACGTGTACGACCGCGACATCCGCAGATTCGGCACCAGCTGGACGAGCCGCTCGACCAGCGTGGTCTTGCCGGTGCCGGACGGCGCCGAGACGATGAACAGCAGTCCGCGGCCGCTATTCGACATTCTGGACCTGCTCGCGGAGCTTTTCGAGCTCCGCCTTGCCGTTGATGATCAGCTGCGACACCTGCAGGCCGTCCGCCTTGGCGCCGATCGTGTTGACCTCGCGGTTCATCTCCTGCAGCAGGAAGTCGAGCTTGCGCCCGCACGGCTCGTCCGCGTCCTGCAGCGCCTCCCAGTGCGCGAGATGCGCGCGGAAGCGCGTGAGCTCCTCGCTGATGTCCGACCGGCCGGCGACGCGGATGATCTCCTGCGCGATCATCGCCTGATCGACCGGCAGCTCGAACGTGAGCTCGCGAATCCGCTCCTGCAGCCGCTGCTCCAGCGTGGTGCGGCCCCGATCCGCCGCCGCCGCCAGCGCCTCGGCCAGCCCGGCGAGCGTCCGCAGACGTGCCTCGAAGTCGGCGCGAAGATGCTCCCCTTCGCGCACCCGCATGGCATCGAGATCCGCCAGGGCCTGCTCCACCGCCGCCTCGACGCTCGCCGCAAGGTGCGCCTCGACGGCCGGGTCGGTCTCGGCCCCGCGATCGCGTATCGTCACCGCCTGCGGCAGCCGGAGCAGGTCTCCGGGCGTCAGCGCGCCCGAAATCAGCCCCCGCGCCCGCGCCTGATCGAGCGCCGCCGACAGCGCCTGCGCGAACTCCGCATTCAGTTCCACCGTCGGCGTCACCGTGCTGCGCAGCTGCACGGCAATCGCCAGCTCGACGCGCCCGCGCGCCAGCCGCTTCTGCAGCACCGCCCGGATGCGGGGCTCCAGGCCCGCCAGCGACTGCGGGCTCCGCAGCTGAACGTCGAGAAACCGGTGGTTCACGGCGCGGATCGTGATGCCGATGGTGGCGCGCTCGTCCTCATGGGTGAGCGAGGCGAATCCGGTCATGGACTTGATCATCAGATTTCAACTTCCGTGGGCTCGTCCTGGAGCTGCAACTCGTAGAGTTTCGCATATGCGCCGCCGCGCGCCATCAGTTCGTCGTGGGTCCCCGTCTCCGCGATGCGGCCGCGCTCGAGCACCACGATCGTGTCGGCGCGGCGGACCGTGGACAGCCGGTGCGCGATGACGAAACAGGTGCGGTTGAGAATCAGGGTCGAGAGCGCGTCCTGGACGAGCATTTCCGACTCCGCATCGAGCGACGAGGTCGCTTCGTCGAGCACGAGAATGGGCGAATCGCGCAGGATGGCCCGGGCGATCGCGATCCGCTGCCGCTGCCCGCCCGAGAGCCGCTGGCCGCGCTCGCCGATCGTCGTGTCGTACCCGTCATCCAGCCGCGCGATGAACTCATGCGCGTGCGCGGCGCGCGCGGCCGCCTCGATCTCCTCGCGGCCGGCCTCCGGCCGGCCGTAGGCGATGTTCGCGGCAATGGTGTCGTCGAAGAGCACCGTCTCCTGCGTGACGATGCCGATCTGCGACCGCAGCGACGCCAGCGTGACGTCCCGCACGTCGTGGCCGTCGATCAGAATCGCGCCGTCCGTTACATCGTAAAACCGCGGAATCAGATTGACCAGCGTCGTCTTGCCGGCGCCGCTCCGCCCGACGACGGCGAGCATCTGGCCCGGCCGCACCGCGAAGCTGACGCCATCGAGCGTCGCCCGGCCGGCCTCCCCGGACGCCGCACCCGGGCGCGGGATCGACGCGTAGGAGAACCGGACGTCGCGGAACTCGATGCGCCCGCCGAACGGGGGCAGCGCGATCGCTCCGGGCCGGTCCTGCACTACGTTGTGCAGATCGAGAATCTCGAAGATGCGCTCGCCGGCCGCCATCGCCTGCTGCAGGTCGGCGTTGACGCGGCTCAGCTTCTTGGCCGGGGCGTACATCATGAACAGCGCGGCGATGAACGCGGTGAACTCCCCGGTCGACAGCCGCCCGGCCGCAATCTCCTGCGTGCCGTACGCCAACGCGCCGACAAACGCCACGCCGCCGATGAACTCCATCAGCGGTGGCAGCACCGACAGCACGCTGGTGACCTTCATGCTCGTGCGGTAGAAGTGATCCGAGGCGCGCTCGAACTTCGCCGTTTCGCGCCCCTCCGCGCCGAATGCCTTGACGATCCGGTGGCCGGTGATCGCCTCGGCGCTCACGTGCGACATCTGCTCGAGCGCCTCCTGGCTGCGGCGGGCGGTCCGGCGCACGCGCTGCCCCAGGCGCACGAGCGGGTAGACGACGAGCGGCGCGCCGGTGAGGCAGACGAGCGCCAGTCGCGCGTCGTAGTAGAAGAGCAGCGCCGCGAACCCGACGAGCGCCAGCGATTCGCGCGTCAGGTCTCCGATCGTCTCGGACACCGACCGCTGCACCTGCCCGACATCGTTGGTGATCCGCGACATCAGCCGGCCGGTCGTCTGCACCGAGAAGAAGGCGACCGACTGGCCGAGAATGTGGCGAAAGAGCACATTCCGGAGGTCCCGTACGACGCGCTGCCCGACGTCGGTCATCAGGTACCCGGAGACGTACGCGCTCACCCCCTTGACGAGGTACACGACGAGAATCGTCGCGGCAATCGGCAGCAGGCTCTGGCGGCTCGGCAGGACCTCGTCGAAGATCGGCTGGATCAGCGCCGCGATGCCGGCCGACGCCGCGCCGTACACCACCATCGCCACCAGCGCCCAGGCCAGCCGCGCGCGGTGGGGCCGCGCGTACTCGAAGAGTCGAAAGAAGACCGTCACTCGCTGATTCGGTACCGCACCAGGACCCAGAGCGCCACGAACCCGTCGCGCCAGCCGATCTTCTTGCCCTCGTCGTAACCCCGGCCGTCGTAGGTAATCGGCACTTCGTACACGCGGAAGCCGCGCTTGAAAATCTTCGCGGTAATCTCCGGCTCGATCCCGAAGCCGTTCGAGCGCAGCGTCATCGACCGGAGCACCTCCGTGCGCATGACCTTGTAGCAGGTCTCCATGTCGGTGAGCATCGTGTTGTACAGCACATTGGTCAGCAGCGTCAGCAGCCGGTTGCCGAGGTAGTGCGAGAAGAGAAACACCCGGTGACGGCCGAGAAATCGGGAGCCGTACACGACGTCCGCGCGCCCCTGGCAGATCAGCTCGATCAGCATCGGGAGCTCCTCCGGCGAGTACTCGAGATCGGCGTCCTGAATCACCACCAGATCCCCGCGCACTTCGGTGAACCCGCGGCGCAGCGCCGCGCCCTTGCCGGCGTTCCGGGGCTGCCGCACCAGCGTGAACCCGAGCTCCTGTCGCAACTCCTCGAGCCGTTCCCGCGTGCCGTCGGTCGAGCCGTCGTCGACGACGATGAGCTGGATCCGCAGCGGAATGGCAAGGACGCGCCGCACGATCTCCTCGATGGTAGTCCCCTCGTTGAAGGCGGGCATCACCACCGACAGCAGCGGGTCGTGCAGCGCGCCGCGAATCCGCGACATCAGACGCGCGCCCCCGCGAACCCGCGTGGATGCGCCGAATGCCACTTCCACGCGTCGGCGACGATCGTCTCGAGCCCCGGCCGGGCGGGGGCCCAGCCGAGCTCCTCCCGTATGCGCGCCGCCGACGCATAGAGGACCGCGGGATCGCCCGGGCGCCTGCCGGCCGGCCGTGCGGGAACCGGCCGGCCGACCACCCGCCCGACGGCCGCGAGCACGTCCCTGACGGAGGAAGGGCGCTCCGTGCCCACGTTATATACCGCGGACGCGCCGCCCGCTTCGAGGTGGCTGAGCGCGCGTACGTGCGCGTCGGCCAGATCCGCCACGTGCACGTAGTCGCGGAGGCACGTGCCGTCGGGCGTCGGATAGTCCTCACCGCAGATCTCGAACGGCGCGCCGCCGGCGGCCGCCG